>NZ_FXZD01000036.1 GCF_900169145.1 Brevibacterium antiquum CNRZ 918 | reverse complement strand
AGGATCGGCCTGGGCATGCATGACGAGCTCGACGGCACGAGCTTTGAGCTCATCGGTGTATTTCACTGGCATGAGAGAATCTCCTTCTTCCAATCTCCCTGCCTCTATTATCCCCGGAGCGATTCAATTCCCTGTCCGCAATGGTGGTTCTGTGCCGCCCACTCGTCTGTGAATGGTCGAAGGGGAGGAATGCTCCCACCAGCCACCACGGGTTATAGGCCAGATTGTGTGTACAGGATAGGCCTCTTGCCCAGTAGGCAGTAGGCCAAGACATGGTTGAACATGCTCTGGAAGCATGTTCAGTGTCAGTTCCCCGGAATCACCCCCGATGTGGTGTATGCGCAAACAAGCTCGTCAAGAACGGTCAGACCACTGCCGGCCGGACCCGATGGCGGTGCAAACACTGCGGGGCCTCAACATCCCAATCTCGGACCGATATCAGCAGGAAGGCCGAGTTCACCAGCTTCATATCTTGGCTGACTAGCACCCGCGCCAGGGGCGAGTTCGCCACGAGCACACGGACCTTCACGCGACAAACACAATGGTGCTGGAACGTGATTCCCACCGTCACTGCCACCGGCGAGGTCCATGACCAGATCATGCTCGATGGCACCTATTTCAATGGCTGGTGCGTCCTCATCGCCCATACCGGCAAACACGTCATCGACTGGCAATGGTGCGACCAGGAAAAGACCGCGTCGTGGACCGCGCTCATTCGACGCATCCCCGCCCCCGTGGCCGCGATCGTCGATGGCAACGGGCCGTTGACAACGACGATCAAACGATTGTGGCCAGGCACCCGCATCCAGCGGTGTCACTTCCATATCCGGCAAGCCGCGAATAAGCACCTCACCAGACGACCGAACCTGCCGGCGAACAAGGAACTCCTCGCGATCTACAAGATGCTCACCGACGTCAGCACCCTCGAGCAGGCAGCCGCCTGGACGGGCGAGTTCGCCGGGTGGGAAGCCAAATGGGAGGCCTTCCTCAAACACCGCACCACGGCTCAATCAGGTGCCCCTAGGCCCTCGTATGTCCGACCGGGACAGCACTGGTGGTACACGCATCTGCGGACCCGCCGGGCGTGGAAACTCGTTGCGGGCCTGATCCGTGACGATCAGCTCTTCACCTGGCTCGAACTGGCCGAGGAAGGGCTCGTGATCGCGAAGACAACGAACGCGTTAGAGGGCGGGCCGAACAAGGCCATCAAGGACTTTCTGCGCCATCACAGGGGACTGCCGGTCGAACATGCTCGTCGGGGAGTCGACTGGTTGCTGTACCGACAGACAGAAGCTGCGAGTGATCCGTGGGAGCTCGTCACACCGTCAGCGTGGGCGAAGAAGCCTGAACGCAGACTCGTGCGCCCTGATTCGGGACGGAGTGAGACGACTTCGTTGTACGGGACCTCGTTCAGTATCGAGGACGGCAACGGGATCCAGAAAGGGTGGGGTGGACGATCACGGTGAATCAGTGACACCAGGCTGGTCAGACACGCCCTACCCATACACACATTTTGGCCTATAACCCGCCACCACGGCCAATAGGAACACTCCTCCCCCACTACATACGAGAAGAGGCCACCCCCAAAAGGGAGTGGCCTCAACTCGTTAAGAATATTGCGGCAGTCACTTACTCTCCCACAACCACCAAGTTGCAGTACCATCAGCGCGAATGGGCTTAGCTACCGGGATCGGAACGGTTAACCGGGCGTTTCCCCACCACTATCACCACCGCAA
>NZ_FXZD01000024.1 GCF_900169145.1 Brevibacterium antiquum CNRZ 918 | reverse complement strand
CATTCGGCGATTGGATACCGGCCGCCGTTCGAGGTTCATCGCGAGTGGATTGAACGCGGCAGCGACGAACCCGTGGCTGCCTAAGAAACCAAGAAAAACACCCTCTATGAAACCCGGAGCTTGACACACTGCGTAATCTGGACTGACACTTGATGAAACCCGAGGAGCAACTCATGACAACACCGAATGATGTTCCTGCTGTTGCCGACGGCGATCGACCTGACACACCAACTGCCGACCAGGACACCGGGTGCCATTCTGCTGGCCACCAGCACGGTTACATTCAGGACAAGAAGCAGTACGAAAGACGCCTCTCGCGGATCGAAGGGCAAGTCCGGGGTATCCAGCGCATGGTCGATGAGGAGCACTATTGCATTGACATCCTTACCCAGGTTTCGGCCATCCAATCAGCACTGCGCAATGTCGCCCGCGGGCTCCTCGATGACCACCTGCGCAGCTGCGTCGCCGTGGCCGCTAAAAGCGGTGGAACTGAGGCCGAGGAGAAACTTGACGAAGTCTCCGAAGCCATCGGACGGCTCATGCGCAGCTGAGGACCTCCGACACGCTAGAGAACTCACCTCATTCGGGTGGTCCGCGTCAAAATTGTGTGCCCCAACAATGTGGAAGGAGAACTGCCCGTGTCGGGGATCGTAGGTATGGGTCTGGTTGCGATATTCGTCGTAGTCCTCGTTTATGGGTTGCACCGGGCTGTCAGCGTACTGGCTCAACCGTTGACAGTGCTTCCTGCTCAGTCAGGATGGTTTCCGCAAGAACACGCGCTATCTCGATTTCATGTGCGTTGGTACTTGGCTTCGATCATCTTCCTCGCATTTGATGTCGAGATGTTGTTCATGTACCCGTGGGCGGTAGTCGTTGCTGAGAAGGGGATTTCTGCCGTGATCGAGATGTTCCTCTTTCTAGGAGCGCTCCTGGTAGCCGTTGCATGGGCCTGGCGGGAAGGCGCGTTCCGATGGGTATGACCGAGATCATCGCGGACCTGGCAGTTCGGGCTGTCCGAGTCCTCATCGTCGAGGTTCCGGGCCGATGGTTGACGCGAGTGGAACTGGAACAGCAGATGATACAGCGAGGCTGGCGGCACGCATGGGCACCAGCAGAGGCTGATGTTCTCGCAGTATGCGGCGTACCCGGGCCGGAGCTGACATCAATAGTCGACCGGCTCTGGGAGCAGATGCCTGGGCCCCGAGTGCGTGCCGACATGACTTCTTCCAACAGTGTCAGTTCGGCTCTTGACGATGCCGCGACGATCTATGTCGACACTGCCATTCACAGACGTGATGCGCGGGAGCGGGCACAAGAACCTCAAATTCCACACGACAGCATGGGTCATGGTGGCCACGACGACATGGAACAAGGGAATCACGGCGAACCGGATCACGGTGACCACGACAGCATGGATCATGGCAGCCATAATGAGATGGACCATAGTGGCCACGAAGATATGAACCACGGCGACCATGACCGTAGCGGTCACGGTGGTACGGATCAAGGTAGTCACGGTGATCACGGTGATCACGGTGATCACGGCGACATGGACCACGGGAGCCACGGCGGACCGGATCACGGTGATCACGACAGTATGGATCACGGCAGCCATGACCATAGCGGTCACGGTGGTATGGACCACGGTAGTCACGCCGGGATGGACATGGCTCCAGGTGGGATTTCGTTAGCCCATGGCGGACAGGATCGGGACGGTCTTGAAATGGATGTCTTGCACCTACCGCTGGGCCCTGTACTTCCCTACTGGTCAGCTGGACTGGTCCTCAACTGCAGCCTGCAGGGTGATGTCGTGTTCGACGCTGAAGTGTCCATCGTTGATGGTCGCGAGCACGAGCCCAAGTCGCTTGCGTCTAGCCCTGGCCTGAGGCCTGCAATGTATTGTGACGACGTTTTGGCGTTGCTGGCTCTGGCCGGGGCCGATGACTTAGCTGCTCGTGCCCGCCTGGCCAGGGATTGTCTGTTGCGGGGGGATCAAACGGCTGCCCGTGATGTTCTCGAACGAATGGTGCGCGCGGTGCGAAGATCATGGCTGCTGCGCTGGTCCCTGCGAGGAGTTCTCGTCCTTGACCCGTCGGATCTGGAACGGCACGGCCTGCCAGCCAGTTGCGAAGGAGACGCATACGATCGAATGCTCCTCACCCTCACTCGGGTCCGGGACGAGGTCGGCGGTGCGGGTCCAACATCGGAGGACGACGACAGAGTTTCGTGGCGGAGCCTGCCTCATCTGGTCACCGGGCTGGAACTGGCGACCCTCCGGCTTGCCGTGGCCAGTTTGAATCTGCACTGCGCTTCTCAGGCGGTGGAGTATGACCGATAGTGCGGTGGTCACCGTTTCTGCCCTGTGGGCAGTGGTGGCAGGGGCCCTCCTTTGCAGCCTCGCGATCTTCGCCGTCGCTCTCGATGCGCGACTATCGACTCGCGCACACGGTGCTGGCGGTGGGTGGTTCACGGTACCGGCTCGCTTCGCCCGGCTGTTGCGCCAACGCCGACGAACCACTGTGGCCGCAGATACCTTGCTGTGGCGAGCTGGTGGGGTCGGAATGTTCATTGGCGCGTTCTTGGTGGTTGCGGTCATCCCCTTGGGCCGGTGGACACTGGCCGATCTCGAAGTCGGACTCGTGTGGTTTAACGCCATCGACATCTTAGTCTGGGCTCTAGTGTGGCTGACGGGGTGGGGAGCGAACTCTACGCACAGTCTGATCGGAGGGTATCGGTTCCTGGCTCATGGGCTGGCCTATGAGTTGCCGTTGATGTTTGCTCTGGTAGCTCCGGCGATCGCTGCGGGCAGCCTCCGTGTCGGGGCGGTTGCCACAGCCCAAGTGGACAGCTTGTGGTTTGTGGTGTGGATGCCGGTGGCATTCCTGATCTACCTGATCGGTGTGATGGGGTTCTCCGTGTGGGGACCGTTTGCGGCAGCCGTGGCCACCGACATTGCCGGTGGGGCCGGCATCGAGTTGTCTGCCGTCGACCGTTTGGTCTTCCACGCTGGGCGCTACATGTTCTTGGCCGCCGGCGCTGCGTTCTCGGTGCCGCTATTCCTGGGCGGCGGAGCTGGGCCCTGGCTGCCAGATTGGGTCTGGGTGCTGGTCAAGGCCACAGCAGTCTTAGCCGTGCTTGTGTGGCTGCGCCGCAAGGTTCCCCTCATGCGTCCCGATCGCTTCATGACGTTCGGGTGGACGATCCTGCTGCCGGCCATCGTTGTCCAGGATCTTGTCGTGTCTGTCGTTGTTGTCGGGAAAGGCTGAAGCATGCTGATCGGTATCGCATTCTGGGGCCTGGCTGTCATCGCCGTGGCGACTGGTCTCGCCGTGTTCGTGGTCAATTCCATGGCCCGGGCCACATATGCGCTGGCGGTGTCGTTCGTCGCGGTGGGTGGGCAGATTCTTCTGCTGCAGCAGAATTACCTCGGGTTGATCACGATTTTGATGATGGTCATGGAGATGGCGGTGATGGCTGTGTACATGGTGATGTTCATGGGAATGAACCCTGCACTCATGCCGATGGACATGACCCACGGGAAGAAGACAGCGATAGGGTCATCCGTCGGCGTATTCGTGCTGCTGGCAGGTGGTGCCCTTCTTGTCCCGTGGCCACAGCGTCGCAGTGAGCCGCCTGATGATCTCACGCACGCACTCGGTGTGGAGATTATGGACGACAAGATGTTGGTCATGGCAGTCGTGGGTGCTGTCATGGTCGCCACCATGGTCGCCGGAGTGGTCCTGGCTGCTCGCTGGTCCCGCTATGACCGGTTAGGCGATGATCTGCGCCAGGGGCGAGGCCCCGACGGGCAATCTGGAGGTGTGGAGCAATGACTCTCGAAGCCGTGTTGGTGGTGGCCGCAGCATTGTTCGCAGTGGGACTCTACGGTGCCCTGTCTCAGCAGGTCGTGGTGATGGTGATGATGGGCCTGGAACTGATGATCAACGGGGTCCTGCTGGCCGCTGGTGGATTCTGGTGGTTCTTGGCACCTGAGCCATCGGGACAGGTATTGCTGCTGGTGATACTGGCAGCGATGACAGTGGAAATGGCAATGGGCTTCGCCGTGGCCACACTCTTACACCGCCGTCGGCAGACGGATATGACCGACATGTCGCAGGAGTTGTCACAGTGACCGGGGCCCAAACCGCGCTCGTGGCCATGGTCGTACTTCCAGCAGTCGTGGGTGCAGTGCTCGCAATGACCCGAGCCGAGCGCAGTGCTGTCCCCATCGGCATTATCACTGCTGGACTGGCGACGGCGTTGGCGTTCTTCACGGCTGCAACCCGACCTGCAGCATCCTACTCGTTCCTCGCCGACGCCAGCTTCGGAATGCATGTCGACGCTCTTGCAGCATTGATCGTGCCGATGATTGCCACAGTGACGTTCCTGGTCCTGGTGTTCTCCGCAGGAAACATCCGCGAATCTCGGTCTCGCTTCTCCGGTCTGATGTTGCTCTTTTCCGCGTCCGCTCTGCTCACCGCGACGGCATCTAGCCTCCCGGCGCTGTTGTTCGCCTGGGAGCTGATGGGGGCGACCTCTTATGCCTTGATCGGGTTCTGGTGGCGAGACTCTGATCGCGTTTCCGCGGGTCTGACCGCCTTTATCACGACTCGTACTGCAGATCTGGGTCTCTACGTCGCTGCCGGTGCTGCCTTAGCCGGAGGTGCTGGCATGGGCCTGTCTGACCTGTCGTCGGCTGATGCCCCATGGCTCCACGTCATCGCCGCTGGGATCCTGGTCGCGGCCTTGGGCAAGGCCGCACAGCTACCGTTCTCGTTCTGGCTGTCAGGGGCGATGAAGGGCCCAAGCCCCGTGAGTGCACTGCTGCACTCGGCAGCGATGGTCGCCATGGGTGGATACCTGTTGCTACGTATCCAACCGCTGCTGGCCTCGACTGGGTGGGCCGGGCCGGTAGCGGCCTGGGTCGGAGTGGGCACTGCAGTGGTCATGGGGATCGTGGCGTTGGCGCAACGGGATTTCAAACAACTGTTGGCCGCCTCCACCGTCGCTCAACTGGGGTTCGTGGTGCTTGCCGCCGGGGTCGGCGCCGTCAGCGGTGGAGCCGCTCATCTGGTTGCACACGCATCGGTCAAGGCGCTGTTGTTCCTGGTAGCCGGCGCGTGGTTGTCCGCATTGGGAACTGAAGAACTTGAGAAGCTACGGGGAGCAGCCCGCCGGTGGCGGATCGTCGGTGTGGCAGCAACTATCGGGGCATTGGCCCTGGCCGGGGCTGCTCCATTGTCGCTGTGGGCGACGAAAGACTCCGTGCTCACCGCCGCTCTCGCAACCTCTCCTTGGCTCTACGCTGGAGGACTGATAGCGGGTGCCCTGTCGGCAGCCTATGCAGGTAAGTTCCTCTGGACGATGTGGCGTCGCGGTCCAGCCACGGAAGCCAGAGCCCATGGAACCGGCAACATCACAGCCTTGGAGCAAGCCCCGCTGGTTGTGCTCGCCGTCGGCGCGGCTACGCTCGGTGTGCTCGCCCTTCCGCCGCTGATCGCTGTGCTCACCGACGCCATGGGTGGCGGCGCTGAGGGTTCGATTGTCGAACTAACTGTCTCAGCGGTGGTCGCGGCGGTCGTGTTGGTGCTGACGATCTGGTTGCGTGCACCGGAGCCACGGTGGGCTCGGGACTGGTTGGGACTGGAGGCGACTGCCCACGCCGTCATCGTTGGCCCTTCATTGGTCCTGGCACGCGCCCTGGCGCGTTTCGATGACCGGGTCGTGGATCGATCCGTCACGGCACTGGCTGGGACAGTTCGCCTGCTGGCGCTGGCTGCCGCCAGGGCTGACGACTACGGGGTCGACCGCGGTGTTACTGCTCTGGCTGGGACAGTTCGCCTGCTGGCGCGGGCTGCCGCCAGGGCTGACGACTACGGGGTCGACCGCGGTATTACTGCCATCGCCGGTCGGATTGGCCGCCTGGGACAGCTGGCCCGGGCCCCACAGACCGGGGCCATCCAACACTACTTCCTCCAAACCATCGCGGTGCTAGTCATCGGCGCCGTGATCTGGTTTCTGTCCACCATGATGGGATGAACATGCTCAGTGTGATCGTTTTCCTGCCCTTGATCGTCGCCGCCGTCGTTGCCGCGGTGCCCGCTATCAGGCCCACAGCAGCAGGCTGGGTATGGGTGGCCGTCAGTGCCGCCGAACTGATACTCATCACTGGTCTCTGGGCCGGCTACGTGGACCCGGGGCCCAACAGGTTGGCATACGAGGAGCAGGTGCCGTGGATCCCGGGGGTCAGCAGCAGCTACCACGTCGGTGTCGACGGGTTGTCGTTGCCACTGCTGGCTATGACGGCGGTTGTCTTCCTCGCCTCTGCCATCTACGCTCTGAAGAACTCCGACCGGCCCAGGGCCCACACCGCACTGTTCCTGTTCCTTGAAGGCGTCAGCCTCGGGGTGTTCGTCTCCGCCGACCTCATTGTGTTCTTCGTGTTCTTCGATCTGTCGATCGTGGGTATGTACTTCGTCATCGCAGGGTGGGGCCACGGCAACGCCGCTCGATCGGCGCTGAAGTTCTTCCTCTACACGTTCCTGGGCTCTCTGGCCCTGCTACTGGGATTCATCGGCCTCTACGTGTTCTCGGACCCACACACCTTTGACATTCTCGAGCTTGTAGCCGCCCACCCGCTGGAGAACAATCCAGTGGCCGGTGGACTGGTGCTGGCGGCGATTCTTGTGGGTCTGGCGGTGAAGACACCCACCGTCCCCTTCCACACATGGTTACCCCCAGCCCACACCGATGCTCCCACCACCGGTTCGGCTGTGCTGGCCGGTGTGCTCCTCAAGATGGGCACATATGGGTTTGTGCGCATTGCTATGCCGATCCTGCCCGAGGCGTGGCGGTCCTGGGCCTGGGTGATCATCATCATCGGTATCGTCTCGGTCCTGTACGGGGCGTTCGTGGCACTAGCCCAAACCAACCTCAAACGCATGATCGCCTACACGTCGGTCAACCACATGGGCTACATCATCCTCGCCCTGGGGGCAGTCGGTCTCGTCATCGATGACACCGCCCAAGCTCGTTCTGTGGCAGTCACCGGCGCGGTCGTCCAGATGGTCAGCCACGGCCTGATCACCACCGCACTCTTCCTCCTGGCAGGAGTGTTGCAATCCCGCTCCCGCACCTACGACATGGGCTCCTATGGTGGTCTTGCAGCCCCCGCACCTCGCTACGCCGCAATGTTCGCGATCGCTTCGTTCGCCTCTCTTGGCCTGCCCGGACTGTCCGGATTCATCGCCGAGTTCCAAATCTTCGCTGGCAGTATCGCAGTCGCGCCGATCACCGCTATCGCGTTGCTCGGGATTCTCCTCACCGCAGCGTTGTTCCTCCGGGCACTGCAACAAGTGTTCACCGGCCCCACACAGGGCCAGTCGGCAGGATTTGCCGACCTGCATGGCCGAGAACTTTGGCCGATCGGTGGGTTACTGGCGCTGTCACTGCTCATCGGAGTGGTGCCTCAGACACTGCTGGCAGTCATCGAGCCGGCCTCGGCCACCCTCGTCAACCTGGTCGGGAGGTAGCCGGTGAACGCCTCGACGCAGATGCAACCCGCACTGCTCCTCCCTGAGATCATCGTCTTCGTCGGCGGACTCGCCGTCCTGCTGGGCGGATCGTTCTTGCCGCGTCACAGACAATGGATCAGCCGCGCCGCAGCCGCCTTAGTCCTGTTGGTTACCGCGATCGTAGCTGCCCTCGCTATGGCCGGGCCCCCACAGACTGCTTTTTCAGGCACTTTCGCTGTGGATACTGCCACTGGTGCCGCCCGTGTGATAGCGGTTCTAAGTACCTTGTTGATCTTGGGCATAGCTTCCGGAGAGCTCGCTGGCTCCCGGAGAGAGTCCGATACCTACGCATTGTTGCTCTTCGCCACCACCGGGGTGATGGTGCTGGCGGGGGCCACCGATCTTCTGGTGCTGATCGTCGGATTCCTGCTGGCCAGCATCCCCCTCTACGCGATTGTGGGTCTGACCGGAGGGGCTGCCGGAGCCGAAGCCGCTATGAAGACCTATTTCCTCGGAGCGTTGTCTGGGATCATCCTGATGCTCGGTGTCACGGTGCTCTATGCCCTGACCGGTGGCACTGACTATGCTCGCCTCGCTGAGGCCCTACCCGGGGCACACTTCGGCGCAGTGGGTGTCGGTGTGCTGTGTGTGCTCGCCGGATTGCTCTTCAAAGCCGGTGGGGTACCCTTCCATTTCTGGGTGCCCGATGCCGCCCAGGGGACTGGCGTGACCGCAGCGACCTTTCTCACCACGGTGCCCAAGATTGGTGCAATAGTTGCCATCTACCGGTTCGTGGGCACGATGTCAGTGGGCAATGACTCGTGGCTCATCGTCGTAGCGATCCTAGCCACGGCCTCAATGTTTCTGGGCAATCTTGCCGCCTACTGGCAACGGGATCCACGTCGACTCCTTGGCTGGTCGACTGTGGCCCAGGTCGGGTTCCTTCTCGTGCCCGTCGCGGCCGCCGGACGCAGCGATCTTGCTCTGCCCTCGATGCTGTTCTACCTTGGCGCGTATGCTCTCGCCAACATCGGCGCATTCGCAGTGACCGCGGCACTTCCTGACTGTCGGGATCTGACGTCATACAGAGGTTTGGCCAGAACCCGTCCCGGGCTGGCCGCGGCGTTGTTGGTCTCGCTGCTCGGTCTAGTGGGTATCCCGCCGTTGGCGGTGTTCGTCGGCAAGTTCACCACTGCCACCGCCGCCTGGGATGGAGGACATGGCTGGCTGGCACTTTTGGTGATGATCAACAGTTTGCTCAGTCTTTTCTACTATCTACGCTGGTTCGGACCTGTTTTCGCGCGCCCAACCTCGGGCTCTCCAGGTTTCCCCTCGTTGCGAGGGTCAGCTAGGTGGCCATGGGCTACCGCCGCGATAGCGTCTATAGCCAGCCTGGGGCTCGGGATATCAGCTGGATTCCTCTGGCAGGGTTTGGCGGGCGAACTGCTGTTCTGATGATGGAAATGACGCTCAATGGGATCGGGCACGTATCCTTTGGCATCCGATCGCTCTAGCGAAGTCATGTGCTAGATCTTCACCCGCGTTGCCCAGAACCGTGAAATTGGACAACCCGTCCAACCGCGGATGCACTGACTTCAGTGTGTCAACTACTCACGGTTCCTCTCAGATGACGGGGTGAGGACGGTACATGGCGAACTCCAAGTAGTTGGGTTCGTTGACGAACTCCATCTCACCCAGGCGTCTTCTTAAGATCATGGTGGCACGCCAATCGTCACCAACTTTTATGGTTGATCCAGCTAGGTGTTTCACATCTTCCCGATTGGTCGTTGATAGGACCGTTTTATCGGAAAGTCCAGCATTCTGTAGCCCGTAGGTTTTTTCAGTCAGCGGGCCCGGGCTCTCGGGTGGTGGACATGCGCCGGATGTCGATGATCGTCGGTGCCGAATAGTGATTGCCCTTGCCGGTCCTGACCCGGTGGTATTCACTGGGGTTGCCCAACTGCCTGGAGAGGGTCCGCGATAGTCTGTGACCTCAATGTTTACAGATTTGTTACATGGTGTTGCCAATTGCCGCCAGGCGGCGGCAGTTCGCACCTTGCCTACGGCGCGAGTCAATCAAATGTTACGAATATTTCATCTACGTATAACCTTTTGACCTGCAAGGATCTTCACTGTCATCAAAACTCACTCCTGGGGTGTAACAAATACGTGACAATCTGTTACCGATTAGTTACAGTTGTGAAGGCCGATCACGAAAGTGACGACTTCGCACTGAGAGCCGGACGCCACGCTCGATGTGAAATCTCCAAGGACCGAATGTGGCGGTTGGGATTTTTCCGATAGGTGACGAGAGGGAAACGTGGCAATTAAGCAGCATGGCCGCCGGGCCGCAGAATCCAAGGTCAAGACCCCATTGACCGAGCTGACCGAAATCCTGAATGCCAACTCCGCCGTCTTCGGACGTCGTGCAGCCGTTGTTGCTGCCAGCGGTGGTCTGCTCGCTGCGGCCGTTCTTCCGGCAGTAGGTCAGGGAGCCGATGACAACGTCGCAGTCTCCGCCGAGTCGGAGGCTCAGCCTCAGGTTGAATTCGACAACCAGTCGGCGACCGTCGCTGTAGGCGACAAAGACTCTTCCGCCGAGAATGGCAAGAAGCAGGACTCCTCCTTCAGTGCCGACGTCCAGACCGTCACCGCCAAGGCTGCCCCCAAGCCCAAGCCCAAGCCCAAGCCGAAGCCGAAGCCGGAGGTTGTCGAGACCGCCAAAGATGATTCGAGCGACTCGAGCAAGTCCTCGGCTTCGACAAACACGGAGTCCTCAGGTTCGACAAACACCGGGTCCTCGGGTTCTGACGACAGAGGTAAGTCGGATACAGGCAAGTCGGACAGGGCTGAGAAGAAGGACTCCGGTTCCGGCGCAGGCTCGATCGACGGTTCGAAGGCCGAGCAGGTCATCGCTTGGGCGGCGAAGGGGACTGGCACTCCATACGTTTACGGCGGCACCACTCAGGGTGGCTGGGACTGCTCCGGTTACACCTCATGGGTCTACGGCAAGGTTGGCGTCAACCTGCCGCGCAACTCGAGTGCACAGAAAGCTTCCGGCAAGGTCGTCTCTGCTTCGGAGGCGAAGCCTGGTGACCTAATTTGGGCCCCCGGTCATATTGGAATCTATGCTGGCGGTGGACAGATGTATGATGCTGGTTCACCAGGATCAGGGACTTCGAAGCGCAGCTACAGTTGGATGGGGAGCGTCACGTTCATCCGCGTTCTCTGATCTCTTCCAAGTGCCAAAGCCCCTCGCCCAGCTCGACGGTCCTCGAGTTGGGCGGAGGTCTTTATAGGCTCAAATGTGGCTCTACCAGTACACACCCAAAGGGACTGATGCAGGGTTAGGTGACATCTAATCTGGCTTGTTCATAGGCAAGCCTGGAAGGATAGACACCATGCCACAGCCCTACCCGAAAGAATTTCGCGACGACGTCATCCGCGTCGTCCAGACCAGGGATTCCAAGACGACGATCGGACAGATCGCCAAGGACTTCGGAGTCCACGAAGGCACCATCAACAAATGGCTCCGCCAAGCAGAAATCGATGCAGGCAACAAACCCGGCAACACCAGCGACGAGTCCGCCGAACTACGAGAGATGCGTCGGCGCAATCGTCTGCTTGAGCAGGAGAACGAGGTCCTGCGCCGCGCGGCCGCCTATCTGTCACAGGCGAATCTGCCGTCAAAAGGCTCTACCCGCTCGTGAGAGAGCTCGCCGTCGACGGGATCCCCGTGGCGGTGTCGTGCCGGGTCTTGAAGCTCTCCCGCCAGCCCTACTACCGGTGGCTGGCCGCGCCTGTCCCTGATACCGATCTCGTTGAGGCATATCGGGCCAATGCGCTCTTCGATGCCCACCGTGATGATCCCGAGTTCGGGTATCGATACCTCGCCGACGAAGCCGAAGCGGCCGGCCAACCCATGGCGGCACGCACTGCGTGGCGGTTGTGTTCGGCCAATGACTGGTTTTCCGCCTTCGGTAAGGGCCGGGCCAAGAACGGGAAGAGACCGGGCCCACCCGTTCACGACGATCTGTGTGCGGTTGTCGATGCCGACGGGAAGACCCGGCACGAGTTTCGAGCTGATGGCTCGAACCAGCTGTGGTTGACCGACATTTCGGAGCACCATACGAATGAGGGTAAGCGCTACCTCTGCGCGGTCAAGGACGCCTACTCGTCACGCATCGTCGGCTATTCGATCAGCTCGAGGATGAAGGCCCGGTTGGCTGTCGATGCCCTCGAGATGGCTGTGACCAGGCGCGGTGACGTGGGCGGATGCGTGACGCACAGCGACCGTGGCAGCCAATTCAGATCGAAGAAATTCACTCGGGCTTTGGCCCGTCACGGCATCATCGGGTCGATGGGACGAGTCGTCGCAGCGGGCGATAACGCGGGCATGGAATCGTTCTTCGCCCTGTTGCAGAAGAACGTTCTCGACCGTCGCCGGTGGGTCACTCGCGACCAGTTGAGAATCGCGATCGTGTCCTGGATCGAGCGGACATATCACCGACGTCGCCGACAAGCCCGGTTGGGTCGATTGACACCAGTAGAGTACGAAGCCATCATAGAGCCAGCTGCTCTCGCAGCATGACACTCACGCTGTCACCCTTCTTTGCATCAGTCCCACTGCACTCCATCAATTAGCTCTGCCTGCTCAGTAGTGAGGCCGGAGGTTGCTTTACGATACGCAGTAACATCAAAGAACGTCCCAAGCGGGAAATGGCGGTCTAGATCTACATCCTCGGGATTCGGGCAGACGAACTGGCTCTCTTGCAGTACAGCTTCAGCAGACATGTCGAAATAGACGGCTGGCCAAGGCGTGGTATCTACAGGGTCGAGTTCAGTCTGAAACACTCCGAAGATAGACGTTAAGCGCTGCCCCTACGTGTCAGGCTGGAGCGGGACCACGGTGACAGAGCAAATCAGTCCGACCACGTAGGGCGAGAACCAGGAAGCCAATCAATATGTCGAGTCTCGTTGTGGCCGAAGTAGGCCAAAATGGGTC
>NZ_FXZD01000031.1 GCF_900169145.1 Brevibacterium antiquum CNRZ 918 | reverse complement strand
TCGTTTCTGCTTGAGCATGAATGACGAGCTCGACGGCACGAGCCTTGAGCTCGTCGGTATATTTCACTGGCATGAGAGAATCTCCTTCTTCCAATCTCCCTGCCTCTATTATCCCCGGGGCGATCCACTGGGAGTAGTTGGGTTTGTCTGCGCCGCGGTGGTGAAGTTCGGCATTCGCTTTATCCGCACACCGAGTAGTAGGTCTTAGTAGTACTAGGTCAGGGTCAAAGCGGCGCTGGGTTGGACAGATCTGTCAGCGAATGCACCCTACCGTTTAACAATTTTGTTGAGCTCGCATACCTGATGGACAGAATTGGGAACTGTTTTCGCTGAGTCAGCTCTCTAGCGGTCATCTGGGTCCCGCTCGTCAGAGATGGTTGCCCTGCCTTCGAGTTCGCTCGACAATTCGCGGATAAGGCGGTTGCCTTCATCGATAAACCATTGGTGATTCTCTTCGGAGTCCCACCCCGAATCTGGGTAATCGACGACGGGGTTGAAGTGAGAGCTCCAGAAGTCCATGTAAGCATGGAGATCGTCGGCCAGGTCCGCTGAAATTGGGAGGTCTGAAGTCCCCACTGCAATGTCGTCGGTGTCATGGCTCCACAGCGGTTCCTTCCGCCCCCAGTCGGGAAAGAATCGAATCTCGATTGGCGAGTTCATAGAACACAACTCTGCGTGCGGCTTCGCCGGATTACGCAGGGACTTTCTCTTTTCAGCTTCCCGAACGAATGAGAGCCCCAAGGACCAACCAAGCGGTACAAGGGCAATCGGAACACAGACCACCGAAACCACGACCGCTGCCACATAGGCGCTTATCCAACCATCCTCGATCGTGCCTGCCCACAACCATACGAAAATGCAGAAGCCGACAAGGAGTATGGACACGGACGCTACTGCGATGTATGCGATCTTCGCGCCTTTGGATTCAGGAATCAAAATTCGTTCTCCTCTCTCAGGTGTGCTGGCGGCATGTCCGATGTTCCGAATCACGGGTTTCGTCTGCGGATGATAGTTATTCTTATCGGCAAGGGCGGCGCCGTCGTTGTGTGAATTGTCGACTGCCTCCGCCGCTCGTTCGTCGCAGTGTTGTAAGTGTGTGCCACGGATCGTTGAGGCCGGTGTGGCATATTGAGATCAGACCATAATGGCAGGGGTATAGGGGAGATTCGCGGTGAGCAATAGTGACTCGGTGCACATGATGATCATAGCCACTGACGAATCGGTAGAGCTGTATCACATGGAAGATGTGCAGTGGGTGGAGTGGGTGCTACTCGGCTGGTTCGTCGTTGGTGCCGCCATCGCGGTCTGGTTCCTGACCATCATCGTGAAAAGGCAACACGCATGGTTGCCGCTCACTCTCCTCGGTGTCGCCTCTGTGAGCCTGATCGCCGGGGGATTCTGGGTCCAGTTGGGCTCCGGAGCTTATAGGGACAGTGAGGCACTGTGGGCCTGCCCTTCGGGTCTCAACGCTATGCGAATCACCGAAGCGAACGGATATCCGTTGTCGGATGGAATCGTTCGATGTCGTGCCGACGCGAAAAGGAACGTGGCAGTCGGCGCAGCGATGGCGGGCGCGGGGGTAATTCTGGCATTCGGTTCGCCTCTCGTCGGTCGACGTCCAAAGGCAGTGGTGCCCGCATAGCCGGGCGGAGTTGCAAGCCAGCTTCGCATGTCGTCGCTAGTCAATTTTTCTTCTCCGACCGCTTGTTCAGTGCAGGATTTCCCTCACCATGCGTCTTGCGTCCTCGTGCCGTTCTCGGGAATCTTTCGTAAGTGCTGAACGTCGCAGGTGATGCTTCCAAATGTCAGGGAGCCGTGCGGAAAGTGCGTTCCGCCCACTGGCGATGTGATAAAGGGAAGCTCGACGCCGAGGCGTGTGTCGACCAGCGGCTGACCTCCGACCGCATTTGTCTCTTGGGCGGGAGCCTGCGTCAGTGCTCTATGCGCTTCGTAGCTGATGGTCCGCGTGCGCCGTCAGAAGACTCTCTGGCTAATTGATCTCTTCGACACGAGTTGCATCTCTAAGCGCCTCGGAGCTCATAAGGCGTATATTGCAGCTTTCCATGCTCTTGCCGCGGCCATGACGCTTTCGCTGGCCGAGTGCTCTTTCGGTGGAGACAATCACACACATGACGTGTCGTTGGTCCACCGCGCGATTGATGTCGCGCAGAAGTCGGCTGCAGCGACTCGCTCCTCGGGAGTCGTCGAATCAGCGACGTTCAGCATACGGGCGTGCACGTCCACTAGTGTGTGGCGCACATCCTGACTGGTTAGTGCTATTGGTTACGCCGCGATCGAGCTTTGATCAGCAGTATTTTGCGTGGCGAGATCGAGCCGAATCTCGAGGCGGGGAAGAAGAGGCGTTCGGCCTAGTTCGATCCATTCGTGGGGGTGTTTCGTGTGCTTGATCGTCAGGATTCGAGAGCGTTGCGCACGGCGCCGATGATCGCATTCGGTGGGAGCCCGAGACTGCGCATCTCGGCGACGTAGGTCTCCGTGAGCGCCGCCGCGTTCCGGATCGTTTCCGCATCGGCTCCCGTGGGCGGGGCGACGATTGTTCCGTTGCGGCCTTGGGTAACCAGATACCCTTCGGACTCGAGCTCCCGGTAGCTGCGTGCCACGGTACTAGGGGCCAACGCGAGGTCCGCAGCGAGTCGTCGGACCGAGGGGAGTTTGGTCCCGGGTGCCAGTTCGCCCGTGGCGATCTGCGCGACAAGTTGCCGCCGTAACTGCTCGAACGGGGGTTGCGTGTGACCCGGGTCGATACGCAGTGTGGTCACGACGGGCTCACACCGTTTGGCCACAGGCGACGCTGTTCGTGGCCTCGGCGGACGCCGCTGAGCCAGGCGCCGATCGGCCCCGCTGCTATCAGCGCGATGAGGCCCAGGAATAGTGGGAGTGCGATGAACCCGAGCATAGTGCTCAGCTCGTTGTGCTCTCGGTAGAATCCGTTCGTCGTCAGTGCCTCGAGGGGCAAAATGCCCCAGAGGAAGATCGCGAGACTCGCTGTCACGACGGTGAAGCTCATCAACTGCCTCAGGCCGTCGGCGCGTTCGGCATCGTCCCATGCGAGTTCTAGGTCGGAGCCGTTGCGCGCCGGTGCTGCGAGTACTCGCCGCGTCGAGTAGAGGGATATGCCCCACAGTAGCAGCGCGAGGCCGGTCGCGAACATGCTCAGGGGGATTTGTGTGCCGCGAGTCTCGGGAGGTATTTGTAGGAGCAAGATTGCGCCTCCGGCGGAGGCGAGGAGGAGTGCTCCGGGTACAGCCCAGTATCCGAAGCGTTCCCCGGGAGTGAGGTAATCGGCATGTTGAGTCGAGCGGGTCCGCGCGATTAATGGGCGCTGCTCCTCGGGTGCCGGGCGGTGGGAGACGATTGCCCATGCGCCGCCGAGGCTCGTACCTACGCCGGTGAGCACCAGGATCAATGCGCCGCCCCACGAGTCCTGTTGGCCCAAGCTGATTGCAATCAATGTACCCGCGGCGATCGCGACGAGTCCGCCGATCTGCATGCCGCGTTGCCGGCGGAGGATGCGCTTGACGACGGGGCGGCTGACTTCTTCAGTGACGGGCAGTCCGACGGACTGTGCGTACTTGCGCATCGCTATCGAGTTGGTTCGATGTGTGCCTCGCCGTGTGAGATCGGAGGCGGGCAAGATGAACGAGACCATAGCGATGACAATCCAGATAGCGATGCTCATGACTGACCTCCGTAAAGAACCAACATCGATAATGTACTGATACAAACATCGTGATGTCAATCCTCGTCTGACCATTCGGGTAAACCCCAGTTCGGTGAACGTGCCTACCGCGTGATTGAGAACTCATCGTGTCCGAGCGGCGTCGGTAGTAGCGGGTCCTTTTAGCGTCGTCAAGGCCGGTCTCCTGTGTTGTGACGGACGCCCGCGGTGTCTCAATACCCATCAGCGGTGTGAGTTTGGTTCTGGCACACGTTTGTGCAACAGATGTGGCGTGGTTTGGCGCAAGAGTGAGCGCGCCAAATGGGACGTTCCAGAAAGGATCGTTTGCGCGCCGCTTTGCATGGGTTGCCGGGGAGGCATCACGATTGTGCAACAGTCGACGGCAACCCCGGAACCTGCTTGCGCGTTCCTCCGCTCGAGTCCGACCTGGTGTCTCGTGGGCAAAACAATGTCTTGTAACCCATCTGTTTTGAGACACTGCAGTTATGAGACAGAAGCCGAACGACAACCTGCTGGGAAAGACTGGTCACCTGAATCGGGCTCTCATACGAAGTCAGACATAAATCGCGACGGGAATGAACTTAACAGAAGTGCCCCGCGCCCGTGACTCCAACCGAAGATTCAAATATTCAGAGGGATCGAGTTCGTCCAGTGGAGAGTTCTCTTGCTCAGCGCGCTCGTGTTCATCAGAAATCACGTCCTGATTAGAATCAACATTGATTTTGTCAGTCAACTTAGTGCCTTGAACCTCTGGTGCCTCGTTGGGCGTCTCGACCATAGCATTGACAGCCATCGGATTCAGCCGGTCAAGGATCTTGTTGCGGTTGAGAACAGGCAGGTCTTCAGTCGCCGACGGTTGTAATACGTCCTCACGATCCAGATCACGATCGCGATCCTTAACTGTTCCCGACTCGCGGGCCGTGCTGGCGGTCGCGTCCGGGACCTTGTAGATGTACGGGTGCAGCTTCTTGGGCACCCCCGCCGACGATTCTCGTCATCGGAGAGGTGAGCATGCACTTGAGGAGCGAGTAGATGCAACCAATTCGTTATCATGACTCTGCAATCACTTGGCGAAGTCGAGCTAAGATCAGCGAAAGGTGATATTTCTCTGATTCACTCGGTACGACCATTATGCTTTGTATATGCGCAACGTCTCCGAAATAACACCAGCAGCTAAGGCGGAAAGGGCAGATTTGTGTATTTGATAAGAATAGGTGGCGCTGTCAGCGCATTGTTCATGACACTGTCGGCGCAGGCGATTAATAATCAACTGGAAATGCCGGTCCAACTCGATTACACAATGCATCTAATCGGTGCATCACTTCTTATGCTAGCGGCTACACTGAACGCAGCATGCGTCCCTAAATCATCGAGCGTTCCGCCGTTGACGGGAGTGCTCCAATTTGTATTGCTGGTAGCCGGTCTTTCCGCTTCGCTCGCGATGGTTTCGATAGTAGAAGCATCGGTGGATCAACTGCTGGCATCAATAGTTCTAGTTATAATTATCCCACTGTGCGCAACAGCTTCAGCCGTTATATCAATTGCCGTAATTGTCGAATGGATTGCAAAGGCGCAACGTGAAAGGAGTAAGCGCTCGACTCCTCATTGAATCGCAAATTAAATGAAAAGAGAACGAAGTGAAATTTGTTTCTGCTGCTACTGCAATAGCCTGTATTAGCGTACTAATTGGCGCCTATACGGCTACTCCTGCTTCCACCGCCGAGGTGAGTGGTGATCCGATCATTGTCAATGAGGACAGTGAAGAAACGCCTGAGGAGAAGGTTGACTACGAATCCCCCTCTGAGCTTGCGGCTGACGAGTTGAAATTGAACAGCGAGGTTGGGTCTGGCGTTCAGCCGGCACCGGCTCTGGACCCTTTCGCCGCCTCCTCCGGACCGTCGAAAGTCGGTGTGCCCAGCGGGTACATCTACTGTTCTGCAAGCAATCGGAAGAAACTAGCCAAGTGCAAGCCTGCGGCCTGGCACGACTACTGCACATACTCACCCGACCAGCCGGAATTCCGCTTTGGAGATGCACGGTTGACCGTCGATTTTCGCGGCCCGTGCGCCCGTCACGATATGGCCATTCAAAGCATCGTCAAAAAGGGCGGTTCGCTGTCATCTAAGAAATCCAAGCGGCGAAGCGCCGATAGCACTTTTAAGTCGCGAATGTTTCAGAACTGCGATAACAAATTTTCCTCCAGTAGCGCAACATCTAAAGCCGTGAAGAAAACTTGTCGTAAAACTTCTACGACATACTATAAAACTGTCGCTAATAAAACTGAAAGCTGGAACGGGAAAGCTCCGTGATGCTGAGCGCACGGCTCAATTAGAGCTGGAAATCACCGCGATAGAACGGCATGCACGAGTCAGTGCAGCGAATTGCTAGAATGCGCCTTCGGCCTGACTAGTGTGTGCCGTTCTATTTCCGTTGGAGACGGTTTTTGAATAAGGCTGATAGCGCTCCGCGCTATTTGCGGAGAGTCGTGCATTGTCCTGTTTTATCCTCAGCAACTATATAGGCAAATGAGTGGGTGCGAGGGCCTCGTCCGGAGATTGCCAAGCTTTCTTCAATTCGAAATCCTGCTTCTCGGAAAAAGACCACTTCAGTACGAATCTCGTCCATGGACAGGCGTAGCAGTTGGAGTACATCTAGAGAGTGCGTGTCCGCCGGTAGAAGGTGGCTCTGGACACTCTAAGATCCCGGGCGACTTGCGCGTCGGATTCGCCGCTGTCAATGAGGCGGATGGTGTTGCGGATCTGGCTGTCAGCGATTTGGCGCGGCCGGCACCCGAGACCGCGGCCAGCTTCGCGGCGTTTATTGGTGGAGTCGGTGATGCGTTCGCGTTTGATCTCGTGTTCCATCTGAGCGAGTGCAGCCAAGATCGTGAAGAGCATCGAGCCCAGGGGTGTTGCTGGGCGAAGGAGAGCATGTTCTGCGTCGACCGACCAAGGCGGTCGAGGGTAGTGATGACGAGAGTATCGATCCCGTTGTCGAACGCTGGCCGTGACGCTCGAGCTCCAGAAACTCCGCGTTCGACGTAGAGGTCATCGCGGCGCACGCCGGCGGCTAGGAGATCGGCTTCTTGACGATCAGTGGACTGATCCCGGGTCCGGAATTTTTCAAGTCAAGCGGTACCAGGGTGAGTGAGGCAGTGGTTAGGCTGCCTCTGTTTCGGTGCCCTCCTTTGGTTGGTTGATCCATGCCGGTCCGGGTAGGGCCAGGATCTTGGGATCGGTG
>NZ_FXZD01000012.1 GCF_900169145.1 Brevibacterium antiquum CNRZ 918 | reverse complement strand
CGTGTCTCAGTCCCAGTGTGGCCGGTCGCCCTCTCAGGCCGGCTACCCGTCGTCGTCTTGGTGAGCCATTACCTCACCAACAAACTGATAGGCCGCGAGCCCATCCCCAACCGAAAAAACTTTCCACTCCAACTCATGCGAGTTGGAGTCATATTCGGTATTAGACCCAGTTTCCCGGGCTTATCCCGAAGTCGGGGGCAGGTTACTCACGTGTTACTCACCCGTTCGCCACTCATCCACCCCAGCAAGCTGGGGCTTCAGCGTTCGACTTGCATGTGTTAAGCACGCAGCCAGCGTTCGTCCTGAGCCAGGATCAAACTCTCCATAAAAAAATTATGTTGCGTTAATAACCCCGGCAAGACAGTCAATCAACGATCACGGGGTGATCGCAGTTGACCTAAAAATTTCATACCCACACACAACAAAGTGCCCATTCCCGGCGAGGGGAACGAACACTGGTGCCTGGACATGTGATTGTCTTACCAGAAAAAATGTTTCTGGCATCACTATCTGTTCAAACAAATACGCTATTGGATTCTCAAACCACACACACTCACCCGTCACCACAAACCATAAATGGCCGTGTTCACCAGGGGTGTCAGTTTCAATTATGTTGTCGCTACCCGCATCCTCGTGTGACCCAACCAAACTGTGTTTGTGCTGGTCACACCCGGTGAAAACTGTTCGAGAAGAACTCGTTTTCGTCCGGGGCAACGAGATACAACTCTAGACCAGGCCAGGACTGCCACGCAACTCGAAATCCGATCTCGCACGGTGACGCCCACCACACCTGGCGCGACTGAGTGAGTTGGGAGTATGCAGATCCCCGCCAGTGCGCGGTTTTGCAGGTGTTACCGTCGCTTCATGACTGCAGAAAATTGGTCTCCTCAGCCCGACGACGACTCGTCGCCGATGGCTGTCATCGCCGGAGCCTCCGGTTTCATCGGCGGATCACTCCTCGCTCCTCTCCAGTCGTGGGGTTACCGGGTGCGCACCATCGGCCGAGCCTCCTCCTCGGGCTCACATGTCTCCTGGGACGATCTCGAAGGGATCGCTGCCGTAGTCGATGGCGCCGATCTGCTCATCAACCTCGCTGGCCGCAGCGTGGGGTGCCGATACAACGATCGCAACCGGCAGGACGTCTGGGACTCCCGAGTCACGACGACTCGGACATTGAACGATGCGGTCAGGGCCGCCTCGGCGCCTCCGCGTTTGTGGATCAACTCGAGCACGGCGACCATCTACCGCCATGCCATGGACCGGCCGCAGACCGAGGACGATGGAGACCTCGGCGATGGCTTCTCCGTTGATGTGGCCAAGGGCTGGGAACGGGAGTTCTTCCGTGGCGATCTGCCCACGACCAGGCGAGTGGCGATGCGTTTGGCGATCGTGCTCGGGGACGGTGCCGCACTGAACATGCTCGCGACCGCCGCCAGGTTCGGGGCCGGCGGTTCTCAGCTGGAGGGGCGGTGGTTCGGCCACACTCGTTACCGCGGAATCGGGCCCGATGCTTCAGGCCCCCGTGTCTGGCACGGGCATCGCCTCAGTCATGGGAAGCAGCGGTTCAGCTGGGTCCATATCGACGATGTTGTGCGTGCAATCGGATTCATCGATGCACATGAGGAGATGACCGGACCCATCAACGTCTCGAGCCCCGGCGTCTCGGACAACACCAGACTGATGGCGGCCCTGCGACGTGGCGTACGGATGCCGATCGGTATTCCGGCACCACGTTGGCTGCTGGAGATCGGGATGTTCGTCCTCCGGCAGGAGTCGGAGCTGGTGCTCAAGAGCAGGTGGGTGCTGCCCGAGCGTCTGGAACAAGCAGGATTCGAGTTCAGGTGGACAGATATCAGGGCGGCGACGAAGAGTCTCCTGCGCTGACGACCCGAGCAACCGGATTCCCTGCCCGACCGACCGGACGGCCCAGCTGAGAAGACAGGTCAGCCGGCGGCCGCCTCGGCGGGGATCCCTGCCTGCACACAATCGGGGCAGTAGGGCTGACGATTCTTCTCCGTGCAGTCCTCACAGCGCAGATACTGCAGTCGGCAGTCCAGGTTGGCGCAGTTGACGAAGTTCGGGGTCGCCTTCTCACACGCGACGCAGTGACCGATCGATTCGGCTCCATCGCCGAACTCCACGTGCATGCGTTTGTCGAAGACATAGAGGGAACCATCCCAGTACCCGGTGTTGCCGAAGGTCTCGCCATAGCGGACGATTCCGCCGTCGAGCTGGTAGACCTCTTCGAAGCCACGGTTCTTCATCAGCACGGACAGGACCTCGCAGCGGATGCCGCCGGTGCAGTAGGTCACGACCGGCTTGCCCTTGAGATCGTCGTACTTGCCCGATTCGATCTCGGCGAGGAAGTCCTTGGTGGTGTCCGTTTCGGGCACGATCGCATCGCGGAACTTTCCGATCTGGGCCTCCATCGCATTGCGTCCGTCGAAGAAGACGACGTCATCGCCTCGTTCGTCGAGGAGTTTGTGCAGGGCTCCGGGTTTGAGGTGCTCACCGCCGCCTGCGACTCCGGTCTCGGTCACCGTGATCTCATCATCGGTGCCGAAGGTCACGAGCTCGGGTCGGACCTTGACGCTGAGCCGTGGGAAGTCGTCACCTTCGCCATTTGACCATTTGATGTCGGCCTTCCTGAATGGCTCATAGGATCGCGTCGCCCGCACATACTGTTTGACGTCGAAGATGTCACCGCCGATGGTGGCGTTGATGCCGTCCTTCGACACGATCACGCGCCCCGTGAGCCCGAGGCTGTCGGCCAACGTGTGCTGCCACAGTTTGACCGCCTCGGGATCTGCCAAGGGGGTGAATACGTAGAACAAGACGATCTTGGGAGTTGCCATGGCCCATATTCTAATTGGCGATTGTGTCCGCCCAACCCGGCGGTGGGGTCCGCCGATGAGACCGGCTTCCTCTCCTCCCCCACAGCACGGCTAAGATTGACGGTGATGCCGTGTCGTATGAAAGGGCCATTAAGAGGACATGTCGAGTAACCTCAACGCTGCGAATTCCACGCAGGTCGATTCCCAGCAGGTCGAAACTGACCAGGCCAATTCCAAGAAGGTCAAGGAGACCGTCGAATTCGCTGCTGCGAATCCCGATGTGGATCAGCCCTATGCCGATCTCGGTCTCAAAGCCGACGAATACGCGCAGATCCGCGAGATCCTGGGACGTCGCCCCACCTCGGCGGAGTTGGCGATGTATTCGGTCATGTGGTCCGAGCACTGCTCATACAAGTCATCGAAGGTGCACCTGTCGAAGTTCGGTGACAAGGTCACCGAAGACATGAAGAAGCACCTGCTCGTGGGCATCGGTGAGAACGCCGGCGTCGTCGACATCGGTGATGGATGGGCTGTGACCTTCAAGGTCGAGTCCCACAACCACCCCAGCTACGTCGAACCCCACCAGGGTGCGGCCACCGGTGTCGGCGGAATCGTGCGCGACATCATCTCGATGGGCGCCCGTCCCGTGGCCGTGATGGACCAGCTGCGCTTCGGTGCCATCGACCACCCCGACACCTCACGCGTGCTCCACGGAGTCGTCTCCGGAATCAGCAACTACGGCAACTCCCTCGGCCTGCCCAACATCGGCGGCGAGACCGTCTTCGACTCCGTCTACCAGGGAAACCCGCTGGTCAACGCCCTGGCAATCGGCGTCATGCGCCACGAAGACATCCGCCTGGCCAATGCTTCAGGTAAGGGCAACAAGGTCATCCTCTTCGGTGCCCGCACCGGTGGCGACGGCATCGGCGGAGCCTCGATCCTGGCTTCGGAGTCCTTCGACGACACGAATCCTTCGAAGCGTCCCGCCGTCCAGGTGGGCGACCCCTTCGCAGAGAAGGTGCTCATCGAATGCTGTCTTGAACTCTTCCACGCAGGCGTTGTCGAAGGCATCCAGGATCTGGGGGCCGCCGGCATCAGCTGCGCCACCTCGGAGCTGGCCTCGAACGGTGACGGTGGCATGCACATCGCCCTCGACGACGTGCTGCTGCGCGATGAGACCCTGACCCCTGAGGAGATCCTCATGTCGGAGTCGCAGGAGCGGATGATGGCCGTCGTCACGCCTGAACGCCTGGATGACTTCCTGGCGATTGTGGGCAAATGGGACGTCGAGACCTCCGTGCTCGGCGAGGTCACCGACTCCGAACGCCTCATCATCGAATGGCACGGCGACGTCATCGTCGACGTGCCGCCTCGCTCGGTCGCCCACGACGGCCCCGTCTACGAACGTCCGATGACCGAACCCTCCTGGACCGCCGAGGTGGCCGCGAATACCGTGGAAGCCGCTGGCTTGGTCAAGCCCGAGGGCAACGAGGCGCTGCGTGCAACCATGCTGCAGCTCGCCGGTGCACCGAATCTGGCCTCGAAGGACTGGATCACCTCGCAGTACGACAAGTATGTGCAGGGCAACACCGCCCAGGCGTTCCCCGACGATGCCGGAGTCATCCGCGTCGACGAGGAGTCCGGGCTCGGCGTCGCCATCGCCACCGACGCCAATGGTCGCTACTGCTACCTCGATCCGGCCCGTGGCGCACAACTGGCGCTGGCCGAGGCCTACCGCAACGTCACGACTGCCGGGGCCATCCCCCGCGCAGTCACCGACTGCCTCAACTTCGGCTCCCCCGAGGACCCGGAGATCATGTGGCAGTTCGCAGCCGCCGTCGAAGGCCTCGCCGAGGCGTGCCAGGACATGGGCATTCCCGTGACCGGTGGCAACGTCTCCCTGTACAACCAGACCGGTGGCGTGGCCATCCATCCGACCCCGGTCGTCGGTGTCCTCGGTGTCTTCGATGACGTCACCAGGGCCACTCCGAGCGGCTGGAAGGAACCGGGCCAGACCATCTACCTGCTCGGCACGACCGAAGCCGAACTCGACGGTTCGGCGTGGGCCGACGTGACTGCCGGCCACCTCGGCGGGGTGCCACCGCAGTACAAGCCGGGCACGGAGAAGGAACTGGGTGAGATCCTCATCAACTCCTCGCGAGACGGCATGATCGATGCCGCGCACGATCTGTCCGAGGGCGGTCTGTCCCAGGCACTGATCGAATCCTGCCTGCGGTTTGGCACCGGTGCCCGCATCTGGCTCGACGAGGTCTGCGAACGCGACGACATCGATGTGTTCACCGCGCTGTTCTCCGAATCCACGGCCCGCGCGATCGTGGCTGTGCCCAGGTCCGAAGAGGTCCGATTCAAGGACATGTGCACCGCCAGGCACTTCCCGTTCATCCGCATCGGCATGACCGACACCGGCGATGAGGCTCCGGTCCTCGAGGTCGTCGATCACTTCACGATCGGTCTGGACGAGCTGCGCGAAACCCATGAGGGGACGCTGCCGAAGCACTTCGGCTGAGCGTTTCACAGCAACGAAGGGGCCACCAGCCCTCGGATCAGCCGGTTGTCCACGGCTCGTTCGAAGGCCGGCGGCCCCTTCGGCGTTGGTGGCCCACACTCGATAGTCTGCCGAGCAGGTGCAGAAGGCCAAGGCCGCCGAAGGTCACTGTCAGCAATACAAGCTGTGTGAGGACCAGTGACGTTGTGAATGAGGAACCGAGCGAGTTCATTGCCCATTCGACGAAGGCCACGACGAGTCCTGTGAGCATCGCATAGCCGGCGGCGACCAGGTGGGTCCACCCGGCTCTGTTGCACGCGAGGTTCCAGGCTATGAGCACTCCGGCCAGCACGAGGCCGCCGTGGAAGGTCCAGATGATGCTCTGGATGGTTATGGCCAGGTCATAGCTGCCGACGCTGCCGATAACACGATTCACGATGACCGGCATCAGGTGCGGCAGGGCGAATGCGTAGATGCTGATGCAGAGGAACAGTCCCATCCCGAACAGTCGCATCGGCATCGGACTGGCTTTCACGATGAGCAGCGCGACGATGCCGAGGATGAGTTCGAGGAACGCAACCACGACCCTCATGACTGGATACAGGGTGAAGAGTTCGGGTGACACCCCGTCGATCAGCATCGGCATAATCACCAGTTCCGGCAGGGAGCCGATGGCCAGAGCGGACCAGAACAGGATTCGCGCCGTCCACCCGGGTCCAGCCCTCCACCCGGGTCCAACCGGTGTCGGCACAGAGACCGGAGGCGCCCACGCAGACGATTCGCCGGACCAGTTCGGCGAGTACGGGGCACCTCCTGGCCCAGCCTGCTGACTCATATCATCACTGTAGGTGTGTGAGGGCGAGGACCGCATTCTTTTCATCAGGTGAAAACGGCTGCACATGTCCCACCATGACAATCCTCTCGCGGGCGGGCCCGCTGATGTGATTGCCTGAGGAGAACAATTCGGCGCAACAACCAGAGGAGTCACCTATGGCCACGATCCGCACCTCACACGCAGGATCATTACCCCGCACCCCCGAGCTCATCGCGGCCAACAAGGTCAAACAGACTCAGAACACCGCTCGCCTCGCCGGCGAAGAGGTCTCGGACGAGCAGACGCAGGAGTTCGACGAACTCCTCGCCGCCAGCGTCACCGACCTCGTCAAGCGCCAGAAGGATCTGGGCATCTCAATCCCCAATGACGGGGAGTACGGCCACTCGATGGCCGCGGACTTCGACTACGGCGCCTGGTGGCACTACTCTTTCGCCCGCACCGGTGGGCTCGAACTCGACGACGTCGACAAGTGGGATGCCCCGGCGGTCCGCTCAGAACCCGGCAACACGGTCCTGACCAGCTTCGGCGACCGCCGCGACCGCAACCTCTTTCCCGGCGTCTACGGCGATGCCAATGCCGGCACGGACACCGGTGACCAGCCTCAGTTCCCCAAGGCCACGAGCGCCATCAGCTACGTGGGCCAGGCCCAGGTCGCCAGCGACATCGCCAATCTCAAGTCCGGTCTCGCGGCCGCCGGCTACGGCGAGCGCGACGGGTACATCAACGCACTGTCGCCCGGCTCGGCCTCCCGCATCGCCAATGAGTACTACACAACCGATGAGGAGTTCATCTGGGCCTGGGCCGATGTGCTGCGCGAGGAATACCTCGCCATCACGAAGGCCGGTCTGACCGTCCAGATCGACGATCCTTCCCTGGCCGAGAACTTCGACCAGATCAACCCGGAACCGTCCTTCGCCGACTACCGCTCATTCATCCAGGTCCGCATCGATGCACTCAACCACGCCCTGCGCGGCATCGACCCAGCCCAGGTTCGCGTCCACACCTGCTGGGGTTCCTGGCACGGACCACACGTGACAGACCTGCCGTTCAAGGAGATCGTCGATCAGGTGCTCACGCTCAATGCTGCCGGCATCACCTTCGAGGCTGCCAACGTCCGCCACGAACATGAATGGCGGATCTGGGAGGACACGAAGCTGCCTGCGGGCAAGTACATCATTCCGGGCGTCGTCTCTCACTCCACGAATGTCGTTGAGCATCCCGAACTCGTTGCCGATCGCATCGAGCGCTTTGCGAAGCTCGTCGGTCCCGACAATGTTGTCGCTTCGACCGACTGCGGTCTGGGCGGACGCGTCCACCCGGAGATCGCCGTCGCGAAGCTGCAGTCACTGACCGCCGGTGCCCAGATCGCCTCGAAGAGGTTCTGAGCTCAGACCCCATCTGAGCCCATTCACCCACCTCACGCTCCGCCGCCGAGTTCCTCTTCGAGGCAGGCGGTCAGCGTGGGGTGGGCGAACTGGTAACCGGTCTCTTCCAGTTTCTCCGGAAGCACCTTCTGGTCGGCCAGAGCCAGCTCCTTGGCTCCGTCGCGTCCGAGCACCAGTTCGGTGACGAAGCCTGGCGTCGGAACTCGGGCCGGCCGATGCAGGTGAGCGGCGAGCGCCTCGGCGAACTCGACCTGCGAGACCATATCCGGAGCCACCGCATTCACGGGCCCGCGAACGTAGTCGGTGAGCACCGCGTGCACATATGCTCTGGCCACATCGTCGAGAGAGACCCATGCCAAGCCCTGCTCGCCGCTTCCCAGTCGGCCCCCTGCACCGGCCAGGAAGAGAGGCGCCTGGAGTTTGAGGAATCCGCCCAAAGAGGTCAGCACGACTCCGGTGCGGATCGAGACCCGACGAATACCGGCGTCCTCGACACGGGCTGCAGCGTCTTCCCACTCTTGGCACACCTCGGCCAGGAAACCGTCGCCGGCGGGTGCGGATTCGTCCACTGGCACCTCGGCCTCCGAGCCGTAGATTCCCACCGCAGAGGCGCACACGAAGACCTCCGGGCGCTTCGCCTCGGGGAGGCCGCACATCGTCTCCGCGAGCAGCGACGTCGAATTGATCCGGGAAGACCGGATCTCCTCCTTCGCCTTCTTCGTGAATCTCGTGGCGATGGATTTGCCGCCGAGGTGGACGACCGCGTCCGCCCAGGCAAGGTCACGTGGGTTGATGATTCCCAGGTCCGGGTTCCAGTGCACTTCGTAGGGCAGCTTCGGTGTGCGTCTCACGAGCACTCGCACGAAGTGACCTGCGGTCGAGAACAGGGCGGCGACCTGCTGCCCGATCAGTCCGCTGGCTCCGGCGATGAGGATTCGCTTCCCCTTCTTCCTGGTCATCAGCGGTGCGTTCATGTGTTCGAGGAACTCAATGTCCATGAGCATGCGCTGGCGTCTGGCTTCGAAGGTGGCCTCGAGGTTGTGGATGAGGCTGCGATCGATCGAATCAAAGCCCGCCGGAGCCATCGAGAACTCGATGTGATCGTCGATCTTCGTCCCTCCGGCGACCGAGGAGAACTCGTGCGTGTGCTTCCACTGGCTCAGTGGGCCCTTCTTGAGTTCATCGACGAACGAGAACCGGGAGGGGCCTTCGGAATGCACCGAGCTGAATGGTCGCCGGACGAGACCGTAGCTGCCGGGCAGACTCGTCTTCATCTTGGCTACTGATCCAGGTGATAGTGGAGGGTAGCTCTCTGCAACTATCTCCTGGGCCCAATGCGGCGACAGTCGCGTCAGGGCTCCGGGTTGTGCATGCCACAGGAATGTTGTCTCGGCGGCAAGCGGTACTTCAGATGTCCAGTCAAATTCGGTCATGACATCCCTCCTACCCAAGATCCTCCCACCCGAGCCTGAGAGTACAGCCGACAACTCGCCCAATGCCGGGAGAATTATCCCCGCCGAGGCGAGCCACCCGCGTCCGATGTCGTCGAAAGCAGACCGCACTGTCGGGAGCAGGCCGCACAGCATCGTCCTTGGACGCTGGGGTCGGCTCCCGACGGGTGGGTTCAGCGCGAGCGCGGACGTCGGCTCAGGCGCGGGTGCGGGCGTGCGCGCAACGGGGTGCCCCCGCTCAGGCAGTGGTGTCGGGGATCTTTCCGAACCTGAACGCGGCCCAGAAGTCTCCGCGGACGTAGCCGTTCTCTGGTTCTGGATCAAAGTCCCAGTGCCGGATGGTGCCGACCTTGAGCGCATCGGCCACGAGCTGGCGGCTCGACTGGCTGCCCAGCACGTGCTCCTCAAGATGGTCGAGATCGTAACGCGAGTCGAGTTCGGCTCGCATCGTGGCCGCGAGCTCCGCGTATGCGGCGTCACCGGCACGGTTGACCAACTCGTCCGGATCGGATTCGAGGTCGAAGAGCAGCTCCGGATCTCCTGGGCAGATCGTCAGCTTGTACTGTCCGCGGATGAGCGTGACCTGGGGTCGGTACGTGCCTTCGGCGAAGTACTCGATGATGACGTCACGATCGGCAGGCTCTTTCTCTCCCGCGGCTTCCCGCCGAGCGGACTCGAACAGGGAGAGACCGGTCGCATCAGGGTCCGAGGATCCTGCCAGCTCCAGCAGGGTCGGCATCAGGTCGACGAGGCTGACGGGGTTGGCGTACCGACCCGGCGTGACCGCCTCGGCGGGGCCGTTGATGATGATCGGAACACGGGAGGACTGCTCGTACGGCGACATCTTGTACCACAGCCCCTTCTCCCCCAGCATGTCTCCGTGGTCGCTGGTGACGATGATGACCGTGTTGTCGGCAAGGTCGAGTTCGCGCAGACGCTGGCGAACCTTGCCGATGTGGTCGTCGATGTAGCTCACAGCCGCATAGTAGGCCCGGCGCGCCCGACGGATGTCCTCGGTTCCCGGTTCCCGCTTATCGAGCCCGCTCATCGTGCGCAGACGGTGGCTGTGCGGATCCTCGGCGATGTCGGGCACCTCGGGGTGGGCTGGGTCCGGGATGTCCACCTCGGCGAATCTGTCCCAGTTCTCCCGCGGCGGCTCGTACGGGTCGTGCGGGTGGATGAACGAGGTGACCATGAGGAACGGCTGGTTCTCACCGGCCGCTTGATTGGCGCGCACCCGTGAGTTGAGGTGACGCAGGGTCCGAAAGATCACCTCGTCGTCGAAGTCCTGCTGGACGTTCGCCTTCGCGGCACCGGCCGTGAAGACGGGATCGGCCTCGTGGTACCACTGGAGTTTCTGATCGAGGGGACGCTGCCAGTCGGGGACCATGTCGAGGTCGGCCGGGTAGACGTCGGTCGTCAGGCGCTCTTCGAAGCCGTGGTGCTGATCGGGGCCGATGAAGTGCATCCGTCCGATGAGCGCGGTGTGGTAGCCGAGCTTGCGCAGACGGTGAGCGAAGGTCGGCACCGAGGCGGCGAAGTCATCGCCGTTGTCGAGGCAGTCGATGTCGGAGGGCATCCGCCCGGTCATCATCGATGCCCGCGACGGTGAGCACAGCGGGGTGTTGCAGTAGGCGCGATCGAAGACCGCTCCGTCCTCGGCCAGGGAGTCCATGTTCGGGGTGAGTGCGGCGGTGTCTCCGTAGGCCCCCAGTGCCTGTGCGGCCATCTGGTCGGCCTGGATCACTACGATGTTCGGCGGTTGCATATGCTGGTCACGTCCTTTCTCAAAAACGTATGGTCTGCTTGTGAAAGCATGATCTGCGAAGTCAGCTGCGTTGACGACCTGCGCAGGTGTGTAGATTCTTGTGAACTGATTCTCAGATGTGGATTGAAGGTGGCGACATTGGCCTCATGCTGCGGCCCGGCACGGAACTCGCCCGTCGGAGCGAGCCAGAGCGACCCGCGGCCCGCCGAGGTGGGTGTTGCGGAAGAAGAATCCCCCGCCGAGGTGCGAATGCCGGGCCGGGAATCGACCACCGTGCCCGCTCCCAACCGGCAGCTGCTGACCGAGCTCGCTGCTCTGGCCCCGCAAGACCTGGCGATGATCGGTCTGCACGGCGGCACGTTCCTTATGGGAAGCGAGGATCAGCTGGCCTATCCTGAGGATGGAGAAGGGCCGGTCCGTGAGGTCGGCGTCGACGGCTTCGCGATCGGTGCCACGACAGTGACCGTCGCGGAGTTCGCCGTGTTCGCTGCAGCGACAGGCCATCGCACTGATGCCGATACTCATGGGGACTCCTTGGTCTTCACTGGCCAGTTGGCTGAAGGTCTGCGTCAGACCTCCCCTACTGTGCAGGCTACTCCCTGGTGGCGCCAGGTCACCGGTGCCACCTGGTTCCAGCCCGCCGGACTCGGCTCGACCGGAGCGCCAGGGACGACGGGCGTGTCCGGGACGGCTCTCGAACAGTGGGCCACGCATCCGGTCACCCACGTCTCCCGCACCGATGCCGAGGCGTACGCGCAGTGGGTCGGTGCCCGACTGCCGACCGAGACCGAGTGGGAGTTCGCCTCCCGCGGTGGCCTCGAGCAGCAGCCCTACCCGTGGGGCTCGGTGCCCGAGCCGAACGGCGAAGCCCGGATGAACACCTTCACAGGTGTCTTCCCCAACGGACCGACGAAGCCGGTGGGCACCGTCCCCGCCGACTCGTTTCCTCCCAACGGGTACGGTCTGCACAATACGACCGGCAACGTGTGGGAGTGGACGAGCGGCAGGTTCAGTGCCCACGACCGTCGCGGTGTCCTGCGCGGCGGCTCATACATGTGTCACGACTCGTATTGCCGGAGGTATCGCACCTCGGCCCGTACGGCCGCGACCCCGGACACTTCACTTGGTCACACTGGATTCCGGCTGGCCCTCGACCTCTGAGTCCGCCGAGGCGGCATCGGTCTCCGGGTCCCCATCCTCAGGGGTCCACCCGTCGGCCCACTCACCGGTCTCGTAGTCGAAGCCGACCGGTTCGCCGTCCTCATCGGTGCGCTGGTACCAGTCGGTATAGTCCCCGTGTTCGGAGTCGATATCGCCATTGGCGCCGTCGCCCGGTTCAGTCTGTACGACCTGGAAGGCGAAGTCGTCACCAAAGCGGTCGGCACCGGAGACCACAGCATTTTCAACGGCATTCTGCGCGTACTTGCGCCGCAGCGCCAGCGGATCGGTGCGCAGCTCCTTGAACCACGCGACGATGATGAAGAGCATGATGATCGCAAACGGCACGGCCGTGACGATGACAAGCTGCTGCAGCCCTTGCAGCGCACTGGCATTGCCGAGCAGCAGCATGACCACCGCGATCCCGGACATGACGAGGCCCCAGAACACGACGACCCACTTCTTCGGTTCCTGATCGCCGCGGCTGGTGAGCATTCCCATGACCACGGAAGCTGAGTCGGCGGAGGTGATGAAGAAGATCGCGAGCACGACGATCGCGACGAACGGCAGCCATTCGACGAAGGGCAGATTGTCGATGAGGGCGAAGAACACCTCGGGGGCCGCCATGCTGTCGGTGAACCCGGCAGCTCCCTCGCGGTACATCCAGATCGACGTTCCACCCATGATTCCGTAGGCGACGAAGAGCAGCGTCGAGGGGATGAAGATCGTGCCGAGGATGAACTGGCGGATGCTGCGTCCGCGGGAGATGCGGGCGATGAAGGTGCCGACGAACGGCGACCAGGAGATCCACCAAGCCCAGTAGTAGACCGTCCACACGGACTGGAACTCCTGTGTCTCGGCACCCCATGACAGGGACTTGCCCATCATGTCGAACATCGTTCCCAGGTATTCCATGAGCGCCGAGGGCAGGAGATTGAGCAGGAACAGGGTCGGGCCGAGGAAGAGCACGAGTGCCACGATTCCCACGGTGAGGACGATGTTGATGCTTGAGAGGTAGCGGATGCCCTTTGAGACACCGGAGACTGCGGAGATGACGAACCCGACGGTGAGAACGCAGATGATGACGACGAGCATATTGTTCGTCATCGGTCCCACTCCGGACACGATGCTCACACCGGTGCCGATCTGCATCGCTGCGATGCCCAGGGCCGCGGCCGTGCCGAACAGGGTCGCGACGATCGCGAAGATGTCGACGAGTTTGCCGGCGAAGCCATCTGTCTGGCGTTTGCCGAACAGGGTCTGGAAGATCGACGACAGCAGCAGCGAACGCCCGCGCCGGTAGGCGGCGTAGGCGATGGCACCGCCGACCAGGGCGTACATCGCCCAGGCGTGGAAGCCCCAGTGGTAGTAGGTCTGGGCCATCGCACCGTGGAGAGCCTCGGTGGATTCCGGGTCGTTCGTCATCGGCGGTGGGCTGATGAAGTAGGTCAGCGGCTCCGATGGGCCGAAGAAGAGGACACCGATTCCGATGCCGGCGGCGAAGAGCATCGCCACCCACGAGAAGGTGCTGAACTCGGCTTTCTCACCGTCCTTGCCCAAGGGGATCTTGCCGTAGGGCGAGAACGCGAGGATGAGCAGGGCCACGAGGATGATGATGGCGACGAGGTTGAAGAACCACCCGACATTCATCGTCGACCAGTTGTAGGCGGCGGTCGCGACGGTGGAGACGTTGTCGGGGTTGACGATGCCCCAGATGACGAACGCGACCGTGAGCGTGCCGGCGACGGCGAAGATGATCTTGTCCAGGGAATAGCGACGACGCTGTTCATCGATGGCGATGCCCGGGACGAGGATCGGGTGGGTGTTGTGCGGGTACTGGGTGTTATTCGGCTCGTCCTCGCTGGGATGCCGGGGACGACGGTAGTCGAGTTTGCCCAAGCTCTTGCCGGTTTCCCGGCTCACTCGCTTGGCATCAGCCTTGAGCTTTTCGCGTGAGGCCCTGCGCTCGGGGCGCAGAGAGCCCGAACCGTCGGAGCCCAGCGTCGGCGCGGTCGTTGCCGCCGCATCGGCGTCGGCTCCGGTGGTGTTATGGGCGGTGGTGTTGTGGGCGGTGGTTCCGGACTGGCCTGAGCCGAAATTCTCAGAACGGGGTGTGGAGTCATCGGACATGCAGCGATGGCCCTTTCTCAATCGTCGAAGAAACGGATGATCGAAAGTTGCCAGCATGGTCTAAGGCTCTGAACCGCACCACCCGATCGCCGCACCGTCCCAAGAATCATTGGCAAAGCCGGCTGTGGGATGTGGAGCAGTTCGAGTCGCAAAAAGGGGTCGAGCACAGTGGTCTGCCTCGAAAGTCCCGATTTTTGCCATAGTTTCGGACCTTAACAGCTTCCTGTGAGCTTCTCAAAGGAATTCTGTCATTTGCCGGTGCCATGTCCGGAGACGCCGGCACTCGATCGCGTGGACGGCACAGCCTTGGCCGACCCATGCGAATCGGTCAGTTGAGCAGTGCCCTATCCCCCAGGGTTGCTCCCTTGAGCTTGGAGAATTCGCCCAACAGCGTCTTCACCGTCAGCGACTTCTTCTCCTCGGCCGAGGCCTGGTAGATGATCTCGCCTTCATGCATCATGATGAGTCGGTTACCCAGAGCGATCGCCTGTTCCATGTTGTGCGTGACCATGAGCGTGGTCAGCCCGTCATTCGACACGATCTTCTTCGTCAGGTCCGTCACAAGCGCCGCTCGCTGCGGATCGAGGGCCGCTGTGTGCTCGTCGAGGAGCAGGATCCGAGGCTGGGTGAATCCTGCCATGAGCAGGCTCAGCGCCTGGCGCTGTCCACCGGAGAGCAGTCCGACCTTCGTCTTGAGTCGGTTCTCGAGACCCAGTTCCAAGGTGGCGAGTTCGTCTCTGAACAGATCGCGTCGCGCCGAGGTGGTTCCTCGTCCCAGCCCACGTGACTTGCCGCGTTTGAGCGCCAGGGACAGGTTCTGTTCGATCGTGAGGTCAGGAGCGGTGCCTGCCATCGGGTCCTGGAACACCCGGCCCAGGTATTTGGCCCGTTTGTATTCGGGCATCCGGGAGACCTCGGCACCATCGATGGTGATCGATCCGGAGTCGATGGGAAGTCGGCCCGAGATCGTATTGAGCAGGGTCGACTTTCCTGCCCCGTTCGATCCGATCACGGTGACGAAGTCGGATTCTCTGAGTTCGAGGGACAGTGTCTGCAGTGCTTTGCGTTCGTTGACAGTGCCGGGAAAGAAGGTCTTCGAGATTGTGTCGATCTTGAGCATGTGCCTCAGCCTTCCTTCGTCTTCGACGATGCTGTCGGTCCGGCAGCGCTCGTTGACGCCCTAGCGGGGGCGTTGGTGGTGCCATTCGCAACGTCGGTGGTGCCATTCGCAACGTCGGTGGTGCCCGCGGGGACTTGGGCGCCCGCCTCGTTGGCGGGATCGTTCGTCGTGCCGACAGCAGCCTTGGCCGAGGCGCGGTTGCCGCGCGATCTCAGCGACGGTATTCGCTTGAGGAATCCCCACCTGGGCAACAGCAGCGCGACCACGACGAGCAGCGCGGTCGTCAGCTTCATGTCGTTGGTGTCGAGTCCGGCACGCAGCGCCAGGAAGATGATGAGGCGGTAGATGACAGAGCCCATGAGTGCGCCGAGGCTGGCCATGAAGATGTTGCGGGAACCGAACACTGCCTGGCCCAAGATGACTGAGGCGAGGCCGACGAGGATCAGGCCGATGCCCATACTGATATCGGAGAAGCCCTGGTACTGGGCCACGAGGGCTCCGCAGAGTGCGACGAAGCCGTTGGACAGAGCCAGGGTCAGCATCGTCGTGTTATCGGTGTTGACGCCGAGGCTGCGGATCATCTGCCGGTTGTTGCCGTTGGCCTGGATCGCCAGTCCCAGGTCGGTGGTGAGGAACCAGTCGATGGCGAATTTCAGAATCAGGGTGAAGACTAAGAGCACGGAGATGGAGATCCAGGTGCCCAGCCACATGTTCTCCCGCAGCGGAGTGAACACGGTCTCCTCTCGCAGGAGCGGGAGGTTCGCCTTGCCCATGATCCTCAGATTGATCGACCACAGTCCGATCATTGTCAGGATGCCGGCGAGCAGACCGTCGATGCCGCCCTTGGTGTGGAGGAGGCCGGTGATATAGCCGGCGATGAATCCCGCGAAGATGGCCGCCACAGTCGCCAGGAAGGGGTTGACCCCAGCGATGATCAGGGATGCTGCGGTGGCACCACCCGTGGTGAAGCTTCCGTCGACGGTGAGGTCGGGGAAGTTGAGAACCTTGAAGGTCAGATAGACCCCGAGCGCCATCGCTGCGTAGATGAGCCCGAGTTCCAGTGCTCCGAACATGTGTTTCCGATCATGTGGTGATGTGTCGAGTGGGCCCGTGGTCGCCGACGGGATTGCCGGCGACCATCGTGCTCACGGGGTGATTCTGTGCCAGCGAGTCATTTGATGACGTTGTCGGCTTCGTCGATGATGTCCTGTGGAATTTCGACACCCTGCGCCTTCGCGGCCTTCGGGTTGACGACAAGCTCAAGGTTGGAGCTGGTCTCGACGGGCATATCGGCCGGCTTCTTGCCGTCCTGGAGGATCTGCAGCGCCATCTTGCCGGTCTGCTCGCCCAGTTTCGTGTAGTCGATGCCGCGAGTGATCGCCGCGCCCTGTTCGACCTGGCCTGCTTCCGAACCGACGAGCAGCGCCTTGTTCTTCTCAGCGGCCTGAACCATCGTCGACACGGCAGAGACGACATTGTTGTCGGTCGGTACGTAATAGGCATCGACCTTGCCCAGGGAGTCCACTGCCTGCGCGAGTTCACCTGAGTTGGCGATCGTCGCTTCCTTGATCTCCACACCCATGTCCTTCGCGGCCTTCTTCGCCAGGTCCACCTGAACCTGCGAGTTGACCTCACCGGAGCTGTAGACGATGCCGACGGTCTTCGCATCAGGCTTGAGATCCTTGACGAGCTGGAGCTGATCGGCGACCGGGTTGAGGTCGGAAGTGCCGGTGACATTGGCCCCAGGCGCATCATTTGACGCCACAAGGCCTGCTTCTTCGGCATCGGTGACGGCGGTGAAGAGCACAGGAATGTCAGTGATTGCCTGTGCGGCTGCCTGTGCCGCGGGGGTGGCCACCGCGAGGGCGAGGTCGAGGTCCTTGTTGGCGAATGTCTGCGCGATCGAGGTGGCGTTGGCCTGTTCGCCCTGGGCATTCTGTTCGTCCCATTCGACGGTGACATCGGCATCTTCGAAGGACTTCTTGAAACCTTCGCTGGCCGCGTCGAGCGCCGGGTGCTGAACCAACTGGGAGATGCCGATCGAGTACGAATCGCCGCCTTCGCCCTCACCGCTGGCGCTGTCTCCACCCGAACATGCTGAGACCGCAATAACCGAACTCACTGCCACAATCGCTGTGGCCAGATGTTTGAGACGCATTCTTCTCCCCTTTGGATAATCGGTTCAACTGCGCGGAACCGAAACGAATTCTGGTGCTGTTCCCGGCCGGACACGTCGGTGGGTGCCCCCGTGGAACTGCAGACGAACCACACCCGACCGCGGCTCAGACCATTCTGATTCCGCAGACCGGCGGGGTGCGCCTGTGATGTGTTCCACTCTATTGGGCGCCACTGACACGCTTGAACAAAACAGGGCATTGAAGACAATCGTCCCAGTATTGTTATCTGCCGCGACAAACGTCCCCCGCACCCCCTCTTGCGACACCCATGTGTCTCACCGAGGTGTGCCCGTCGTGACGTCCTCAGGAATGCTGGGGTGACGCCTCGGTGATGTTGTTTTGACGATCTCGGGGATGCCGTGGGGACGCCGCAGCCGCGGTCAGGCGTCGATCTCGACGTCGGCTCGTCCCAGCACGTCGAGTATCCAGGCGAAGTCGAACGCCGTTTCCTTCCACGAGTCATAGCGGCCAGAAGCACCTCCGTGCCCGGCGACCATCTCGGTCTTCAGCAGCACGTCGGCACCGACCTCGCGTAGGCGAGCCACCCATTTGGCTGGTTCGACGTAGAGGACTCGGGTGTCGTTGAGCGAGGTCACGGCCAAGATCTTCGGATGATCCACCTCGGCGACGTTCTCGTAAGGCGAGTAGGAGCGCATGTACTCGTACACGTGCGCATCGTGGAGAGGATCACCCCATTCCTCCCACTCGATGACGGTGAGCGGAAGTTCGGGCATGAGGATCGAGGTCAGCGCATCGACGAAGGCGACATGTGCGCTGACTCCGGCGAACAGATCCGGCGCCATGTTCGTCACTGCGCCCATGAGCAGCCCGCCGGCCGATCCCCCGGTGGCCACGAGCTTCTCCGGACTCGTCCAACCTTCGGTCACAAGGTGGCGCCCGGCGGCGATGAAGTCTGTGAACGTGTTCTTCTTCGCCGAGGTCTTTCCCTGGTCGTACCAGTGTCGGCCCATCTCACCACCGCCGCGCACGTGCGCGATGGCGAAGACGACTCCCCGGTCGAGCAGGGACAGCCGGGACACGGAGAAGAACGGGTCCATGCTCATCTCGTAGGATCCGTATCCGTAGAGGACCATGGGTGCGGGTTCGGTGTCGACGAGGTCGGTGCGGTAGACCAATGAGATCGGGATCTGAGTCCCGTCCTCGGCGCTGGCCCAGACGAGGGATTCGTCGTAGTTGCTGAGGTCGACGGAGCCGAGAACGGGCTGACGCTTGAGGACCGTGTCAGTGCCGTCTGTCACGCTGTGCTGATAGATCACGGCGGGCGTGGACATGGAGGTGAAGAGCAGTCGGATGCTCGTCTGGGTGAATTCGGGGTTGCCGGCAAAGCCCAGGGTTCCGGTCTCTCGAGAGAAGGGAAGCTCCCGCAACGGTCCATAGGGCGACGCCGCACCCTGGTCTCGAGTCTCCAGTTCGACGATGCCGACTCGTGCGAAGCCGCTGCGGCGGTAGCTGATGACGATGAAGTCCGCGAAGGCGTCGACGTCTTCGATGCGCAGCTCCTCGACGTCATCAAGGAGCGAACGGCCGGCGGAGTGCGGATCTGCGATGGTCTCAGGTTCGTCGACGGCGTCAACAGGTTCACTGCCGGTTCCGGCGGGATCGGCGACGGGAACGTCGATGATGTCGAAGTCGTCGCGCTCCTGGTTGTGGGTGATGAGGAAACGGTCCTCACCAGCGATGACCGCGTGCTCGACCGAGTATTCGACCCCATCGATACGGGGCCAGACCACCTGCGGTGCTGCCTCAAGGTCTTCGGACTCCAGCGACCAGAAGCCGGTGGTGGTCTTCGACCCGGTGACGACGAACATGTATTTGCCGGAGCGGGAGAATCCCGAGCCGACGAAGAAGCGCTCGTCGGGTTCGTGGAAGATGCACACATCATCGCTGCTGTCGGTGCCCACCGCATGGCGCCAGACCTTTTCCGGCCGCCAGGCGTCGTCGACAGTGGTGTAGAAGACGAAGCGTCCTGCGGGGTCGATCGAGGCACCGGCGAAGGTGCCGTCGACCGTGTCGGGCAGGTCCTCTCCTGTGCTCAGGTCGCGCAGCCGGAGCGTGTAACGCTCGTCGCCGGAGTTGTCGACGCCGACGAGCAGGTACCTGCCGTCGTCGGTGAGTGAGAAGCTGCCGAGGGAGAAGAACTCCTGTCCTTCGGCGGCGATGTTCGAGTCGAAGATGACCTCTTCGCCGGGCAGCGGTTCGTCGCCGACCTCGGGTGGTGTCCAGTCATCGGCGTCGGCAATCGGTGCGCGCACACTGATCCCGTAGTCGAGCCCCGCTTTCGTTCGTGAGAAGTACCAGTAGCTCCCGCGCCTGGTCGGCACGGACATATCGGTTTCCTTGATGCGGGTCTTGATCTCGGTGAAGATCGATTCGCGCAGGGGTGCGAGGGCGGTCGTCTGGGCGTGCGTCCATTCGTTCTCGGCTTCGAGATGAGCGATGACGTCCGGGGACTCCTTGTCGCGCATCCATTCGTAGTCATCGACGAAGGTGTGGCCGTGGTGCGTCCGCTCGTGGGGAACCTTCTTGGCCACAGGGGCAGTGGTGTCATTCATAGCCCCAGCCTAGCTACCTCAGTGCCGTTGCCGCTGACACCGCAGCTGCCGTCGCCGCTGAAACCACCGTCACCCGAAATGAGCAGAACGCGCACAACGTGAAATATGAGCAGAACGCGATCAGTGCGCACAAGCGCGAAATGTGACGCGCATCAACCTAGGCTATGACGAGCCTCACATGTAGTTCACAACAGCAATGAAAGCTTGGTCAATGACGAACCAATCCTCCTCAGACACTGGCGCAGATCCTCGGCCCGGACCTCCACATCCGAGTCGGCGCATGTTCGGCCGCATCGTCTATGGTGCCGTCGCTGTGGCAGCCATCGGGACGGCTACTGGATTCTCCATCAAGTCTGCCGCCGCCAAGGGTGACCTCTCCTCCAACCTCACGCTCATCGCACCCGCTGGTGCCGGTGGCGGATGGGACGGATTCGCGCGAGAGACCCAGCAGGCCATGCGCGCGATCAAGGTCGCCAACAATGCCCAGGTCGTCAACATCCCCGGTGCCGGCGGCACCATCGGCCTCGGCAAGTTCTCGACTATGGAAGGCCGTGCCGACACCCTTCTCGCCACCGGCACCGCGATGGTCGGCGGCATCGCACTCAACAAGTCGCCCGTGGGATTCGACGACACAACCCTGCTCGCCCGGGTCGCTGAGGACTACGACGTGCTCATCGCCGCCGCGGACTCCCCCTACAACACCATTGACGATGTCATCGGCAAGTGGAAGAAGGATCCCGAAGGATTCGTCTGGACGGGCGGTTCAGCAGGTTCTGTCGATCACCTCACGATCGCCCAATTGGCTCTGCTCGGCGGCATCCCCGCCTCCGGCATCACCTACATCCCGAAGTCCGGTGGCGGCGAAGCGATCCAAACACTGCTCTCGGGGACGACAGACTTCGCGTCCACAGGTTTCAACGAGGTCTCCGACCAGATCGAAGCCGGGCGCGTCAAAGCCCTCGGCGTGGCCTCGCCACAACGCATCGCCGGATTCGACGAGGTTCCCACGATGACCGAACAGGGCTACAAGGTGACGCTGACCAACTGGCGCGGCTTCCTCGGTGCGCCGGGCATCAGCGAGGACGAGACTGCACAGCTTGTCGACATTCTCCAGCAGACTCGCGACAGCGCTGAGTGGGCCGATGCCGTCGACCGCAACAAATGGACAGACGTGTGGCTGACCGGTGATGAACTCGCCGAGTTCGTCAAAGAGGACACCTCTCGGATCGAGAAGCTGTTGAAGGAGTTGGGACTGTGAGCGCTGAAACGTCACCGAAGACGAGAACCAGGACGGATCACCTCGGCGCGGGAACCTGGTGGCAGGGACGATCAGGTCTGCTGATCCCACTCATCATGGGCGCGTTCTCCACCTATCTGCTCATCGGCATCCTCACGATGCAGGTGCCTGCGGACACGGATCCGCCCGGTCCTCAGTTCTTCCCGATGATCATCATGATCGTGGGCTACTCGCTGACGCTCCTGCTGATCCTCGCCTATATCCGCAACCCCGAACCCGTCGACGTCGACGACGAGGTCCCGGCTGAAACGGCTGAGGACACGGCGTTCTCCACCCCGATCACCTCGGCGGTCTCGGCTTCGCGCCTCTCCCCGCATGAGGAGGATGAACCGAGCTCCGACCGCAAGGCCCTCGCCGAGGCACGGGTGGCCGATTCGCGCCACCGCACCCATTCGGACTTCGTGTCTTTGGCCTGGGGTGCGGGCGGTTTCGCCGCCTTTGCCGGCATCCTCGAGTTCGCCGGCTGGATCATCGCCGCGGCACTTCTGTTCTGGTGTGTGGCCAGGTCGATGGGTTCGAAGAAGCCCCTGTTCGACCTGACTCTGGCACTGACCTTCTCGTCTCTGGTCTACATCGCGTTCGCGGTGATGCTGGGGCTCAACCTTCCCTCGGGAATCTTAGGAGGTGGTCTCTGATATGGACGCTCTGATGTCTCTCTTCGAAGGCTTCACCCATGCAGTGACGCCAATGAACCTGTTGTGGGTCATCCTCGGCTGCTTCCTCGGCACCGCTGTCGGCGTGCTGCCGGGCCTGGGTTCGTCGATGGCGGTGGCTCTGCTGCTGCCGATGACCTTCGCACTCGACCCGACTGCCGCGTTCATCATGTTCGCCGGTGTCTACTTCGGTGGTCTCTTCGGCGACTCGACGATGGCTATTCTCATGAATACTCCCGGTCAGGCATCGGCGATCGCCTCGACCTTCGAAGGCCACAAGATGGCCCGCAACGGGCGAGCGCCGCAGGCGTTGGCCACGGCCGCGATCGGTGCGTTCATCGGTGGAATCATCTCGTGCTTCCTCGTTGTCTTCATCGCTCCCGCTTTGGCGGATCTGTCGACGAGCTTCGGCCCGGCCGAGTTCTTCGCCCTCGCCCTGTTCGCATTCGTCGCGACCTCCTCGGTCGTTGCGGATTCAGTGCTCAAGGGCCTCATGGCGCTGGTGCTCGGCATCGGGATCTCCGTCATCGGCATCGACTCGGTCTCCGGTACTGAGCGCTTCACCTTCGGTGTCCCCGAGCTCTTCGACGGCGTCTCGCTGGTGACCGTGACTGTGGGCATCCTGGCCCTGGGCGAGGTGTTCCACATCGCTTCGCGGATCCGCCGGAAGGCCAACGACAATACGATCAACTCCTCGGGCCGACCGTTCCTGTCCCGCAAGGAGTTCGGTGAGGCAGTGCCCGCATGGCTGCGAGGAACCGCGATCGGTCTGCCGTTCGGAGTCATCCCAGTCGGCGGTGCGGATGTGCCGACCTTCATGGCCTACGGTCTTGAGCGCAAGCTCGACGCCCGCCGCCAGGATCCGGCGTTCGGTGACAAAGGTGCGATCAGGGGCCTTGCCGCCCCCGAGGCTGCCGGCAGCGCCACGACCGGTATTGCCATGGGTGCTCTGTTGGCTCTGGGGCTGCCGATCTCCGCGACCGCTGCGATCATGCTCGCGGCCTTCCGCCAGTACGGCCTGCAGCCGGGACCGCTGCTCTTCGACCGCTCCCCCGAACTGGTGTGGGGTCTGCTGGCGAGCTTCTTCATCGCCATGGTCGTGCTGCTCATCATCAACCTGCCGTTCGCGCCGCTGTGGGCGAAGCTGCTCAAGATCCCGGACCCCTACCTCTACGGTGGCATCGCGGTGTTCTGTGGCCTGGGCATCTACGCGACCTCGGCGTCGACGTTCGAGCTGTTCATCCTGTTGGGCATCGGCATCGTCAGCTTCGTGCTCAAACGCTACGGAGTTCCCCTGGCACCGCTCATGATCGGCATGGTTCTGGGTCCATTGGCCGAGACCAACCTGCGCGATGCGCTTCTGGCCTCGGGCAATGATGTCTCGGTGCTCGTGTCCTCACCGATCACGATCGTCCTCTACATCGTGCTCATCGGCGCGCTGCTCTACACCGGCGTCGGCCGTGTGCGGGCGCGGAGGCGCCAGAAGGTCGCTGCCAGATCTGAGCATTCGGTCGACGCGACTGTGAGCTGATCGACTGCGACCGGCCCTCCGGTGGCCCGGCCCGAGTGGGTGAATCTCGTTCGGACCGGGCCACCGGCGCATTCACCGGCCGGTTGCGCTCACGAGACCGATGTTGGCTCCCGGTCCATCGCCTCGGCGCTTCCGGGCAGCAGCCGACCCGCACCCCTGAGACCGAAGGACGTCAGGACCGCAGCGATGAGGACAAGGACGACCGCCCCACCGGCTGCCCACTGGACGCCGAGATCGAAGGACGCCACAGCCGCCTCGGCGAGTTGGTCACCGAGGCGACCGCCCTGGGCACTCGCATGTTCGAGAGCTGAACCGAGGGTCTCGAACTCGGCTCCGCTGGCCTTGGCACCGAGCGTGGACTGCAGGTGGGATCCGTACACCGCGGTTGTGAGCCCACCGAGGACGGCCGTGCCCATGACCGAACCGAACTCGTAGGCGGTTTCGGAGATCGCCGAGGCGGCTCCGGCTTTGTTCGCGGGCACGGCAGCAAGGATGAGGTCGTTTGTGATGACCTCGGCCGTGCCGAGGCCCACGCCGAGGATGAGGAACGAGATGAGCATTCCCGCCACCGAATGCTCGGGTGTGAAGGCCACGATGCCCAGGCCGATCGCGTTGAGGACGAGTGCGCAGGGAACGACCACTCGCGGCTGCAGACGGACCATGATCGGCACCGCCACATAGCCGGCGACGATCGAGGTGCCAAGCCCGGGGACGAGGACGAGTGCCGCCTCGACCGGCGAGAGGCCGAGGACCAGCTGGAGCAGCTGCGTGCCGAAGAAGAGGAACCCGGCCAGGCCCATGACGCTGAGCAGATTGGACAGCACAGCGGAGGTGAAGACCTTGTTGGCGAAGAGTCTGACATCGAGCATCGGATTCGATGAGCCGAGCTGACGCAGCACGAAGCCGATCCCGGCGGCAACGGCCACGATGATGCTGGCCCAGAAGACCAGATCCACTCCGTCTGCCATGACGTGCTTGATGGCGAAGACGAGCGGGGCGAGCATGAGCATGGACAGCACGATCGACAGCGGATCGATCCGACCAGGATTCGGGTCCCGCGACTCCGGCAGCAGCACGATGGCAGCCGGAATGAAAACCGCGATGAGCGGCAGATTGATGAAGAAGATCGCGCTCCAGTGGAAGTGCTCGAGCAGGATTCCGCCCACGATAGGACCGAGGGCCGCGCCGCCGCTGAACATGGCGGCCCAGGTGGCGACCGCGACTCGGCGGTCCTTGTCGTTGACGAAGATGTTGCGGATCAGCGACAGGGTCGACGGCATCAGCGTGGCGCCGAAGAGACCAAGCAGCGCACGAGAGACGATGAGCATCTCCGCCGAAGTGGAGAAGGCAGCCAGCAGCGAGGCCAGCCCGAAGCCGAAGGCTCCTATCACCAGCAGTCTGCGCCGGCCGACCCTGTCGCCGATGCTGCCCATGGCCACGAGAAGACCCGCGAGCATGAGCGCATAGATGTCGACGATCCAGAGGAGCTGGGTGCCTGTGGGATGGAGCCCGGTGCTGATGGCCGGTATCGCGAATCCCAAGACGGTGTTGTCGATCGAGATGAGCAGAACAGGGATCATCAGCACAGCCAGGCCAGCCCATTCGCGCCGGCCGGCGCGCACGTGTGGTGTCTGTGTGGTGAACATGGAATACACTGTACCGTCTAGACGGTACAGTGAACAAGACAAGGGCTGAAATGATCGGCCCGGGAGGTTCGACTAGGCTCGGCGCTATGGCACGCAACTCCACCGACACCAAAGGCAAGCTCCTCGATGCGTTCGAGATCCTGCTCGACGAACACGGCGCTTCCGGAGCGACACTCGACGCGGTCGCAGCGAAGGCGGGAGTCTCCAAGGGCGGACTGCTCTACCATTTCGGGTCGAAGGCGGAGCTGATCAAGGGCAGTCTCGAACGTCTCAGCAGGCTGGTCGATGACGATGTCGAGTCGATGAAGGCCGCCGGCGAACGGCTCCACCTCTACTACCTCGAGACTTCGGCGGAGGTCGGAACTTCCCTCGATCGCAGCCTCATCGCGGCAACCTGCCTGGCACCTGAGCACGTGGAAGCGAAGAACGCGCTGCGGGCGACTCGCGAAGCCTGGTTCGACGTGCTCAATGAGCACCTCGGCGATCCGCACCTTGCCATGACGATCCAACTCATCGGCGATGGCATGTACTTCAACCAGAACTTCGGCCTGTCCCAGGATGAAGCCCTGGCCCACGTGAAGAACGTACTGGCGCGACTGGGGCTCTAAGCGAAAGCCTCCGGGCGCGACTGGGGCTCTAAGCGAAAGCCTCCGGGCGCGACAGCCTCGGCGCAGCTGCGCGTCCACACGCGATCTTCCGTAACTTCGACTCGACCACCACACCCTGTTGACGCCGCCCCGTGTCGGTCGAGGCCTCATGCGTCAGGTGCAGCCGGCGTGCACTTCGAGCTGCGGAAGTTTCGGTCCGAAAACTGGCCTCCGATTCGACTCAAATCTTCCTCAATTCGCGGGAGCGCAGCAGGAAACCAGCGCCCGGTGAGAACGGTTCGTGACTCGTCCACTCGTGTGCACAGGCAGCCTCCGGACAACCGGGCTCGCGTGCATATTGCCTGTGGATGCCGAACCGCAGTCCACAGCGGCATCCGCCAGGCTTCCGCACCTGGCCGGGCGCGCTCGACCATGACAAGTATGTTCAATGACCACCGCTGGGAGCTGCGTGATTACCCGTTGCTCTTTGAAGCACGAAAGGCCTCAGAGCGAGGTATCACCCGCCACAGCCTGCTCCACACGCCCAGATACCCGGTCGTTGTGCCGGGAATTCGCATGGACCGTGAGACCTTCGTCCGATTCCGCACACCGATATGGGCCGATCACAGTTGGCAACGGGACGCGCTGCGGTTCAGAGCCGCTCTGATGAAGCATCCGTCGATCGTCGCGGGCCACGCACTTGCTGCACGTCTCTATGGATGGCCGTTGCCAACGAACCTGATGACCGACCAGCTTCATGTCTGTACGGCAGAGCCGAATGCTCGGATCATCCAGCGGCTGATCACACTGCACAGAAGCAAGAACTTCTCTCAGAGGATGTGGTTTGATCTGCCGATCCTTGACGCGGTCGACGTATTCATAGGGGTCGGTCCTGACCTGCTGCTGCGCGATCTGGTCAAGCTCGGCGATGCCGCTATCGGCAATTGGCACGGTCGACCACAGGCAGACCTCAACGAGCTTCAGACGCAGGTGATCGAACGCAGCTTCCTCCGCCGACGAGCACATCTCCTCGCAGCGATCGATCTGATGCGCCCCACTGTGGACTCACCGGCGGAGACCGATCTCCGCTTGTGGGCGATTGCAGTTGGGCTCCCCGAACCAGTGGCGCATCCACAGATCCACTGTCCATCGCTGAACTGGATCGTCGAACCGGACTTAGGCTACCCGGACAAGAAGCTCGCATTGGAGTACGAGGGAGACCATCACCGGGCGTCAAAACGACAGTGGACGAACGACATCGAGCGAGATGAGGCTCTGCGAAATGAGGATTGGACCGTTCTTAAGGTCACCAGCCGGACAAATTACCGACAGCTCGAAGCTAAGATCCGCCTCCATCTCGGTCTATGACGTCGTCGCAGAGCCGAAGTCGAACCGCTCCCACCGCAGAAGCAGAGGCAGAAGCAGAACGCCCTCTCTGCCGATCGGGAAGAGTTAAGGAAGTTATGGGTCGAAACTTATGCTCCGTATCGGCCCAAACCTTCCTCAACTCGGCGGAGACGGCCGGGGGCGCCGCGGACGCCGGGGACGCCGCGGACGCCGCGGACGCCGGGGACGCCGCGGACGCCCGGGACGCCGGGGACGCCGGGACGCCGGGACGCCGCCTTTACTCACTCCGCTCAGCCAGGGAAGTCCGACTCACCCATTACGCCAAGTGATGCACTTCCTGCAGCCCGTACACAGGCGTCTCGATCCCCTCGAACCGAGCCTTGAGTTGGAGTGCCAGATACAGCGAGTAATGCCGCGACTGGTGCAGATTCCCGCCCTGGAACCACAGGTTCTCCTGCTGAGTGGGCTTCCACATATTGCGCTGCTCGCCCTCCCACGGGCCGGGATCCTTCGTCGTGTCCGAGCCCAGGCCCCAGCACTTGCCGACCATGTCCGCGGTCTCCTGATCGATGAGGTCGGCGACCCAGCCGTTCATCGACCCGTATCCGGTCGCGTAGACCACAAGGTCAGCGGCCAGTTCGGTGCCGTCGGCGAGGACAACGGAATCAGAGGTCAGGTGATCAACGTCGCCTTTGGCCAGCTTCACCTTGCCATCGGCGATGAGTTCCGCCGAGCCGACGTCGATGTAGTAGCCCGAACCGCGGCGCAGGTACTTGAGGAACATCCCCGAGTCGTCATCACCGAAGTCAAGGTCGAACCCGGCGTCGGCCATCCGCTGGTAGAAGTCCTTGTCCCTCTCCTTCATCTGTTCGTAGAGGGGGATCTGGAATTCGTGCATGATCCGGTACGGCAGGGACGCAAACGTGAGGTCCGCCTTCTCCGTGGTCACACCGTTGGCAAGCGCCTTCTCCGAGTACAGGTCGCCGAGACCGATATCCATGAGCGAATCGCTCTTGACGATGTGCGTGCTCGAACGCTGGACCATCGTCACGTCGGCGTCGTTCTCGTACAGCGCCCCGCAGATGTCGAAGGCCGAGTTGTTGCTCCCGATGACGACGACCTTCTTACCCGCATAGGCATCGGGCCCCGGGTGCTGTGAGGAGTGCTGCTGCTCGCCCTGGAAGACGTCCGAGCCTGGGAAGGTCGGAACGTTGGGTTTGCCGGACATTCCAGTGGCCATGACCAGATGGGTCGGCTTGAGCGTGAGCTTCTCACCGTCACGTTCGACCTCGACCGTCCACTGCTTGGTCTTCTCACCGAACTTCGCCGAGGTCGCCGTTGTCGACGACCAGTACGGAATCTCCATCACCTTGGTGTAGAACTCCAACCAGTCGGCAATCTTGTCTTTGGGAGCAAACACCGGCCAGTTCTCCGGGAACTTGAGGTAGGGCAGGTGGTCATACCAGACCGGGTCGTGCAGGCACAGCGACTTGTACCGTGATCGCCACTGGTCGCCCGGTCGCTCCCACCTATCGATGACGAGCGCCGGGACTCCCAGCTGGCGCAGGCGTGCACCCAGTGCGATGCCGCCCTGTCCCCCACCGACGACAAGCGTGTACGGCTGGGCGGTCTCACCCCAGGCTGCGTCCTCTTCCGCCAGCTTCTCCGACCAGCTCTTGCGCGTGGGATCGACGCCGTGTTCGGCACCCTTGGGCCGCCGCGGGCCCTGAGGCTCCTCATGGTCTTTGAGCTCCTGCAGTGCGGTCAGCAGCGTCCATGCCTTGGTGCCGGCACCCCCTGTGTCGATAAGACGGACAAGTCCCGTGCCCCTCCCCACTGCGGTGGCGAAGGTGAACCATGCTGTGGTCACGCCGTCGTCGGTCTCTGCTGGCTCAGCCAGTTCGAAGTCGGTGGGTGAGACTCTGGCGAGGTTCTGGGTCAGCAGGTCTCTGATCCCGTCGTGGTTTTCGACGGTCGTGAGGTTCCAGGTGAAGGCCACGAGGTCGCGCCAAAAGCTCTCGTCGCCGAACAGTTTTGTCGCAGTCTCGATGTCACGGCTGCGCAGTGCGGATTCGAAGCTCTCGAACCATCCGGTTGCGATGTCGTCGGCTGTGAGCTGCTGGCGGTCAATCGTCGTTGTCATGTCACTCCTCTTCGTTGAGCTGTGTGCCTCCAAGCTATGCCCCGGGTGGCAACGGGGAAAGAGTTGCATCGAGTTGCATAGGCAGTCAGGTGCATCCCGCCTATACTCAGGGCATGCCTCAGCTCGACCTGGCGCATCTTGCCCGGGATCTGTCCCGCATTCACGATGCTGTGATCACCGGTGGTTCACCGCCGGAGCAGCCGCGAGCGCTCGTTGCGCGTTCGTGGAAGAGAATGCTGCGTCTGGGGTTGGATCCAGCGGGCGGCAATCGCCGAATTCTATCCGCCGAGGCGGACGTCGAGTCCCGGAGGCACCGTTCGAAGCTGCGCCTCATCGTCGATGAGCTCAGGGCCGTGCTGCTGAGAATGCCCGATGCCGCGACCTTCATTCTGGTGGTCACCGACGCCGAGGGCGTGATCCTCTGGCGCGACGGCGCCAGTGCTGCCCAGCGGCAGGCTGACGGCCTCGGTTTCGTCGAGGGCGCTCACTGGTCGGAATCCGTGGTGGGCACCAATGCCATTGGTACGGCGCTGGCCGAAGAGGCTCCCGTCCAATTGTTCTCCGCCGAGCATTTCGAGACCTCACAGCACCCTTGGTACTGCAGCGCCGTCCCGGTGCACGATCCCAGTGATGGCCGACTCCTGGGCGTCGTCGACATCAGCGGGCCCGCACTGACTCTCCACCCTGCCGTTCAATCATTGGTCACAACGGCGGTTCGACTGGCTCAGGCACGACTGTCTCTCATTCAGCAGGATCAGCTGAGCAGTCTGCGCAATCGCATGTCCACAGTCCTCAGCGGCAGCCGGGGACCGGCGCTCGTCGTCGATGATGACGGCTGGGTCGCCTACCAGCAGGGTGTCCGGAGCCAGGATCGGGTCGAGGCACCCGCGTCCGATCGGACGATCCTCATCCCTGGTGCCGGACTGTGTCTGCCGGAGAAGATCTCCGGCGGCTGGCTGCTGCGACCCTCGGGCGAGATCGAGAGCAGCCCGGTCTCGGTGACTCTCCGGCAGATGGCTGCGCAGGATGTGCTCGAAGTCGATTCGAGTACCGATCCACTTGTCATTCCGCTCACGCCGCGGCGTGCACAGATCCTGGCCGCGATCACCTCGGCGGGCTCCGCGGGGGTCACAGCCGCTGAACTCAGCCGAACGCTCTACGGTGATGCCGACCATCAGGTCACGGTCCGCGCCGAGGTGTCCCGACTGCGGCGCTCGATCGGCGCACTCTTGGCGACTCAGCCCTACCGCTGGGCCGAGGGAGTGACCGCGCGGTTCGGCGGGGCCGCTTCGTCCACGTCCTGATGCTGGCTACGGCCCCGATTCGGTTTCGCGGGACAATTCTGATCAGCCCGCAGCCCAGACCACCGAAGATGGCGAAGGTGTCGTCATTGACCTTGCCGCGCCTGATCCTCCGTCGGCACTGCGGGAACGATGACCGTCCTGGCAGGCGAGCGCGACCCGACGTATCGGTCCCGACTGGCCAGTGCGCCGGCGATCAGCTGCAAGACCAGCATGACGAGGAGAGCGATGAGGGGCGCGGTCCACGAGCCGGTTGAGGCATGCAGCCAGCCCAGCCCGACGGGGCCCATGCCGGCGAACAGGTACCCGATTCCCTGGGCCATCGTCGAGACGTGACCGGTGTGATGCGTATCCGGTGAGCGCCACACGATATAGGACAGTGACAGGCTGATTGCAGCACCCTGGCCCATGCCCAGCAGCGTCATCCACAGATAGCCACCGGCCTGCGGCGCCAGGAGCAGACCGACGAAGGCGGCACCGGTGAGAACGACTGCGAAGACGACAGGAGCCCACCGGGGCCTGAGTCGCTTCGCAATGGCAGGCGTGACCAGACACGTGAGGATCGCGGGAAAAGCGGAGAATGAGAGCATCCATCCCGCTGTGTCTGCAGGCATGCCGCTGTCGTGGAAGATCGCCGGCACCCACGTCAGCGCAGCGTAATAGCTCATGGACTGCAGCCCCATGAAACCGGTGACCGCCCAAGCGATCGGATCGGTGAGGATCGCCCGGAACGGCGGCTGGGCCTCGTTGCCGGTCGCAGAGCCTGAGGGTCGCGCAGCAGTCCCACGCCTCGTCATCTGCGGGATCCACAGCACTGCGGCCAAGGCCGCTGGCACCGCCCAGATGCCCATGGCCCATCGCCAGGATCCGTCGAAGAGCGGCAGCATCGGCACTGTCAGCCCGGAAGCCAGCGCAGCGCCCAGGAACAGAGCCGTCGAATACAGTCCCATCATCAGACCGGCCCGATGCGAGAAGTCGCTTTTGATCGCGGTGGGCAGCAGGACGTTGCCGACAGCGATGGCCGCGCCGACGAGGACCGTTCCAGCGAAGAGCGCGAGAAGGCTCGGGTGCAGCCGCAGGGCGATGCCGGCGGCCAGGATGATCATCACGGCGCCGAGCACACGATGCATCCCGAACCGCCGGGTCAGACTCGGAGTGAGGAATGCGAACGCGCCGAAGGCGAACACGGGGATCGTCGTCAAGAGGCTCGCGGTCGTTGCGCTGAGGTGGAGGTCGCCGAGGATGTTGCCCAGCAGCGGCCCGACCGAGGCGACCCCGATGCGCAGATTGAGCCCGATGAGGATGAGCCCCGCACCCAGGATGAAGACGGTGAGTCTGCCGGGCGCCCTCACCGGCCTCCACCGCCGAGGCGGCTCGCCGGTGTGTGCATCATCTGCGGTCAATGGGAATTCCAGTTCGGAATTCGTATCAAGTCTCTTCATGTCATCCTTCCAGTCCTCCCCCATTCAAGCGACCATCGGATCGGCGCAGAACCGATAAACTGACTGCAGATGAATGAATTCAGCCACGAATCGACGAGTCCCGAGTTGATCCACCTCCTCGGACACGAAGAGCGGACCCCGGCCCACACCCATAACCGGGGGCACCTGGTCTATCCGGCCTCGGGAGTGTTGTCCCTGGTCACGATCGACGGCTCATGGATCGCCCCGTCGAACAGAGTCGTCTGGGTGCCTGCAGGTTTCGAACATCAGCACCGCGCTCATGGAGCGACGGACATGCGCGTCGTATTCCTCCCCGCGGACATGGCCGAGGCGCTGATTCCCCGTCCAGCCGTTCTGGCCACGACCCCGCTCGCCCGGGAGGCCCTGCTGGCGCTGACCGGGTCCAGAAAGCGGACGAGGGAGAGCACAGACCGTCTTCGCTTCGTCGCCATCGATGAGCTGACCGCCACCGGTGAACAGCCGCTGCACCTGCCGGAACCTCGTGATGATCGGCTTCTGGCCGTGACCCGGCTGGTCGAACAGGACCTGTCGATCCCGGCCTCTCTCGCCGATCTCGGCCGGCAGGTGGGCGCCAGCGAACGCACACTGACCCGACTGTTCCAGCAGGAGACCGGGATGACGTTCCGGCAGTGGAGGGCCGAACTCAGGGTTCATCGCGCTCTCCTGCTGCTTGCCGACGGCATGAGCGTCTACGACACGGCGGCCGAATGCGGGTGGGCCAATCCGGGTTCGTTCATCACGGTCTTCACTTCATTGGTCGGGATGACTCCGGGCAGATACCAGCATTCGGTGACGTCAATGTGAGTCTTCACGAGGCGCCCCTCTGCTCCATCTACTCTGGGTCAGCACCCCGATAGGTTCCGAAGTTCCACAGCACGCCTTCGGGGTCCTGGACGCTGAAGTCCTTGGACCCATAGTCCTGCTCATTCAGTCCCATGACCTCGGTGGCACCGGCCTTGATCGCCCGGCGGTAGAGCTCTTCCACCTGGTCGGTGGCGATATAGACCGAGCCGGTGGCAATTCCAGCCTTCGTCATCACCCCGCCGTCGTCACGCACGGAGCCCAGCATCACTCCCCCACCGTCTGGCCAACGCAGCTCGGCGTGATCAACGTGCTGGGGATCGTCGGCACTCGTGTATTCAGCTGCGACTTCGAAGCCGAAGGCGTTCTGCAGGAACGCTATTGCGGCCTTCGCATCGCGGTAGCGAAACGTCGGCCAGACCTTCGCTCCGCTGGTGCCCGCTGCACTTGTCACTGCCCCGGTGGTGTCGTTCGACATGACAGTTCCTCTCCTCGTGACTCGTCAGCCGGGCTGGTCGCCCAAGCTGTTCGCTGCGGCTGTCGTTCCTACCATCATGGGCCGACGGACGACGCTCAGTCTTGGACAAATGGGAACTGATCAGAGAACTAGAGTGAGCGCTCCTCGAACTTCGCGGCACCGTCTGCCCCGGAGCGGCGCACAATCGGGTCATCGTCGAACCACACCGTCGGGTTCGTACCGGTCAGCAGCTTGAAGTCGCGATTGAGATGCGATTGGTCGGTGAAGCCGCAGACCGCCGCGACCTCAACCAACGGTGCCCTCCCTGACTTGATCATTCGTCTGGCCCGGTCGAACCGGACGACTCGCGCTGCCTCCTTCGGTCCGATACCGAATTCGGCGCGAAACTGTCCGGTGAGGTGCCGCCTGCTCCAGCCGACCTCGTCTGCCACGAGCGAGACCGGCAAATCGCCGTGACTGTGCGCGATCCTCCGCCAGGACTCCAGCACCTCAGTGCGGGGAGCACCCCCGCCATGGGCGGCGCGAAGAAGAACATCGTCGATAGCCTCGAAGCGCTCGGGCCAGGACGTCGCGGCGTTGACGCGCTCATGAAGTTCGATGGCAATGGGCCGTGCAATATCGTTGAGGTCAAGGGAGTGGTGAGCGAACTCGACGGCGGGCATGTCGAAGAAGCTGCGCGGCGCTAATGGGCTGAAGTTGACCTGGACGCCGGCCATCGAACCGTTGTGCCGAATCAGCGTGGGCTTCAGATGCAATCCGGCCAAGAGCACGTCGAACGACTCCACGGTGTCGGAACCCGGGATGTATTGCTGGAGGGGTTCGCCGATCGCCACGATGAATGTCATCGTCCCTGACGGCAGACCGAGGTGGGTTCCCGCGGGAGCGCCCGAGATGTCGTAACCGACATAGTCCCCGACGAAAGGCCCCACCCGCGGGTGCGGGCTGCGGATCAGGTCATCGGGCGGGACCGAACACATGACAGCAGTGTAGTCCCAAAAAAATCTGAGCGCCTCCACCAGACGTAGTGTGAGCTTGCAGGCACGGTGAGGCTCAGTCTTCGCTGGTGCGGGCGAGCAATTCCGTCAGCAGAGCCTCGGTCACTGGTGTGGGAAGTGCTTCGATGAGTGCCATGAGTCCAGCCATCTTGCCCGGGACGCCGCTGCCGGCGCCACTGAGTCGCAGCAGCATGGCGCAGACGCCGGGCCCGGGCCGCTTCGGACTGGGGTAGAGCATCCTGGCCAGACGGCCAGCCAGTGTCGCATTGTGGGGTCGTCTCCCGCGCACACGGTCGGCCGCCTGCGAGACCGTGGTCAGCAGTTCTGGCAGCACGGTCTCCGTGACCGGGGTGATGGTCAGATGTACGCTGCGCGGCAATCGCGTGCCGTCTGACTGGGTGAACCCAGGCTGGTGCTGGAGTCTGAAGCCCGCCGCGACTGCTGCGTCGGCGAGACGGTGCGGATCGACCCGTTGGGCAGTAGGCAGATTGGTGTCGGCGATGAGTGCGAGTGCCGGTCCGGTGGGCTGGCCCCATATCTGGAGCCCGTCGATGCCGTCGACGGCCGCAATGATCGCCGCGGTCGACTTGCGGCAGGAGGCGACCGCCTCGGCGTAGCCCTCCTGTCCCAGATAGGACACGATCGCCCAGGCTGCTGCCAGGGGCGAGGCCGATTTCGAGCCGAGGAGCGTCGGGTTGACGACCGGGTAGGCCGGCCATGAGCTCGTGGCGAAGAACTGCGCGCGGTGTCGCTTGCGCCCGCGGTGCATCAGTACGGAGACACCCTTCGGCGCGTAGCCGAATTTGTGGAAGTCCGCGGAGATGCTGGTGACGCCGGGGATCGAGAAGTCCCACTGTTCATCGGTGCCCCACCAGGGCAGCGCCAGGCCACCGAAACAGGCGTCGACGTGCAGCGCGATTCCACGTTCACGGGTGCGGCGGGCCACCTCGGCGATGGGATCGATGGCCCCGGTCGGGTAGGCCGGGGCCGAGAGCACGACGAGGGCGACATCATCGCCGAGCCGGTCGAGGACGTCACGGGCACGGACCCTGCCATCCGGCCCGACCGGGACAGGATCCCAGTCAAGGTCGAAGGCCAGTGCCGCCTTCTGGAACGCAGCGTGAACGGTCGTCGAAGTCAGCAGTCGCGGCCTGACAGCGGAGTCCGGGTGGGCCGAGCGCCATAGGTCGCGTGCCGTCTTGACAGCGAGTAGGCAGGATTCTGTTCCTCCGCTGGTGACCGATCCGAAGATCTTTCCGATCCTGCCTCCGGTCAAGCCGATGGCGAAGCGCGTGAGCTCCTTCTCCATCCGCGCGATCGAGGGGAACGTCGTCGGGTCGAGACCGTTGAGTGGACGGGCGAGTTCCATGGCTTTGCCCGCCAGCTCGTCGAGGATGTCACTGCCCGGGTCGTAGACGTAGGACAGGACCCTCCCGCCGTGGGTCGGTGCGTCCTGCTGCCTCATCGATTTCAGGCGGGTGAGGATCTCAGCGGACTTCGAGTCGGGCCCCGACGGTGATTCGCCCCGGTTCACACCTGCATCATCAGGCATATTCGACATCCTCCTTCCGCAGCCGGTATCTGCCCAACGTCACCAGGCTCAGGATCATGAGGGCGGCGGGGACAGCCGAGAACGACAGCGCGATGCCCAGCACGGCGCTGTCTGGTTGGACCACGGTGACCCCGGCCGAGGATTCGACGTAGCCGCTCAGTGCCAGGACGACGGTGAGCACGGTCGCACCCAACGCCATGCCTGCCGTTTCTCCTGCCGTCCACACGCCGCCGAGGACTCCGGCACGCGCGGTGCGGGTGCGGGCATCGACGGCGATGACGTCGGGCAGCATCGCCAAGGGCAGGGTCTGCATTCCGGCGTAGGCGGCACCGGCGACGACGATCGGGGCGACGATCCAGTATCCCGGCGCCCAGGCCAGTGGAATGGAGCAGAGGTTGGCTGCGAGGAAGAGGAGGCTCGCGATGGCGAATGCCCGTTCCTTGCCCCATCGCCCGGCCACGGATTTCCATGCGGGAGCCACGAGCAGCGCCGGTCCGATGAGGCAGATGAAGAGGAGGGTCACCGCGCCTTCGTCGTCGAGGATCCAGCGGGCGACGAACTGTGCGCTTGCGAGCATGAGTCCCGTCGTCAGCCCCTGGAGGACGAAGGTGGCCAGGAGAGCGCGAAACGGCTGGCTGCCCTTAAGCGCCTTCCAGCTGTTGCGGTAGTGATCGAGCAGTGGAGGGTTGACGGGTCGGGAGACACCCCGGTGCCCGGTCGGCAGCGAGCCGTTCATCTCCGGGTTCGGCTTCGGCACGATCGTGATGGCGGCTGCGGTGCCGATGAAGATCACAAGTGCGGAGGCGAGAGCCATCACGAAGTACCCCAGGTAGGGACTCGAGAACAGTCCCCTGATCTCCGGTCCTCCCCCGCCGAAGATCAGTATCGCGGCGGTGAGGACGACGACGCGCCAGGTCAGAAGGTGCGTACGTGCGGAGTAGCTCGAGGTGAGCTCGGCTGGGAGTGCGATGTAGGGGACTTGGAACAGGGAGAAGCAGGTGGCGGCGAGGACGAAGGCGATGAGCACCCAGACCACCGCCGGCAGCGGCGGAAGCCCAGCGGGGACCGAGAAGGTGGCGAGGAAGGCGAAGGGCAGTCCGATGACGCCGAGGATCATCGGTGCCCGCCTGGAACCTTGAGCCTGGAGTGCCCTGTCGCTGAGTCCGCCGATGACGGGATCGATGACGACGTCCCACACCTTCGCAAGAGTTACGACGGCCCCTGCCGCCAAGGCCGCGATGCCGAGGGTGTCGGTGAGGTAGTAGATGAGGACGAGTCCCGGCAGCGTGGCGAAGCCTCCGGTCCCCAGAGACCCGAGCGCGTATCGGACCGTTGTCTTCGTCGACAGGCTCGGCCCACGTTGTTCAGCCATGCCTACATCGTACGATGCGCCTCGCGTGTTCCGCGCCCGGCGAGGTGGTGTGCCTGCCGGGGAGTTGTCACGCCCAGGATTGCGGCTTCAGCCCATGCTGACCGAGGTACTTCGGTGACCCGGGTTCCGTCCAGTCGCCGAGGAGGTCATCGCTCAGCTTGTAGACGGTGACCTGGAGAGGGTGGCAGTTGTCCACCGGGTCGTCGTTGTCATCGCCGAACATCGGCTGGGACAGGTCCCCGCCCGGGCAGGTCGACAACGCCGCCAGCAGATCCTGTTCAGCGAAGATCTCGAAATAGTCTCCGGGCTGAGCAGGACATGTCTTCATGAAGTATTCGTCGTGATCGTTGAGTCCCGTGCACTGGAATATGTTCAACACGTCGTGGACATCGAACTCGGTCAGACCGAAGGGAAGAACCGCTCGCACCAAGTTGGAGTGGCAGTGGTAGTCGAAGTCGAGTCCGTTGAGCATCTGCGAGACATAGGGGTCGCAGCGGGTGCCCAAGGTGTCGTGGAGCCGTCCGCCCTCGGCGTCCGATCCGTAGTCGGCCAAGGTATCGCCCACGATCGTGGCCATGGGACGCAGGAAGGGCAGGGTCGACCACAGCCGATCGAAGGTCGAGACGTGCGCGGCCTGGAGCTGACGGGTGCGGGACGCCCAGAATCGTTCCCTGGGGTCGTGGCGATTCCATAGGTTGAGGTCGCCGACCTGCGGGCCCTCTACTGTGGAGATCCGGCAGACGTGTCCGGCAGGGACCTCCCAGGCCTGGCCCGAACGGATCGGAATGGTGAATTCCTCGACGACTTCGCGCCGTTCGGTCTGCTCACCGATCGGCCGATAGAAATCACGATCCGCTTCGAGAGCGGGTCCCTGGTAGGCGGCTTGGGTCAATCGCGAATCCTGCGACATGTGGGTTCCTCTCGTGAGAATAGCTTGCGGGCATAAGCTGAGTCGGCGGCGACCTTCGCAGTGAAAATCACCACGAAGATCACCGCCGAGGCAACTCGCTCATTCGGCCGGAGCTGGGCTCTCAGCCCAGCAGAAAGCTGATTGTCGACAAACTCAGTCCAACAGGTCGTAGCGCACGATCGACTGCTCACGGTCCGGTCCGACGCCGATGACCGAGATCCGGCAGCCGGAGCGCTCTTCGAGTGCGAGCACGTACTTCTGTGCGTTGACCGGCAGGTCTTCGAAGGTCCGGGCGCCGGTGATGTCCTCGCTCCAACCCTCGAAATATTCGAAGACGGGCTTGGCGTGGTGGAACTCGGTCTGAGACATCGGCATCTCGTTCTGCCGGACGCCGTCGACCTCGTAGGCCACGCAGACGGGGATGGACTCGATGCCGGTGAGCACGTCGAGCTTCGTCAGCACGTAATCGGTGAAGCCGTTGACGCGGGCGGCGTAGCGGGAGATGACCGCGTCGTACCAACCGCAGCGGCGCGGACGTCCGGTGTTGACTCCGAATTCGCCGCCGGCCTTCTGCAGGTACTCCCCCATGTCGTCGAAGAGCTCGGTGGGGAACGGTCCGGCGCCCACACGTGTGGTGTATGCCTTGACGATTCCCACGACCCGATTGATGCGGGTCGGTCCGATGCCTGAGCCCACACAGGATCCACCCGCGCTCGGGTTCGACGAGGTCACGAACGGGTAGGTGCCGTGGTCGACGTCGAGCATCGTGGCCTGGCCGCCCTCCATGACGATGACCTCGTCACGGTCGAGGGCGTCATTGAGCAGCTGCTCAGTCTCGGCGACGTAGGGGCGCAGGCGTTCGATGAAGGGCTCGAAGTATTCGACGATCTCTTCGACGTCGACGGCCCGACGGTTGTAGACCTTGACGAGGAGTTCGTTCTTCTGCCGCAGTGAACCTTCGACCTTCTGGCGCAGGATCGATTCGTCGAAGATATCCTGGACACGGATGCCCAGCCGTCCGATCTTGTCCATGTAGGCCGGTCCGATGCCGCGTCCGGTGGTGCCGATGGCGCGCTTGCCCAGGAACCGTTCGGTCACTTTGTCCAGGGTCTGATGGTAAGGCGCGACGAGGTGGGCGTTGGCCGAGATCCGCAGCTTCGAGGTGTCCGCCCCACGCGATTCCAGGGCTTCGATCTCTTCGAACAGGGCTTCGAGGTTGACCACGACGCCGTTGCCGATGACCGGGGTGACGTTCGGGGAGAGGATGCCCGCCGGCAGAAGCTTGAGTTCGTACTTCTCGCCGCCGACGACAACCGTATGGCCTGCATTGTTCCCACCATTGGGCTTGACTACGTAGTCGACGCTGGTGCCGAGGATATCGGTCGTTTTGCCTTTACCTTCGTCGCCCCATTGGGCGCCGACGACAACGATTGCTGGCATGAGAGTTGTTCACCTCGAAGTGAAAGAGGGGGGATGACATTACCCGGGTAGTCTACTGGGTCACTATGACACGACTGCCATCAGCCCCGACTTCCCCGAACCTCGCCGAGGTGGCCCGGTGTGGACCTTCCGACTCACCGACCCGGTCACGCCTCTTGCCCCGCTGAGCCTGTCGTACCTATGCTGAGTCCACCAGTAGTTCCGTCGTTCGGGCATATTGCTCCTGAACATCGCCGGTGACGTCGACGTCAGGCTTGCAGCCCCGTTGGAGGTCGTCATGTCAATCGCGAGCCCGTCAGCTTCATCTTCAGCCCCATCGCGTCCGCCCCTTCCGTTCGCCAGCCGGGCCGAGCACCTCGTCGGCTCTGTCATCGATTCCTCCGTGGCGATGCTCGCCGCCTACGACCACGACATCGTCAAGTTCGGCATGGGGGCACCTGCCCCCGATATGCTGCCGGCCGAGGACTTCGCCCTGATTGCGAACAGCGTGTTCACCCCTGAGAGCTTCACCTACGGGGAGACGCAGGGCGAGCCGGTCCTCATCGACGCGTTGCTGAATTACCTGCAGGAGACCGGGCAGATCCCGGCCGAGCACTTCGGCAATCGTGACCGTCTGGTCATCACTACCGGCGGGATGCAGGGAATCGACCTCGGGTTCAAGCTCTTCGTCAGCCCCGGCGACCTCGTCCTCTGCGAGGCCCCCACGTACACGAACGGCTCGGCCACAGCGCTGAGCTATGAAGCAGAGATCGCCGAGGTTCCGGTCGACGACGAGGGCATGCAGGTGGATGCGCTCGAGGACATCGTGGCACGGGCCGGTCGGGCGCCCTCAGTGATCTATACGGTCCCGACGTTCCAGAACCCGGCCGGGGTGACGATGTCGCTGGCCCGGCGCCAGAAGCTCCTCGACTTCGCCCACCGCCACAATTCGGTCATCCTCGAGGACAATCCCTATGGCACCCTGCGCTTCTCCGGGGAGGACATCCCCTCGCTCAGTCAGCTCAGTCCCAACGATCCGCTGATCTTCGGCGTGCGTACGTTCTCCAAATTCGTTGCCCCCGGTCTGCGCATCGGCTGGCTCGACATCGATCCCCAGCTGCGCGGCCTGGTCATCAACGCCAAGCAGACCATGGACTCGTGCACGAGCCTCCCGACACAGCACATGGTCGCGAAATGGCTCAACGACGGCAATGCCGAAACGCACGTCGCCCATCTGCGCAGCTCCTACGGCGAGCGCAAGGCGACCATGACCGCGGGGCTCGAGCGACTCTTCGGCGATGAGATCCGATCGACGGATCCCGACGGCGGTTTCTTCCTGTGGGTGACGTTCAACGACGAGACCATCAACACCGAGGACCTCATGCCGGTGGCTCTGGAGGAAGGCGTGGCCTACATTCCCGGTCCGGCGTTCTCCCAGACCGGTGATTTCACGAACGCATTGCGCCTGTGCTTCGCCTCGGCGGCCCCGGACCGGATCGAAGACGGTCTGCAGCGTCTGCGCCGTGCCGTCGACAAGTACACGTCGACTCGTTCAGACGCCCGCCACTGACTTTCTCGGCACCCCGCGCCGGCGTTCGCTTCCTATCGCCGTGCCCTACCCCTCGCCGAGGCGGCTGATCCATTGGATGAGCAGCTGAGTCTCGGCCCCACCAAGGATCTCCGGGTGCGCGGCCGCACGTTCGATGACCGAGTGGCCGAGGCGCTGTCCGTCGTCGCTTGACTGCGCGGTGCCGGTGATCGACGCGAGCACGCCCTCGCGCACTCCCGCTGAGAGTTCCGGATCGCCTTTGCCTTGGATGATCAGGCGTAGCGTCACGCCGATGTTCGTCGCCAGGATGTGGGCGGCGGCCTGCTCATAGCTGACCACCAGCCGCCCCTGCTCCTCGGCCTGTCGCGTCAGCGAACGGAGGATTTCGCTCGGCTTCGACTGCGCTTCCGGCGAGTACCCCGGACGGACCTTGCCGTACATGAGCGTGTAGAAGCCGGGATTGTCCAATCCGAAGGACACGTGTGCATCCCAGCCCATCCGCAGATCCTGGATCGGATCACCGCTGGATTCGGAAGCGGACTTGGCCGACAGATACATGTCGAAGCCACGCTCGATGACGGCTTCGATGAGTCCCTGCTTATTGCCGAAGAAGTGATACAGAGTTGGCATCTTCACACCCACGGCATCACAGACTGCTCGCAGCGAGAAGTCCTCGCCGGGAGCTGCAGCAATAAGATCTGCTGCTGCGTTGAGCAACCGGGTCCGTGTATCGGGTGGAGCCATGTCTGTCATGTCGCTATATTATCGTGTATTGTCGATATGGCCAGATATACCAACGATACAGATGGAGTCACCATGACCAACCACTCGCTTCAGGGCAAGTCAGTTCTCATCGCCGGCGGCGGAAAGAATCTGGGCGGACTCATCGCCCGGCAGGCCTCCGAGGCAGGTGCTGATATAGCCATCCACTACAACTCCGAGTCCTCCCGCGCTGACGCCGAAGCGACGCTCGCCGCGGTCGAAGCCAACGGTGCGAAGGGTGTGCTCCTAACCGGAGACCTCACCCAGCCTGCCAACGTCGAGAGGCTGTTCGCTGATGCCACCTCGGCGCTGGGAACGATCGACATTGCGGTGAATACCACTGGCAAGGTGCTGCGCAAGCCGATCGCGGACACCACCGAAGACGAATACGACTCGATGTTCGACATCAATTCCAAGGCCGCCTACTTCTTCATCAAGGAAGCAGGAAAGCACCTGGCGGACAACGGCAAGATCATTACGATCGTGACCGCGCTGCTCGCAGCATTCACCGACGGCTACTCGACGTATGCCGGCGGAAAAAGCCCTGTCGAGCACTTCACCAGGGCGGCGGCGAAGGAATACTCGGACCGCGGAATCTCAGTCACCGCCATCGCCCCCGGGCCCATGGACACTCCGTTCTTCTACGGACAGGAGACACCCGAGCGGGTGGAGTTCCACAAATCACAGGGTATGGGCAATCAGCTCACCCAGATCGAGGACATCGCCCCGATCGTGCGATTCCTCGCGACCGAAGGCTGGTGGATCACCGGCCAGACGATCTTCGCCAACGGCGGATACACCACCCGCTGAGCCGAGCGACCGAACACAGCACCTACCTCAAAGAAGCCAAGGAGCACTCATGTCTGATTTCCAGATTCCCGAACCCATCGCCAGCTTCATCGACACCGTCAACGCTCACGACGATCAGGGCTTTCTTGACGCGTTCGCCGCCGACGGCACCGTCGACGACTGGGGTCGCGAGTTCACTGGCCGCGACGCCATCAAGGAGTGGAGTGATAAGGAGTTCATCGGCGCGACCGGTACTCTCACGCCTGAAGAGGTCTCAATCGACGGTGATGAGGTCACCGTCATCGGCGACTGGCGTTCAACATACGCGAACGGTCGATCCTCGTTCACCTTCGCAACTGCGAACGACAAACTGACCCGGATGACGATCCGCGAGGGCTGAGCCGCCTCTCCCTCTCAGGGGCCGCCGGATGCCAGCCATCCGGCGGCCCGACTCATATCCCGTGTGGCAGAATGAAGGTGACGTCCGCCAGCGTCACGGCGGTGGGGCTCGCCGTACCCAACCTCGGTTCTCCGACAACAGTCCCTACCTCGACCGGCGTCAGCATGCCCAGAAGGTAGGAGTTTCCGTGAGCAGCGCACCCAATACCGGATCCAATGGATCAGATCAGGCCCAGCCTGGCAACACCCCCATCATCGTCGGCATCGTCTCCGATCAGCCCGCCGAGGTGCTCACCACCGCGGCCACCTATGCGGCCCGCTTCGGAGCCGACCTCATCTGCGCCCACGTCGACGACTCGCGGTACACCGTCGAAGTCCGCCCGGACGGCTCGGCCCTCTCGATGCCCATCGACCCGGACACCACCGCCGAGGCGAGCGCCGAGTTCGACCCCGCCCTGCGCGCTCGCATCGCCTCCATCCTGGACGAAGTCGAAGTCGCGTGGTCGACGCGCGCCCTGGCCGGGTCTCCCGCCCAGGAGCTCTCCCGCCTCGCCGAGGCTCTCGATGCGCAGATGATCTGCGTCGGCGTTCGACGGTCCGGGGTCAAGGGCTCCCTGCACGAGTTCTTCAACGGTTCGGTCGCCATCCAGCTCTCACGTCATCAGCACCGCCCCCTCGTCGTCGTGCCGCTGCGAGCGGAGTCGACCTCCGCTGCGGACGTCGGGGGCGGAAAGTGAGCCGGCCCGTCCATCTGAGACTGCCCTACCTGGGGTTGGCACTTCTCGGCGGGACGGCGGGCACGGCCGCTCGTGAGTCGCTCGGGCTGCTCGTTCCACCGGGACACGACATCCCCTTCGCGATCCTCACCGTCAATGTCATCGGAGCCTTCCTTCTCGGCCTTCTCCTCGACGCGCTGGCCCGTCGTGGCCCCGACGAAGGGCGCAGGCGCAGGATGCGCATCATGGTCGGCACCGGCTTCATGGGCGGGTTCACCACCTACAGTGCGCTGGCCACGGATACGGCGCTCCTCCTCGGCGCCGGAGCTCCGGGCATCGGGCTCGTCTACGCGATCGCCACGCTCCTCCTCGGCGGTCTTGCCACCTGGGCCGGGATTGCGGCCGCGACCCTTGCACACAGCCGCCGGCCGAATCCGACTCACCGGCCCGGTGCCTCAGCCGCGAACACAGCTGAGACGGGCGGTGGAAAATGACTCCGCTGCTCTTCATCGCACTGGCTCTGGCCGGTGGCCTCGGGGCCTCATGCCGGATGTTCCTCGATGGCCTCATCAAGTCCCGGATCGGTGGGGCGATCCCGTGGGGCACGATCACCATCAACGTCAGCGGCTCACTGATCCTGGGCCTGCTCACCGGGTTGTCAAGCGCCCAGGTGCTGCCCGAGGCCTGGCATCTGATCATCGGGACCGGCTTCCTCGGCGGGTACACGACGTTTTCCACCGCGAGCTTCGAGGCCGTCCGCCTCATCCAGGAACGCAAGTGGATCCTCAGCCTGACCACCGGAATCGGGACGCTGGTGCTGGCGACCGTGGCGGCCGGGCTCGGCCTCTGGCTCGGTGGGAGCATCTGAGGGCTCTCATCATGAGAGCATTCTCATTGCTCCAGGCCCCGCCCATGTGACCGTCTCGTCCATACTGGTCGTATGGGACGCTACGGATGGCTGCTGCTGGTCGGAGTCGTGCTTCTCGGTGCCCTGGGGTGGGTCGGCGTGGGCAAGACCCTGACGGAGGATGACACTCAGCTGGGCCCTCCGGTCGTCGTCCCGACTCCGACAGTGAGTCATTCGCCGCAGGCGCCGAGCCAGGAACCGACTCTCGAGGCCACTCACAGCCCAGCTCCTCGGCCCTCCGGTTCGAGCGGGAGCGCAGGAGCAGCCGGCGCCGAGGGAGGCAATGACGGATCCACCTCCACAGGAGCCGCCCGCATCGCCCCCGCACCCCCGCGGACCGCCGGCGACGACGATGACGACCGTGACTACGACTCCGACGACGATGACGATGATGATGACGATGATCATGACGACGACTACGATGACGACGATCATGACGACGACCGGCACCAGGGCGACCACGATGAGGACGACGATGACGATTGACCGTCCGGAAGACATCAATGCCTGACACACGCCGTGGAGTGACCGCCAGAACACGCATTCTGGGGTGGATTCTGCTCATCCTCACGATTGCCGTATCGATCATCGTCGTCACCACTGCTCGCGCGGAGCTGTCACGAGTGAAGTTCCAGGCACATGCCGAACTCCAGCATGAAGTCGAGAAGTTCCGTGACTTCGCCACCAGGCCGGATCCGGCCAACGGGAAGGCCTACGGGTCAGTCGAGGAGCTGCTGACCAGTCACCTGCAGTACAACCTGCCCGAGCGCTCCGAGACCTTCTTCACCATCATCGACGGGCAGGAGTCCCAGCGCAGCCTCGACAATCCGCCGGTCCGGCTCGACAGGGACGCCGACTTCGTCGCCCGGGCCGCGCAGGTGACGGACCCGGAGATCACCGATATGACCACCGACACGGGTCAGTTGGCCTACGCTGTCGTTCCCGTCGGCATGCAGGGCGGAGAGCACACGGCCCAACTGGTCGTCGTCGAGTTCCTCAATCCCGAATACGATGAGGCCCGGTCGACGATCTGGACCATGACGATCATCGCCGTCCTCGCTCTGATCCTAGTCGGCCTCTTCGGCTGGCTGGTCGCCGGGCGGGTCCTGGCCCCGATACGCCAGTTGAGCGAGACGGCGGCGAGCATCGGCGAAGAGGACCTGACCCGCAGGATCGAGGTCACGGGCAATGACGATGTGGCCCACCTCGGCGTGGCCTTCAACCGCATGCTCGACCGCCTCGAAGCCGGATTCGACGGGCAGCGCCAGTTCCTCGACGATGCCGGGCACGAACTGCGCACCCCGATCACCGTTGTCCGCGGACACCTTGACGTCATGGGCGATGATCCCGAGGACCGCAGACACACCCTCGATCTTGTCAGCGACGAGCTGCGTCGCATGTCCCGGCTCGTCGACGAACTCATCATGCTCGCCGGCAGCGAACGGCCCGACTTCCTCGTGACCTCGACCACCGACCTCACCGATCTGGTGTTCGAAAGCTTCACCAAGGCCACAGCACTCGGGCAGCGCCACTGGGTCATCGACGCCACCCCAGAGGCTTTCGGGGCCGTCGATGAGCAGCGGCTGACGCAGGCGCTGCTGCAGTTGGCGGCCAACAGCATCGACCACACGGACGTGAACGACACCATCGCCTTCGGCGGCCGCGTCGGCCAGGGGACCATCGAGCTCTGGGTCCGCGACACGGGCTCCGGAGTCTCCTCCGAAGAGCAGGAACGCATCTTCGAACGCTTCGCCCGCGGCCGCAGGACCAAACACGGGCGTCGGGGAACCGGCCTGGGTCTGACCATCGTCGACCGCATCGCCCGGGCCCACGGTGGTAGCGTCTCAGTCAGCTCGGTCGAAGGCGAGGGCGCAACGTTTCGCATCGAACTGCCCTGGCACCACGCGGAAGAGGAGGACAGATGACTCGCATTCTCATCGTCGAAGACGAGGACCGCATCGCGTCCTTCGTGGAGAAGGGGCTGCGGGCCGAGGGCTACTCTCCGGAGATCGCCGAGGACGGCTACACCGCGATCGAACTTGTGCGCACCGGACGCTTCGACCTCGTCATCCTCGATCTGGGTCTGCCCGGCTTGGACGGATTCAGCGTACTGCGGCTGATCAGAGGCGCACGCCTCGATCTCCCGGTCATCATCCTCACTGCCCGGGAGTCCACCGAGGACACGGTCGCCGGACTCTCCGGCGGGGCCGATGACTATATGAGCAAACCGTTCGCCTTCGACGAGCTCCTCGCCCGGGTGCGCCTGCGTCTGCGCCCCTCGGGACCGCAGAACCCGTCTCTGCTGCGGGCCGGTGACCTCGCCCTCGACATCCACACCCGCCGGGCTCTGGTGGGTGAGCGAGCCATCGAGCTCAGCTCTCGCGAATTCACCCTCCTCGAGGTCTTCCTCCACCACCCCGACCAGGTGCTGAGCAGGGCACAGCTGCTCAGCCGGGTGTGGGGGCTCGACTTCGACCCGGGATCGAACGTCGTCGACGTCTATGTGAGGTATCTGCGGGAGAAGCTCGGACACGACACGATCGAGACCATCCGCGGCGCCGGCTATCGTCTGCGAGTCGGCGGCTGAGTCTCCTCCCAGCTGAAGATGAGAGAGCTCTCATCTTCAGCTCATCGTCGTCTTATCCCCACCCAGCAATCTGGAGAATGAACGTCATCAAGGAGGAAAAATGTCGCTTATTCTCTCACTGTGCACTGACCTGGTCGCCATAGTCATTCTCGCCTACGTCCTGTACTTCCGTCGGCACCGTCGCCGCGACCTGCTGCTGTCTTATGTTGCACTCAACATCGGCGTCGTCGCCGTGACCCTGGCACTGGGCTCCGTCGAGATCGGCATCGGTGTGGGCATGGGCCTCTTCGGCATCCTCTCGATCATCCGGCTGCGCTCGAACCAGATCACCCAGCAGGAGATCGCCTACTACTTCACCGCTCTGGCACTGGGCCTCCTGGCCGGTCTCCATCCGGACCCGGCGTGGCTGACTCCCGCACTCTCGGCGCTGGTCCTCGTCGCCATCGCGATTCTCGACAGTCCCCTCATCGCTTCGTCGACCATGCGTCACACTCTGACCCTGGACCGGGCGATCACCGACCACGACGAGCTCATCGACTACCTGTCGGCCATGTTCTCCGCCGACACGGTCCGTGCCGAAGTCCTCGACCTCGACCTGGTCCGCGACACCACCCTGGTCGATGTGCGCTACCGGGTGAAGCCCCACCGCCGTTCGCAGACCGACCAGACACAGGCCTCCCAGTCGCACGCCGATGTCGACGCCTACAGCCAGGCGGGAGCCGACCGCAACGACTCGACAGCGACGCTGCGATGACACTGGCAGATCATTCCCTCGCCGAGGCGGTCTCGGGCAGGGCAGCGGCTGACATGGGTTCGGCGGATATGGGCTCGGTGTGTATGGGTTCGGCGAGTATGGGCACCGGCGGCCTCGACGCCCAGCTCGAACGGATCGAGCCCATCTCGCTGGGCCAGCTCAATGAGCAGGCTCGCCTCATGACGCGCATCGACCGGAAGTACTTCCTTCCGCGGGACCTCTTCGTTTCGCTCCTGCGGGCCACGGAGAATGAATTCAAGGTTCTCCAGATCGGGCAGAAGAAGCGCTTCGAATACCGCACCATCTACTTCGACTCCCCGCAGTTCCGGTTCTTCCGCGACCACGTCCAGGGTCGTCGCCACAGGTTCAAGGTCCGCACCAGAACCTATATGGAGACCGGCACCTGCCATCTCGAGGTCAAGTCGAAGGGCTATCGGGGTCAGACGGTCAAGGAACGCATCGCCCATCCCATCGACAGTCCCGGAACCCTGTCGGAGTCGGACCATGACTTCATCGACTCGATCATCGGCGGCGGCTCGGGTCGGACCGTGTCTGCCAACCAGTTGGAACCGGTGCTTGAGACCATCTACGACCGGATCACGCTCTGCCATGATCAGCAGAGACTCACCTGTGACCTCGACATCCGGGCGATCAACGACGAGGGCCGCCACGACGGCCCCCACGACGTTCTGGTCGAGACCAAGTCCGCCGGCGGTGGCGGCGTCTGGGACACGCTCCTCAAACAGCGCGGAGTCCGGCCGCACAAGGTCAGCAAGTACTGTGTGGCAGCGTCACTGCTCTACCCGGAGCTGCCAAGCAATCCGTGGAAGCAGACGATCAAACGCTACTTCGCCTGAGTTCGGGGCCATGGGCCTGCCACAGCCAAGCGGGCAGGATCTCCTGTCAGCAGATACGGTTCCGCCCGCATAAGTCAGGGCAAAGGCCTCCACCGCAGGCTTCCGAGGAGTACTGTGTCCTCCACAGTGCGAAGAGGATCCAACGGAGGAATCGATGAGCAGCAGAGGCCGAAAACCCCGGAAACAGTCACCGGACGATTCCGGGGACCACGCTGCCGCGTCGGATTCTCCGGCTCCAGCGGCCGAAGATAAGAAGACCCCGCGCCCGCCAGGTACACGCCGCGCCACCGCTAAGCGCATGGTCAAACGCGTCATCGAGCGCGACGCCGTCCACCCGGCTCTGATCCCCGGTGTGGGCGTCGAACGCACCAACAGTGTCTTCACCACCAACCGAGCTGTCTTCGCCATCGCCGGCGTGCTGATCCTCGCCGTCATCGCTTGGGCCGTAGTTGCCCCGGACAATATCTCCGTCGTCGGCGACGCCTCACTGTCCTGGGTCTCAACCAACTTCGGCTGGATGTTCGGTCTGCTCGCCCTGGCCATCTTCTTCTTCATGATGATCCTCGGCTACGGACGGACCGGTGGAGTGCGATTGGGCGCTGACGACGAGAAGCCGGAGTTCTCAACGGTCTCGTGGATCGCCATGCTGTTCTCCGCAGGCATGGGAATCGGCCTCCTGTTCTACGGCCCCTACGAACCGACCGTGTATTTCGCCGATCCGCCCCACGGTTTCGACGTCGCAGCTGGATCCGTCGACGCCTCCCAGCATGCGCTGGCCCAGACTCTGCTCCATTGGGGGCCGATCGCCTGGGCATTCTATGCACTGGTCGGCGGTGCGATTGCCTACAGCGCCTATCGGAAGGGCCGCCGACCTTTGATCTCGGCGATCTTCCAACCGATCTTCGGGTCGAAGACCGAAGGGCCGATCGGTGCCTTCATCGATATATTCGCCATCGTCGTCACACTGTTCGGCACCGCGGTTTCTCTGGGGATCGGCGCTCTGCAGATCGGACGAGGCGTCGAGTTCGTCACCGGCATCGGGGAGGTCGGCAATACCTTCCTGGTGGCGACGATGTCGATCCTCACGGTTCTCTTCATCATCTCGGCGGTTTCAGGCATCAAGCGCGGAATCCGCATGCTGTCGAACATCAACATGGTTCTCGCCGGGCTTCTCGCCCTTTTCGTGTTCGTGGTCGGGCCGACGATCTTCTTGTTGAACTTCATCCCCGCCGCCGCAGCCGACTTCGTGCGAGACCTGGGAACGATGCTCGCACGAAACCCGAACCAGGGCCCCGAGACCGCCGATTTCATGTCTTCGTGGAACACTTACTACTGGGCCTGGTGGGTCTCGTGGACGCCGTTCGTCGGCATGTTCATCGCCAAGATCTCGCGCGGCCGAACCCTGCGCGAGTTCGTCACCGTCGTCATCATCGTTCCGTCAATCGTGTGCTTCCTGTGGTTCTGCATCTTCGGCGGAACGTCGATGTGGATGGACATGAACGGAACGGATGTCGGGGTCGGAGGCTCCGCAGAGGCGATGCTGTTCAACCTGCTGGGCAATCTGCCGTTCGGCGCCGTCACTCCGGTCCTGGCGATGATCTCGATCATCATCTTCTTCGTCACCTCAGCGGACTCGGCCTCCATCGTCATGGGGTCGATGTCCCAGCGAGGCAAACCGGAACCAACGGCATGGGTCACGATCGTCTGGGGTCTGCTGTTGGGCCTGACCGCTGTGTCTCTGCTCCTTGCCGGGGGCCAAGACGCTTTGTCGGGACTGCAGTCCATCATGGTGGTGTCGGCACTGCCATTCGCCTTCGTCGTCATGGGCATCATGGTCGCGTGGGCGAAAGATCTCAAGACCGATCCGTATATGCTGCGCCGCAAGTACGCGCATGCCGCGATCGCCCAGGGTGTCAGACTCGGCATCGCCGACTACGGTGATGACTTCGTCTTCGGCTCGAGTGAAGTGGCGAAGAACGAAGGTGCCGGCGCCTGGTTGAACAGCCAGGATCCGGACCTCACCGATTGGTACGTGGACCACACCGATTCCTACGAGATCCTCACCGCCGATGACGTGCTGCGCACGCTGGCTCCTGGCACGATCCAACCCAAGGGGCCCGATCGGGAGGATCTCACCTCGTCAGGTGAGAAGAGCATGTCAGTCCAGAGGCGCAGAGCCATAGACGTCAAGGCGGCACAGGAGAGGGCAGTGAAGCGGGCACAGGACGAAGCCTCACCCGAGCCGACACCGGATCAGTGACGGCTCAAGGCTGCGTTTTCGACGCCCCTACTCCCCCGCCGCAATCGCATCGATAGCGTCAGGGTCGGATGAGCGCAGGAATTCTTCGATCCGAGCAGCCTCTTCACCCTCGCCGATCGCACCAGCGGCGCGACCCAGGGCGTTGAGCGCGCGCAGGAATCCGCGGTTGATCTCGTGCTTCCACGGGATCGGTCCGGCACCGCGCCACCCGGCGGCGCGCAGGGAATCGAGGCCACGGTGGTAGCCGACGCGAGCATAGGCATAGGAGTCGACGAGGCGGCCCTCACCGTGAGCTTCATCGGCCAGGATCGCCCAGGCCAATGACGAGGCAGGCAGACCGGCGGCGATGTCGATCGGTTCCTCGCCGGCCTCGAGGCGCTTCTTCGCCTCCACGTCGGCGTGGTCGTCGGGCAGGTAGGTCGGCTGTGGGCCCAGCTGTGTGGCGTCGAGGTTTCCGATGTGTGATGGGTTGCCGATGGGCTGTGTCATGTCATCTCCTGATCGTTGGTCGAGTGCAGTGTGTGGTTGTTCGCTCACCGAGGCTGTCCCCGGCGGTTGTGCAGGGTCAGTTGGACTTCACGTCTGAGGGTTGAATCGTGTACGGGTTGGTGCTCAGGGCCCCGAAGATCCCAGCATCAGCGAGTTCCTTGAGCTGTTTCTCATCCTTGACTCCTGTGACCCAGACCTTGAGATCCGACTCGGTCCAGGTGCTCACCGCATCGGGTGCGACGGCCACCATACTGTAGCCCGACTTCTCCAAGCCCTCGGGCGAGCTCGAGGAATAGTCACCGGTGAACATCACAGCCACCTTCGCGTCGGATGCTGCCTTGGCAACCTCAGCGTCGTCGGTCCGCACGATCACCGATTCGGCAATGTCGGCCTCGGCGATCTTCTTCAGTACCGGGGTCGCCACCTCGGGCGATTCGATCAGGGGCATGAGCACAGTGGCTCCAGCCATCTCATCGACCATCTGGTCCCAGGTGATGGGTTCGCCGGGTGCGGTGTTCTTACGCGGGGGCTTGATGGTCTGGTCCAGGAACGAATCACGATCGAGTGACGGCAGGTCGTCCTTGAGCTCCATCTCCTTGGGCGCGGTCTTCGGGTCCGCGGCGACAATGGTGCCATCGCCCAGTTCCGACAGGGTCGGTGCGGGCAGGTAGCCGAACTTCGTGTTCTCGGTGAAGGCGAGTTTGGAGTTCGCCGGGTAGACCTCGGAACCGCCGTCGAGGGCGGCGACCGCAGGCTTGTTGAGCGAGTCCACGGTCAGGTGGTCCTTGCTGCCGAACATGTTGAACCCGAGCACGGCGACGACAGCGATGACGACGATGATGCCGGCCCACAGCGGTGCGTTGAATTTCTTCGGTGTCGGACGCTCGGGCACAGGAGCGCGTTCGCTCTCGAGCGTTTCATCGACAGGCTGTTCCCCGCCTGCTTGGGCCCGACTGTTCTGGTCACGTTCGCTGCGACCGTAGCGGCGTTTCTTCTTGCTCAACGGCTGCCGTCCTTCGTCGATCCGGCGCCGGTGATCAGGCCCCGAAGGAAGCCGGCGCCCCAGCACAGATGCATGGTGGGCAGAATGAGTCCGAACCAGGCACGTTCGCGTCGACCACAGTCCTTGGCCGCCGAGGCGGTCGCGAGTATTCCCGAGACGTATCCCAGGCTGGGCACGTGGACCAGAGAGGTGAAGCGGCGCAGGAATTTGGGCCAAGTCCTCGTCGTACCGGTCATCTGCAGAAGGGCTTCGATGACGCTGGCGCCCATCCCGAGAACAAGCACCGGTGGCGCGAAGTAACGTATCGAGTTCTGCGATCCGTAGCGGCGGATGAGCTCGGCGCGCCAGATCCCGGTGGCCCAGAACTGCTGGGCGATCTTCGACCAGGAATCCCGCGGCCAGTAGGTGACCTCCATGTCCGGGTTGAACCAGATTCGGCCCCCGGAGGTGCGGATCCGCAGGTTGAGTTCCCAATCCTGTCCGCGCTTGATGCCTTCATCGAACCCGCCGAGGTGGGTAAAGACCTCACGTCGGTACACACCGAGGTAGGCCGACTCGGCCTCGCCTGCTTCGTCACCGGAGTGGTAGGCAGGACCGCCGAGTCCGACCGGTGACATGTAGGCGCGGGCGACGGCCTTCTGGAAGGAGGTCCGGCCGCGGGCGAGCATGAGCCCGCCGCAGTTGGCGGCCTTGGTCCGGCGCAGGGTGTCGATAGCCTGCTTCGTGTAGTCTGTGCCCAGCCCGGAGTGGGCGTCGACGCGGATGATCACCGGGTGGTGGGTGGCGGCGATGGCGAGGTTGAGTCCGATCGGCGTGGCTGCCTGCGGATTGTCGACGGTCTGGATCCGCGAGTCCTGCGCTGCCATGTCCGCGATGATGCGGTTCGTGTCGTCGGTCGAGGGCCCGAGCGCGAGGACGATTTCCTTGTCCCCGTCATAGTCCTGGGCCAGGATCGTGGTGATCGCTTTGGCAATGTGCTCGGCCTCGTTGAGGACCGGCATGATGAAGGAGACCCCGGGGCGTTCGGCCAGGGGCGGCAGGCCCTCCGGGGTCAGGATCTCAAGAATTTTCGACACGTCTTCAATCTTCCCATATCGACCAGGACTCAGCTTCAAGGGTCCGATCAGGATCGGGGCGCTCTCGCGTTCAAAGCCCGCGTCGGACGGTTGTGTCTTCGGATGACTCTGACTGTTTGTCCCTGATCACGATGCTTTGCCGATACTGTTCGGCCGGAGCATCGAGGGTGTACTCCACGACCTCGACCTTCTGGTCTTGCAGCGCTGACAATACCTGCTCAGGTGTGACTGCGAAGTACTCACGTCGAAGATTGATTCGATTGATCCGCTCAGGCGAAAACGTGCGATGCAGCATCGCCTCGATGCCGACCGCGTCACTCGAGAAGAAGAGGGCGTGAACGTCAAACGTAAAGGGTACTGATGCGTCGCCTAGTTCGCGTACTCGGTCCATTGGGTCCAATCGTCGTGTCATGCCGATCTTGACGACGTTTTTCCCGAATGATCCGACATTGGAAATGACATAGACGTACCCGGCCCTTGTATTCGCAGCGCGATAATCGACGTCGGCGATCGAATGCTCAACATCATGTAGCTGGGACAGCGCACGCTCCAGACCTTCAGAGTCACCGCGATCGCGCATTGCATCGGCGAGGTTCTGGTAGTGCATCTGCTCTTTCAGCAAATCGGAACGTTTGGCTTTGAACTCAGCCTCCGCCTTTTTCTCTTCCCGGAGTTGCGCACGACGCTCTCGTTCAAGCTCCTTTTCCCGGGCTTTGACTTGCAGATGTCGATTGGCCAGTTCAATTTCCGACAACCTCAATCGGTGGTATTCCTCCACAATATGCAGGTCTATCATTTGACCATTGCGTTCGACCTGTTCACGAGCCTTCGACAGGCGTTTTGTACATGACTCAAGGTTTCCGGCCTTTGCCGACTTCACCGCGTTCTCCGCTTCGGCGTTATAGGCACGGAGCAAGAGCTTCGACATATTTTTGAGAAAGCGACTACCCTGACTTGTCGAATTGTTGAAGGTGAAACCGCTGGTCACCGTGGTCGCCGAATTCGACCGAACCATGCTTTTGTAGCGGGTACGGGCTTGTTCCAGATCCGCAGAAATCTGGACAGAGATCTCAGCCGGATGCTCGAAATCAAACAATCCGAATTCCTGGACCTCTGCTTCAGCTCGGATGTCAACGAGTCGCTTCTGCTCATCGGAGATGAGCCCTCGAGTCGATTCCAGCGACCTTTGCGCAGCTTCTAGTTCAGATTTGAGAGCTGTGACTTCTCTCTGATGCAATTGCTCGATCTGCTCAGTTCGATCGACGGTCTCCCGCTGCATCTGCTGAGCACTGATGACTCCGTCTATCTTGTTGTCTCGAATCCAACGATTGAGCTCATCGAGTTCTTCTTGCAGTTCCTGAGCACGTCGTTTGCCATTGAAGAGCCCGATCTTTTCGTTCGTGGCTTCCGCCGCGCCGCTGCGCTCGGGGTGGGGCTGCTCCTGCTCCTGCTCTTGGCGTGCCGGTTCTTCGGTCGGTCGAGGCCGGCCCACATTCGCTGGCTGCTGGGTATCTGTTGGTGGCCGGGCGTTCGATGGCTGTTGTGGTTGCAGTGGCTGCTGCAAGTTCGGGGGTTGCTGAGGCTGCCGTGGCTGCGCGTGAGGTGTCCACCGCACACCGTCAAACCATCTGACCATGGTGTTATTTCCCGGATCGACATACCAGCCAGGTGGGGGCACACTACTCATGCAACAATCTAAGCACAAAATCGGCCTCGGCCTTCCGCTTGGCGAAAGCTGAAGGCTGCCTCTGCCCCGATTGCCATCACATCGCGCTTGATTCCACAGGTGAGCTGTTAACAGACGAACCAATGTACCAAAATTCTGCTGATTCAGACCCTGGGATCAGGCACCGGTTCAGGTTGCACTTCAGAGCCTCTCTCTGTCGAGCTTGTTCGCGTAGGTCTGCCGGTAGTAGTCACCCAGCTGCAGCCGCGACGCGGCAGGGTCGTCGACGAGGACGGTGACGTGCGGATGCATCTGCAGCACTGTTGCCGGCCACATCGATGAGATCGAGCCTTCGACCATCTGATGAACGGCCTCTGCCTTATGGCCGCCGGTGGCGATGAGCAAGAGGTGTCGAGCCTCCATGATCGTGCCGAGGCCCTGCGTCAGGCAGTGCCTGGGCACCTGGTCGACATCGCCACCGAAGAAGCGGGCGTTGTCCACCCGCGTCTGGTCGGCCAAGGACTTGATGCGGGTACGCGAGGACAAGGACGAACCGGGCTCGTTGAAGGCCACGTGACCATCCGTGCCGATGCCGAGGATCTGCAGGTCAATTCCTCCCGCCTCGGTGATCGCACGGTCATAGTCCGACGACGCCGCAACGAGGTCCGCGGCCGTTCCGTCTGGCCCCTGCACAGCGCCTTCGCGGAAATCGACGCGAGAGACGAATTCGGCGTCGATGACATTGCGATAGCTCTGCGGGTGTGATTCTGGCAGCCCGACGTATTCGTCGAGCATGAATCCGCGGACGTTGGAAAACGTCAACCCGTTGTGTTCGTGACGTCGAACCAGTTCGTCATAGACGCTGAGCGGACTCGATCCGGTTGCCAAGCCCAGCACAGGCGCTGTTTCGCTTCCCAGAAGCCTCTCGATGGCATCCGCTACCAGCGTTGCCAGTTCCTGGTCGTCGGAGATGATGACTTCCATCGTTTCTCAGCTCTCTGTTCTCTCGGCGTCCAGGTTCCCTCGACGTCCTGGCTCTCTCGGGTTCCACGCCATTGTCCACCAAACCGGTGATGACCTGCGAGCGAATATCAGGATGCGACGGGGCCGTGGGCTCGAGACGCGGAAAGACAGTTCCTCCGCGAAGGCTCCCCTTGGCTCAGAGCCCGCGGGAGATGAGTTCCTTCATGATCTCGTTCGTGCCGCCGTAGATCTTCTGCACCCGGGCATCGGCATACATGCGGGCGATCGGGTATTCGAGCATGTACCCATATCCGCCGAATATCTGCAGGCAGCGGTCGATGACATTGGACTGCGCATCCGTCGCCCAGTACTTACCGGCCGAGGCCTGCTCGGTCGTCAGCTTTCCATCAATGTGGAGCTGAGTGAGATGGTCGACGAACGTCCTGGTGGAGAACGCCTCCGTCGCGCATTCGGCGAGGACGAACTTCGTGTTCTGGAACTTGATGATCGGCTGCCCGAATGCTTCACGCTCCTTCGCATAGGCAGTCGCCTCACGCACGGCGGCCTCGGCCGTCGTCGCACCGGCCACAGCCAGCGCTATGCGCTCCTGCGGCAGCTGCTGCATGAGCTGGATGAATCCGCGTCCTTCGACCCCGCCGAGGACGTTGTCGACGGGTACGCGCATATCTTCGAAGAACAGTTCCCTGGTGTCTTGACCGCGCTGGCCAACCTTGTCGAGGACGCGCCCGCGGGAGAATCCCGGAAGATCGGCAACCTCGGCGACGATGAGGGAGACCCCCTTGGCCCCGGCGTCCTCGCTCGTGCGGGCGACGATGACGACGATGTCGCAGTGGGTGCCGTTGGAGATGAAGGTCTTCGAGCCGTTGATGACGTACTCATCGCCATCGCGGACAGCCTTCGTCTTCACACTCTGCAGGTCCGATCCGGTGCCGGGTTCGGTCATCGCGATCGCTGCGACCAGTTCGCCTGTGGCCATGCCCGGCAGCCACCGCTTCTTCTGCTCTTCGGTGCCGAAGGCATTGATGTAGTGGGCGATGATCGTGGAGTGGACGCTGTTGCCCCAGGCCGCATCGCCGGCGAATCCCTGCTCCTGGAGGATGATCGCCTCATGGGCGAAGGTGCCGCCACCTCCACCGTATTCTTCGGGAATGGAGATGCAGAGCAGCCCCGCGTCCCCGGCCCGGTTCCACAGTTCGCGGTCGACCTGGTGGTCTTCGATGAACGTGTGCTGATTGGGCACGATCTCCTTGTTCATGAAGTTGCGCACGAGTTCGCGCAGATCGTCTGTTTCCTGTGTTTCCCAGGTACCGCGGTATCCGTCGAGAATCATTGTCACTCCTCTGTGTAGTTGGTTTGGCGTCGTTCGAGTTAAGTGGTCTGGCTCAGCGGGGCTCGCCCGCCTCGTCCTCGCGCAGCCTCGCGCTCAGTTGGGCAATGCAGTTGTCGATGTGGCCATGGTCACGGGTTCGAAGGGCAGATCGTGGGCCTGGGCGAGTTCCATCCACTCGCTGGTGGGCTTGGCCGCGAATGCCTTCTCGAGCGTGTCGTGGTCGCTGCCGACCTGCTGCGCCAGTGCTTTGGCGAAGGCCGGTTCGACGCAGCCGACTGCGATTGCTCCGTCTGCTGTGTCGTAGGTCCGGTAGAACGGGGATCCTCCGCCCAGCAGTCCTCCCGGTGAGGTGAGCCCATGACGGGCCGGGCCTGCGGCCCAGGCTGCGGCGTCATCGAGCACGACGCGCCTGACGACGCCAGTCCTCGCCCCCTCCGTCTGCGATTCACGCAGGCGCAGACCGGCCAGCGCGGCGGTCGCGGCGCTCTCGCCGCCGACGATGTCGGCGACGGGGATGGTTGGCGTGGTGCCCGGAATGAGCGTTCCGTGGGCTGCTTGGTAGGTGAGGTCGTGTCCGGGGACGTCCGCCCGATCTCCGGCGAACCCGACGATCTCGACATGGACGAGCCCATAGCGTTCGACGATGCCGGGGAGTCCGAGCCCCTGCGCAGCTCGCGGTCGCATCGCGGTGATGAGGATATCGGCATCGGCGGCGAGTTCGTCGAGCTGCCCGATCCCAGCATCGTCCTTGAGGTTGATCGTGACGACTTCGTGTCCCGCAGACAATTCTTTGTAGTACTCGGGAGCAACTTGTGCGACCGGATCGCCCGCCGGCGGCTCGACCTTGATGACCCGCGCCCCGAGGGCCGAGAGCCGCGCCGCGGCGAGAGGCCCGGGCAGATTGATCGCAAGGTTGATGACCGTCATGCCGGCCAGTGGTTCATGGTCGTTCATTGAGTTGCCTCCCGTTGCACACCGACGGATCGTTCACCGCTTTTGAACAACTGTATAATGTATTGAAAGATTGTTCAACGGATCGCATGCGAGAATTGCCGGTGACTGAGGACAAGGACGGAACGAGACTGTGACTGGTGAAATGGCGGCGACTGACGACAGCGGCTTCGAGGAAGCCGCACATGAGGACCTCACGAGTCGTGCCCGCATCCGCAATGCCGCCCTCCATCAGTTCGCGGTCAAAGGGTTCGCTGGCACGCCCTTGCGCGCCATTGCCTCCGAGGCCGGGGTCGCCATCGGCCTCATCGGCCATTATTTCGGATCGAAGGAGGGCACCCGAGAGGGGGTCGAGGCCTGGATAGTCGAGCTCTTCACCGCGGCTCTCGACCGTGCCGACACCCGGTCCACCGACGGGGTCGCAGACGTCACGATCCGCGATGCGAGCGTGGCTCAGATGCTTCAGGACAACCCCCTCGTCGTCGGTTACCTGCGCCGGCAGGTTCTGGAGCTGCCCACCGAAGGAACCCTCATCTCTCGCCTGGCATCACTGTCCCGGGAAAGCGTCGAGGCGATGCGCAACGCGGGGCAGGCCTCTTCCAGTCGCGATCGGGTAGAGCAGGTTGTGACGGTCATGGTGCGCCAACTCGGCAGGCTGTTCCTGCAGCCGCTCGTCGATCAGATCGTCGATTCGTTCCCCGAGGACGAACGCCCGGCCACGCACCCGGAACTGAAGGTCGAGATCAAGACCGCGCAATGAGCCGTGCGGCCTCATCCTCACACCGCAGGCTCCATGACCACTAGAGTGGGTCAGCAACAGATGTTGTGATCGGCAGCATACCTACACGAGCTCGGAGCAGCCATGGAAATCCTCACCGGTAGCCTCATCACTATCGTGGTCATCGTCATCGTCCTCGCCGTACTGCTGTTCGGCAAGCTGAGGACCAGCATGTTCTTCACCGTCAAGACGCAGGAGAACGTCATAGTCGAACGATTCGGCAAGTTCAAGAAGGTCGCAAAACCGGGCCTGAGCTTCAAAATGCCTCTCGTCGAAACCATCAGCAAGCCGATCTCGCTGCGCGTCCAGCAGCTCGAGGTGAATATTGAGTCGAAGACGAGTGACAACGTGTTCGTCACCGTCCCTGTGGCCGTGCAGTATGTCGTCGAGGAAGACAACGTCACCGACGCCTACTACAAGCTGGCGAATTCCGAGGAGCAGATCAGATCCTATGTCTTCGACACCGTGCGCTCCGCACTCTCGGGCCTGACCCTGGACACGGCCTTCGAATCGAAGGACGACATCGCTGAGAACGTCGAACGTCGCCTCTCGGAGTCGATGCGCCGGTACGGGTTCAAGATCGTGAGCACACTGGTCACCGACATCACCCCGGACTCCAAGGTCCGCGATTCCATGAACTCGATCAATGCCGCACAGCGCGATCGGGTGGCGGCGCAGTCCCTGGCGGAGGCCGACAAGATCAAGCGAGTCACCCAGGCTCAGGCAGAATCCGAGGCGATGCGCCTGCACGGTGAGGGTGTGGCCGCCCAGCGAAAGGCCATTGCCCAAGGCATCGCCGAACAGTACTCCAAGCTGCAAGAGGTGGGCATCGACAAAACCGCCGAGCAGCTGCTCATGATGACCCAGTACTTCGACACCATGCAGAACGTGGCCCAAGAAGGTCGCTCGAATGTGCTGTTCATGCCCTCAAATCCCGGCGGACTCGGTGAGATCGGGAGCGAGATCAGGACCGCCCTGTTCGCGGCCAATGCGTCTGAGGACGCCGCAAACACCGTGGGCCTTGAGGGCGAATCCGGCCCCCAGTCCTACGGATATGCAGTCTCGAAGACAGCAGCGAACGACGCCAAGGCGGCGAAGGATCGGGCTGCACACGGGACCAGGGCTGATCGAGAGGGTCCGACGACCCACGACTCCTGAGCCGAGCGCCTCAGAGCATCTCCTAGCCGCGGTCCTGCGACCGCGAAACGGGCGCCAGCGCGAAATATCGTGCTGGCGCCCGTTCGCATACCTGGAGGCAGCGGCCCCGGCGACGGACGCATGGAACGCCACACTCTGGCCTCGATGCTCAAGGACAGTGGAGAGCTGCTACCGAACCACACCCTGGGCGTGTGCGGCACTTTCGACGGCATCGGCAACGGCCGGTGCCACTCGAGCATCGAGGGCTCCGGGCACAATATAGTCCGGCGCCAGGTCGTCGCCGACCAGATCGGCAATGGCACGCGCCGCGGACAGCTTCATCGCGTCAGTGATGTCGGTGGCACCTGAGTCCAGCGCCCCGCGGAAGATGCCGGGGAAGGCGAGGACGTTGTTGATCTGGTTCGGGAAGTCGCTGCGGCCCGTGGCCACCACTGTCGCGTACTTCGAGGCGATGTCCGGGATGATCTCCGGGTTCGGGTTCGACAGTGCGAAGATGATCGCGTCGTCGGCCATCTGCGGCAGGTGCTCCTCGTCGATGGTGCCGCCGGAGACTCCGATGAACACGTCCGCACCGTCGAGAGCAGTGTCGATTCCACCAGAGATGCCTCCCGGGTTCGTATTCGACGCAATCCATTCCTTCGTCGCAGTCAGATCAGAGCGCTGGGAATCGATGATGCCCTTGGAGTCGAGGACGATGACATTCTCGACTCCCGCGTCCCCGAGGATCTTGGCCACGGCCACTCCGGCAGCGCCTGCGCCGGAGAGAACGACCTTGATCGATGTGAACGACTTGTCCACCACGCGCAGCGCATTCGTCAGCGCGGCGAGCACGACGATCGCGGTTCCGTGCTGATCGTCATGCATGACGGGAATGTCGAGGGCGGCTTTGACCCGCTCTTCGACTTCGAAGCAGCGCGGAGCCGAGATGTCTTCGAGGTTGACGGCGCCGAAGGAGGGGCGCAGACGCACCAGGGTCTCGACGATCTCGTCGACATCATTCGTGTCGAGGACGATCGGGATCGCGTCGAGGCCGGAGAAGCGTTTGAACAGGGCGCACTTGCCCTCCATGACCGGCAGGGAGGCCTTCGCCCCGATGTCGCCGAGCCCTAGTACGGCTGAGCCATCGGAGACGACAGCGACGAGGCGGCCCGTCCAGGTGTGGGTCCGAGCCAGTTCCGGCGTGTCCTTGATGGCGGTGCAGACCTTGGCGACACCTGGGGTGTAGGCGATCGAGAGATCGCGCTGCGTTTCCAGCGGTCGAGTGAGCTCGGCAGAGAGTTTGCCGCCCTCGTGGGCGGAGAAGATCTCCTCGTCGGTGATGGCCGGCAGCCGGGTCGGTGTGGAATCGGTCGTGGTGGAAGCATCGGGCAGTGTCGTCATAATGGATCCTCGTGGTCGTGTGACGGCAGGCTTCGCGCCGAGGCCGTCATCAGTGTTCGTCAAACCGCAGTGCCGTACCACGGGGCATATCTGGCAGCGGTCGAATCGAAGAGCAGTCACCAGCAAGGATGTGGCGGTGACGTCTGCGCAGTACGTGGATCACATCCTTTGTGAAGGACGAACCAAGGGCGCGCAGGGCAAGACCGACTCGCATAAAGGCGAGCTCTGACCTCATAGGTCACGTCGTGCAACCTCGCCAGCATAGCTCATCACCCAGGGCAGATCACCTGAAATCAACGATTTCGCCGAGGTTGCCGACCGCTCAGGTGGCATGTTTTGAAGACCTTTGACGACAATGAAGTCCTGCGCCCGGCAGGGAAGTTCTTCTGCAATCACTCAGAGGCATCGTCATCACAATGATGAGCCCCGTCATCGTCTCCACTCGCCATCTGAGGTGTCACCACTGCGGGGTCGTCGATGTGATGCCGGGCAGCGCGGACCATCGCATTCAGTGTCGCAATGACAGGCACCGCGAAGAATGCCCCGGCGATGCCGGCCATGGCTGCCCCTGCGGTCACGCCGAGGATCACCGCCAGGGGGTGGATCTTCACCCTTGAACCGGTCAGCAGCGGGTGGAGGACGTGACTTTCGATCTGCTGCACCAGGATCACGATTCCGAGCATGATCAGAGCATGGATCCACCCGTTGAACAGCAGCGCCAGCCCGACCGCGAAGACGCCGCCGACGATGGCTCCGACGAAGGGGACGAAGGCACCCAGGAACACGACGGTTGCGATGGGAACGGCCAACGGCACACCGAGGATCAGCGCGCCCACTCCGATTCCGACGGCGTCGGTGGCGGCCACCACAAGCTGGATTCTGATGAAGTTCGACAGGGTCTTCCACCCGGCTTCTCCGGCTGCTTCGATTCGCGAATGCGATTTGGCCGGCCAGATGTGCACCGCCCAGGACCAGATTCCTCTGCCGTCGATCAGCGCGAAGAGGGTCACGAACAAGACGATGAGGATGCCTTCAACGATATGGGCGGCGGTGGATCCGACCTCCGCAGCTCCCGACTGCAGACCCGCCGCATGATCTTGGAGCCATTGGCCCGAGGAAGCAATGAACTCGTTGACTTTCTGATCGGTCAATCCGAAAGGTTCGCTCGCGAGAAACTTCTGCCCGGCTTCAAGCGATACGCCCACCTGATCCTGGATTGAGGAGAGTTCGTTCTTGACCTGATAGACGATGAGGAAGATCAACCCGGCCAGGGCGCCGAGAACAATCACCCACACCGTGATCACGGCCAACCATTTCGGCCAACGATGACGCTGCAGGAACGACGACATCGGAACCAGGAGAGCGGAGAGGATCAGCCCGGCCAAGAAGGGGATGACGATCTCTGACAGCTGGAACGCGATGAAACCCGCGACGGTGAGGCCTGCGATGATCACCAGCAGATAACCAGTGAAGCGAGCGCCCACCTTCAGACCTTCAGGAATGGGATCATCTCTGTTCTTCGGAGATGGAACCTGCTCTCCTCCCGCCATAGGTCACCCACACTCCCTCATTCGATCCCAGTGGTGCCGCAGCCGCCGACGGATCAGACCTGCGAGACTGCGGAGGCCAGATTGCCCAACGACTCCTCGAGTGATTCCTGTTCGACCACAGGAAAGCTGATCGTCTTCAGAACGTCCTTGTCCGTGACCGAGCTCCAGTCATACGTCACCGAGACATTCGTTGAGTCAGGTCCCTGAGGTTCGAGCTCCCAGACCCATTCCCACCCTGCAGGCTCCTGCCCACTGTCAGCGGTCTTCCACGCCAACAGCTTGTTCTCGTCGAAGCCGACGACGTGGTTGTCCGTTCTGTAGTCGCCACCCAGTTTGTCCCAGAACATGTTCATCGTGAAGACCTGCCCGACCGCAGTGATGCGATCTGTCTTCTCATCGGATTGCACCATGCCAGAACCATCGATCTGTGCGTGTTTCTCCGGGTTGGAGAGCACATCGAAGATGGCATCCGATGACGCATCGATGATCCTCGATGCTGTGATGCTCGCATCCGTCATAGCCTTGACCTCTCATCGTGCGAAACTCGTCTTCTCGGTCCTGCCCCTGTGGCTGTGCTCAAGGTGCCGGGCCGACTATGCAATGTGGGTTTGAAGGGGCAGCGGGCCAGTCAGGTGCGGTGGTCCGAGCGATTGCCCATGATCTCGTTGCGCGGCGGCTGACGACGCTGCTGGGAGAGTTCGCCACCTTGTCGACCGCCGTATGGTCTCCCATGGTCCGCATACTCCTCCCGGAAGAACGCCAAACGCCATTTTCCGATGGTCAGGCGTGCTCCTGTACGCAGAACCCGCCCTGCTGTCGCCTCGAGCGCCGGATCCTGGGCTCCCCCGCCGATCGGTTCGCGCGGGAAGACGACATACTCGTCATCGTCATCATGTCGGATCTCTGCGTGAACCTCGGCCAGACCGGGCAGAACCAGATCGCAGCTCGGAGCAGAGCCTAGGAGTATGACATCGCTTGTGAGCTCGAAGATTCCCGGCGGGGATCCGTCCCAGACATCGGCTTCACGAGTGAAAATCAGTCGCGGGCGCCCTGCCCCCCGCGCGTAGTGAGTCGTCGTCACGGGCGAGTGGCTGCCGCGTCGGATCATTGGCAGCAGAGGCCGGAGCATCGGAGCGATTGGAGGAATCGGCAGTGTCGCTTTTTTTGAGGACCGAAGCCCCAGGGCCCTACGAACCTCAGGAGAACCCAGTCGGATATGTGACGATCCGGAGAAGATGCGCCCGATCATGCCTGCGTTCACTGCGCCGAATTCTATGATCAGACCATCAGGTCCGACGACCTGCACACGGGCGCCCTCGTCGGCCAATGAACCGGCGAAGGTCGCCAGATCCTGGAGGCGACTTCGGTCACCAGCAGGCAGGCGGGTGGGATCACTGATGTGGACTGTCAGTGTTGATCCTGCACCGGTTACGTTGATGTCGAAGGGCAGATCCCCGGCCTCCTCATCGAGAGAGATGCTGAGCTCAGCGTCGACGGTGATCATCGCAGCACCCTAGGAGATGTCAGATACGGAGTTGTCACTTGTCGTGACTCGGATAGTCCCATTGATCCGCCATGTGGCCCGGGGCGCATCGGGTCCTATGTCGCGCGGAACTTCGATGACCATGTCGTCGAAGGCATAACTGACCGTGGCTTGACGACCAGTCAGATACGACCACATCTCACGCCCGAGGTCTGACCAGTCTCCGATCGAACGAGGGTCAGGGCCCGACATCTCGTCCGTAGGTGTTTCACGCGGCGTATTGCTGTCCATGTTGAGCTCCTTCGCTCCCGGAAAAGCTTCTGCCTCCGGTGAAGCTCAACACTAGTCCTGTGATGCGATTGCCACAAGACGACTGAACCTGACCTCAAAGGGCCGCGAAGCACGCGAAACTCGCGCTCTCATACGTCGCCCCTATGACCATCACGAGAACTGACGAGTCCAAAGATGCGGGTGATGAATGAGGTTCGCCGGCGACTCGCAGTGAAGAAAGTCGCCGGCGAAAGCTCAGCCGATGCACTCAGTTCGACGGTTGACGGGTCTCCGCGCTGAGGAACCACGCCTGCTGTTCCAGTTGTCCGATGAAATCGTGGAAGATATCAGCAGTCGTCGGATCGACTTCGTCGACCTCGTCGTGGACTCCACGCATCGTGGCCACGGTCGTTTCGACGGCGCGCACCGCGAGGTCGATCGCGTCGTGGGTGTGCACCTCCCCGGCGGGGAATTCCGGAAGTGCGGTCTGTTCGGCGACGACTGCAGGACGGCCGTCTGCTGTGGCATGGAGCGCACGCATCCGCTCAGCGATAGTGTCGGCGCCTTCACGGGCGATGCTCACCACCTCGTCGAGGTTGAGGTGCAGGTCCCGGAAGTTGGGCCCCACGACGTTCCAGTGGGCTTGTTTTCCGACGAGCTGCAGGGCGATGAAATCGACCAGCACGGTCTGAAGGTTCTTGGCCAACGACGGTGATGCCTCGAATCCGTGCTCGGCATTCTCGGTCTTCGTGGTCTTGGCTCCTGCAGACTGCGGGACTCCTACGGTGTCAACCATGACTGGTTCCTCCTAGAATTTCGAAGAAGGGAGCCAGCAATGACTCCCTGTTTCTTCAGGGTATCGGATGCCTCAGGACTATCAACCCCCTAAAAGCACGCACTGCTACTTCCGGCGCTCGGTCTCCCTGGCTTCTCGCGCCGAAGCCACATCGTCGACGATGACGACGATGTGGCGCAGGCCCGTGATGAGGGAGCCGTAGAGCGGCCAGGATGCCTTCGGCAGCAGCTGGTCGTCGGAGAGGTCGACGGCCAGCTTCTCCAACCGATCGTAGACCGGTTCAACCTCTGCGTCAGGATCGGCGATGGAGCGCCCGGCGTCGGCAACGATCTCCGTCCACTGCTCGCGGAACCGAGTGTCCCATTCGCCTTCGGCATAACTGGCCTCGCGCAGGGTCCGCGCCAGGTTCCGCAGATGGGAGATCCCTTCATCGACCCTCTTCAGAATGCTCTCGTAGCTCTCTGGCTCCGCGGGACCGGCGTTCACCTGGTGCCCCCGGTGAGAACTGCGCGGAAGTACGATGCGCGGGTTGATACGGCGGCTCTCTCGGGCGAAGCGCACCGACTGCCATGCCGAATTCAGCTCCTGGCTCATCGATTCGGTCTCGTTGAACCAGTTCTCTGCCTGGTCGGTGTTCCATGACTGGCTGAACTCAGTCGCCATGTCGCTGAGAACATCACCCATCTGCCGGTTGATGCTGTCGATGTAGCGCACGGCCTGCTGGTCGCGCACCGGCGGAATGACGATGAGGTTGACCGCGAGTCCGACTGCCACACCGAGAATAAGCTCGAGCAGCCGGTCTGTGAGCAGCGGCTGCTGGGAGTCGAAGCCAGAGCCGAGGATGAAGATCGCTGTCGTGGCTATCGCCACACCTTCATCCCGAATCCAGGTCAGGCGGGCTCCGGCCAAACCCACGAACAGCGCCAGCGCAAACGTCCAGAGGCTCACGCCCAGGAAGTTGCCGATGAGAAAGGAGATTCCCACCCCGATCGTCGAAGCCACCGTCGACTGGACTCCCCGCGAGAGCGACCGATACACCGTGGCGTGAACCGTCAGCAACGCCGTCCATGGCGCCAGGAAGGCCATCTCGGATTTGAGCACAGCGGTTGAGAGCCACCATGCAAGCGTGGCCGCAAGCACACTCTTGACGACCTGGAGCAGGTCGGTGAGGAACTCCGGGCGGCGGATGAAGTCCTTGATCCGCTGTGAAATGCTGTGGGCCACTGTGCTCTCTCCTCTGCTGGACAACTCAGAGCCGGTGTGTCCCGCACACATGCCCGCAGGAGAGCAGCCAGCCCAACGATGCCCATCGTGACATATCGCGGTCTCGGCTGCGTCGTCTGCCCGAACCCGCAGTGATTCGCAGTGCCCGCGAGTGCCGATCACCAGCAGACGCGCCGAGGCTGCCTGCCAGACCGGCAGCGTGGCGAAGAGCCGCGACCCCGTCGACCCCGACCAGGATGGTCTGTGATGAGTTCTAGGCCCGCAGGAGTGATCTGCTTTCAGCCGGCTGGGTGGACGAGCACGATGCCGGCCAGGGCGATGCCCGCGACGAGGATGGTCGACAGTGAGGCGAGGACGAAGGGTCGGAGTCCGACCCGGATGAGGTTGCGGATCTTGACTCCGCAACCGAGGCCGAACATCGCAGCGGCCAGCAGGGCGGTCTGGATGAAGTGTCCCGTCGACAGCACCACCTCGGGCAGATCGACGCTCGAGCGCAGGATGACCAACGCGAGGAAGGCGATGATGAACAGCGGCACGATGGGTGGACGTGTGCCGGTGTCGGTCCCCTCGGACTTGGTCTTGCGTCGCTGCATGAGGCTGAGAACGGCGACGACCGGAGCCAGCATGAGGACTCGGGCGAGCTTGACGATGACGGCCACCGCAAGTGCTCCGCCGCCGATGACACCGCCGGCCGCGACGACCTGAGCGATCTCATGGATCGAGCCTCCGGCCCACAGTCCGTTGAGCTCGGCGCTCAATCCGAGCGCTCCCCCGACGAGTGGAACGAGGGGGATCATCAGGGTGCCGAAGATGACGACGAGCGCGACTGCGGTCACGACGTCCTCTTCATCGGAATCGGTGACGCCTTCCACACCTGCCACCGCGGCGGCACCGCAGATGGAGAATCCGCAGGCGATGAGCAGGGTCTGGCCCGACCGCATCTTCAGCAGCTTGCCGAGAAGCACGGTGCCGAAGATCCCGCCCGCGACGATGCAGATGATGACAATGAGCATCGGGGCCCCCAGCGACACGATGTCACCGAGGACGAGCTGGAGACCGAGGAACACGATGCCCACCCGCAGGAGCTTCTTCGAGGCGAAGGTGATGCCGGGAGACGTGGCTTCGGGCAGTCGCACGAGGTTGGTCGTGAGGATGCCGAGGACGATCGCGACGATGAGTGGGCTGAGCCCGGTGAAGAAGTGGTTGACGCCCATCGCGATGGCGACGGCAACGAGGCAGACCCCCAAGCCCGGTGCATAGGTGCGGAGAATATGCGGCGGCGCTGAGGTCTCTGCGCTGGGATGATCGGTGCGTGTGCTCATATCAACAGATTCTCATCTGACGCACAGTCTGAGTAGACGTTGCTCGACTATGGGGGCATATGATTGGCATATGCCCCCATCGTTTCCCGATCTGCCGACGCTCGAGCTCTTCGTCGCCATCGCCGAGGCGGGCAGCATCGGCAGCGGTGCCAGGCGGGTCGGTATGGCTCAGCCGAATGCCAGCAAGCTGATGCGGCAGCTCGAAGCGGCGGCGGGAACCACGCTGCTCCAGCGCGGACCTCGGGGATCACAGCTCACGGCCCGCGGTGCGACCGTCCTGACCGCGGCGCAGGCGCTGCTCGCTCAGGCTCATGCCTTCGATTCGACTCTCCGGGCCGACGACGACCGCCGCGTCGAAGACATCCGAGTGGCCGCGAGCATGACCGTGGCCGAAAGCCTCCTGCCTCGCTGGATGGCGCAGTGGCGACGCGAGGTCCCCCAGGCCCGGACCACGCTCGAGGTGCTCAATTCGAGTGAGGTCATCGCGAAGATCAAACTCTCTGAGATCGACCTGGGGTTCGTCGAGACCCCCCCAACTGCCGGTCGGCATCAATGCCAGCGTCGTCGCCGAGGACGAACTCGTCGTCATCGTCTCCTCTGACCACCCGTGGGCAGAGCTCAGCGGCAGACTCAGCCTCGAAGAATTGGCACGCACCCCACTCATCGTGCGTGAACGCGGCTCGGGAACCCGGGAGGCTCTCGAGCAGATGCTCGTCGGCTGCGATCCCGTTCCGCCTGCCCAGGTGCTGCACAGCAACACTGCGGTGCGCACAGGCGTGGCCTCCGGAGCGGGTCCCGCGGTGCTCAGTCAGCTTGCTGTGGCCAGCCAACTGGCCACAGGCGAGGTGCTGCAGGTGCCTCTCGACATCACCGTGCCCCGGCGCCCGCTGACCGCGGTGTGGTCCGGAGCCAGAATCCCCGTGGGAGCACTCGCCGAGCTCGTCGAGATCGCGGCCCGGTGAGACCTCTGTCGACTGCTGTGCAGAGTGCAAGTTCTGCCGTCGCACCCGACGTCAGCGTGCAGAAATCGAGACAGAACGCCTCAGAGGCAGCACCAGTTGTCTTTCTGCCTTCACCAATGCGGTTTGTGTCTTCCCGATGTGGAGTCTCAACCTAGTCAGCTGTCGCAGTCGACGATCATGCGGCCCTGATTGCCGCCGGAAAGCAGTGAGGCGAAGGCCTCGGGGGTCTGGCTGAAGCCCGTGTTGAGTGTGTGCAGGCTGCGGACCTTTCCCTCACTCAGCCAACTGGCAACGGCCGCTTCGTAGTCCTGGCGCAGGTCCTCGTTCGAACTCACGTCGAAGCCGCGCATGGTCAGCTGCCCGAAGATCATTCGCTGGTAGTTCGCCGGTCCTTGGCGGTCACTGCCTTTCCCGTATTGTGAGGCGGCCCCGCAGATCACGATGCGTCCGCGGAAGCGCAGTGCCTCCAGTGCGGCTTCCAACTGTTCTCCGCCTACATTGTCATAGAACAGATCGATTCCATCCGGTGCGGCCTGCCGAAGCAGATCCAGTGCCGGCCCATCATGGTGGTTGATGGCCGCATCGACTCCCAACTCGCGCAGAAGTCTGACCTTTTCGGCTGTGCCGGCACTGCCGATGACTGTGGCTCCGACGGCCTTGGCGAACTGGACGGCGCAGCTGCCCACTCCTCCCGCAGCTCCGGACACATAGACGATGTCTTCGGCTCGCAGATCACCGAAACGTCTCAACCCTGTGTATGCGGTGAAGCCGACATGTCCGAGCACCGTCAGGTGCGTTTCCAGTGGAACATCGGCCTCGGATGCAGGGATGCGGCGCAGCTGCGGCGCATCGGTGACGTCGATGCTGCGCCACTGCGTCTTCCCAACGGCGAGGTCGCCTGGTTCAAATGACTGGCTGCGGGATTCGAGGATCTCCATCACGCCGTCGCTGCCTGGCACATCTCCCGGATTGATGCCCGGCCCATAGGTGGTGTCCGGGCCACCGATCCGGTTGGCGAGCCCGGCGTTGAGCCCCAGCCTGCGCAGCCGCACCTTCACTTGACCGTCACGCAGCTCCGGGACGGCCACCGGTTCGACCCTGAAGTTCTTCGCCTCGATGCCGCCGTCAGGGTAGCTGGCCAGCTGTACTTCGTATGCGTCCATGGCCACAGCCTATGCCTCACCGGAAGCCCCGTTCGCTTGGCCGCGGGGACTGCTGCCGGAGCCGCTGCGGGAGAAGTCCTGTACACGCAGGCCTGAAACCGCGTCCGCCGAGGAGGGGCGAGTAGTCTCGGATGATGGTGAAGTATCGGTGGACCGCAGATGATATGCCCTCCCTGGAGGGTCGTACGGTGGTCGTCACCGGCGCCAGCAGTGGAGTCGGCGCGGCGACCGCGGCGGCGTTCACGAGGGCCGGAGCGCATGTCATCTTGGCCGTACGTGACACGCAACGCGGGCAGGCAGCCGCTCGGTCCCTGGATGGGAGCACCGAGGTGAGAGAACTCGACCTCGCCGACCTGTCCTCGATCAGATCGTTCACACAGGCCTGGCACGCTCCGCTCGACATTCTCGTCAACAATGCCGGAGTGGCAGGGCTTCGTGGGGCTCGGACCAAGGACGGATTCGATCTGCAGTTCGGCACCAACCACCTGGGCCACTTCGCTCTGACAAATCTCCTCCTGCCCCACCTCACCGATCGGGTGGTCACGGTAGCCTCCGGCGCGCACAGAGCAGGCGAGATCCATTTCGACGATTTGGCCCTGCGCCAGCGCAGGTACGGATTCGCTGCGTCCTACGGCCAGTCGAAGCTGGCCAATCTGCTCTTCACCCTCGAGCTCGAACGTCGTCTGCGGCAGGCCGGTTCGAGCGTTCGCTCCTTGGCTTCCCACCCCGGCTATGCGGCGACGAAGCTCGGCACCCAGGGGCAACCGCGAGTTCTCGTCGCCGCGGCGACGGCCGCGGGGCGACTCTTCGCTCAAACCAGTGAGCACGCGGCACTGCCCACGTTGTATGCGTCGACCCATGATCTCCCGGGAGCCAGCTACATCGGCCCGGACGGACGCGGTGAACTCCGTGGCTCCCCCACCCTGGTCGGCCGGTCGGCGGAAGCCAGTGACCTCACCGTGGCCCGCCGGCTATGGGAAGTCTCCGAAGAACTCACAGGTATCGGCTTCGGCCTCGACGTGGAATAGGCTCCGCCGACGCGTACTCCAACAGTTCATCTGACGGTTGCCGCAGTCCTGTCCACGTGTTCAACCTGGTCATCAACCGCGTCCGCCTCGGTGGTCAGGTCACGCCCTCGGGTCTCCGGCGCGAAGTAGGCACCCAGCAGTCCGCAGCCGGCGAACAGGATGAGCACCACCGCGACAGGCCACCAGGAGTCTGTGATCACGGCGACAAGACCCGCCGCGATGACTGGGGCCAGCCCGCCGGAGACGACGGAGCCGATCTCCTTGATCGTGGTCATGAAGGTGTACCGGTGTGTGGATCCGAAGAGTTCGACCAACCAGCTTGATTCGACTCCGTACATATTCGGCAGTGGACCACCGACGAAGATGGCGAAGACGCAGGCGATGAGGACCGGGCTGCCGGTGTCGATGAGCAGCATGGCCGGCACGGCGAAGAGGATCTGGAAGACGGTGAAGGCCAAGAAGACCGGTCGCCGGCCCACCTTGTCGCTGAGCTTGCCGAAGAATGGCACGGTGGCGAAGCCGATGATGGTTCCGATCATGATCCCCGTGGTGACAACAGAGGAGTCCGTGCCGGTCGTGGTCACGACCCAACCCACCATGAAGCCCTTGACCAGGTACACCGCGGAGTTCTCTCCCATCCGAATGCCGAGGGCGAGCAGGAACGACTTCGTCGAACGCCTGGCCTCGACCAGGATGCTCGGCTGCTCCACCTCGGCAGCGCTGAGAGCGGCACGCCGTTCCTTGGCTTCCTCGAACACGGGAGATTCCTTGACCTTGGTGCGAATGGCCAGCGCCACGAAGGTCGTGATGATGCTGAGCAGGAACGGAACTCGCCAGCCCCAGCTGAGGAAGTCATCATCGGGCAGCAGCGTCAGCAGTGTCCACAGCACCGTGGCCAGGAAGATTCCGCTGTTGGTGCCCATCGCGACGATGGCCCCGAAGAGTCCGCGCCGTCGAACCGGTGCCGATTCGACGAGGAGCACAGAGGCTCCTGCCAGTTCGGCTCCGGCTCCGAATCCCTGGACGAGGCGCAGCACGACCAGGAAGGCCGGGGCCCAGACTCCGATCTGAGCATAGGTGGGCAGGAGCCCGATTCCCATGGTGGCAATGCCCATCATGGACAGGGTGGTGATGAGGACGATTCGACGCCCGTGTTTGTCACCGACGCGTCCGAAGATGTACCCGCCGATCGGTCGGACGACGAACCCTGACCCATAGACGCCGAGGCTGGCGATCAGTGCAACGGCAGGCGTTTCGTTGGGAAAGAAGAGCGGTCCGAAGACCAAAGCCGAGGCCAGGGTGTAGAGGGTGAAATCCATGTACTCCAGCGAGCTGCCCAGCCATGACGACCATGCGGCGGTCAAGTCCCTTTTCGTGGTGTTCTTCGGTAGTTCCTTTAACTTGGTATTAAGCAGCGGGGTCGGGCTACGAATCACGCGGTCAGTGGCATCACCACCCCGACCGGGTCGACCTCGGCCTGCCCATGCAACACCGTCACGAGTTTGCGCATCGAGATCTCCGACAAATAGCGTCGCTCACCGTACTGCCATTCCTCGTGCTGCTCCTGCAACACGGCCCCGATCAACCGAGTCACCGACTCCCGGTTCGGAAAGATCTGAACGACATCAGCACGGCGTTTGATCTCCCGGTTCAACCGCTCGATCGGGTTATTCGACCAGATCTTCTGCCAATGCTCCCGCGGCATAGACGCGAACGCCGTCAAGTCCGGTAGCGCAGCATCGAGCATGTCGGCGATGGCGGGAAACGACGCCCGCAGACTCTCAGCGACTTGCTTGTACTGGGCAATGACGGACTCGGCTGTGGTCTG
>NZ_FXZD01000005.1 GCF_900169145.1 Brevibacterium antiquum CNRZ 918 | reverse complement strand
CGGAACTGATCGACCGTCGCGAATGGTCGGGGTTGATCGAGGTGATGGCAGCGACATCGAAATGGATCGGGTGGTACAACCGGCAACGACTGCATTCGGCGATCGGATATCGACCTCCGTTCGAGGTCCAAGCTGAGTGGACCAACCAGGGTGCGACCGCGAGCGTAGCTGCATAGAAAACCAGGAAAAACAGCCTCTATGAAACCCGGTGCTTGGCAAATCACCGTCGAGAGACCCTTGCCTCGCCGGTGATCGGCCACACCTCAGGTTATTGGCTACATCTTCAGGAAGCGTCGAGTCCCAGGAACCGGCGAACCACCTCTGTGCCGGCAACCTCCACCGGTTCCGCACCGCGGACGATGTCCGAAGCTGCCACAATCATCCGGTGTTCGGTGTGAGCCAGCCCGTCTTGCGCGACGATGGACTTCTCCCCGTTGGGGGAGTAGCCGAGCTTCTCTGAGACCCTGCGGCTGGCGTCATTGCCCTCAAGGTATTCGGAGTGGAACACTGCGGCATCGAAATAGTCGGCAAACGCTATCGCCGCAGCCCTCCTCATCTGGGTGCCGTACCCTTTGCCCTGCTCGTGCAGGGACAGCCAGGAGCCTGTTGATACCGACCGGGTGCGGACGAAGTCCTTGGCACTCAAGCCCTGTACGCCGACAACACGCCCGTCAACCCTGGCGGTGAGCTCGATGGTCCAGTCTTCGGCTCGGAAGTTCGCCCGCGTACTCCACTGATACTGTGCGATGGACTGAGCGATGTCCGCCCGAGCACCCGAATCCCAATTGACGAGAAAGGCTGGTCTGCCGTGGCTGCGCACCCCGCCGTCTGCGATGACGGCCAATTCCGGATAGTCGGATTCACGCACCGGCGACAACTCCATATCGCCGCATCGGATTCTCAAGGCAAACGGGGGCCAGACTTCTTCTAGATCCATACGATGAGTCTAGCGTCGGGGGCCTTTGCACATCTTTCTTCTCCGAAGCCCGCATTATACCAATCGTGCTTTCCAACACCGTGCTGTCCATTATTCGGGCGCCTCAGCTCATGTTATGCAGGTCACGGTAAATTGATCCCATGAGCTTACATCCATCACTGCAGCCAATCTTCGACACGGTGCTCCACCGCAATCCCGGAGAGTCGGAGTTTCATCAAGCGGTACAGGAAGTTCTCCATTCCCTGGGCCCTGTCGTTGACAAACACCCTGAATACCTCGAACTCTCCACTTTCGAGCGTCTCTGCGAACCCGAACGGCAGATCATCTTCCGGGTGCCGTGGATCGACGACCAGGGCGTTGTCCAGATCAATCGAGCATTCCGGGTCCAGTTCAACTCTGCTCTCGGCCCTTACAAGGGTGGGCTGCGCTTCCACCCCTCGGTGAATCTGGGAATCGTCAAGTTCCTCGGTTTCGAGCAGATCTTCAAAAACGCGATCACCGGACTGCCCATCGGGGGTGGCAAAGGTGGCTCTGATTTCGACCCCAAGGGCCGCAGCGACCTTGAAGTCATGCGCTTCTGCCAGTCATTTATGACTGAGCTCTCCCGGCATATCGGGGAATACCGGGATGTTCCAGCCGGCGACATCGGTGTAGGCGGGCGCGAGATCGGCTATCTGTTCGGTCAGTACAAACGCATGAAGAACGAGTACGAAGCCGGAGTCCTGACCGGTAAGGGCCTCTCCTACGGCGGATCCATGGTCCGCACGGAAGCCACCGGGTTCGGTGTTGTGTACTTCCTCAAGGACATGCTCGCCGCTGCGAAGAAGAACATCGACGGACGCACCGTCTCGATCTCCGGATCGGGAAACGTGGCTGTGTTCGCCGCCGAGAAGGCCACAGCCTTCGGCGGCACCGTCATCACCATGTCGGACTCGAGCGGGTTCATCCATGACCCGGATGGCATCGACACGGACATCGTCAAGCGGATCAAGTTCGAAGAACGCGGTCGCATCTCCGATTACGTCGACGAACGTGGAGGACGGGCCACCTACCACGAGGGCGGCAATGTCTGGGAAATCGAGGTCGACGTCGCACTGCCCTGCGCCACTCAGAACGAGCTCGATGCCGACTCGGCCCGAACTCTCGTCCGCAACGGGGTCATCGCCCTTGCCGAGGGAGCGAACATGCCGTGTACGCCCGAGGCTGTGAAGACCTTCTCCGATGCCGGCGTTCTCTTCGCCCCGGGCAAGGCGGCCAATGCCGGCGGTGTGGCCACCAGCGCACTGGAAATGCAGCAGAACGCCAGTCGTGATACCTGGGACTTCGACTTCACCGAAGCCCGCCTGGCAGAGATCATGGGCGACGTCCACGACAGTTGCGCCGCTGCAGCCGCAGAGTTCGGCTCACCAGGCGATTACGTTGCCGGCGCCAACATTGCAGGCTTCATCCGCGTCTCCGAAGCGATGCTTGCACAGGGCGTCGTCTGACCTCGGCGACAAGCCGCAGACAAGCAAAGCGCAGACAGACAAGGCACAGACAGCAGCCGGGACTGACCTGCGCACAGCGGCCCTCCGATTCTCAGTCAGCTTCACACGAAGCCGATGAGAGTTCGGAGGGCCGCTGGCCTTCACCCGAAGGCCCGGATCAGCGAGGCCCCATCGTTCCGTAGGCCTTGCGCCACCTCAGCAGTGGTTTGTTCTTGCTGCTGTGCGCGCCAGCCCCCATTGAAACGACCTCGCCGACGACGAGGCTATGCGTTGCCACTTCGAGCATCTGCGTGGTCCTCAGTTCGAACCAGGCGATCGCATCCGTGAGCACAGGCTGCCCCGAATGAGGAGCGGGAAACGTATCGATGCCTTTCAGCGAACCGTAGAGGGGCTGGCCGGACGCACCCAGCCGCTCGGAGATGTCGCGCTGGGATGAGTTGAGCAGGGAGATGGCGTAGTGCTCACTCATCTCCAAGGTCTCCATCATCCGTGATCCGCCGTAGACGCTGACCGCCATCGTCGGCGGATCATAGGACACGTCGAGGAAGGAGTCGACGGTGATCGCGTGCAAGGCATTGCCCCGCTTGGCCGAGACCACAGCCACTGCAGCAGCAATATCGTCGCTGAGTTCGCGATAGCGTTCTGTGAGGGAGTCCTCGTGAGTTCTGTCCATGGCACTCATTCTAGGGAACTACAATGGAGCCATGACCTATCCAGCATCAGGTGGTTCAGCAACAATCGAGCGTGAGCAGTCCGAGCAGCGTGTTGAACCCGGAGACCACGAACGTTTCAGCCACTACGCACCTAAAGACAAGATCATGGAATCCATGGTCACGGGCACACCGCTGATCGCCCTGTGCGGAAAGGTGTGGGTGCCTACCCGCGACCCCGAGCGGTTCCCCGTATGCCCGCGATGCAAAGAAATCTACTCAACAATGTCTGAAGGACCCAAGGAGTAAATGGCCGCGGAACGTCTCCCCGGGACCTCCGCCGCCGAACAACTGCCACCGGCCTTTCCCGAGCGTGCTGCTTGGGGAACGGCCGGAAAGTTGCGCGCCTGGCAGGCTGAGGCCCTGGAACAGTATTTTCGGGATCAGCCGAAGGACTTTCTCGCAGTAGCGACACCGGGCGCCGGCAAGACGACATTCGCCCTGCGGGTCGCTGCCGAGCTGCTGGCGCAGCGCGTCGTCAATAGAGTCACCGTCGTGGCCCCCACAGAACACCTCAAGGTGCAGTGGGCCGATTCCGCCTCACGCGTCGGCATCAAACTCGACCCGCACTTCAAGAACGCCCAAGGCAAACACGCTCCCGGCTATCATGGTGTGGCCATCACCTACGCGCAGGTGGCCGCCAAGCCCGTGCTGCACCACAACCGCACCGCGGCGGGCCGCACTCTCGTCATCCTCGATGAGGTCCACCACGGAGGTGACGCATTGTCCTGGGGTGATGCAGTTCGGGAGGCGTTCGGCCCGGCAGTGCGCAGACTCTCCCTGACCGGTACCCCCTTCCGCTCGGATACCTCACCGATCCCATTCGTCACCTATGCCCCAGACGAAAACGGCATCCGCACCTCGGTGGCAGACTATTCCTACGGCTACGGTCGGGCGCTCAAAGACTCCGTGGTCCGCCCTGTCCTGTTCCTCGCCTATGCCGGTGCCATGTCCTGGCGGACCAGAGCCGGTGATGAGATGTCCCACGTACTCGGCGAAGAGACGACGAAGGACATCAACTCTCAGGCGTGGCGGACTGCTCTCGACCCAGCCGGCGACTGGATACCAGCCGTGCTCAAGGCCGCCGACCGGCGTCTGACAGAGGTGAGGCGGACCGTGCACGACGCCGGGGGCCTCGTCATCGCCACAGACCAGGACAACGCCCGTGCCTATGCCAAGGTGCTGCGCGAACTCACCGGTGAGGCACCTACGGTCGTCCTCTCCGACGAAGTAGGAGCTTCGGCACGGATCGAGAAGTTCCAGAATTCCACCGACCGGTGGATGGTCGCGGTTCGCATGGTTTCCGAAGGTGTCGACGTGCCGCGCCTGTGTGTCGGGGTCTACGCGACCTCCTCGGCGACTCCACTGTTCTTCGCACAGGCCATCGGACGTTTCGTGCGTGCGCGCAAACGCGGTGAAACCGCCTCTGTGTTCCTGCCCTCCGTCCCGATTCTCCTGGCGCTGGCCAACACGATGGAGGTCGAACGCGACCACGCCCTCGACCGGCCGAAGAATGAGGATGAGAACGATGTCGTCGTCTTCGACGACCAGGCCATGGAGCAGGCGAACCGTGAAGAGGGCGCCTCTGACCAGCTGGGTTCCTTCGAGGCATTGGGCGCCGAGGCGCTCTTCGACAGGGTGCTCTTCGACGGTGGCGAGTTCGGCACAGGCGGAGCAGTCGGCTCCGAGGACGAACTTGACTTCATCGGCATTCCCGGGCTGCTCGAACCAGACCAAGTCCACGAACTGCTGCGAAGCCAACAGGCGCGTCAGGCGAAACGCAAGACTGCTGCGGCACCGCCGGCGCCAGAAACCGAGCCCAGCGAGCTCGATCACCGGGCGATGAAGGAAGAGCGCAACCAGCTTCAGAGCCTCGTCGGTGCCTGGTCTCGGCGAACCGGTTCACCCCACAAGGCCGTCCACGTCGAACTGCGCAAGGCCTGTGGGGGACCGGCCGTGGCGCAGGCGACCCGGGAGCAGATACAGGCGCGGATCGCAAAGCTCCAAGGCTGGTTCGTCGGCAAGAAATGACGTCCACTGCGTCTATGCAGGCAGACGGGCCGACCTCAGCTCAGCTGACTCGGTCCCGATCATTTGGGATAGAACACTGTGGGGATCGCCGGTTCGCCGTCCTGCATGCGCCTGGCCGAACGCGGCAGCTCGGCCAAGGACTCGTCATGCCGAGCGCAGGCCTTCGTGACCCCGGCAGCGCCGATATAGGTCTCATTGATCTCACCGTCGACGACAAGATCAACGGTCAATGACCTGCCATCGCCGAGGTCGTCTGGCAGCGTCGGGATGCCGACGGCTTCTTCGACCGCGATCGCACCATCGATGAGGCGCAAAGCGTCCTTGTGCCCTCCACGTGAGGGTTTGCCGGTGGAGTTCTTCGCCACCGAGGTCCATGCCCCCGACTCGTCGGCGCGGGCCACGAGCTTGTAGACGAGCCCGGCGGCCGGAGCGCCCGAGCCTGTGACCACTCGTGTTCCGACACCGTAGGAATCTACGGGGGAGGCAGCGAGAGCAGCGATGGCATATTCGTCGAGATCACTGGTGACCGTGATCGTCGTATCATGAGCGCCGAGACGGTCGAGGCCCGCACGGACTTCACTGGCCTGTTCGACAAGGTCGCCCGAGTCGATGCGCACCCCACCCAGATTCTCACCTGCCAGGCGGACCGCCGTCGCCAGCGCCTCCTCGACGTCATAGGTGTCCAGGAGCAGAGTCGTGTCTGTGCCTAAGGATTTGAGCTGAGCGGCGAAGGCTTCCTGCTCCGAATCGTGGAGCAGCGTGAAGGAGTGGGCAGACGTGCCGATCGTGCGCAGACCGTACCGGAGCCCGGCGGCGAGATTCGACGTCGACGCGAAACCGCCGATGACGGCCGCGCGGGCAGCGGCGACCGCGGCATGTTCGTTGGTGCGGCGACCGCCCATCTCCGCGCAGGGTCGATCTCCTGCAGCCTGAGCCATGCGCGAGGCCGCCGAGGCGACCGCACTGTCATAGTTCATCGCTGAGAGGATGAGCGTCTCGAGGATGACCCCTTCTGCGAAGGTGGCTTCGATCGTCATCAGCGGGGAGCCTGGGAAGTAGATCTCGCCCTCCGCATACCCACGGATGCTGCCGGAGAAGGAGTAGTCGGCCAACCAGTCGATGGTTTTCGAATCGACGATCTGCTCGCGGCTGAGAAACGAGAGCTCCTCGTCGCCGAAGCGGAAATCCCGGAGCATCTCGAGGATGCGGCCAGTGCCGGCAACGACTCCGTAGCGCCGACCGGCAGGCAGGCTGCGACCGAAGACTTCGAACAGGCTCCTACGGTGAGCGGCGCCTGATTCCAGTGCTGCCTGGACCATCGTCAATTCGTACTGATCGGTGTAAAAAGCCGTCGAAGCGGTCCGTGTGAGATCACTCATAGGCGCGATACTACGTCACGACAGCGTCAGTGTTCTGCCGTAAGGTGGAAACGTGAGCAATCCAACGACTCCAGTTCTGGAGCCGGAGGTCGACATTCGACCGGCGACAGAACAGGCAAAGCCATGGAAGACCGTCGTCTTCAACGACCCCGTCAACCTCATGAGCTACGTCAGCTACGTATTCCAAGCCTACTTCGGATATTCGGCCGAGAAGGCTCAGTCGCTGATGCTTGAAGTCCATGAGAACGGTCGCTGTGTCGTTGCCACAGGCGGACGCGAAGCTATGGAGAGGGACACCCAAGCCATGCACGAATACGGTTTGTGGGCCGCGTGCCAACCTGAAACAGGATCCGACTGACATATGGCAGCAATTGACGCTCATGGGGACGATGTCGTCCTCAAACTCGAGGACAACGAACGATCCCTCATGCTCACCGTCTTCACCGATCTGGCAGCACTCCTGGCAGAAGACGACAACGAAGACGGTCGTCCCGACTCGGAGAACTGGGAAGCACGCCTCGGACTGGTCGAACGGCCACGGCCCCAGGACCCGGCGCTGCTGCGACTCTTCCCCGACGTCGACCCGCTCGACGAGGAACGTTCACAGGAGTTCCGGCGTCTCACCGAGTTCGACCTCCAGCAGGCGAAGGCCCACAACGTGCGCATCGTCCTCAACGGTCTGGCCAAAGGCTCCTCGATTGCTTTGAGCCACGATGAGGTTCTGGCATGGATGAAAGGCCTCAACGACCTACGCCTGGTACTTGCCGTTCGTATGGGCATCGACACGGAGGAAGCCCAAGAGGAGAAATATGCTCACCGAGACGACCTCGAGGAGTCCGAAGAGCTCACTCTGACCCTGTACGACTTCCTGACCTGGATTCAGGATCGACTCACCACCACCTTGCTCAGCGATCTGCCGGGGGACGACGACACATGAAGCTCACTGCCATCGGCACCGCCGGTTCCTTCCCCGGCCCCAACTCCGCAGCCAGCTGCTATCTCATCGAAACCGACGAGGAATCACCGACGCGCATCGTGCTCGACCTCGGGTCCGGGGCGCTGAGCCCGTTGCAGCGTGCCGTCAACACGGATGGGCTGACCTCGGTCGTACTCAGCCACCTGCACCCCGACCACTGCATGGACATGACCGGCCTGTACGTCAAGCACTGCTACGATCCGAAGTTCTTCAACGGCAACATCTCCGACACCGGATCGATCCGCACCAGGACAAGCGTCCTCGCCCCGGCCGGCGCACAAGAACGACTCACCCGGGCCTACTACACGGACCCCGGAAAGTCCCCAGTCGCCGCCAGCGCACATGACACCGACCTCAGCCATGCCTTCGACTTCGCCGACCTCGACCACGGGACCAGCCATCAGGTGGGAACTCTGCAGATCGAATCCTTCCTCGTTGACCACCCGGTTGAGGCCTATGCCCTGCGGATCACAGACGCCAACGGCGCAGTGATCACCTATTCCGGTGACAGCGACGAATGCGACAACCTCGTCGAGGCCGCCCGCGGAGCAGACCTGTTCCTCTGCGAAGCTGCCTTCCAGGAAGACCGCGACAGCACTCGCGGCATTCACCTCACCGGCAAACGTGCCGGACGCGTGGCTCAGGCGGCCGACGCCAAGTCCCTCGTCCTCACCCATATTCCTTCCTGGACGGACTGTTCCATCGTCCGCGGTGAAGCCGCCCGCGAATACCGGGGACCCATCGAGCTGGCCAAACCGGGCAACAGCTGGACCGTGTGAGGCACCGACCAGAACAGAACAGCACCGACAACTGAAAGAGGCACACAGTGCGCGCAGACGGACGACTCGCCGATGAACTCCGCGAAGTGACCATCACCCGCAATTGGATCAACACTGCCGAAGGATCCGCTCTGGTGGAATTCGGCAACACCCGCGTCCTGGTTGCGGCCTCATTGACCGCGGGCGTGCCGCGCTGGCTCAAGGGCCAGGGCCGTGGCTGGGTCACCGCCGAATACGCGATGCTGCCGCGCGCCACGGACTCCCGCAACACCCGCGAGTCCGTCAAAGGCAAGCTGGGTGGTCGCACACATGAGATCTCGCGCCTCATCGGCCGCAGCCTGCGGGCTGTCATCGACCTCGAGAAGCTCGGCGAGAACACCCTCGTTCTCGACTGCGACGTCCTCCAAGCAGACGGCGGCACTCGTACCGCCTCGATCACCGGCGCCTACGTGGCACTGGCCGATGCGATCGACAAGGGTCGTTCAACGGGCATCATCCCCGCTGCGAACAACCCGATCAAGGACTCGATCGCTGCGATCAGCGTCGGCATCATCGACGGAGAACCCGTCCTCGACCTGCCCTACGTCGAGGACTCGCGTGCCGATACCGATATGAACGTCGTGATGACCGGCAGCGGACAGTTCGTCGAGGTCCAGGGCACTGCCGAAGGCGCACCCTTCGACCGTGAGGAACTGGGCCGTCTGCTCGACCTCGCTGCTAAGGGCTGCACCGACCTCACCAGCATCCAGACCGAGGTGCTGGGCAAATGACCACGTTCGTGCTGGCCACCCACAACGAAGGGAAGAGGCGCGAACTCCTCGCGATCCTCCTCCCCACGTTGGGGGAGGACACCCACGTCATGACCGCCGCCGAGGCAGGCCTGGGCGACATCCCGGAAACCGGAGTCACGTTCACAGAGAACGCCCTGATCAAAGCCCGAGCCGCAGCGCAGGCCACCGGCCGGACCTCCATCGCCGATGATTCGGGGATCGCTGTGGACGTCCTGGGCGGGGCGCCGGGAATCTTCTCCGCCAGATGGGCAGGCCGACACGGAGACGATCGGGCCAACCTCGAGCTTCTCCTCGCCCAGTTGTCTGACATTTCGAGCGAACATCGCGGGGCACAGTTTCGCTGCGCTGCCGCAGCAGTGACCCCGGACGGCCGCGAATTCTCAGCCGAGGGAATCATGCCAGGGCGCCTGGCCACGGGCCCATCGGGAGCGCACGGGTTCGGCTATGACCCGATCTTCGTCCCCGACGGCGGCAACATCAGCGCGGCGCAGATGACACCGGAGGAGAAGAATTCCCGGTCACATCGAAGAGTCGCCTTCGACAAGCTCGCCGCAGTCCTCGCGGCACAGGCAGGACTCTGAAACCCGCCGGCGCTGTATCGCCGTTTCTCCAGCTGCGCCACGATATGAACAATGATGCTTCGAATAGTGAGAACTTCCGCTAAGCTGGCGAGGCTGGTGTGCGACTGCGCAGGACCAGCTGGAGACGACGAATGAGCCAGCGTGGGTTCGTGAATTTGGGAGAGCGATGAAGACTTCGGGCATCAGAACGTGGATGGCAGCAATGGTTGCCTCGAGCCTGTTCCTGGCCGGCTGTTCGGCAGGGGCCTCGGACTCCGACGAGCAGGCGAAGAAGGATTCGATGACGATCGCGTTCACCGCTGAACCGGTCAACCTCGACTTCACCTCCACCTCGGGGATCGCCATTCCCGAGGCACTGATGGAGAACGTCTATGAATCGCTCGTCCGCGTCGACGGTGAGGGCGAGATCCAGCCGGGCCTGGCCCAGGACTGGGACGTGTCCGAGGACCGCAAGACCTACACCTTCCATCTGCAGAAGGGTGTGAAGTTCTCCAATGGCGCCGACCTCACGAGCGAGGATGTGAAGTTCTCCTATGAACGAGTGCAGAACGATTGGAAGAACGCACTGAAGTCCAAGATGGACATCGTCGATTCGATCGAAACTCCTGACGACCTCACCGTGGAGATCGCTCTCAAGAAACCGTCCAACACGTGGCTGTTCAATCTCACCAGCCTCGTCGGAGCTGTCTTCGACACCGAGGGCACCGACGACCTGGCTAACGAAGCCATCGGCACCGGGCCCTTCGCCATCGAGAAATTCACCCGCGGACAGTCGATCGACTTCACAGCGCGGGATGACTACTGGGGCGAGACTCCAGCGGTCACGAACGTCCAATTCAAATACTTTCAAGACGCGGTCTCGGCCTCGAACGCACTGAAGTCCGGAGAGATCGACGTCGTCTCCAACCTCCAGGCCCCCGAACTGGCCGGAGAATTCCAGAGCAGCGACTACCAGATCATCTCGGGCACCACGAACGGTGAGGTCGTGCTCTCGATGAACAACGCGAAGGGCATCTTCAAAGACAAAAAGGCGCGCGAGGCGGTCATGCATGCTATCGACCGCAAGGCAGTCCTTGACACCGCATGGGCCGGCTACGGCGAGCTCATCGGCTCAATGGTCCCGCCGACGGACCCGTACTACGAGGATCTGACGGGAGTCTGGGACTACGATCCGCAGAAGGCCAAAGATCTCGTCAGAGAAGCCGGTATCGAGGGGGAGACGTTCGCCTTCACCGTGCCGAACCTGCCGTATGCGAAGGCGATCTCGGAAATCGTGTCCGCTCAGCTCAAGGAGGTCGGGCTCAAAGCCGACATCGAGACCCAGGAATTCCCGGCAGTCTGGCTGGACAAGACTTTCACCGAACACAAGTTCGACATGTCAGTGATCAATCATGCCGAGCCCCGTGACATCCTCACCGTCTTCTCCAACGACTACTACATCGGCTATGACGACTCCAAGATCAAGAAGATCGCGGAGAAGGCCGACACCGGCACGGAAGAGGAATACGTCTCAGGGATGAAGGAGATCGCGAAGACGATCACCGAAGACGCAGCCTCTGACTTCCTGTTCCTGTTTCCGAACCTCGTCATCGCGAAATCCGACGTCGCTGGAATTCCCGCCAACAGGGTCTCCGACGCATTCAGGATCGCGGATCTGAGCTGGAACTGAAGTACCTCCACCCATGATCATCTATGTGGCCAACCGTGCGATACAGTTCGTTCTGGCGCTGATCGTCGCCTCGGTTGTGGTCTTCGCGCTCATGAGCATCCTGCCCGGCAACGCCGCGCAGGTCGCGTTGGGAACGAACGCCACGCCTGATGCGGTGGCGGCGCTTGAAGCCCAGTACGGACTCGACCAGCCGCCGCTCATCCGCTACTTCAATTGGGTCATGGGCATGCTCACCGGCGACTTCGGAACCTCGTATGTGACCGGGGCAGCGATCACCCCGGTCATCGTCGGCAGCGTCCAGGTCACCGGCATCCTCGTCATCGCCGCGATCTTTCTGGCGATCGTCATCGCCGTTCCTTTGGGCACCTTCGCGGCCCTTGAACAGCGCAACTGGATCGGAGTCACGATCTCCGCGCTGAGCCAGATCGGCATCGCCGTGCCGAACTTCCTCGCGGCCATCATCCTCGTCATCGTCTTCTCCCTGACACTTGGCTGGTTCCCCTCCCAAGGGTGGATGGCCCCGGTCGAAGGACTGGGCGGGTTCCTCATCCGACTGGTGCTGCCTGTCGTGTCCCTGGCACTCGTCCAGGCCGCGATCCTCACCCGGTACGTGAGATCGGCGGTCCTCGACGTCATGCGCGAGGACTACATTCGCACCGCCCGAGCCAAAGGTCTGACCCGAACCAAGGCGCTGTTCGTCCATGGTCTGCGCAACGCTGCCATCCCCGTCATCACCGTGGCCGGGGTTCAGCTGGCAACACTCCTCGTCGGAGCCGTCATCATCGAACAGATCTTCGTGATTCCCGGCATCGGCTCCGAACTCGTTCGCGCCGTAGCCAACCGCGACCTCGTCACGGTCCAGGGAATCGTCATGGTCCTCGTCTTCCTCGTGCTCATCATCAACCTCATCGTCGACGTGCTGTACCCGATCGTCGACCCCCGGATCAGGAACGCGTCATGAGCGAGAACCCGAGCACCACCTCGGCGGGGGAGACCTCAATGGATCGTCGCAGACGTACGAAACTGAGGCTCAATGCCTCGATGGTCATAGGTGCCGTCCTCATCTTCGTCATCGTCGCGCTTGCACTCGTGTCCTTCGTGTGGACCCCCTACGATCCCAGCGTCGTCGACCCGGTCGCACGGCTGCAGGCAGCGAGTCCCGAGCACCTGTTCGGAACGGACAAATTCGGCCGCGACACTCTGACCTGGATCATGTACGGGGCCCGGATCACCCTCATGGTCGGCATCGTGGCCGTCGGCATCGCCGTGCTCATCGGCACTCCCATCGGCATCATCGCCGCGGTCTTCGCGCAGTACCCGTGGGGTGTGTGGCTGAGCGCGGTGATCATGCGCGCCAACGACATCCTGCTCGCCTTTCCTGCGCTGCTGCTGGCGATCGTCTTCGCCGCCGTCTACCAACCCGGCACCGGGCCGGCCATGGTGGCCGTGGGAATCGCTGCGATCCCCGGCTTCGCTCGGGTCGCCCGTTCCGGCACGATGCAGGTGCTCGGCTCCGAATATGTGCGCGCGGCCAAGGCTTCGAACCGGAGTGCCCCGGCGATCGCCATCGTCCACGTCCTGCCCAACATCGCCGGCATGGTCATCGTGCAGGCCTCCGTGGCGTTCGCGATCTCCGTCCTCGCCGAGGCGGGCCTGTCCTTCCTGGGACTGGGCACACAGGCTCCCGTGCCCTCCTGGGGCCGGATGCTGCAGGAGTCCCAGCAGTTCCTGTCCACCCAGCCCGAACTTGCGCTGTGGCCAGGGCTGTTCATCGCCCTCGCCGTGCTCGGGTTCAACCTCCTGGGCGACGGACTCCGAGACCGATTCGACCCGAAGATGGAGGCCCGCGGCAATGGCTGAGAACCTGCTCGAGGTCCGTGACCTCACCATCACCCCTGCAGGCGCCGAGGCGCCTGTTCTCCACGATGTGTCGCTGAGTCTGGCACCCGGTGAGAGGGTCGGACTCATCGGCGAATCAGGATCGGGGAAGTCGCTGACCGCGCAGTCCGTGATGGGACTGCTGCCCGAAGAGCTGCGGGCCCAGGGCACTGTGTCTCTGCAGGGCTTTGCTGGAAATGTTCTTGAGGCGAAGGAGAAGACCCTCGCCAAGATGCGTTCGGACCTCGTCTCTATGGTGTTCCAGGAGCCGATGAGCGCACTCAACCCGCTGATGCGCATCGGCGACCAGATTGCCGAGGTGCTGCGCATCCACGGTGAGGTGGCGCGCGGTGACATTCCCGGGCGAGTCCTCGACCTGCTGGCAAGCGTGCACATGCCCGATCCGGACAGTGCCCGCTATGCTTACCCGCACCAGATGTCGGGCGGCCAACGACAGCGCGTGATGCTGGCAATCGCCCTGGCGAACTCGCCACGGCTGCTCATCTGTGACGAACCGACCACCGCACTCGACGTGACGGTGCAGAAGCACATGCTCGACCTCATCGCCGAACGCGTCGCAGCAGTGCAGGCAGGACTGCTGTTCATCACCCACGACCTGGCCGTCGTCGCCGGAGTCTGTGACCGGGTGATCGTGATGTACGCCGGTCGTATCGTCGAGACCGGCACCGTCCACCAGATCTTCACCGATCCCCAGCACGAATACACCCGTGGGCTGCTGGCCTCCTCCGACCTCGAAGCCACCGACACGCATGGGAAACTCTTCACTCTCAAAACCGCGCTGTCATACGCCGGACCGGTCGATGGCGCCGGGTCGGGCGAGATGCCTGGGCACACCAACGAGGCAGAGCCGGTCAACGAGGCAGAGCCGGTCAAAGCAGATTCGACTGCTGCCGGTGGGCCAGCCGATGTGCGAGACCCCGCGTCCGCCTCGGCGAGGGAGACTGGCGCAGCAGACGAATCCGCGCCGCTCATCGACGTCAGCGGAGTCTCGAAGCACTTCCGCTCCCGAGGGCTGCTGCGACGACGGTCCCCGGTTCGCGCACTCGATGACATCAGCTTCAGCGTCACTTCCGGACAGCGCCTGGGAATCGTGGGGGAGTCGGGGTCGGGGAAATCGACCCTATTGACCATCCTCTCCGGATTGGACCGACCGACCTCCGGCCGGGTGAGGGTCGGCGATATCCGGGTGGAGTCAGCGAGCGCACCGGCGCTGAGGTCGCTGCGCGAGGATCTGCAGATCGTCTTCCAAGACCCCTTTGCCTCCCTTGATCCACGTATGCGGGTCGAAGACATCGTCTCCGAACCCCTCACCGCCCGCGGTATGGCACGGGAAGAACGCCTGGCCAGGGTGGAAGAGATGTTGCTGGCCGTCGATCTCGATACGAAGGCCATGCGACGCTACCCGCACCAATTCTCCGGTGGACAGCGGCAGAGGATCTCGATCGCCCGGGCGCTGGTGACTCGGCCGCAGATCCTTGTCGCCGATGAGCCCGTCTCTGCTCTCGACGTCTCCGTGCGCTCCCAGGTCCTCAACCTGCTCACCGACCTCGTTGATGACTACGCACTGACCCTGCTCTTCGTCTCCCACGATTTGGGTGTGGTCAAACACCTGTGCTCCGACGTCATCGTCATGAAGGACGGGCACATCGTCGAATCCGGGGCGACCGAAGACATCTACGCCAACCCGCGCGAGGACTACACCCGCAAGCTCATCGCGGCCACCCCGAGTCTGGCCGGAGCGCTCGCCTCAGTCACCTGAATCCGACTCTGCGCCACTTCCTCAGCAGAGGCAATAGAAGAAAGGACGGCACTTGAGTCAGAACACGCTTGCCGACCACACAGCGGACGCCATGACCAGCGGCTACACCTCGGGAGACTTCACTCCTCTCGAGGTCCTCGCCGCAGTCGTGGAGAGAATGAACGAGTGCGAACCCGTTATCAACGCACTCCACCATCGGGACGACGAACGCTCGCGCGCTGCGGCAGAAGCCAGTGCTCAGCGTTGGCGCGAGGGCCGGTCCCTGGGGGCCTTGGACGGGGTGCCGGTCACGATCAAAGAGAACGTCGCACGAAAGGGAGTGTCGATGCCCGGCGGTCATGCCTGGGCCAAGGTCCCGGTGTCGACTCACGACGCTCCGATCACGCAGCGCCTCGAAGAAGCCGGTGCGCTCATCCTCGGATCGACGACGATGCCCGACTGGGGCATGCTCTCCTCCGGTGTCTCCTCGCTGCACGGCATCACCCGTTCGCCCCTGGACCCGAGCCTCACCACCGGTGGATCGAGTGCAGGTGCAGGTGCTGCCGCCGCTGCCGGCTACGGCCCCATCCACATCGGCTCTGACATCGGCGGATCGATCCGTCTGCCCTGCACCTGGTTGGGACTGGCCGGCCTCAAACCCAGCTTCGGCAGGGTCCCACTCGACGCCCCGTACATGGGACGATGCGCCGGGCCACTGGCCAGGACGATGCCCGACGTCAAGGCCGCGATGGACATTATCTCTGCCCCCGACGACCGTGACTACTCCCGCCTGCCCCAGCCAGCTTTTGAGACTCCCAGCCGTCCCGGCTTCGACCCGAAGGGGCTGAAGATCGGGCTCCAGCTCGATGCCGGATGTGGAGAACCCGTCAACCCGGAAATCGCGTCCACAATCGCCGAGGCTGCCGAATGTTTCGCACGAGCCGGAGCCGTCGTCGACACCGTCGACCCCTTCATCGATGATGGGCTGCTGAGAGACATGGACCTGTTCTGGCGAGTCCGCTCATGGAGTGACCTACGCGCCCTGCCGGTGGAAGAACAGGCGCTCATCCTGCCCTACATCCAGCAATGGGCCCAGGGCGGGGCTGACGTCACGGGACTGCGGCTCATGGAGTGCTACCACAGCGTGCAGGAGATCAGACGTCGCAGTGTGGCAGCCACTGCGGCCTATGACCTGGTCATCTCGCCCGTCTCACCCGACGCAGCATTCCCAGCCGAACAGCCCATGCCCTACCCCAGGGTCCACGAACCGATGGGACACATCGGCTTCACCATGCCCTACAACATGTCAGAGCAGCCAGCAGGCACAGTCTTGGCCGGCTACACGAATGACGGTCGGACCATCGGCGCTCAGATCTCGGGTCGTCGCTTCGCCGACGAGCTCGTGATGGCGGCCGGGTCCTGGTTCGAACAGGCAGCGGATGTGCCAGCACCCGTGCGTGCTGCGATGAACTGAAGGCGAGGACGTGAGGAGGGCCTGGGTTCTGCAGAACCCAGGCCCTCCTCAACTACGCTTTCCCACTCAGGCGGGACCACCTCGGCGAGGGCAGTGCCGCACGTCGTCGATGACTCGAATCAGAAGTCGAAGAACTCGACCGAGAGCTTGTCTCCGTCGATCTTCACGCTTCCGGACACCGACAGTGGAACATCGTTGTTATAGTACGGACCTTGATTCTTGCCCTTCACAGTGAAGTCGAACTTGCCCGGCTTCTTGGTGAAGAACGAACCGGTGGTCGTGTCACCCGAACCGAAGCTCGCTTCCACCTTGGGCATGTCCTTCATGTCCCACTTGGCGGAGTTCTTCTTGGCCAGATCGGCCAGCTTCTTGTCGGTACCGGCGACCGGGCTCTTTGTCGGATCGTACTTGATGAATTTGCACTTCGGCTTGATGTCCTTGTTGTCGAAGCACTTCTTGAGCTCCTTCTCGACCTGTTTCTGAACTTCCTTCTGGAAGGCGCTCGTCGGGGCGAGATCAAGATTGAGCGTGATCGGAGAGACCTCATCGTTGGTCGGTTTTTCACCTGGGGCGAAGGCCTGTGGGAAGTTCACCGCTGCCGTGTCCTTGGCTTCACCGACCCATTTGCTCTGGGGGATCGTAAAGTCATAGTTGCCCGGATACACAGCGAAGGACGTGGTGCCAGCCTGAGCCGTGTAATCCTTGCCGTTGACGCTGAGGCCATCAGATGCAGGGATGTCGAGCGCGATGACGTTGAGCGCAGGTCCGGTCAGTGACCATTTGTCGAAGAACAGATCCTGCTTGCCATCGTTCTTCGCCTTCAGCTCGACGTTGTACTTGGAGCCGTCGAGATCGTAGGAGACGATGACTGTGCCCTTGTCACCGTCGACTTTCGAGGACTCGACCTTTGCATTCTCGACCTTCGCCGAGGACGCGTCGGTGAACTCCTTGGACAGGAGGTCCAGATTCGTTCCCTCCGGACGAGGCGAGGGCGCGATCTTCTCAGCAGCGGCGAAGTCGCCCTTGCTCAACGATGACACATAGTCTTCGGCAACTTTATCGGGGCCGTAGTTGTTCTTATTGACCGTGTTGACGACGAGGAACCCGACAAGGACGAGAATGATGACGAGGGCCACCGAACCCAGAGCAATGAAGAGAGGCATCCTGCTCTTCTTCTTCTTGGGGCGGGCATCGGCGCGGGTCGCGGTGGCCGCAGGGCCGGCGAACCCGGGAGCCGGCGCCGGCTGTGGGATCGCTTGGGACTGGCCCGGACCCGAACCCGTCCGAGGGGCAACAGGACCCGAACCGGGCTGGTACTGGCCGGGCTGACCGGTCTGGTACTGGCCAGGATGACCTGTCTGGTACTGACTGGGCTGACCGGGCGCCGGCTGATAGGACGAATCCTGTGCTGAGCCCGGCTGGTACGGACCGCCCGGCTCGGGTGCGCCACCCTGGTACTGGCCACCCTGGTGGTGACCGGGTCGCTGCTGACCGCCGTTCTGCTGACCGCCGTTGTAATTCGGGGCCTGATTCGAGCTGGCCTGCTGCACTTCGGGGCGCGGCGGCTGGTACTGCCCGGGCTGGTTCGGCTGGGATGGCTGATTGCTCTTGGTCTGATCGTTCGCCGTGAACGGAGGGGCCTGATCGTCGCGGTAGGACGGAGCCTGTTCGGGTCCACCGGCTGGCGCCTGCGGACCGGAGCTGCTGGTATCCACCGAATCATCAGTAGTGTTGTCCGCCGACGTCTCCGCACCGGATCCCGTTCTGTTGTTCTCGGGAGGGTTCTTAGGAGGCGGCGGGAAATTCGGTTCGTCGTTCCCGTTGCTCATCGTTGGATGCATCCTTCGTGTCTTCAAGCGTGTCCTGGCGCAATTGTACTTCCCACGAAAGAGAATCGCGTGGTCAATACCAGGAAGCAGGTGCCGAATCAGCGAAAATGGAAGAGATGCACACTTCTCCGCACCCTCGAACCCACCGCCATCCAGTCCTGCTGGGACTGCTGGAGGCACTGCGAATCGACCTCATCGCCGTCCCCGCGGCCTTCGTCATCGCCACCGTCTTCTGGATCATCGGACTCGGTTCACAGCTGCCGTATTCGATTATCCCGGAGTGGGCATTCGCCCTGTGGGGCGTCGTCCACGGCCTGAGTGTGTCGACGATGGGCTTCGAGTTCTCGCTGGCTCCGAGCCTGATCACACTGGGCGTGTGGTTCTTCTTCGCCGCAGGCGCCAAACGGCTGGTCGCCGGCTTCACAGAAGCAGGCCTCGATGACACCGACAGTATGGAAGCTTCCTGGTGGAAGCCGGTCCTCGTCGCGGTGGCGACCTACGTCATTGCCTATGCCGTCCCACTGATCGTATTGACCCTCTTGGTAGGGGAGGCGACGCTGACACCATTGGGCTTCCTCCGACTTGCACTCATGCTGCTGTCCGCCTCGGCGGCCGGGTTCCTTTGGGTACGCGGAGTCGACGACATCCCGCGACTGCAGAATCTCGACAGCGAGGTTTGGGATGCCGGCGCATCCCTGGTCAAGAGGCTCCTCTGGGCAGCGGCGTTCCTCTCGGTCCTCGTCCTCGCCACCGGCATCGTGCTGAGGTGGGACGAACTGGCCCAATCACTGCAGGGCTACAGCTCACCCCTGTCTGCCGGCGTGGGCCTGCTGATGATTCAGATTCTCTTCGCTCCGGGAATCCTGTTCGCCTCCCTGTCCTGGATCGCAGGCACCGGTGTGAGTGCGGGAGACGGGGCGTTGAGCTCGGTGTTCCAGACTGCGGCGGGACCAGTTCCACATGTTCCGGTGCTGCAGTTGCTCGTCGGTGACTACCCGGCGTGGACGAATGCGGCGCCGGTGCTGCTCGTGCTGGTCGGAGTGCTCAGCGTCATCGTCGGGCGGGGCCATGCCCGCGTGGTGATGATGGCTTCGTGGCTCGGGCTGGCCACTGCAGCAGTCAAACTCTTCGTCGTGCTCCAGGTCCTTGCGATCTTCGCGAGAGGGGCCATGGGGCCGTTGGGTCTTTCGGCATTCGGGCCCTCGGCACTGACATCTGCGCTGGTTGTCACCGCGTGGCTGGCGGTGGGAATGGCTGGGGGGCTGCTCCTGACCAGACTCTCCGATATGCAGGCCGGACCCCAGGCCTCCGAAGACCAGGAGGGTTCCGACGAAGACGACGAACTCTTGGGTCGCATTGGAGATGAACGAAGCGCCGACTATTCGGACGATGAGTGATCGGATGATGACGACGACGGCTGGGCCAGGTCGCGAGGGAGAACGACGGCGAAGTTACAAGGACTGAGCGGCAATGACCGGTGCTGTGGACCGGGGATGTCTCAGTTCGTGCCAGGCAGGTCCTGGCCGGTCAGCTGCTTGAACCAATCGCCAAGGCCGGTCTGATATTCCGACGTGCAGGAGAGCTGGGCCTGCTGAGTGATGGCATCGCGCACGCACTCCTCATACTTCGACTGGACTGGCCAGAGGACAACGGAGGACAGCGTCGAGAAGATGAGGTAGATGCTGAGCAGTCCGCCCAAAATGCCCAAAGACATGTTGCGCTTCTGCTTCGTCCTGACCACGGCGATGATGTAGCGGATCGACCACACGACGGCGGCGATGGCGAATGCGATTGCCGCGACCTTGAACGGCAGCGGGTACGTGAACGTCAGGACCGAGGCGAGGATCAGCAGGATCAGGACCAGGCCATGTCGAGCGGGCGCGGCCTGCTTCTCCTCTTCGGGAGTGGGCGCGCTTTTCTCTTCAGTATTGTTTGGTGACGTCACAGCATTAGTTTGTCACAGTCCACTGACAAATGCCTTGACGCAAGTCAAGAGTCCCCAGTCTTCCAGCCCGCGACCGACAGCAGGTGATTCAAACGTTAGAATGGGTCTGTGCGCATCGTTCTTCTGGCATCCGGCTCCGGTACCCTCACGCAGGCAGTCATCGACGCATTCGCCGAATCGCATCGCGGGGTCGAGATCGTCGGGGTCGGATCCGACTCGCAGGCGGCGGGTGTTCTCGACCGGGCGAAAGCCCACTCGATCCCCACCTTCGTCGTGCGACCCAGGGACTGTGCGAGCCGTGAGGATTGGAATCTCCACCTGCGCGACGCCGTCGCAGATCTGTCACCAGATTGGGTGATCTCGGCCGGATTCATGCGGATCCTCGGCCCCGCATTCATCGCGGCCTTTCACAACCGCATCATCAACACCCACCCGGCTCTGCTGCCGGCGTTCCCCGGCGCACACGGTGTCCGCGATGCGCTTGCCCACGGTGTGCGCATCACCGGCGGCACCATCCACCTGGTTGACTCTGGGGTTGACACGGGCCCGATCATCACTCAATTTGCGGTTCCCGTCAGAGACGAGGACACAGAAGACACGGTGCACGAACGCATCAAGACCCAGGAGAGGTCGGAGCTCGTCCACCTCCTGGCCCACCTCGCTCATCACGACCTCGTCATCGATGGACGGCATGTCAGCGGATATGTCACCTCGGCGTCCACGGCCTGACCCACTCACCAACCGCACGAAACGGCAACCGAGCCTTCAAGGAGGACTTGTGACAGGAACCCGCGCGATCAAGAGAGCGCTCGTCAGCGTCTACGACAAATCGGGATTGGAGGATCTGGCCCGCGGACTGCAAGCCGCTGGTGTGCAGATCGTGTCCACCGGTTCCACAGCAGCGAAGATCGCCGAGGCGGGCGCTGCAGTCACGAAAGTCGAAGACCTGACAGGGTTCCCCGAATGTCTCGAAGGCCGAGTGAAGACCCTGCATCCGCGGGTCCACGCCGGCATCCTCGCCGATTCGCGCAAGCCGGATCACATGAGGCAGCTCGAAGAGCTCGAGATCGAACCCTTCGACCTTGTCATCGTCAACCTCTACCCATTCGCCGAAACCGTGGCCAGCGGAGCCGACTTCGACGACTGTGTGGAGCAGATCGACATCGGTGGTCCCTCCATGGTCCGGGCAGCGGCGAAGAACCACCCGACCGTCTCTGTCATCACCGACCCCAGCGATTACACCGCCGTCATCGAAGCGGCGCAAGGACAGGGCTTCGATCTCGACGCCCGGCGAGGCTTCGCGGCCCGGGCCTTCGCCCACACCGCAGCCTATGACACGGCCGTGGCCTCCTGGTTCGCGGCCGAAGTCGCTTCCGGTGCAGAGAAAGCAGGAGCCGGCGATTCAGCCTCGGCGGCTGGCAAGCCTGCCTTCGCAGGAGTCACGGGGGAGAAGCTGACCGACCTGCGCTACGGCGAGAACCCCCACCAGGCAGCGGCAGTGTATTCCGACGGAACCCGTGGAATCGCCGGTGCGAAACTGCTGGGCGGCAAGGCGATGTCGTACAACAACTACACGGACACCGATGCCGCGATTCGTGCGGCCTTCGACTTCGACCGCGCGGCTGTGGCAATCATCAAGCACGCCAACCCCTGCGGGATCGCCGTGGCAGACACTGCGGCCGCCGCACACAAGGCAGCACATGCATGCGACTCCCTGTCCGCCTACGGTGGGGTCATCGCGACCAACCGTGAGGTCGACGCCGAGCTGGCTGCCTCGATCAAGCCGATCTTCACCGAGTGTCTGGCCGCACCCTCGTTCTCTGCCGAAGCACTGGAGCTGCTGTCAGGCAAGAAGAACCTGCGCCTGCTCGAACTCGGTGACGTCGACTTCGCACCCTCGGAGATCAAGCCGATCACCGGCGGGTTCCTCGTGCAAGACCGCGATGCGTTCCAGGCCGACGGCGATACGCCGAAGAACTGGACCCTGGCCGCGGGCACACCCGCTTCCTCCCAGGTTCTGGCCGATCTGGAATTCGCGTGGAAGGCCTGCCGTGCAGTGAAGTCCAACGCAATTCTCGTGGCCAAGGACGGTGCGTCCGTGGGTGTGGGCATGGGTCAGGTCAACCGGGTCGACTCAGCGAAGTTGGCCGTCGAGCGTGCCGGTGAGGAGAGGGCAACCGGTGCCGTGGCCGCCTCGGATGCCTTCTTCCCCTTCGCAGACGGACTTCAAATCCTCATCGATGCCGGCATCAGCGCGGTTGTGCAGCCAGGTGGCTCCATCCGTGATGATGAGGTCGTCGAAGCGGCCGAGAAGGCAGGGATCACCATGTACCTGACCGGGAGCCGCCATTTCTTCCACTGAGAAGACGAAGCCCCACCCACGCCATGCCAGGCGTGGGCGGGGCCCGATCGCCAAGCGCTGGATCTATTGGAAACGGCGCTACTCGAACCCCGTGCTCCGCGACTGGGCTCTCTTGGCCTGTCTGCTGGGCATCTTGATTGCGGCCGCATGCACCATCATCGACTTCCGTCTCGGCGCGATCGTTTTGGCCGTCGTACCGGCCGGGTTGGCGATGATGCGCGCGATGCCCGATCCTTGGGCTGAGGTCTGGGCCAATCGGTCGAAGAGCGTCGACGTGGCGACGGGCCTGTTTTTCGCTCTGGTTCTCGTGGCTTTGGCGTTCGTTGTTCCGGAGACGCGCTGAAGCTACCGACAGCCGAACTGCAGTCACTTTGTGCATTTCCTGAGAAATGGGAAGGTTCGGTTACACCAGAGCAGAATAAATGACAGGGTGAGAGATGTAAGGAGGTTCGCAAGAACCTTTTCCATTGAAGGGAGACAGTATGGGACTCGACGATCTTACAAACAAAGCCAAGGACGCCATGAGTAGCGAAAAGGGTGAAGAGTTCAGCGATCAGGGTCTGGATAAGGCTACTGACTTCGCCAATGACAAGACCGGCGGCAAGTTCGAAGACCAGATCGACAAGGGTCGCGACGGCGCCGACGACAAGCTTGGCAACGAATGATCTTTAACCCATAGCCGCGTCCGGCATGGGAAGGCGCCGAGGTGAATGCATTTCACCTCGGCGCTTCTTTTATGTCTGCATTCCTGCATCTCTGCATGTTGGTGGGCGGTGAACCGGTGGGGCGGCAGCTGGATGAGGGAGCGGGAGAGATTCTCCTGGTGGTGGTTCTCAGCCGAGCTTTTCGATAGGGGCGTAGCGCAGCAGCAGGCGCTTCGTGCCCAGGGAGCCGAAGTCGACGACGGCCACTGTCTTGTCGCCGACACCGTTGACCTCTGTCACTGTTCCGAGCCCGAAGGACTCGTGTGAGACCTTCTCGCCCACCGACACGGTGATGACCTCTCTGTTGGGCCGGATCCGATTCGGGAAACCGGCCACAGGAGACGAAGAGTTTGCCGAACCTGAGCGCGAGCGAGACGAACTGCCCGATTCCCGGGCGGAACCGAACCCGCCGCCGCGCGAGCCACTGTAGCCCTGGCTGCCCCCGGCATAGCCGCCGGAAGAGAAGCCGCCGAGGCTCGATGAGAAGGTGCCGGTGTTCTCCCATTCGATCAGGTTCTCGGGAATCTCGGCGAGGAACCGGCTCGGCGGGTTGTACTGCGGCTGTCCCCACATACTGCGGGTCTCCGCACGAGTGACGATCAGACGCTGCCGGGCCCGGGTCAGACCCACATAGGCCAGCCGACGCTCTTCTGAGAGTTCATTGGGGTTCTCAAAGGAACGGGCATGGGGGAAGCCTCCGTCCTCGAGGCCGGTGAGGAAGACGACCGGGAACTCCAGACCCTTCGCTGTGTGCAGGGTCATGAGCGTGACCTGCCCAAGTTCTGCATCGGGGATCTGGTCCGTGTCGGAGGCCAACGCCACCTGCTCGAGGAAGGCCTCGATCGACGAGTTGCCTGCCGCAGATGACTCGGGAATCTGCGCACCTGCATCACCTTCGCCAGCAGCCGCGGCATCACTCTCGGCGTCCTTGCTCACAGCAGTTTCGGCATCGGCATCGTCTTCATCGCCGGTGCCGGCCAGGGCCTGAGTGGCGACGAAGTCTTCGGCCACGGCCACGAGCTCGGCGAGGTTGTCGACACGTGACTCGTCCTGCGGGTCTGTGCTCTTCTGCAGTGACTCAAGGTAGCCGCTCTGCTCGAGAATCGCCTCGATGACCCGCGAAAGCGGAGCCGCCTCGGCAGTGGCTGCCAGATCACGCATGAGATCGTAGAACTTCGACACGGAGGTCTTCGCCCGGGCGGACAGATGGACGATCTCATCAAGACGTCCCAGCGCCGTGTAGAAGCTGATGCCCTCACGATCGGCGAAGTCTGCGACGATGCCCTCGGTGCGGTCACCGATGGCCCGCTTGGGGACGTTGAGGATGCGGCGCAGATTCACATCGTCGTCTGGATTGGCGACCACGCGCAGATACGCGAGTGCGTCCTTGATCTCCTTGCGCTCGTAGAATCGTGTGCCCCCGACGACCTTGTAGGGGATGCCCGAGCGGACCAGGGCATCCTCTATGGCGCGGGACTGAGCATTGGTGCGGTAGAAGACGGCGAAGTCACCATAGGTGTACTTCTCGTTGTCGATGAGTTCATCGACCCGGTCGACGATGAAACGGGCCTCCGACTGCTCGTTCTCCGCTACCCAGCCGACGATGGATTCGCCTGTGCCTTCCGACGTCCACAGTTTCTTGTCCTTGCGGTCCTGATTGTTCGCGATCACAGCATTCGCGGCATCGAGGATGTTCTGTGTGGAGCGATAGTTCTGCTCCAACAGAATCGTCTCCGCATCGGGGAAGTCCTTCTCAAACTCCACGATGTTGCGCACGGTCGCCCCGCGGAAGGCATAGATCGACTGGTCAGCGTCACCGACGACTGTCAGCTCAGCGCCGGTGGCACCACCGGCGCCGTCGCCAGCCAGAGTCTTGATGAGGGCGTATTGGGCTGGGTTCGTGTCCTGGTACTCATCGACGAGGATGTGCCGGAACCGTCGGCGGTAGAAGTCGGCCACCTCGGGGAAGGCGCCGAAGAGATGAACAGTCTCAGCGATAAGGTCATCGAAGTCGAAGGCGTTGGCCAGACGCAGGCGAGAGGTGTAGCGCTTGAACACGTCGGCGAGGACCTCATCCGCGGGGTTGTTCGGCCGGGGCATGAAGTCGTCGGGTGTCTGCAGGTCGTTCTTGAGATTGGAGATCCGGTGCAGCATCGACCGCGGCGTGTACTTCTTCGTGTCGATTCCGAGTTCCTTGAGGATCTGGGACACGAGCCGCTGAGCGTCCTGGGCATCGTAGATCGTGAAGTTGGTCTTCATGCCCAGCACTTTCGCCTCACGGCGGAGGATCCGCACACATGAGGAGTGGAATGTCGAGACCCACATCGCTCGCGAAGCCGGACCGACGATGGAGCGCACACGCTCAGCCATCTCCTTGGCCGCCTTGTTCGTGAACGTGATCGCCAGGACCTCACCGGGATGCGCTCGACCGGTGGCCAGAGCGTAGGCGATGCGTCTGGTCAGAACGGTTGTCTTACCCGAACCGGCACCCGCCACGATGAGGAGTGGTGAACCCGTATGGGCAACGGCCTCGCGTTGTCGCGGGTTGAGCCCGGTGAGGAGTTCGGCCGCACGTGAGTCGGCTCCCGGAGTGGCTTCTTCGATGTTTTCAGCTGCAGCAGTCATGTCCCGATCAACGATACCGTCCGGGACTGACGCAGAGAAAAGGGCTGGGAAAACGGCAGAGCTGACTCAGCCACCTGCCGGGCGCTGTGCAAACCCAGCTGGAGGTTGCCCAGCGACCGGAAGGCGGCCAAAGGACTGCGGGAAAGTTGGGACGAGAACTTCAGTGGACGAAAACGGCCACCAGCACATTGATGATCGCTCCGGCGAAGACCAGGTGCGCCATCGTCGCCGAGGGGTTCTTCACCGCTGTTGCGACGGCTCCATCGGTGCCGCCTCCAGCAGGTGCGACATTCGCAACCGAGCCGGCAGCGAAGGCTTTCTGCTTCTTGTTGCCGATGAATGCGAAGACGGTGACGAGAACCGCAATGAGGAGTTTGATCCCGATCTTCATGTGGTTGACGTCGCCGTCACCCATCTCGGCGATCGTGAGCAGGAGAAGCCCTGTGATCAGCTGAAGGTAGGCGCCGTGCAGCATGCCGGGAGCAACTTTGGGAGAGCGGATGAGAGTGAGATATCCGCCCACGATGATGGCCATTCCGATGAGGTGGAGGGCAAGCAAAATCTCGCGAAGAATTTCCATACGGTTCATCGTAGTGGCATGATGGTGTCTCGTGAGCGCGGGCCCTCAACTGGTGCACGCTGTTCCGCCCTGGTGTAATGGCAGCACGCCGGCCTTTGGAGCCGTGTGGTATAGGTTCGAATCCTATGGGCGGAGCTGGCCCAATCCGACTTGCGAAGGATTCAACAGATGTCGCAGACCAGACCCATCGCCGTCATCGTTCTGGCCGCAGGCCAGGGCACCCGTATGAAGTCGACCCTGCCGAAGGTCCTGCACCCGATCGGTGGCCGTTCCCTGCTCCACCACTCGATCGCGGCAGCCGCCGGCGCCGCTCCCGAGCACCTCGTCGTCGTCGTCAGACACGAACGCGACCAGCTCGTCTCTCATCTCGAATCTCTTCCGATCAATTCCACGCAGACGGTGCTCATCGCCGATCAGGACGAGGTTCCCGGCACCGGCCGCGCCACGGAATGCGCGCTGACCCAACTGCCCGAGGACCTGTCCGGCACCGTGGTCGTGACCTACGGCGATGTGCCCTTGCTGACTGCTGACACGATCAACAGCCTCGTCGAGGTCCACGAATCCTCACACAACGCCGTCACCGTCCTGTCCGCCGAGGTGGACGATCCCTCCGGGTACGGGCGCATCGTCCGTGACGCTTCCGGAGCCCTGCTGCGCATCGTCGAGCAGAAGGACGCCAGCGATGATCAGCGCAGCATCAGGGAGATCAACTCCGGCATCTACGCCTTTGACGCCTCGGCGCTGAAAGAGGGTCTGGACTCACTGACCACTGACAATGCTCAGGGTGAGAAATACCTCACCGACGTGATCGGATTCTCTCGCGACGCCGGTCAGTCCGTCGCCGCCACCGCCACCCAGGACCTGTGGCAGGTCGAGGGTGCCAACGACCGTGTGCAGCTGGCCAACCTCGGCAAGGAGCTCAACCGCCGCGTCTGCGAACAGTGGATGCGCGCAGGCGTGAGCATCATTGACCCTGACACCACCTGGATCGACATGGACGTGTCCCTGGGTGAGGACGTCACGATCCTCCCCGGGGTTCAGCTCCTCGGTGCCACCGACATCGGCACCGGCGCCGTCGTCGGTCCCGACTCAACCCTCAAGGACACCGAGGTGGGTGCTGGCGCACAGATCATACGCACACATTCGGAACTCGCCGTTGTCGGGCCCCATGCCAAGGTCGGACCGTTCGCCTACCTGCGGCCTGGGACCAACCTCGGCGAGGATGGAAAGATCGGCACCTTCGTGGAGACGAAGAATGCCGACATCGGACGCGGGGCGAAGGTGCCGCACCTGTCCTACGTCGGCGATGCCGAGATCGGCGAGGGCTCCAACATCGGTGCCGCATCGGTCTTCGTCAACTACGACGGTGTCAACAAGCACCGCACCGTCGTCGGAAAGCACGCACGCATGGGCGCGGACAACATGTACGTTGCCCCTGTCACGGTAGGCGACGGCGCCTACTCCGGTGCGAGCACAACGGTGCGCAAAGATGTCCCTGCGGGAGCGCTTGCCATGACCGTGGCGCCACAGCGTAACCTGGAGGGCTGGGTCGTCAGCAACCGCCCCGGCACACCTGCAGCGCAGGCAGCCGAGGCCGCATCTGAAGGGGAACCGGCAAGTGAATGAAATTACGACGGCGAGCGAAAAGAAGCTCGTCCTGGTCAGCGGGCGCGCGAACAATGAGCTTGCTGAGCAAGTCGCAGAGAACCTGGGGACCGAACTCCTCCCCACTGACATTTACAACTTTGCCAATGGAGAGATCTACGTCCGGTTCTCCGAATCGGTCCGCGGCTGTGACGTCTTCGTCCTCCAGTCGCACTGTGCACCCATCAACGAATGGCTGATGGAGCAGCTCATCATGGTCGACGCGCTCAAGCGCGCATCGGCCAAGAGGATCACGGTCATCGCACCGTTCTTCCCCTACGCCCGGCAGGACAAGAAGCACCGTGGACGGGAGCCCATTTCGGCTCGCCTCGTGGCCGATCTCTACAAGACAGCCGGTGCCGACCGCATCATCGCCGTGGACCTGCACACCGCGCAGATCCAGGGCTACTTCGACGGACCGGTCGATCACCTCATCGCGATGCCGATCCTCGCCGGCTACGTCAAGGACAAGTATCCGACCGATCTGGCCGTGGTCTCACCCGACGCCGGCCGCATCAAGGTCGCGGAGAACTGGTCGAACTCCCTGGGCGGAGTGCCGCTGGCCTTCATCCATAAGACTCGTGACATCACGCGCCCGAATGAAACCAAGGCCAACCGCGTCGTCGGTGAGGTCGAGGGCCGCACCTGTGTCCTCGTCGATGACATGATCGACACGGGCGGCACGATCGTCCAGGCCGCCGACGCCTGCATGGCCGCCGGAGCCACCGGAGTCATTGTGGTCTCGACGCACGCGGTGTTCTCCGGCCCGGCCGTCGAGCGTCTGTCGAACTCCGTTGCGCAGGAGGTCATCGTGACGAACACGCTGCCGCTGACCGAGGACAAGATGTTCGACAAGCTCACCGTGCTCTCGATCGCTCCGCTGATCGCCCGCGCCGTGCACGAGGTCTTCGAGGACGGATCGGTCACCAGCCTCTTCGAGGTCTGAGCCGCCTTTCCCAGCATTCCAACTGATTCGAACCCCGAGCCGAACTTTCGGCTCGGGGTTCGTTCTGTGGTGTGGAGTTCGATCTACACTGGAGACAACTGAGTGAAGGGAACCGTGACGATGTCGTCCCACGACTACAACCGGTACCGGGTGAGCGTCTCCGGCGGCGAACTGTCCGTCGGCGTCTGGGAACCTGTGGCCTACGGGCCCGGTCGCGTTCCCACCGTGTGCGTCATCCACGGCATCACCTCGAACCATCTGTTCTTCGCCGGTCTCGCCTCGGCGCTGCCCGGGGTGCGCATCATCGGGCCCGACCTGCGCGGACGTGCAGACTCCCGTCTGCTGGGTGGACCGTTTGGGATGAAGGCCCATGCCGAAGACGTCCTCGTCGCCATCGACACCTTCGCCGAGCCTGGGCCGGTCACACTGGCCGGACATTCCATGGGCGGGTTCGTCGCCATGACAGTGGCCGGTATGGGTGCAGGTGTCGGTTCCGACGCCGAGGTGGCCGATCGTTTCCATGGCCCCGTCCTCATCGACGGAGGGCTGCCGTTGCCAGTGCCGCCGGCCGGGGGAGACGGAGCCACAGAAGCTCCCGACGATCTCAACGACCATGATCTCGAGACCGATGACCTCATCGCCGCGGTGCTCGGGCCTGCCGCCGAACGGCTGTCGATGTCATTCGCCTCGGTCGAAGAGTACCTCGCGTTCTTCGCCGCGCATCCGGCCTTCGTCGATGGCCTCGACACTGTGGCCACTGAGAGCTTCGTCTACGATCTCGCGGCCAAGGACGATCACAGTTTCCAACCTTCGACGTCCATCGAGGCGATGCAGGCCGACGCGGCGGACATGTACTCCGGCGGCGCCTACCAGAACGCATTGGACCAGATCATGAGCAGCCAGGCGCGCCAGTCCGAAGTGACCTTCCTCTTCGCCGAACGTGACCTCGTCGCGTCCGAGCCCGGTCTCTACCCGCCGGAACTGGTGGCCTCCTACCGGCAACGGTGGGAGGACCTGACAGTCATTGAGGTGCCCGGCACGAATCACTACGACATCCTGCTCACGGAGACAGGCATCGATGCCTGCGCTGAGGCTGTGACCGCCCGACTTGGCGCCACCGATGAAGGTGGCCTAGAATCATAGGGTTGCCTCGGCGAGGGAAACACATGTTTCCGTTATCGACGCGGTCCTGACCCACAACGCTGACCGGCACTTCGGAGCCGATTTGAGTCAGTGCAGTGTGGTTGAAGGCTGTTTCGCCGTGGTGCTTGCAAGATAAGTACACCACGAAGGAGAGAAAATGGCTGACTTCAAACTCATCGCCGAACCCCGCAATGAATTCGGCAAGGGCGCTGCCCGCCGGACCCGCCGCGCTGGACGCATCCCCGCAGTCGTCTACGGACACGGCGGAGATCCTGTGCACATCTCGATTGATGGCCACGCCACCATGATGGCTCTCAAGCACGCCAACGCCCTCTTCGAGATCGAAAGCACCGACGGTGCCAAGAACGTTCTCGCAATCGCTCGCGACGTGCAGACCGATCCGGTCACTCGCCAGATCGAGCACCTTGACCTGATCATCGTCAAGCGCGGCGAAAAGGTCGAGGTCGACGTTCCCGTCCACATCATCGGTGAATCCGTTCCGGGCACCATGGTGCAGCAGGAAGAGTCGACGATCCTCATCAAGGCCGACGCCACCAAGCTGCCTGAGTACATCGAGGTCACCGTCGATGGCCGCGCCGCCGGCGAGCACGTTCTGGCCGGACAGGTCGAGCTGGCTTCGGGCGTCGAACTCGCTGCCGATCCCGAACTTCTCGTCGTCAACGTTTCGGAAGAAGCCGAGATGGACACCGAGTCGGATGCAGACGAGACCGACGAAGAATCGACCGACGAGTCGGCCGAGGACTCAGCAGCGGAGAAGTCCGAGGACGAGTGACCTCGACCTCTTCCGTCTGCGCCCTACATCTGGGCACAGCCTGAGGTATGAATTCGGTGGGTCGTTGCAGAAACGGCCCACCGAATTCGCTCTGTGAGCACGCAAGGTGTGAGGCATCCTGGCTGACCGGACAACCTCGATGAGCAGTGACAAAGAACGAGCGAAGGACGACGATGACGAATGAGGCATGGCTGGTCTTCGGCCTGGGCAATCCTGGCCCCAAATACGAATCGACCCGACACAACATCGGACAGATGGTCATTGCCGAACTCGCACACCGCATCGGCGTCAATCTGACGCGAACTAAACTGCGCTCCAACGTCGGCACGTCCCGACTGCCTTCAGGCTCAGTTCCGGGGGTTCCGGGGCCACGAGTGGTGCTGGCAACGTCGACGGGCTATATGAACGAATCCGGCGGCCCGGTCAGACAGCTCGCCGATTTCTATTCGATCGACACCGACCGGATCATCGCCGTCCACGACGACGTGGACATTGCCTTCGACTCGATCAAGGCCAAGGTCGGCGGGGGAGAGGGCGGACACAACGGACTGCGGTCGATGACATCGGCGCTGGGGACGAAGAACTATCCCCGCATCCGTGCCGGCGTCGGACGTCCCATGGGACGTCAGGACACTGCAGACTACGTTCTCAAACCCTTTTCCAAGGACGAACGCGCAACACTTCCGATGTTCATCTCGGATATCGCAGATGCCGTCGAGATGTACATCGTCGAGGGGCTAGAGAAAGTGCAGCTCGAATACCACTCGAAATGACAGTGGCGATCACCGCTCAGACGCCGGTCGCTTCTCAGACGGGCGACTCGGACGCTTGCGGTGGATGAACCAGGCTGCGAAGATGCCTCCGGCGAAGCCGAACAGATGCCCCTGCCAGGAGATCCCATTGGCCTGCGGCATCATTCCGAAGACCATGGACGCGCCGTAGGTGATGAAGACGAAGAAGCCGATGGTGAAGTAGACGATCTTGCGGAGCACGTCGTCGGTGAACCAGGTGCGCACGGCCAAGTAGCCGAAGAAGCCGAACACGATGCCAGAGGCTCCGATGATGTGCTGACCAACCGGCAGCGTCGTCAGCCAGGCCCCGAGCCCGGACACCACGGCCGTGATGACGGTGACGAGCCAGAAACGCCGCGCCCCCTCGATGGCGATGCACAGGCCGAGAACGAGGAAGGGGAACGTGTTGGCCGTGAGGTGCCCGAATCCCGAGTGCAGGAAGGGAGACGTGACCACCCCGTAGAGGGACAGTGGGTTCCACGACGCCAGGCTGAACATGTCGAGATCAGCGGGCAGGATGGTGTCGACGATCTCAATGACCCACATGATCGCCAGCAGGACGAGGACAGGGACGAAACGCGAGAATCGGTGATCGCGACTGACGGTGGTCCGCAAGTTGGCGATCTTAGGTTGTCCTGCGTGCGGGTGACCGCCTGACCTGGGTGAATCGGGGGCAGTTGATTCTTTGCCGAAGATGAACTGGGATTCTTCAGCGGTGAAGCGAGGGGACTGGTCGGGACTCATGCCTCAATTGTCGGTGATGAAGCTTGGAGAACGCCGAAGAACCGAAATCTGCGGGCAATCGTTTCCGATCCGTTAGTCCCGTTACGGTCTTGAGATCTCCGGTGCCTCAGTCCACCGCAGTGGCGCCGAGTCGCTCATTGTTCTCGTCCACGGCTTCGACGACGATCCGGGAGCCGGCGGGCGTGATGTCAGCCGCGGTCTCGAAGCCCGTGCGATCGACGACTGCAGTCTCCTCAAGCTGCTCCTCGCTGTCGCCGCTGAGGATGCGCCAGGCCGCGACTCTGCTCGCTCCGTTCCAGCTCATGTGCACCCGAGTGATGCCCTCACCCGGTTCGGACTTCGTCGCCGTGGGCGGTGCTGACGGGGTCGCCTGCCAGGCGAAGCGATAGGCCCGATAATTCGAGCCGCCCGTGAAAGTGGCATCGTAGAGCAGCTTGCCATCGTTGGTGAATTCCGAGAAGTAGGGTTCGGAGCCCCAGCCGATGAACACATTGCCGTTGTCGAGTTCCTGCAGATTGCCTTGACTTCCCGATGAGCGGTCGTCGGGAGCTGGGTACTCGGTGTCGACAGTGGCCTTCTTCGTGTCCTCATCGACGTCGAGGCGCAGCCCTCGTGTCTCGCCGAGGCGGGGCGCGGCATGATTGTCGAAGAGGGTGATCGTGCCGTCGTCGCGGCGGATGGCGTCGTGCTGCCAGGCGAAGGTCGCCCCCTCGCCCATCTCGAAGTCGCTGGCAGATCCGCCCAGCACCCAGTTCAGGTCGGTTGTCTTCCGATCGAGCTGATAGATCGCATGGGTGTTGCGGGCGGAGACGAGCAGGGAATCACCGTCGTCGTCTTCGGACACCGAATTGACATGGATGTAGTCGAAGGGCTCTTCCTCTGTGCCTTCGCCGTCCTTGAGTTTCGACTGTGTCTGGTCGATGGGAACGTCGTCGAGTGATCGCCATTCGACAACGGGATCTCCGGAGTCGATGTCGACCTCCTGGACCACTCCTTCCCAGGCCCAGCCGTCCTTCTGGCCACCGACGGAGCTGAGATCCGTTTGGGTCTTGATGTAGGAGACAAGGAGCATCGTTCCGTCGTCGGTGATCGTCGTGTCGTGCAGATCGACGGTCTTGTGGGCTAAATCCCCGCCCATGCCAACACGTGCGATCTCGTTGTAGCTGTCGTCGAGCATGACGACCTCACCGGCGGTGTGAGGAGTCTCGGCCAATCCCTCCCACCAGGTGAGAACGGGTTCGTCCTTGTACTCCTGGACCCGCAGGTCCCACATCTGGCCCGAACCCTGCCGGATCCAGACCGGCTCTCCGGCCGAGTCGAGGATGAGCCCACCGACCCAGGACTCCTCGTCGTCGCCAGTCTGGCCCTTGAGGCCGAGGAACGTCTTGAGGTCATTCTCTTCCGCGGGCGGCTGCGAGTTGACGTCGATGTCGAACTTCGGCGGGTCCAGGTCAGGCCTGGTCTGGAAGTCCCAGTGTTCGGGTTGTGGGACTTCTTCTTCAGCGGCGCATCCTGACAGGAGCAGCGCCGCGGCCGCCACAGATGCGAACAGGGTCCGGTAAGCCATGTCTTCATCTTCACACGTTTGTACGAAGAGTGGTTGGAGTCTGGTCGTCGCGATTTCTCGTGTCCGGCCGGTGGCCTAGAATTGCATGGTGCTCAACGGACTCGATCTCACACGCCAGAACTCCACCATCACTGACCTCGTCTCAGCGTTCAACGACCCGGAGACAGCAGGTGGAACGATTGATGCGATCAGAGGTCTGTGGCCATCGATCCTGCGCCGAACGCTGGTGTCGGCTGATAATGATCCGTCCACCTCGGCGCCGCAGCTCATCGTCACGGCCACCACGCGTGAAGCGGAAGACCTGGCCCGGTCGTTGGCGGACTGGGTTGCCGAGGATTCGATCGCGATCTTCCCCAGCTGGGAGACCCTCCCACACGAAAAGCTCTCACCTCGGTCTGACACCGTCGGAGCGCGTCTGCAGATTCTGCACCGCCTGGCCCACCCGAGCCCGGACAGACCTCTGACCTTCATCATCGCCCCCGTGCGCGCCTTCCTGCAGCCGTTGGTCAAGGGGCTCGGCGACATCGAGCCGGTGGAATTGGCCGTCGGCGACGAATACGAGATCGACCAGCTTTCCCACCGCCTGACCGAACTTGCCTACTCACGCGTGGACATGGTCTCCCGCCGAGGAGAGTTCGCGGTTCGCGGCGGCATCGTCGACATCTTCCCACCGACCGAGGATCATGCCCTGCGCATCGAATTCTTCGGTGACGAGATCGACGAGATCCGCGAGTTCTCCGTCAGCGACCAGAGATCCATCCGCGCCGAGGCGGACGCTGTGCCACTGAAGCTGTCGGCTCCACCCTGCCGGGAACTCCTGCTCACCGACTCCATCCGGGAGCGTGCGGCCGCACTGTCACCGACGCTGCCGGCAGCATCGGACATGCTCGACAAGATCGCCGGAGGAGTCGCCGTCGAAGGCATGGAATCACTGTCGGCGGTGCTGGCCGATGGCATGGAGCCGATCATCGCTCTGCTGCCCGAATCCACAAAGATCATCATCACCGAACCCGAACGGGTGCAGGCCAGGGCCGCCGACCTCGTCGTGACGACGAACGAATTCCTCGAAGCAGCATGGTCAGGGGCCGCAGCCGGCGGCGAATCCCCGATCGACCTGTCTGCTGCGACGTTCCGGACAATGGAAGAGATGGAAGCCGGCGCTCGCCTCATCGGCTTGGCCTGGTGGGAGCTCGGCGGATTCGCCACCGACGAAGAACTCGTCTCACCCGCGGAGAATCTGTTCTCCGTTCCGGCTCGCGCACCTCGAGGATATGCCGGTGACGTCGAGGCGATTCTCACCGACGTCAAGGGACTCATCCACGACAGGTGGCGCATCCTCGTGCTCACTGAAGGACAGGGGCCGGGCCAGCGCATGGTCGAGGTGTTCTCGGAGGCTGGCGTGCCGGCGACCTTCGTCGATGACCCGACAGACATTGCAGAAGCTCTGGTGACCGTGACCACAGCCGCGCCCTTCGGCGGATTCGTCTTCGACGACCTCAAACTGGCTGTGCTCACAGAAGCCGAAGTGCTCGGTCGCGCCGCAGCCACCTCCACGAGGGACATGCGTCGCCTGCCCACCCGACGAAAACGCAATCAGGTGGACCCGCTCAACCTGGCACCCGGGGACTACGTCGTCCACGACCAGCACGGTGTCGGCAAGTTCGTTGAGATGACGCAGCGAACGACCGGCAAGGGCCCGAACAAGCACACCCGCGAATACCTCATCATCGAATACGCCCCAGCCAAACGCGGCCAGCCCGGCGACCGCCTGTATGTGCCCAGCGACGCGCTCGACCAGGTCAGTCGCTACGTCGGCGGGGAGAGCCCGAGCCTGAACAAGATGGGCGGCGCCGACTGGTCGACGACAAAGGCCAAGGCCAGGAAAGCGGTCAAAGAGATCGCGGGAGAACTCGTTCGCCTCTACTCCGCTCGTCAGGCCACCGTCGGTCACACCTACGGGCCCGATACCCCGTGGCAGCGTGAACTGGAGGATGCCTTCCACTACGTGGAGACAGCCGACCAGCTGACGACCATCGACGAGGTCAAGGGGGATATGGAGAAGGCTGTGCCGATGGATCGTCTGATCTGCGGCGATGTCGGCTACGGTAAGACCGAGATCGCGGTTCGCGCCGCGTTCAAGGCGATCCAGGACGGCAAGCAGGTCGCTGTGCTCGTCCCTACGACACTGCTTGTCCAGCAGCACTTCGAGACCTTCGCCGAACGCTACTCGGGGTTCCCCGTCACCGTCGGTGCACTCTCGCGCTTCCAGACTAAGAAGGAGTCGGACAAAGTCGTCGAGGATCTGGCCGCGGGCAAACTCGATCTGGTCATCGGCACGCACCGCCTGCTCAGCGGCGAGGTGAGATTCAAGAGCCTGGGACTGGTCATCATCGACGAGGAGCAGCGCTTCGGCGTCGAGCACAAGGAGACGCTCAAGGCGATGCGCACGAACGTCGACGTGCTCGCGATGTCCGCGACTCCGATCCCGCGGACCCTGGAGATGGCAGTGACCGGCATCCGCGAGATGTCGACCCTGGCCACCCCGCCCGAGGAGCGCCATCCGGTGCTGACCTATGTGGGCAAGAAAGAGGACAAGCAGATCAAGGCCGCGATCCGTCGTGAACTGATGCGCGAGGGCCAGGTCTTCTATATCCACAACCGCGTCAAGGACATCGAATCCGTGGCCGGTCACATCGCCGAACTCGTCCCCGAGGCTCGGATCGCGATTGCCCACGGAAAGATGAACGAACAGCGACTGGAGCAGGTCATCGTCGACTTCTGGGAGAAGAAGTTCGACGTGCTCGTGTGCACGACCATCGTCGAGACCGGCATCGACATCTCCAACGCCAACACGCTCATCATCGATCATGCTGATCGGTTCGGGCTGTCCCAGCTGCACCAGCTGCGGGGTCGAGTCGGACGCGGCAGAGAACGTGCCTACGCCTACTTCCTCTACCCGGCAGACACCCAGCTCACGGAGACTGCCCACGATCGGCTGACGACGCTGGCCGCCCACACCGAACTCGGCGCTGGCATGCAGGTGGCCATGAAAGACCTCGAGATCCGCGGCGCCGGCAACCTCCTCGGCGGGCAGCAGTCCGGGCAGATCGAAGGGGTCGGATTCGACCTCTACGTGCGCCTCGTGGGAGAGGCCGTTGCGAACTTCCGTGGCGAGGACACGGAACCGGAGGCAGACATGCGGATCGAACTTCCTGTCGACGCGCACCTGCCGGCCGAATACGTTGCCCACGAACGTCTGCGACTTGAGGCCTATCGGAAACTCGCGGCAGCGGCCAACGAGAACCAGCTGCAGGAAGTCCTCGACGAACTCGTCGATCGGTATGGTCCCTACCCAGAAGCTGTGGGAGTTCTCGCCGATGTCGCCCGGCTGCGGATCAGAGCCAAAGCCTCGGGCATCAACGACATCGTCGTCCAAGGCAACTTCGTCCGCTTCGGTCCGCTCGAGCTCGAGGATTCGCAGGTCGTGCGCCTCAAACGCCTGTACCCGAAGTCGCTGCTCAAGCCCGCGATCCGGTCGGTGCTCGTGCCCAAGCCGATGTCCGGAAGCGGCTTCGATGCGAAGGAGATGACGGATTCCGACATCCTGCGTTGGGCCCACCAGTTCCTCGACGCGATCGTCCCAGTCGTCGCCTCCGAGGTCGTCGAGGCTGGAGTCTGCATGCCAAAATGCCGCAACGATTGAACCACGATGATCGACTCGATTGGAATCTGCACGTATTCTGAAAACTCACATTCATCCGCTGTTCCTGGCGTAGAGTGAGAATACGGGTACAGAAGTACCGTGAGACTTAAGGAGAGCCACCATGGGTTTTGACGACAAGTTCGACAACAAAGCCGAAGAATTCTCTGGCAAGGCCAAGGAGACCGTCGGTGAAGCCACCGGCGATGATGAGCTCAAGGCAGAGGGCTCCGCAGACCAGCTCAAGGGCAAGACCAAGCAGGTCGGCGAGAAGGTCAAGGACCTCGGAAACGACGTCAAGGACAAGTTCAGCAAGTAATGCAGAACTCGACCCCCATCGCGCTTGCGGTGGGGGTCATTCTTATTGTTCGACCCTCATAGCGCGTCGAGCCCTCGCAGCGGCGCAGGAATCGGAAGGTGTCACAACAGTGGAGCAGTCAGAGACAGCGGGCGTCGTCGGTGCTCGGACGCAGGGAGCAATCGAGGCAATGGCGACACTGCGGCGCCGGTGCCCCTGGTCGAGCCGGCAGGACCACAGCAGCCTCGAGAAGTATGCGCGTGAAGAGACCGAAGAGCTCATCGAAGCGCTTGCAGACTACCGAGCCGATCCGAACCCGGACCACCGCGCCGCCGTCGTCGAGGAGCTCGGCGACGTCTTCTACCAGGTGCTCTTCCACTCCGCTCTGCTGGACGAGAGTGGCTCCGCTCCCTACGGGCACACCTTGGGGACGATCGTCGAAGGGCTGGAAGCAAAACTCATCCGCCGCCATCCCCTGGCGTTCGGTGAGGACGCCAGCGATGAGCAGATGGCCTCCCTAGAGGACGTCGAGCGGGAGTACCGCCGGATCAAGACCGAAGAGAAACAGCAGAAAGACACGAATCAGTGAGCTTGGACCGCATCGACATCGAAGGCACATTCAACTTCCGTGACATCGGAGGATCTCCCACCTCGGCGGGGGAGTCGAGAGTCGGAACGGGGAAGGTCTACCGCTCCGACGGTCTCGCTCAACTCACCGACAGGTCGCGAGTCGACATCAGAGCACTCGGGATCAGAACCGTCGTGGATCTGCGTGACGTCGGAGAACGCTCCAAGTTGCCCGATGCGCTCGAGGGACTCGAGGTGGAACACATCGAGCTGCCCATCTTCGACGATCACTTCTTCCCCGCGAAACAGCTCAGCCGCGAGGAGATGGCGAAGGCCGCCGAGGCAACCGGGATGGACCTCTCCGATCGCTCGCTGAGCAAGATCTATCACCTCATGATCGGTCATTTCGGACCCCGTTTGGCCATGGCAGTCGACGTCGTTGCACAGCGTTGCGAAGGCGGAGTGGTCTTCCACTGCTCTGCCGGCAAAGACCGGACCGGTGTCGTCGCCGCCTTCATCCTCACCCTTCTGGGCGTTGGGCGTCACGAGATCCTCGAGGAGTATGCGATTACCTCGCAGTACCTGTCAGGAGGATTCCTCGAGAACATCATCAGGAACTTCTCCGACGCCGGAATCTCCGGGAACCTCGCCGAGACTGCAACAGCGGCACCGCCGGAACTCATGGCGAATACCCTCGACTCCATCGACGCGCAGTATGCCAAGAACGGAGTCGAATCCTATCTGCTCGAGCATGGAATGGACCCGGCGAGCCCGGATAGACTGCGCGGGCAGCTGTTGACGCCTGCCGACAGAGTAGAAACCATCCGGGACTGAAAATGAGCTCGGTCCTTCGGTACACTAAGCTGTCCTGCAGGCACATGTTCCCCATGTGAAACCAATTGCGAAGGAGTAATCAGTGGCTGAGATTGTTGCCGCAAACGCCCGTGAAATCCTGGATTCCCGGGCAAATCCCACCGTAGAGGTGGAAGTGCTGTTGGCCGACGAATCCGTCGGTCGTGCTGGTGTCCCCTCCGGTGCCTCCACCGGTGAGTTCGAAGCTGTTGAGCTGCGCGACGGAGACCCGGAACGTTACCTGGGCAAAGGCGTCACCAGTGCTGTTGACGCAGTCGTCGATGAGATCCACGAAGCTATCGTCGGTCTCGAAAGTGATGATCAGCGTTTGGTCGACCAGGCCCTGATCGACCTCGATGGAACCGAGAACAAATCCCGCCTGGGTGCCAATGCCATCCTGGGCACCTCGCTGGCAGTTGCTCGTGCAGCAGCCGTGTCCGCGGACCTGCCGCTCTACCGCTACCTGGGCGGACCGAATGCCCACGTCATGCCCGTTCCGATGATGAACATCCTCAACGGTGGGTCGCACGCTGATTCCAACGTCGACATCCAGGAATTCATGATCGCCCCGATCGGAGCGGCCAGTTTCCAAGAGGGTCTGCAGTGGAGCGTCGAGGTCTATCACGCGCTCAAGGGCGTGCTCAAGGAGCGCGGCCTGTCCACCGGCCTCGGCGATGAGGGCGGGTTTGCACCGAACCTCGACTCCAACGCCGCGGCACTCGACCTCATCCTCGAGGCCATCGAACTCGCTGGGCATCGTCCGGGCCGCGACATCGCGGTGGCACTTGATGTGGCATCTTCCGAGTTCTACTCCGATGGAGCCTACGAATTCGAAGGCGATAAGAAGTCGGCTCAGGACATGGCTGCCTACTATGAGGGCCTGCTTGCCAAATACCCGCTGGTGTCGATCGAAGATCCACTCGACGAGAACGATTGGGAAGGTTGGGCCACCCTGACCGCGTCCATCGGCTCAAAGGTTCAGCTCGTCGGCGACGACCTGTTCGTGACGAACCCCGAGCGCCTCCAGCGCGGCATCGACAACAGCACCGCCAACTCGCTGCTGGTCAAGGTCAACCAGATCGGCACGCTGACGGAAACCCTCGACGCAGTGTCGCTGGCGCAGACCAACGGCTACACGACGATGATCTCTCACCGTTCGGGTGAAACCGAGGACACGACGATCGCCGATCTGGCCGTTGCCACGAACGCAGGCCAGATCAAGGCCGGCGCTCCGGCACGGTCCGAGCGCGTGGCTAAGTACAACCAGCTGCTGCGTATCGAAGAGCAGCTCGGCGACGCCGCCCGCTATGCCGGCCGAGGAGCCTTCCCACGCTTCGACGGCTGAATGGCTTCGTCCCCGAGGCGGGGGTCAGTTTATCATCAATGGCCCCCTGCCCCCCGCCTCGGCGCTATTCATCTCCAAAACCCTCCGGAGGAAGCGCGGCGTCCCGGCGGTCACAAAACCTCCTGGGATTCGCAGAGCACCCCGGGAGTCACCCAAGTCCACCCGTCCCGCGCAATTCATACTGCTGCAGAGGTTGTTCACGAAGCTGCGGGTGAGGGGCGGCCATTGCAACTGTTGCAGCAGCTGCGACCTCTGAGAGCATCTTCGGACAATCATTTGGTTCCCATGAGAACTCGCCTGATCTCCTCGAACTTCGACTCTTTGAACAGCTCTTTCCAGCTGATTCTGATGACTCGCCATCCTTGATCACGCAGCCCTTGCTCTCTGCGCCTTTCGCGTTCGAGTTCCTCACGTGGCACTCCCGAGCCAAGATACAACTTCCCGATTCCGTCGATTTCAACGATCAGCCGAGCTGCCCGGTGGCAGAAGTCGACGCGAACCTTTGCCCGCTGTGAGGTCACGTCGAACTCGACTTGGGGGACGAAGCCGACGAATCCGTGTTGGAAGAATCTGACCGCGGCGATCGATTCGGCGGGAGATTCGCGACGGGCATCGGCCAGGTCGAGAGCGCGATGAACTTTCTTGGTGTTCCTCGTCTCCACACATTGTGCCAGCGTCACGAGGATCTTCTCCCGCGTCGTCAGGCCGCGGCGCAAAGCGTTGTCGAGCATGGAAACCGAGATATCGGGGTTGTATGTGCGAGCCACATCAATGAGTGTGCGTTCGAGCGTTGTCACCTCGGTCCCGCGAACTCCCTGCCGGTGATGCTTCGGTATTGTCACGCCGCTGACATGGATGCTCTTGAACCTGCGGTTGACTCCGGGGCGCACTACCTCCACCTGGTGGGTGACAGGGTAAGCAATAGGCAGGCCGTGGATGAGAGCAGCGGAGATGTGCGAGAACACCTCGGGTGGGGGTGAAGCAGACGACGTTCGCATTGATGCGGATGACCCAGCGGCGGCGTCAGATTCTGCCCGACGTTCCTGCTGCCCCTGTGTTTGGAATCTGACTTCGCATCGCGCCATGACTGCGGCGTCGAGCTCTGCGATCTCATCACGGATGTCTCCGTGCTCTGTGAACTCCGAATGCGTTCCTTCATCAATGCTCGCCCACAGCCGCCGGTGGTCTTCCTCGGCGCAGACATGTCTGACCGAATAGACGCCGCGCGACAGGCGACGAACGCAGCAGCTTCGGACACGCCGGATGTCTGCGTGAGTGAATCCGAGTCGGATGATCTGTCGTGTGGTCATAATCTTGTACATGATATTCAACTGCATCAAAAGATGAGAAAGCGCAATGATGAATATTCAACCTGTGCATAAGCCTGTGGATAGGTAGTGATTGCGGTGGACGCGGACAGCGGGATCAGGGAATTCCGCAGTGCTGGCGGGCATTCGAGCATGCGGAGGGGGTGCAGTGCGGGGCCGCAGATTTCGCACCCCGTACCGTAACTTCCAATTCACCCATCAGCAGCGGGAGGTTTTAGAGTCAGCGGTGCTGGTAGCCGAATTGCTTGTATGACGCAGTGGTGCAGGTAGGGCGTGGCCCCAAGACGGTGGCGGGCACGCCACGGGCGACCGAGGCGGAGGCGGACAGGCCGCGGGCGTCCGATGCGGGCAGGTGACGCGACCGAAGCCGCCCGGTGGATGCCGGCTTTCGAAAAATAGAACACGCCACGGCCCCCAAATCCTCGCAGTCCGGATGCTGACACGGCAGACTTAGATGTGTTGCGACTGCCTTCCCCATCCCCGGTCGCAGAGGAAAGAGACATGGTTCCGAGTAAGCCTAGAAACAGCGCCCCCAAATCGGCTCCGGGCAGAGCCGCTCCCCGTCGACGCCCCACACCGGTCGTCGAGGCTCAGCCCACCGAAGATACTCGCAAACGGAAACTGTCCTGGCAGACTGGCGTCTTCCTCCTCGTCATCGCCATCGTGCTCGTCACCTTCCTGCCCTCGATCAACTCAGCCCTCAAGCAGGCACAGCAGATCGCCGCGCTCAACAGCGAGATCGAATCGACGAAGTCCGAAGTCCAGGGGCTGGAGGAGCGGAACGAGAATCTCAAGGACCCGGCGTACATCAAACGCAAGGCCCGCAAGGATCAGTACTACGTGGAAGAGGGCAAGAACGCGGTCATCGTCACCAACCAAGAGGCGATCGACGGTGACGATTCGGATACGGACCGCCCGCAACGCAAACAAGCCTGGTACCTTGAGTTGCTGGAGTCGATTCAAGAGGTCGGCAATACCGTGGAGAAGGGCTGATGATCACAGAGTGCACCGAGGCGGACTTCGCCATCCTGAAGGACCAGCTCGGGCGGATTCCGCGCGGCGTCGTCGGGGTTGCCGCCCGCAGCACATCGGGTGAGCCTCTGGTTGTCGCCACTGCTCCCAGACTCGAGGACGGCTCACCGTTCCCCACTGCCTTCTACCTCACACACCCCGCCTTCGTCACCGAGTGCTCGCGCCTCGAGGCCTCTGGAATTATGGCCGAGTGGACCGCTGAGCTCGCCGAGGACGAAGAGCTCACAGCTGCCTACGCCAAGGCCCACTCCGCCTACCTCGCGACACGCTCCGAGATCGGTGAGACAGCCGGCATCGCCGAGGTGACCGAGATCAAGGACTACTCCGCCGGTGGCATGCCCAACCGTGTGAAATGCCTGCACGCTCTGGTCGGACATTCCCTGGCCGCTGGGCCCGGTCTCAACCCGATCGGCGACCGCGCAATCTCCTTCATGACCGACGTCCCCACCCCGGCGGGCGCAGAAAACTCTTCAGCCGAAGCAAGCGAATAGGAGAGGCTCATGCGAGTTGCCGCCTTCGACTGTGGGACCAACTCCCTGCGTCTGCTCATCGCCGACGTCGATGCGCAGGGGCAGATGACCGAGCTTCGTCGCGAGACCCGGATCGTGCGCCTCGGCCAGGGAGTGGACGCGACGGGTGAGTTCGCCCCCGAAGCGCTCGAGCGCACATTCACCGCAGCCCGGGAATTCGCCGAGGTGGCCGCCGAGTTCTCACCGGAGAAGCTGAGATTCGTCGCCACCTCCGCCAGCCGTGATGTGAAGAACCGTGACGAATTCTCCGCAGGCATCTTCGGCATCCTGGGCGTCGTGCCCGACGTCATCACCGGTGACGAAGAGGCCCACCTGTCATTCCTCGGCGCCACCGTCGGACACGACGCGAAGAGCGGCCCGTTCCTTGTCATGGATCTTGGCGGGGGCTCAACCGAGCTGGTCCTCGGCACCGAAAGCGTCACCTCGGCGGTCAGCATGGACATCGGGTCCGTGCGCCTGACCGAACGTCACATGTCCGTCGACATCCCCGACCCGGCGCAGGTCCAGGCGGCCATCGAGGACATCGACGCCAACCTCGACAAGGCGGCAGAGATCGTCGATCTCGCTGCTCCGCGGACGATGATCGGAGTCGCAGGCACCGTCACCACACTGACCGCGGGAATCCTCGACCTCGACAGCTACCAGCGCGAGCGCATCCACGGCACCCATCTGCGCGTGGCAGACATCGACGGCGAGGCCGACGAACTGTTGGGCATGGGGCGTGAGGCCCGTGCGGCACTGCCATACATGCACCCCGGACGCGTCGACGTCATCGCGGCGGGGGGACTGCTGTTCGCGCGAATCGCGGCCCGCATCGACTCCGCAGTCAAAGGTGTGGGAGCCGAACTCGACATCATGGTCTCGGAGACGGACATCCTCGACGGCACCGCGCTCGATCTCGCGCGCCGGCAGTCGTGAGGCCCGCCGCTGCGCGGACACCGACAGCATCCAAACGTCCACGTGCTGGACAGCGCACCGCGAAATTCGCCGTCATCGGATCCCTTGTGCTGGGACTGGTCATGGGCACGACTCAACCTGCCATGGCCGCGCCGGAGCCTGGCCCGGGTCAGTGGTTCATCAAGGACTACGGCATCGACGATCTGTGGAAGAAGTCCACAGGCAAAGGGGTGAAGGTCGCTGTCATCGATTCCGGGGTCAACGCCAAGCACGAAGACCTTCGCGGCGTGGTGAGCAAGTCCAAGGACTTCAGCGGACTCGACAAAGACGGCAAAACGCCGATCGGCGGCAAGACCACGATCCACCACGGCACAGCCGTAGCCGGCGTCATCGCCGGACAGGGCAAGGGAGCCGGGCCGACGGGAGTCGCCCCCGACGTCGATATCCTGTCTGCCTCGATGTGGTTGGGGCCCGACCGCCCGAAGGAATCAGGCTCCACTCGCGAGCAGGCCGACAAAGCTATCCGATGGGCCGTGGATTCCGGAGCCAAGGTCATCAACATGTCGCTGGGCTGGGACGATCCTGCCTGGCCCGCCAGCTGGGACGAATCCTTCGCCTACGCCTATGAGAAGGACGTTGTCATCGTCGCCTGTGTCGGCAACGCCTCTCAGGGGGCGACTCAGGCGTGGTCACCATCGACGGTGCCCGGAGTCATCGGCGTCGGCGGACTGGGCAAGAACGACCGTGTTCAGTCCGAGTCGACCGCTCCTGGAACAGCTGTGGATCTCATGGGGCCGGCGGCAGACATTCCGATCCCTTACTACTCAGGCGGCTACGCAGAGGGGCAAGGATGTTCGTTCGCCTCACCCATCGTCTCCGGAGTGGCAGCGCTGATCCGGGCTGACGACCCCGACCTCAGCGCCGACGAGGTCACCGCCAAACTGACCTCGACGGCCAAGCCCGTCCCCGGACACAAGGGGCAGACCAAAAAGGATAAGCCGGATCCGATCGTCGGTTGGGGTCGCCTCGATCCGAAAGCCGCGATGAAGTCGGACGTTCCGAAGACGGTGCCCAGCGCAGCCGAGGCTCTCGCCGATTGGGTGGAGATGCACAGGCGGGCGAAGTCCGACCCGGCTGAGACTGAGAATGCGACCCCAGCGCAGGACGACAACCCGAAAGCGGTCGCGCCCAAGGACGTTGTCTCATCGCAGTCGATACCCAAGTTGGGCTTCTCGGTGCTGGGTGTCGGAGGCCTCATCGCGGTGATCCTCTTCGTGCTCTCCGCAGTGGTTTTCATCCGGCGCCGCCGGTGAACGAAGCCAGCGCTGAACCTCTGATCTGGAGCGTCGAGATGCAATTCGTGAAAGTTTTCACAAGGGCCTAAGATGGGACTATGGCACTCATCAGAAACTCAAAATTGCGTCCTCGAATCCTCGTCGTTGGTGGCGGCTACCTTGGTCTCGTTACCGCTCAGAATCTGTTGAAGAACCTCGGTCGTGGCGAAGCCACAGTGACCGTGGTCGATCCCAACCCCTACATGACCTACCTGCCGTTCCTCCCCGAGGTGGCAGCCGGGTCCATCGAACCGCGTCACGCCGTCGTGCCGCTGCGTCGCAACCTCTCCGGTGCTGAGGTCATCACCGCGAAGGTCACCTCGATCAACCACGGCGATAAGTTCGTCACCGTCGAGCCGGAGAACGATGAAGCGTTCGAGCTCGACTACGACCACATCATCATGGCTGCCGGTTCGGTGGCACGTGCCCTGCCGATCCCCGGTCTCAAGGAGAACGCCATTGGGCTCAAGCGCATCGAGGAAGCCGTCGCACTGCGCGATCACCTCCTCAGCCGCTTGGCCGATGCCTCGCTGATGGAAGACGATGACGAGCGTCGCAAGGCGCTGACCTTCGTCTTCGTCGGTGGCGGATTCGCCGGCATCGAACTCCTTGCCGAGCTCGAAGACGTCGTCCGGTCCGCGGTGGCTCAGTACGAGACGCTGACCGAAGCCGATGTCCGCTTCGTTCTCGTCGAAGCACTCGACCGTGTCATGCCCGAAGTCGGCGAAGCTCAGGCTCGCTGGGTCGTCGAGCACATGCGCGAACGCGGCATCGACGTGTACCTCGAGACCTTCCTCCAGGACTGCACCGACAAGCACGTCAAGCTCTCCAGCGGCGAAGAATTCGACGCCGACACCATCGTGTGGTCGGCTGGCGTCAAAGCCAACCCGATCCTCGTCGACTCAGACCTTCCGCTCGATGAGCGCGGTCGTGTGACCGTGCGCGCCGATCTGCGCATCGAGGGCGACAACGGTGTGGTCGAAGGCGCATGGGCTGCCGGTGACAACGCTGCTGTGCCTGATCTCTCCGGTGGCGGCGTGGGTGGCTACTGCGTGCCCAACGCTCAGCACGCCGTGCGCCAGGCGCCAGTGCTGGCTGCCAACGTTCTCGCCGCGCTGCGCGGAGAGACCGAGTTCAAACAGTACTTCCACAAGACCATCGGCTCCGTGGCCGGCCTCGGCCTGTACAAGGGCGTTTCGCAGATGGGCGACTTCGAAGCCCGTGGCGTCCTCGCTTGGCTGATGCACCGTGCCTACCACGGCTACGCGATCCCGACGATGGACCGCAAGGTCAAGGTCTTCGGCAACTGGATCCTCAACGCAATCGTCGGCCGCGACGCGATGCCGTTGGCCGATCTCGATGTTCCTCGGAGGAACTTCGTCGAGGCAGCCAACTCAAAGCCGGCTCCCAAGAAGGAAGCCGCTAAAGCCTGAGACCTGAGTACAGGATTCGCATCTGGTCGTCATCGTGATGTGAACCTTGATGAGGTCTGAAGAACGCCGGGAGTGCAACTGCTGCACTCCCGGCGTTCTTGTCTTTCCTTGCGAGGTGGGCTCAGAAGGTCTGGGGGATCGGCCCGGAGAATCTGAGGTTCGAGCCCAGCTTCCTCCGCGAGTGGACTGCGCCCAGACCGTCCGGCCGACGCGCGTATTTCGATGGTGGTTCGCCGTTTTCCGAAGACCACTGTGGAACTGACCTGCCCAGGGAGACGACGAGCTCCGCAATGCCGTCAACGATGCCATCGAGTCGACAGCCGGGAACGGGGACTGGACTCAGGCGTCAATCACTGGTGATCTCCGCGAGCACCTCGGCGAGTTCGCGCAGCTCACCCGCGACGCGGTACATGCGAGGCGAACCGAAGTAGGTCCAGTTGCTCGTGATCATCGACGCACTCGCGCCATCGGTGGTGGTCGAGTACTCCTCACGGCTGAGCTGCGCCGTCCTGTCGGCGATCAGTCGCTGACGCAATTCGGGGGAGAGGCCCTCCCAGTGATCGACTGCCTCATAGCCGAGCTGGTGCCAATCGGCACCTGCTTCGCGGTAAGCCAGAGGGCGGTTGGACGCAGTAGCCACGGTGCTTTCTGCCTCCGGCGTCTCAGGTGCTGAGTCTCGGCCGACATCTCCCGAAGTCGCTGGAGTCGCGAAGAGAACGGCAGGTCCCGGTGTGGTGGCGACGCTGGGATCTTCCACACCGCCGACTGACAGAGGCGGACCCTGCGGGGTGAGCAGAACATTCGTCATGTCACCATCTTGCCTGGGCGAACGGCCGGATGCGAACCTCCCCGCGTTCCTACGTTCCGTGTGTGCGACGCTCAGAAGGCGGCGAGGAACCCACGAGCCCGTTTCGGCAGCAGCGCACTCGCGACCGCGTCGAAAGAATCCAGAGCTGAGTCGGTGAAGAGATGCTGGTCGCCAGGGTAGACGAAGACTTCCGCCGAGGACGACGAGTCGGCTAGGTCGCGGCCATGATGGTGAATCTCCTGTGCTTGCCTTCGGCGAATGATCAGATTGTGCGCAGGGATGAAGAGAGTGGCGGGCAGAAAAATGTCCCCCCAGTGGGACTCGAACCCACACTTGATCGATTTTAAGTCGACTGCCTCTGCCGATTGGGCTATAGGGGGATGTGCGTGCACTGCAATCGCAACGCCAGCACTCACTTTATAGCGTAGCGAGGTCTGCCGCGATCCGAGACACGGCAGTGCGGCGTCCGCCGCGATCTGAGACACGACACCGAGCCGTACGTGAGACGGCTAGTCTCAAACACATGACAGTGAATCCGCCCAGCAGACAGGCCTGGGTGATCCTCGTCATCGGAGTGCTGTCACAGATGGCGGCCACTGTCGCGATTACCGGGCCGGCCTTCCTCATTCCGTATATGCACACGGAACTCGACTACACGCTCGCCCAGGCCGGCACCGTGGCCGCGGCCCCCAGCTTCGGCCTCATCGTGACACTCATCGCCTGGGGCGCTTTCGCCGACAGGTTCGGCGAACGACTGGCGATGACCCTTGGCATCGGTCTGACGGCGGTGGCGTGCGCGCTGGCAGTGCTCGTTGTCGATTCACCGGTGTGGACCGTCATCGGCATCGCCGCATCCGGTGCTGCGGCCGCCTCGGTGAACTCTGCCAGCGGTCGCGTCGTCATGGGCTGGTTCCCCCGGCATCGCCGCGGGCTCGCCATGGGAATCCGACAGATGTCTCCGCCCTTGGGCACCAGTGTGGCCGCATTGGCAATTCCGCCCATCGCCGCGGCCCACGGACTCACCGCCTACCTCTGGTTCGTCGTTGTCCTGACCGGTGCCATGACCGTCGTGTGCTTTGCCTTCGTTCGGAACCCTCCCGGTGCGGGGGTGGAGGCCGCCGTCGCACGAACCTCTGCGGACGATGCACGACTGGCACCCGCCCCTGAGCCGGAACTTCGGGGGGAACCAGCGAAGATGACGAATCCGTACCGGATGGATTCCTTCTTGTGGCGAATCCATGGTGTCTCCGCGCTGCTCGTCATCCCCCAGTTCGCGTTCGCCACCTACGGTCTCATCTGGCTCATCGCGAATCAGCACATCAGCGCTGGAATCGCTGGCGGCATCGTCGCCGCCTCTCAGATCGTGGGAGCTCTCGGTCGAATGGTCGTCGGTGGGCTCTCCGATCGACTCGGTTCCCGGGTGGGGCTGCTGCGGGTCGTCGCGATCGCTGCAGTGGTCTTCGTCGCGGCGATTGCGCTGCTCTCATTGAGCCCGAAGCCGATCACCGCGTCTGTGGTGTTCATCCTGGCCTCTGCGGTCTCGGTTGCTGACAACGGACTTGCCTTCGCCTCGGTCGCAGAGGCGGCGGGGCCCCGATGGTCCGGCAAGGCGATGGGAACTCAGAACACCGGCCAGTTCGCCATGTCCGCAATTTTAGGGCCGGGATTCGGAGCGCTGATCACCGTGTTCGGCTACCCGCTGTCATTCGCCTTCGTCGCGGCGGCACCCCTGCTCAGCCTTGGAATCATCCCGAAACACGACATCGATCGGATAACCTGATGTTCATCTTTGCTCAGTACTGTGCCTGAGGACTGGTGACGACCCCGACATGACGAGGCCAAGCCGCTGAAGAAGACCGATGCTGTCGATGTGAAGGAGCGCCCGTGAACAACCTGCTCAATGAGAATCTGCGCGAATACATCGACAAACTTCGAGTCGAAGGCTACACGGTCGAGGACTCGCACACCGCGGACCCGCACCTCATCGATCCGATGGGGTGTGCGGTAGAGACCTGGCGCGAAGGCTACCCGTACCCGGAGCTCATGGACCGGGAAGAATACGAGCTCGAGAAGTACCAGCTGCAGGTGGAGCTGCTGAAGTTCCAGTACTGGGGGCAAGACACCGACCGTAAGCATGTCATCGTATTCGAAGGCCGTGACGCTGCTGGCAAGGGTGGGACGATCAAACGCTTCACCGAGCATCTCAATCCGCGTGCGGCACGCGTCGTGGCACTGAATAAGCCCTCGGACAAGGAGGCGGGGCAATGGTACTTCCAGCGCTATATCAGTCACCTGCCCACCAGCGGTGAGTTCGTCATGTTCGACCGGTCCTGGTACAACCGGGCCAACGTCGAGCGCGTCATGAACTTCTGCACCGACGACGAGTACGAGACGTTCATGGAACAGGCCCCGCTGTTCGAGAAGATGCTCATCGACTCCGATATCCACGTCACCAAGTTCTGGTTCTCCGTGACCCAGCGGGAACAGCGAACCCGTTTCGCGATCCGCCAGATCGACCCGGTGCGACAGTGGAAGCTCTCTCCCATGGACCTCGAATCCCTGGATCGCTGGGACGACTACACAGCGGCGAAGGAAGAGATGTTTCGGCGCACGGACACCGATCACGCTCCGTGGATCACCATCAAGAGCAATGACAAGAAGCGGGCACGGCTCAATGCGCTGCGCTACTTCCTCAACCAGTTCGACTACGAGGACAAGGACGCCTCGATCGTCTACGAACCCGACCCGATCATCGTCCGCCGCGGACGCGACGCCGTCGACGACTGAGCAGCCGTCGACGGGTGAGCTGGCCCGACGGTCGGTGAGCTGGCCCGACGGCCGGTGAGCCAGCTGCGGGGGTGAATATGCTGCAGCCGGGTGGAAGGGGAAAGACCACCCGGCCGACAATCGTGGAGCGGACAGAGTCCGCAGAGTTCACTGGGGCGCGACGCCCGCCGTGCTCAGGCTTCTCGCCGAGCCTTCTTCAGTGCGCGGCGCTTCTTGTGGCCGGCGAAGCTGAGCCAGAAGAAGACGATGGCCAGGAGAACGAAGAGTCCGCCCCCGGCGATGCCCGCATCGACCCAGAACTGGGGTGGGAACAGTCGGATGAGGGAATCGTCGGCGTAGAACTCCCAGGTCCCGTCGGAGAAGAAGATCTTGTGGAACCCGCGGAAGAAGGTGTCCCAGCCGAGGAACGCGAGCGTAGCCGCGCCCGCCATGACGATGATGCTGATGATGGCGCCCAAACGCAGTCCGACGTGGAAACCCATGCCGTGCCTGCGTGACATGTAGAGGCCGAAGAGGACCGCACCGATGAGGCCGATCAGCGCAATCAGGTACAGCAGCGAGATGAGGCCCTTGACGTCGGCCATGTGACCCAGCTCTTCGGAGATGAAGATGGGCTCGCCGTTGGGCATGATCACATCGGCGAGATAGCGCCGAGAGTCGAGGTTCGCCAGATAGTCGATGACGTATGTGCCGTAATGTTCGCGGTCGGCGCTGCCGAAGCCGAACTGGTCAGCCGGAAACCCGGGGCGGAAGTACTCGAACTTGAGGAACACCCCCGAGGCCACGAACCGTACGGCCAGAGCCAGCAGAATGAAAGGCGTCGCCAGCGTGATCCAGATGGTGCCGATGACATCGAGGACGCTGCGGCGCCGCTCGGGCACATCGGGGTCTCGGGTCTCGGTCGACGTCGCGGCCTGAGTCACGGCGGCCCAGTCCGCTTCGCTCATCACCGCGGTCCGGGAATTGGCCGGGACCTCGCGGGTCCGAGATGTCTCGGTGTGATTCGATGAGTGAGCGGGCGCAACGCGCACCGGCCCGGTTGAAGGTTTTGGCTCGTCCTTGGCGATCGGCTCCCGGATCGGGTCGAACGCCTCGGTGTCGGTCGAAGGGTCGTTCGCGGCCTCCAGAGGATGCTCCGTCTGCTTTTCGGCAGCACTACCCGATCCTGAGCTCATCCGTCTGCTCAGGAGGTCTTCGGTCTCGTTCTTCTCGTCTCCAGCCACGTTTCCATTGTCATTGACCCGGGCGGGCAAGCGGGCCCCGACACGCCACAGACCCCCAGATCACCGAGGCGACCGGGATCGCCGAGGTGGCTCGCCGTCTCCGAATTCTGCCCCGCAGTCCGCCTGGATCGTCAGCCCAGCAGGGCTGCGATGATGACGAGAGTCGGCACAGCCAGCACGGTTGTGATGAAGACCGCATCACGCATGAGGGCCTCGGACTGTCTGTACTGCATGGAGTAGATGTAGACGTTCTGCGCCGTCGGCAGCGCCGAAGTGACGACGATGGCGAAGAGTGCGATGCCGGAATAACCCAGCAGAGGGCCACCGATGACCCAGGCCAACACAGGTTGGATGACCTGCTTGGCGATCGTGATGTACGTCAGCTGCTTCCTGGTGCCAGGGGCTGGCAGTGCCCAGCCGTCCTTGAGTGAGATGCCGAAGGCCAGCAGTGCTCCGGGGACTGCCGTGGCGCCGATCATGTCGATGGGCTCGAAGATGAAGCGCGGAAGTTCGAAGCCCGTCGCCGAGGCGGCCACACCTGCTGCGGCACCGAGGACAATGGGGTTCCGGAGGACGGGGAGCACTCCTGAGTACCAACGCTGATCGTGTTTCTTCTTGCCCGCGCCGTCGAGAACAGCCATGCCGATGGGCGCGAGGATGAGCAGCTGGAACAACAGGACGGGTGCGACATATCCGATGTCGTGGAGCACGTAGGCTGCAATCGGGATGCCGAGATTGCCGATGTTGACGTAGCTGACAGCCCAGGCGGAGAACATCGCCTCGCCGGTGCTGCGTCTGCGGATGTATCGGGTGAGGACGAAGAGCAGCAGGCCCACGATCACTGCGGACCCGCCTGTGGCCAGGAGCGCGGTATTGAAGATCAGCCCCAGGTCGGTGTCGGCAACAGTGACGTAGAGAAGAGCTGGGGTGCCGGCGTAGAAGACGAGTTTTGCGATGACCTGCTGGCCAGTGGGCCCGAGGACCTCGGATCGTCCCAGCATGAATCCGACCAGGATGACACCTGCGATGACGGCGAAGCCTTCGAAAACAGCCAGCATGAGCTACCTGTGGTCCTCGCTTTCGGGATCAGTCGGCTGAGGCCGAGGCAGACTGTTGTGACAGGTCAGGAAGCCTCGGACGAGGCGGGTGAGTGGCAGCCGGTTCAGTTGGTTTCGGCAGAGTCGACGGCCATGTAGGCGACCGCAGCATTGGCGGCGGCGACGCTGAGCACTGCGGGCCACGCACCGATCTTCTTCGCCAGAGGGTGCGAGGCTGCGAACCCACCGAGGTAGCCCAGGGTCAGTGCCGTGCCGATGGGCCAGCCCTGCTTGGTGAACCAGGTGCGGGCGGCGTAGGCGCCGGCCGCCGCGAGCACGACCCCACCGAGGGGACGGATCCCGGTCTCGCGAGCGGTCAGAAATCCGCCGACCAGGCCAACGGCAACAAGTGGGGCGGTCGAAACTTCACGTGCGTCCTTCATACAGCCCAGTTTAGGCAACGTCGGTCAGCACCCGGACAGCGGTCTCACAACGAGGACGGTCAACCGACTGTGATCTTGAGGACCGAGGCGATCCCTAGCGCTGCGATGAGGCAAACCGAACATGTGAGGAAGATGACCGCCCAAGGAGTCGGGCGGCCTCTTTCGGCACGAATGGACACTGCTCCGAGGCGGTAGCGCCTGACCTGCATGGCGATCGCGGCAATCGCCAACGTGATGCAGACGACGAAGACCACGACGGACAGGCCTTCGAACACATTGATCCAGCGGATGAAGAGCAGACTGACAACCGTCATCGTCAGACTGGTGCGAAGCCAAGACTGGGTCGTCCTCTCGGGCTGCAGGCCCGGATCTGTATGGGGCTGGGGCCGCCTGGGACGCGGCGTGCTCACAGGGCTCCGGCGAAGACCAGGACGAGGAGGCCCGCACCCAGTGCGGATGCGAGGCTGACGATGGGAATGATGAGGGGCAGTGGCAGCGAGGTCTTGTGCCGCATGGCCGTTTCGATGCGGTGCCATCTGAAGGCGGCACCGCCGGCCAGGATGAAGCCGATGGTCATGAGCACGATCGACAGGGTCGCCCGCAGCCCGGAGGTGAAAATCGCCGAGGTGAAGGCTTCGACCGCAATGCCGCCACCGATGAACGCCAGTGCTGTGCGGATCCATGACAGAAAGGTGCGTTCGTTGGCGAGGGTGAAACGCGGATCAGGATCCTCACCGTCGGGAAACATCCGTCTGGCGATCCTGCCGCGTGAGTCATCGGAGGTCACATATCGAGGATAACCGCTGTGGTCGAAAAGCCAGTCACTGTGCGACGATTTCAGCCGCCGTTCCTCTGCGAGAGCCTCGACGTCCGGGTCGGGCTCGGCGCCGCGAATGCGTGCTCCTTCGCCACTCCGGCCATCCCCGAGGATCAACACTGGGATGCCTGCAGCACCAGACTGCGGACACCGACAGGCAACGTTCGTGAACGTCACGCAGTTGAGTGCGCCCGTCCCGCTGGGGGCAGACGTTAAGCTGGGAACTGAAATGGCACATGAGAACTCAGCATCGTCACCCCCGCGCACCGACGGATCGTCCCCGCGCGGCGAAACGCGCTTCCCGCAGACCGAAGCGCAGTCCCCACGCAAAGTCGCGAAATCCGACAAGGACGGGCAATCTGCGAAGCGCTCGCCTCGGCGGAAGAACCAGCGGCACAAGAACACCGGCGCCGGTCATCGCGAACGCCGGGCCCGGCTGGCGGCCGCCCGCCAGTCACAGTCCGTCGACGTCACCTACCCGGCGAACCTGCCGGTCTCCGCTGCGAAGGACGAGATCGCCGCGGCCATCCGCGACAACCAGGTCGTCATCGTCGCCGGTGAGACGGGGTCAGGCAAGACCACCCAGCTGCCCAAGATCTGCCTCGAGCTGGGGCTGGGAGTCAACGGGCTGATCGGGCACACACAGCCTCGGCGAATCGCTGCCAGGACCGTGGCCGATCGCATCGCCGACGAGCTCGGTGAGGATCTCGGTGGGACCATCGGCTACCAAGTGAGGTTCACCGCACAGGTCGCCGAATCGACCCGGGTGAAGGTCATGACCGACGGCATCCTGCTCGCAGAGCTGTCTCGGGACAAACTGCTGCGCGACTATGAAGTCATCATCATCGACGAGGCGCACGAGCGCAGTCTCAACATCGATTTCCTGCTCGGCTACCTCAAGGAAGTGATGGGGAAGCGGCCCGAACTCAAGGTCATCATCACCTCGGCGACGATCGATCCGGAGTCCTTCGCCGCGCATTTCGACGATGCTCCGATCATCGAGGTCGAGGGACGAACCTATCCGGTCGAGGTGCGCTACCGTCCGCTCATCGACGATGACGATGATGACGACGTCGACGGCCCGGGGGAATCGGGCAGCTACGAAACGGGGCCCGAGGAGCAGACCGAAGGCATCATCGCAGCCTTTGACGAACTCAGTGCTGAAGATCCCGGCGACATTCTCGTCTTCCTCTCCGGGGAACGCGAGATCCGCGACACCGCCGATGCCCTCGAGGCTCACCTGCGGGGGCGCCCACGCCTGAGCAATTGGGAAGTCGTGCCGCTCTTCGCCCGCCTCTCCGCCGGTGAACAGCAGAAGGTATTCAAACCCCATTCCAGGCCTCGCCTCGTGCTGGCCACGAACGTCGCCGAAACCTCACTGACTGTGCCGGGCATCAAATACGTCATCGACGTCGGCACCGCCCGTATCTCCCGGTACTCCAACCGCACTCGCGTCCAACGTCTGCCGATCGAACGCATCTCCCAGGCGAGTGCGAATCAGCGCAAGGGCCGGTCTGGTCGGACCAGCGACGGGATCTGCATTCGCCTGTATTCGCAAGCCGACTTCGACTCGCGACTCGAGTTCACCGACCCCGAGATCCTGCGCACCAATCTCGCCAGCGTCATCCTGCAGATGGCCGACCTTGGGTTCGCGTCGAGTGACAAGGAGATCCTCGAGTTCCCGTTCCTCACCCCACCAGAGGCCAAGGCCGTCCGCGACGGACGCACCATGCTCTCCGAGCTGGGTGCCCTGACCAGCGACAAGGCTGGAACGATCACGGTCACCCCGACCGGTCGGCAGCTGTCCCTGCTCCCGATCGACCCGAGACTGGCGCGTATGGTCATCGCCGGCGCCGAGGCGGGATGTGGGGGAGAGGTCACCATCATCGTGGCCGCGCTGTCCATTCAGGACCCCCGCGAACGCCCCACCGAGGTGCGCGCAGCCGCCGATGAGAAGCATGCCCGCTTCACCCACCCGGGCAGTGACTTCCTGAGCTACCTCAACCTGTGGAACTACTTGGACGATCAGCAGTCGGCGCTGACGAGCTCAAAGTTCCGCCGCCAGTGCAAGGCCGAATTCCTCAACTTCGTGCGCATCCGCGAATGGCAGGACCTTGTCGGTCAGCTGCGCTCCCTGCTCGGATCCGCCGGTATCCGCGTCAACAAGTCCGTGTGGCGCCCGGTCGAGGCGTCCGCTGTCGACGACGCGGCGTCCTCCGGATCGACCTCCGGGTCTCAGAGCCGTAGTGAGGCGGGCCCTGGATCTGCGTCGAATGCGAAGGGACCGAAGGCGAGCGCTGCGAAAGTGACCGCGTCGAACGCTGCCGCAGCGACGACAGGGCCGAAGAGCGCCAACGGCAAGGTCGGATTCGCTGAACTCAGTGCGCAGAAGCGCAGCGGGAAGAAAAACAGCGGGCAGGAGGCTGAGAAGGGCTCCGGGCAGAGTGCTGCCAGTGCGAGGCTCGACCCGCATGCCGCAGCCATTCACCGTGCGCTGCTGTCCGGGCTGCTGTCGATGATCGGAGCCAGGTCAGAGCGGAACAAGGACTATCAGGGAACCCGGGGCACCCGCTTCGCGATCTTCCCCGGTTCGGGCCTGTTCAAGAAGAAGCCCGACTTCGTCATGGCCGCCGAACTCGTCGAAACGTCCAGGCTATGGGCGCGCACCGTTTCAGCGATCGAACCCGACTGGGTCGTCGAAGCGGCCGGTGACCTGGTGACCAGGCAGTACTCGGACCCGCACTGGTCGAAGAAGGCCGGCGGCTCGATGGTCTATGAGAAGATCTCGCTCTACGGCGTCACCCTCGTGACCGACCGCCGTGTCGGATACGGCAGCTTCGACCAGGAGGCCGCACGTGACATGTTCATTCGCAAGGGCCTCATCGAAGGTGACTGGCACGAACACTTCGGATTCCTCGACCACAATGCCACGGTCATCGATGAGGCGGAAGCGCTGGCCTCACGCACACGCAACCGCCGGGTCCTCGATCAGGACGATGCGCTCTTCGAATTCTACGATGAACGGATTCCGGTCACGACCACCTCGGCGGCGGACTTCAGGGCCTGGTGGAAGAAGCAGAAGCGTCGCGACTCGCACCTGCTGGATCTGACCACGTCGATCCTGCTCAGTGAAGACAGCGAGGAACTGACTGCCTCGGTGGCCGATGATTTCCCGATGGAATGGGAACTGGTCGACGGTTCGATGGCGAAGCTGCGGTACTCCTTCGAACCCGGCAGCACCGAGGACGGAGTGACCGTTGAGCTGCCCGCAGCCGCCGTGCCCCTGGTGGATCCCGAAGAATTCTCCTGGCAGGTCCCGGGGCTGCGTGAGGAACTCGTCGCCGCCTACATTCGGTCGCTGCCGAAGAACAAACGCCGCTACTTCGTGCCCGCACCGGACGTCGCCCGCGACATCCTGCCCGTGCTCACTCCCTATCGCGGGGCGCTGCCCGAGGTGCTGGCCGCTCATCTGAGCGAACGTGCAGGCGGGGGAGGCCTGAACGACCTCGTGCCCATCACCGTGAGCGCCGAGGACTTCGACCTCGACCGCATCCCACCGCACCTGCGGATCCGCTTCCGCGTCGTCGACGGGACGACCACCGTGGGTATCGGCGAGGACCTGACCACGCTGACGGCAACGGCGAAACCGCAGGTGCGCAAGGCTCGGGCGAAGCAGGTCTCGTTCACTGCCAAGACGGGGCTGACCTCATGGTCGTTCGGCACGCTGACCAGTCCAGACGAGGCGGAAGTCGGTGCCGTGCAGGGTCTGGTCGACCGTGGCGCCAGTGTCGACCTCATCGCCTTCGACACCGCTACCCAGGCGCGACTGGCCTCACGCGAGGCACTGATCACCTTGCTGAGCCTGCGCACGAACGAGGCACTGAAATACCTGCGAGAGGGACTGACGACCGATGAGAAACTTGTTTTCGCCGGTCACCAGAAATCCTCGGACGAGTTGCTCCACGCACTCATCAGGGCAGGGATCCGCAGTGTCGTCGAGGCCGAACTGGGACCAGCGGAGACAGCCTGGGTGGCAGATGCCGACGAGTTCGGGCGGCTTGAAACCACCATGCAGGCGACGCTGACCCAGATGTGCTCGAGCCTGCTGCCTCATCTGATGAAGGCGCTGCGGTCGGCGACCGAGCTCGACCGGCTTGTGTCGAAGGCCTCGTCCCTGGCGATCCTGTCAAACCTCGCCGATGTCCAGGCATGGCGCGGCTCGCGGGTCACGGGGGAGTCTGTGGCCGCGATGACCGGGCAGATGGTTCGCGATCTACCGCGATGGGTGCAGGCGGAGGTGGTGCGCATCGAAGGAATGCAGAACTCGCCGATGCGTGACAAACAGCTCATGGACCGCATCAGCGGCAGCGCAGATGCGGTGATGAAGAAGGTCGGCAACAGGTTCCCCGAACTGGCGAAAGCAGACTGGTCACAGATTGTGGTCTCGGTGCCCAGCCAGTGGCGGGAGACGATCATCATGCTCGAAGAGCTGCGCGTCAGCCTCTACGCGAACTCACTGGGTACTGCCCACCCGGTGTCGGAGAAGAGGATCGCGAAAGCCCTCGCGCAGTTGTGATGAGCCGCGGCTGTGGCCGTGCCTGTGGCTGGGGCGGGCACGCACCCCGCGCCGTTAGTCTCTCAACGTACCTTTGCAACGAGAGGTTTAGGTGCTGCGGGTGTGGGGTGCGAAACTCACGGGAGGAAGTGACACTGCGGGTAGGTAACCTCGCTATGTGCAGGACTTGGCACCGGAAGCCGCGGCTATGCGGAGGCGTTGGTGAAGTAGCCGGCGAACAGCCACCAGATCGGGAGGATCGCGGCGGCCAGGAAGGCCGCGACGGACCACCAGATGCGCCACTTCCACGTGCGCCTGCGGGTGCCGATGAAGAGGAAGACGAGGTAGCCGACGAGGCAGAATGCACCGGAGAGGCTGAGCAGCACCATGCCCGTGGCGAACCATGCGGAGGTTTCAATGTCGAACATGTACTTCGTGTACTGCCCCATCGAGAGGGAGAACTTGATCGCCAGCACCAGGAATGGGATACCGAGGATCGCCGCGAGAATCAGCGGCAGGGCCTTGAGCAGGCGTTCCTTCGGTTCCGAGCGTCCGGCGTATTCAACAAATTCCTCAGTCATCGCCACCCAGCATAAACGCAGAATCCGACAGGACGCTGGATGCCTCCGCGGAACCGCATACGCACACCGAACACAACTGTGACTGACCGGACACACGTTCAGGGACAGAAGAGAGATAAGATATTTTGGTGACTTCTGGCCAGTATTCTGACAAGGACATTCGAACCCAGGCGGCTCGCCGTCGGACGTTCGCTGTCATTTCGCACCCCGACGCGGGTAAATCGACGACCACCGAGGCGCTCGCCCTGCACGCGCGAGCCATCGGCAAGGCCGGCGCGACCCATGGCAAGGCCGGTCGCCGCGCCACTGTCTCCGACTGGATGAAGATGGAGCAGGACCGCGGCATCTCGATCTCCTCGGCCGCGCTGCAGTTCGAGTACCGGGATGCGGTCTTCAACCTCGTCGACACCCCGGGCCACGCGGACTTCTCCGAGGACACCTACCGTGTGCTCTCCGCCGTCGACTGTGCAGTGATGCTCATCGATGCGGCAAAGGGGCTCGAAGCGCAGACCATGAAGCTTTTCGAAGTCTGTGCCCACCGCAATATTCCCATCATCACCGTGATCAACAAATGGGACCGTGCCGGTCTCGACGCTCTGGAGCTCATGGATGAGGTCCAGGAACGCACCGGTCTCCTGCCCACCCCGCTGACCTGGCCCGTCGGACAGTCCGGTGACTTCAGGGGTGTTCTTGACCGTCTCACCGGTGACTACACGAAGTACGACCGCACCAATGCCGGCGCCACCATCGCCGGCGAAGAGACCTACGCAGCAGACAAGGCCATCGAGCTCGAAGGTGATGCCTGGCAAGCCGCCGTCGACGAATCCGATCTCCTCGACATGGAAGATCAGAACCACGATCAAGAGACGTTCCTGGCCGGCAAATCGACTCCGGTGATGTTCGCCTCGGCGGTGCTCAACTTCGGCATCCACAAACTCCTCGACATGCTCGTCGACCTGGCGCCTGCCGCAGAGGCCCGTCTGGACAAGAACGATGTGCCCCGCGACGTGGCCGACCCGTTCTCCGGGTTCGTCTTCAAGGTCCAGGCCGGCATGGACTCCAACCACCGCGACCGGCTGGCCTACATTCGGGTCTGTTCCGGTGTCTTCGAACGCGGCTCCGTGCTCACCCACGCCGCGACCGGCAAACCCTTCGCCACTAAGTACGCGCAGCAGGTCTTCGGCCGTGACCGTGACGTCGTCGACGAAGCATTTCCAGGAGACGTCGTCGGCCTTGTCAACGCCAGTGCTCTGCGCGTGGGCGATTCGCTCTACTTGGACAAGAAGGTCGAATTCCCCGGCATTCCGACGTTCTCTCCAGAGCACTTCATGGTCATCAAGGCCAAGGACTCCTCGAAGTACAAGCAGTTCCGCCGCGGTATCGAACAGCTCGACCACGAAGGCGTCATTCAGGTGCTGCGCTCTGACCTGCGCGGTGACCAGGCCCCTGTCCTCGGAGCTGTCGGGCCGATGCAGTTCGAGGTTGCCGAGGACCGGATGAACAACGAATTCCATGCACCCTGTGCGCTGGAGCGCCTCAACTTCTCCTTGGCTCGGCGCACCACACCGGAATGCGTGCCGACTCTGGCAAGGGAACGATCAGTTGAGGTTCTGCACCGGTCTGACGGTGAGCTGCTCGCCCTGTTCTCTGATAGGTGGCGTCTCCAAGGTGTGCAGAAGAATCACCCGGATCTGGTCTTGGAACCGCTCGTCGTCAGCTGAGCCCACACACCGCGATCGGCGGAGGCCAAACCCTCAGCCGATCACACGTCTCGCCGTTTCGACGAAGACGTCTCGCCGTTTTGACGAGGACATTAAGATGAATAGTCGGGGTCATTTCAAGGTGGCCCCAGTTGGGGAGACCTGACGCTCGGGGAGACCCGGAATGACAAAGGAGAGATCACAGACGTGGGAACGAAATCGATTCGAGTCGCGATTGCCGGATTGGGCAACTGCGCCTCTTCCCTGATCCAAGGTGTTGAGTATTACAGGGATACGGCCCCAGGAAGTAAAGTACCGGGCCTCATGCACGTTGAATTCGGCGATTATCACGTCGGTGATATCGAATTCGTTGCCGCATTTGATGTCGACGGCAAGAAAGTCGGCACCGATATTGCTGAGGCCATCACGGCCAGTGAGAACAACACGATAAAGATCGCCGACGTGCCAGCGACCGGAGTCGAGGTTCAACGCGGACCGACCCTGGACGGGCTCGGCGAGTACTACCGCGAGACCATCGTCGAATCCGATATCGAACCTGTCGACGCCGCACAGGCGCTGCGCGACGCGAAAGCCGATGTTCTCGTCTGCTACCTGCCCGTAGGTTCGCAGGAGGCCGTCGAGTACTACGCACAGGCCGCCATCGACGCGAAGGTCGCATTCGTCAATGCCCTGCCTGTCTTCATCGCCGGGACCAAGGAGTGGGACGAGAAGTTCCGTGCCGCTGGTGTGCCGATCGTCGGTGACGACATCAAGAGTCAGATCGGTGCGACCATCACTCACCGGGTGATGGCCAAACTGTTCGAAGACCGCGGCGTCGTCCTCGACCGCACGTACCAGCTCAATGTGGGCGGAAACATGGACTTCAAGAACATGCTCGAGCGAAAGCGCCTCGAGTCGAAGAAGATCTCGAAGACTCAGGCCGTGACCTCGAACACCTCGGCCGAGCTCGCTCCCCGCAACGTCCACATCGGACCCAGCGACTACATCGAGTGGCTCGACGATCGCAAATGGGCCTTCGTCCGTCTCGAGGGCCGTAACTTCGGTGATGCTCCGGTGTCGCTGGAATACAAGCTCGAAGTCTGGGACTCGCCGAACTCCGCCGGAGTCATCATCGACGCCGTCCGTGCGGCAAAGATCGGACTCGACCGCGGAATCGGCGGAGCCCTCATCTCGGCATCGTCGTACTTCATGAAGTCGCCTCCGGAACAGACGGGCGACGATTCTGCTCACGACGCAGTCGAAGCCTTCATCCAAGGAAACCTCGAACGCTGAGCTGAACGCCCCAGCGGCCTGAGATTGCCGATCGCACCTTCGTGCGGTCGGCTTTCTCTTTGCCCGCAGGCGTGCACATGCTCTTGCACCAGCGCAGCGGATGTCGCAGTCGATCCAGGATATGAGATCGTCTCGCCGCAATCAGTGATCTCTATAACACTGGGCGGTGCACACAGTGTCCCCTGCCACAGATCAGTCGTGTCTCGACCACTGTATGAGGGGCACCGACCGGCTCATCTGCACATACCCTGTACGAATCACTGAGGAGCATCGATGTCGCGCACCGCCGCTGTCACCGACACCAAAACGAAAAGGCCGGCCGATCTCAACTGGCTCATGCGCCTGCTGGTCATCATCGAGAAGGCCGGAAACAAACTTCCCCACCCATTCTGGCTGTTCCTGTCGCTGGCCGTCGTGGTCATGGCGCTCTCGGCGATCTTCTCCGGCACCGGCCTGCAGGCCGTCAATCCGGCCACCGATGAGACGGTGACGGTCACCAACCTCTTCAGCACTGAGTCCCTGCGTGCGATCGTCGCCGGAGCCACGAACAACTTCGTCACGTTCCCACCACTGGGTCTGGTCCTCATCGTCCTCATCGGCGTCGCCGTGGCTGAGCAGTCCGGTCTGATTCCGGCGATGCTGCGTGGAACGATCGCTGGTGCCTCACCGAAGTGGATCACCTTCATCGTCGCACTCGCCGGCACCGCCGCATCGATCGCCTCGGATGCCTCGTACATGATCATGATTCCCCTCGGCGGACTTGCGTTCAAAGCGGTGGGGCGCAACCCTCTGCTGGGCTGCGTCGTCGCCTACGCTGCCACCTCGGGCGGGTATTCAGCGGCGCCCATGGTCAACTCCATGGACACAATCCTCGGTGGACTCTCCACCTCGGCGGCTCAGATCATCGACCCGGACTACGTCGTCAGCCCGCTCGCGAACTTCTACTTCAACTTCATCTCGATGTTCGTCGTGGCAGGTGCCATCACCCTGGTCACCGAACTCCTGCTGACCAAACGTGCCGATCAGATGGAACTCGACGCACCTGACGAGAACGATCCGGACAACTTCGACGTCAAGATGGCGTTGGACTCCAACGAGAAGCGGGGCATGGTCCTTGCCGTGCTGTCCATCGTCGCCTGCGCAGCGATCCTGTTCCTCCTCGCCTGGCCCCAGGACTCGTTCCTCCGCGACGAGGCCGGGGCATTCGGCCCCGAATCAGGACTGATGTCGGGCATCGCCGCCATCATCGGCTTCGGCTTCTTCATCGTCGGCATCGTCTACGGCTACGCCACCGGTACGATCAAGAAGACCTCCGATATCCCCGACATGATGGGCAAGGGGCTCCTCCCGTTCGTGCCCGTCATCGTCCTGTTCTTCGCCGCCAGCCAGTTCCTGGCCCTGTTCAAGATGTCCAGCCTCGGCGAGATCCTAGCGATCCGGGGAGCGGAGTTCTTCGGCTCGCTCAACACCGGGACGTTCGTCATCCTGATGGGCGGATGGGTGCTCGTGGCCCTGGGTGCGCTGTTCCTGACTTCGGGATCGGGTTTGTGGACATTGATGGCCCCGGTGCTCGTGCCGATGTTCATGCTCCTGTCCATCGCCCCAGAGACCACGCAGGCCCTGTACCGCATCGGTGACTCGACGACGAACATCATCTCGCCCATGAGCCCCTACTTCGTCGTTGTCCTCGGCTTCATCCAGCGCTACAAGAAGGACGCGGGAATCGGCACCCTGCTCTCGTTCACGATCCCGCTGTCGTTCGCAATGTTCGTCTTCTGGGGACTGCTGTTCTTCATCTGGTGGTCCACCGGAATCCCCTGGGGACCGGGCTCGGCCACGAGCTACCACATGGGCTGAGGCCGCACTGTCTCGCACCGGCGAAAGCACGCCGCACCGTCGAGAGGAGATTCCTGCAGCCTGCTCTCGACGCTCGGCTCTGCGTTCGATGTGGGAGGGTCGCAGCGACACCTGTGGCTGCGGGAATAGTCGGGCAGTGGATGAGCGTTACGATCGTGCAACGCTCGTCTTCTCGAGCACCAGATCTTCAGTATGTGTCCAGCTCAAGTGACTAGACTGAGACCATGATTCAACTCTCGTGCGGCATTTCGTCTGTGCGAGCAACCTGCTCAGATCGAAAGGATCTCGACCGTGAGTAACCCCATGATGAACCGGGCTCTCAACCAGGGAGTTCAGGCCGGACGCAACGAACCGGTCATGTCCGACCAGGAGCTCAACAACCTGTTCGACAAGCCTGCCGCGCAGACCCGCAATGCCGGTCCGCAGACCGCCGAACGGGCAATGACCTACGACGATGTGATGATGAAGACCGGTGTCCTCTTCACCATTCTTCTCGCCGGCGCCGTACTCGGCTGGTTCGTCACGCCCCTGGCCTTTCCCGCGATGCTCATCGCGTTAGTCCTCGGACTTGTCAACGCCTTCAAGAAGGAGCCGAACAAGGGCCTGATCATCGGCTATGCCGCCTTCGAAGGTGTCTTCCTCGGCGGCATCTCCTCTATGTTCGAGACCATGTTCCCCGGCATCGTCATCCAGGCGGTTCTCGCCACGCTCTGCGTCTTCGGCGTCATGCTCGCCCTGTTCAAGTTCAAGGGCGTGCGCTACGGCTCGAAGATGAAGAAGTTCATGCTGATCGCCGTCGGTGGTTATGCCATCTTCTCGCTCATCAACTTCGGCATCGCGATGATGACTGGCTCAGGTGGCGCACGCAGCGTCGAGATCAACATCATGGGTATAACCATGCCGCTGGGTGTCATCATCGGCATCGTCGCCACGGTGCTCGCGGCCATGACCTTGATCATGGACTTCCAGATGATCGAACAGGGCGTGAAGCAGCGGATCCCGGAGAAGTACTCCTGGATGTGCGCATTCTCCCTCATGGTCACCCTCGTATGGCTCTACATCGAAATCCTGCGCCTCATCTCCTACTTCAGGAACTAGACACTCCCGGCCCCAGGCCTCACACACCAGCTGTGTGGTCCCGGGATCGACGTCTATGATTGAGCCATGAACAACGTGACGGCGGACCTCGAAACAGAGGTCCGCCGTCTGCGTATCCGCATCATCGGCCTGAACCCTCGTCAGCTCGCTGAGACAGGTCCGAATTCCCCCGACAGCACGGCTGGCATATTGTCACGTCGCGGCACCATCACCGAGGCGCTTGCGCAGTTCTCGTCTATCGGCTCCGAAGGCCGCGCGGTCCCGGAACTGGGAGATCAGAGCCTGGCTGACCAGGTCGTGGTGCTCATCGACGACGGAATAGAGTCTGCTGCGAACCTGCCGGAAACACAGCGACTGGAGCGTCTGGAGCTGATGCTGGACGCCGCGGTTCGACTCCGTCGGGGCCTTGCCTGAGACCATCGGCAACCACTGACGAATTCTGGCCTGATGCCTCCGAACCCTCTAGACGAAGCCGACGTCATTGTTCTGTAAGGTCTTCCGCCCCCACGGACGGTTGCAGACGAGGATAATCGAGGGCACCATCCGCTGCCCCGAGAAGGTGCGAAATTCAGATGACCGATCGCCGCCCACTGCTCTTCACCCTCGCCGGTGTCGTGGCTACCCTTGTCTACTTCGGGGCTGCCGAATTCATTGCCGGTGCCTTCTCCGCGACGACGGCCCCATTGCTGATCCTGGGGCAGGCGATCATTCCTCTCACGCCGACGGCCATGATCAAGGCCGCCATCAGCATCTTCGGCACGAACGACAAACTCGCTCTCATCATCACCCTGGTCGTCGTCGGAGCCGTCGTCGGGGGTGTGATCGGACGAATCGGCTTACGTCGGCGAACCCTGTCATTCGTGCTCCTCATCGGTCTCGGCATCCTGCCGGTCTTCCTGTTGCTGAGCACAGGCGGGGCGCTCCTCGATTCGATTCCGGCCCTGGGGGGAGTGGCACTGGGCTGCGCGGCATACATGGGACTGATCCGCCTCGGCGATGGCCGAGAACTACGTTCGGAGGACTCCGCCAGCACAGACCGGAGCGCCGACATCGACGGTCGGCCAGGCACCGACCGGCGTGCCTTCTTCGGTCTTGCCGCGGGCCTGAGCGCTGTCGGCATCGCTGCGATTGCGGCAGGTCAGTCGGCATCGATCCTCGCCCGGAACGCGGCAGGAGCTGTGACGAAGCTCGTGCTGCCACGACCGGCCACCTCGGCGCCGGAGATCCCAGCGGGAGCCGACCTGGACATCGACGGACTCGCCCCGATCATGACACCCAACGACGACTTCTACCGCATCGACACCGCGCTCATCCCACCGTCGGTCGACGCATCCTCCTGGTCGCTGCACATTCACGGAATGGTCGAAGACGAAGTCACGATCACCATGGCCGAATTGCTCGACCTGCCACTGGAAGAGCACCGAGTGAGCCTGACCTGCGTCTCGAACCAGGTCGGCGGTGACCTCGTCGGCAACGCCACCTGGCTGGGATACCCGGTACGAGACCTGCTCAAACGCGCCAAACCGAGCGCGGACGCAGACATGGTGCTGTCGACATCCGACGACGGCTTCACCGCCTCAACACCCCTCGAGGTCCTCACCGATGATCGGGCCTCCCTGCTGGCCGTCGGGATGAACGGTGAACCGTTGCCCCGCGACCACGGATTCCCCGCTCGGCTCGTCGTGCCCGGACTCTACGGGTTCGTGTCGGCGACCAAATGGGTGACGGAACTCGAAGTCACCCGCTTCACTGATAAGGAGGCCTATTGGACGAAACGCGGCTGGGCCACCCACGGGCCCGTACTCGTGGCCTCCCGCGTTGACGTTCCCCGTGCCGGTGACCATGCCAGCCCCAACAAGGACGGACAGATCATCACCGCGGGAATGGCCTGGGCTCAGCACGTCGGCATCGCCGAGGTGCAAGTCCGCATCGACAACGGCGATTGGCACACAGCGGAGCTGAGCAAGGAACTGACCACCGACACCTGGCGGCAATGGCGGTGTCCCTTCAACAACCTTGAACCCGGCACCCACACTGTGACGGTGAGAGCAGTCGATGCCGACGGCAACGTCCAGATCTCCGAACGCCGACCCGCGATTCCCGGCAGCGCCACCGGCCTCCACGACCGCCAGTTCGTCGTGGACTGAGCGTTTCAGCGTGGGCGAGCGCCCCGGTTCTCGGCGAAGCGGTGGGCGAAGTCGACGAACCACTCGACGATGTCAGCCTCGGCGGCCGTGGTCCGATTCACCGCAGCGGGATCTCCACCTTGGAAGACTCTCTTGATCGGGACCTCCATGATCTTGCCGGTGCGGGTGCGGGGCACACCGGGGGCCGGAAAGATCTCGTCGGGAACATATCGAGGGGACACGCGTGACCTGATCGCCTGCACGACTGCGGCTTTGAGCGCATCGTCAACCTCCGTGCCGGGCGCAGGGACGATGAACAGCGGCATGAAGTAGTCTCCGTCCTCGAGTTCGGCTCCAAGCACCATCGATTCGTGTACGCCGGGAACCGAATCCACGACCTGGCAGATATCGGCCGATCCCATGCGGATGCCGCCCCGGTTGATGGTCGCGTCCGAACGCCCGTGGATGATGAAGCCGCCTCCAGGCATCTTCGTCGCCCAGTCGCCCTGCCGCCAAAGCTCGGGGAAGTCGTCGAAGTAGGCACTGCGGAACTTCTCGCCGCTCGGATCATTCCAGAACATCACCGGCATCGACGGAAGCGGCTGCGCCATGACGAGTTCGCCTACCTCGCCCTCAACACTGGTGCCCGCGCCGTCGACGGTGCGAGCATCCACACCGAGGTAGGGGCCCTGAAGCTCTCCGCTGTAGACGGGATCGAGCGGGTTCGATCCCAAGATTCCCGAGGAGATGTCCGTACCGCCGGAATCGGAGCCCACGAGCATGTCGGCCTTAACGTGCTCATAGACCCAGGTCCAGGTTGCCGTTGGCAGGGGTGAGCCTGTCGAGATGATCGTGCGCAGATTCGTCAACGAGTAGGATTCCTTCGGTGATGCTCCCGAGCGTGCTGCGAGGGACAGGACTGCCGCCCCGGTGCAGAACAGGGTAGCGTCCTCGTCACTGCATATCTTCAGATGGCGGTCGGGGCGTTCGAAGGTCGGGGCACCGTCATAGGTGATGATGGTGGCTCCGCGCATCATGGCATCAACCATGAGGTTCCACACCACCCAGGTCGTCGAGACTGCGAAGTGCACTCGATCGGTGGGCCGAACATCGTACTGGAACGCATTCGCCTTGAGCGCCTCGAGCACGATTCCGCCGTGGGAATGGACGATCCCCTTGGGTTTGCCTGTCGTGCCGGAGGAGTAGAGCACCCACAGTGGGTGGGAGAAGCCCAGGATTTCGTACTTCGGTTCGGCCCGGTCCGACATGATCTTGCTGAACCGGACGCTGGGTATTTCGAGGTCGAGCTCGGCCGCGGGTATGGGGGAGCCCTCGCCTGAGCTGACCAGGGCTCCTGAGTCGACGAGGATGTGGTGGCGCACCGTTGGCAGTGCGGCGAGGATCTTCGGCAGCTGTGGCACCTGGTCGATGACATGACCGTTGAACTCGTGTGCATCGACGGTGATGAGTACCTTGGGTTCGATCTGAGCGAACCGATCCGCGATGCCGTCGACTCCGAAGTCGGTGTTCACCACCGACCAGATCGCGCCGAGGCTGGCGCTGGCCAGGAGGGCGACGACGGTCTGTGTCAAGCTGGGCAGGACAGCACAGACCGTGTCACCGGGACCGATGCCGAGGCTGCGCAGGTGCTTGCTCAGCGCGGCGACCTGCCTACGCAGCTGCTCCCAGGTCAGAGCCTCCCGCGGGCGGCTCTCATGGAGGCCGACGACCGCCTCGGTGTCAGGAGTCGAATCGGCCTGTCTGAGGAGATTCTCCGCGAAGTTCAACTTGGCTCCCGGGAACCAGCGTGTGTTCGGAATGGACTCACCCGTGCGCACCGGGGAGTCTCCTCGCTGACCGATGACGGCGAAGTACTCCCAGACCGATTCCCAGAATTCGTCGAGATGTTCGATGCTCCATCGGTGGAGCTCGTCGTAGGAGTTCGTCGACACACCGTGGGTGTCCTGCAGCCAGCCTTGGAATCGGCGGATCTCCGAGTCCCGGACTCTCTCTGCGCTGGGTTCCCAGAGCTTGTTCCTGTCCATGTATCGCTCCCTCTGTCCGTCTCGGTGCTGCTCTGCCCGCCTCGGCCGTCAGCGGTGGTGTCGTCGCGATAGGCGAAGCGGATGCGCCGCGCTGAGTCGATTCAATGATGTCACGAATGCACTGGTGAGTAGGGGTGTGAACGGCGGACTCCGGGCTCGCCCGAAATTTGTCTGCATGGTGGCTCAATCTGAGAAACTTGTGATCCCTCTGAGAAAACGTTGTATGGTCACTTCAGTGCGGCACCGGCTTTCGCACACTGCGAGCGGTCGTCAACGCACCTCGGGGTCGCCCTTCTGGGCGCATCCATCAGTTATGTTCAGCGACACAATGAGGTGGTCTCCATGTTCGGCCTTCCGACGGCAACAGTCGTCATCATCTTCGGCATCCCCGCAATATGGGTGATCTACACGCTTGTCTTCGTCTACCTCTCCCGCGGCTGGAAGGCCGAGGACATCGCTGAGGACCAGCTCACCACAGCACCTTCCGGTCCATCCGCCGCGACGAACGATCATCGTTCGGAGACTGAGAACGGAGGACTGGCATGAACCTCGAAACCTGGTTCCTCATCATCTACTTCCTCGCCATGGCCGGAATCGGCGTGTGGACGCTCAAGACCGGAAACAAAGGCGCCGAAGGTTACCTGCTGGGCGGGCGCAGCCTGGGCCCGGCCGTGACCGCGCTGCGCCTGCAGAGCTCGTCGATGTCGGGTTACATGTTCCTCGGCGCCGGCTCCCTGGCCTACACCAAGGGCTACTTCTCCCTCTGGTATGCGATGGGCGACATCGGCGGCGGCGTCCTCAGCCTGTCGATCCTGGGCCGGCGGATGCGCAAACTTTCGCAGATACTGGGCTCCCTGACCTCGATCGAATACCTCGAGCACCGGTACCCCTCGAAGTGGATTCGCGCCATCGCCGCCCCTGTCGCCGTGTTCTGCATCTTCTTCTACGTCATGAGCCAGTTCATCGCCGGTGGACGCGGCCTCGAGATGGTCACCGGAGTGCCCTATGCCTGGGCCCTGCTCATCGCCGTCGGCGTCATCGTCTTCTACACGTTCCTGGGCGGGTACCTCGCCGTGGCCTACACCGACTTCGTGCAGGCCATCATCATGCTCATCGGCATGATCTGGATCCTCATCGGCACCATGCAGGCCATCGGCGGCTGGACGGCGGGCAATGACGCAGTCGGAGAGATCAACCCGAACCTGCTCACCATGTGGGGCCCCGAGGGTTTCGGCTCCGTCCAGTGGGGCGTGATCATCGGAGCGGTCCTCGTCTTCTCCATCGGCTACATGGGCTGGCCGCACGTCAACGTCAGCCACATGGCGATGAAGCGGCCCTCGGTCGCTCGCACAGCGAGCATGTACGCCACCGGGTTCAACCTCCTGTTCATCCCCGCGCCCTACATTGTGGGCATCATGGCGCTTATCATCCTGCCCAACCTCGACAACCCCGAACTCGCAGTCTTCGAAGTTGCCGACACTGTGCTGCCGAACTTCGCCGTGGGCATCGTCATGGCCGGCATCATGGCCGCGATCATGTCCACCGCCGATGCGCTGCTCCTGCAGTCGGGCACGATCGCCAGCCAGGACCTGTTCCAGCGCTTCATCAAGAAGGACGTGTCCGATAGCCAATCGGTATGGGTCTCACGCTTCACCGTCCTCATCCTCGCCATCATCGGCTATGTGGTGGCCGTCAACGATCCTCCGGCCGTCGCCGAGGTGGTCATCTTCTCCACGACCGTGCTCGGCGCCGCATTCGTCCCGGTCTACATCGCTGCCGCCTGGTGGAAGAAGGCCAACGTTCCCGGCGCGATCTCCTCGATGGTCCTGGGCACAGTATCTTCGGTCGTGTGGCAGCTGGCCGGCCTCGTCGACGTCACCGGCGTCGATCCGATGGGTATCGGAATCGTCTGCTCGACACTGGCCCTTATCTTCGTTTCCCTGGCCACACAGAAGTCCCACCCGGTCCCGGCACACGTCGTTGCCGCGCTGAAGGAGACTGACAAGATCGGTGCCATCCCGGCCCACATGCTCACCGGGCAGAACGATGCCCTGGCCGCACAGGTGCCCAAGGATGACTGAGCACCCGGAATCCGGCTTCACCGGACGGGTTGAAGGGCAGAGCCAGTCCCGTCCGTTCGTGCCCGAGACGGCGCTGAGGATGGCACCTAACATCACCGACGCCGAGGCGCTCGCCGTGTTCCGGCGCAAGCTCCCCGGTGCCGATGCCGAGGTTCGATCCACGTTCCATCCTTTCTGGTGGACGGTGTTCAATGCGCAGACGAGCAGCATCTTCCGGCGGAGAGCATCGTCGATGCCGGCCGGATCAGCCACAGCCGGTTCGCGATCGGCGGGGCCGGTGGCTGGGCAGCGGATGAACGTCCTGGTCAATGCCTATTCGGGCAAGGGGTTCATCGCCGAATTCGAACCGGGAGGGCACGCTGTTCCCATCGAGGAGTGGCTCGATGCATTCGAATCCTCGGATCAGGCAGGCGCCCGTCCCGAGAGCTCTGAGGTCAGGCGTTCGGCTCGCTCGCTGGTGCGCACGAAGGTGCTCAAGACGGTGAAGCTGGGTATGGGGGTGAACATCGACGAAGTAGGGGAGCCTCGTGGACTCCTCAAACCCAATTGGGTGGTCACCGGCGCCAATGACAAGTACTCGGCCACGATCCTCGTCGATGGTCTCGACTCCTCCCACTACATTGTGCGGGTGGCGAAGCTCTAGACGCGTACTCCTTCCTCAGCCCCAGTTCTTGGCATCGGTGATGCAGAAGGGGTGGCCGGCTGGGTCGAAGAGGACCACCCATGTCTCGCCGGGCTGAGGATCGGCTCGTTCGGCCCCAAATTCGACGCAGCGGGTGGCAGCAGCCTCGATGTCCTCGGCCGCGAGGTCCAGGTGGAACTGTTTGTGGCCATCGTCGGGCCAGTCTGGTCGCTGGTAGTCGGGGATGGTGCCGATGCCCAGCGCATGGCTGGGGCCGGTGAGCATGGCATAGTTCTCGTCTGAATACGCCACCGGCCAGCCCAGGACCTTCGACCAGAAGTCACCGAGTGCGGCGGCATTCGAGGCGTCAAGAGTGATCATGGCCAATTTCGCGACCGGTGTGGCATCGGTGGTGAAGGCAGCGGCAGGGGTTTCGTTCATCTGTGTGTCAGTCATGTCTGCCATTCTTGTGCCATGGACGATGTCGTCGCTAGGAAAATTCCGCCACCGGGGAATTCTCCTCCCGAACATTTCTACGGACGTGTGCTCAAACCGGCGGAGATGCTTCAGCACGCCCAGTATTCAGTGCCGGCTGCAGTCGCCGAAGGGCTGCGTCCCTGGGTGAAGCGCTTATGGTCGGTGACCTGGGACCTGCCAGAGGGCGAGCGCTATCAGACGGCGACCATATCGGAACCGGGGATCAACCTCACCGTGGAGTTCGGCGATATCCATCGTGCGAACACGACGGGCGCAGGCATCTGGCTGACCGGTCCGGTGACCACTCGTCGATTCGACGTCGGTCTCTACGGTCGTGGCGGTGTCATCGGGGTCAACTTCCACCTCGGCGGAACACTGGCGTTCGCGAACGAGGCACCGGCACTGATTCGGGACACGACAGTGCCAGCCGGTGACTGGTTTCCGCGGATTGATGAGGACCTGGGACTCCGTGAGCTACTGGACGTCGACCAGGTTCGCGATTCGCACCTGCACTCCGCCGCCGAGGTGCTTCAGGCCTGGCTGCTCTCTCAGCGTCCGACGATGACCGAGGGATATGCCCGGTTCGCACAGGTGCTGGATCGCCTCGATGACCCGAGCGTGATCAGCCTCGGTGAACTGTCATCGCGCTGTGCAATGAGCGAACGGTCGCTGCAGCGGATGTTCCAGGAATACTGCGGTGTCGGGGTCAAGAAGATTCTCACTCGTGCCCGTGTCACAGATGCTGTAGCGACGATCGATCAGGGGTGGGATCGGTCGTTTGTCGAGCTTGCGGCATTGTTCGGTTGGTTCGACCAATCGCACTTCACAGCGGATTTTCACCGTGTCACCGGATACACCCCGACCGAATACCTCAGCGCCCGCGAGCGGAGCAGCCGGCCCAAGCAGTGATTCAGCGTGGTGCGGCGACGGCCCTGAACCAGTGTCGTGCAGCCGGAGTCCTCGAGGGTGCGTGAGAGGTTCTTGGCGTCCAGGCCTCGACCAACGTAGGCCTGATTGAACAGTTCGCCCGGAACGATGATCGACGCGGAGAGTGCGGTTGTCGGAGTAGTCGGCTCGGCGAATCCGACGCAGACGTCGCCCAGCTGATTGGATGCAGGCGGGCCAAAGACCGCAGGGCGATGGACTTGCCGCACCCGTTGGGACCGATGAGCGCCGTGACCCGACCGGGAGCGATCGACATAGGCACATCATGGACGACGGGTGTGCGGTCCTAGCGTAGGTACGGGCTCGAAGCGTGGAGGCTGGTCATGCTCACGTCGTGGTCAAGTATTCCCCCGGTGTGACAGCCCCTGGAACAACAGCGCGGCAAACATGCTCAGGTATGTCATGCGCCGTTGTAGGCCACCACGCGGATGACGATCGGTTGCAGAGCGCGACAACTTGCTCGGAAGCGGGTGTCATTGCATCAGTCGAGGCCGAGGTACGCTTCGATGATCGCTTCGTCGGCCAACAATTCGTCGGCTGGGCCGGAATGCGTGATCTCTCCGGTTTCGATGACGTAGCCGAAATCTGCGGCTGCCAGGGCACGGCGGGCATTCTGCTCCACGAGAACGACCGTTGTTCCGTCGGTGCGGATCTGCTCGATGACCTCGAAGACCTGGTCGACGATCTTTGGGGCCAACCCCATCGATGGTTCGTCGAGGAGGAGCACTTCAGGTTCGGCGATGAGCGCCCGTGCGATCGCGAGCATCTGCTGCTCGCCCCCGGACAGTGACCCCGCGGGTAGTTTCCTGCGTTCGGCCAGGACTGGGAAGCGTTCGTACATGTTCTCAACATTGGCGGTGAGGTTTCTGCCGCGATGCCACCCACCCAGCGACAGATTCTCCGCGATTGACAGTGTGGAGAGGATCTCACGTCCTTCGGGAACAAGCACGAGGCCGGACTTGACCATGGCATGAGCGGGACGGCGGGTCACCTCGGCGCCCTTGTAGGTGATGGTCCCGGACTTCGGTCGCACAAGTCCGCTGACAGCGGAGAGGATGGACGTCTTGCCTGCACCATTGGCTCCGACCAGAGCGGTCACGGAACCGGTTGGCACCCTGATCGACACGTCGCGGACGGCATTGACCTGCCCGTAGCTGACGTGCAGGTTTTCAACGGTCAGGATTGCGTCGCTCATGAGTTCTGCTCCGAATCTTTCGGTGCCTGCACCGGTCCACCTGCGTCGTCTGGTCCTTGCGTATTCTCGGTGCGTGCTGAGTCGCCGAGGTAGGCGGCCATGACAGCTTCGTCCCTGGCGATGTCTTCGGGCTCGCCGGAGGCGATCATCTTGCCGAAGTTGAGCACGAGGATCTCATCGCAGGTTTTCATCATCATCCGAACATTGTGTTCGATGAGGACTACAGCGATCCCATCTGCGGCGAGTGCTCGGATCAGCGTCGACAGTTCGGTGGCTTCGACGTGGTTCATCCCCGCAGCAGGTTCGTCGAGCATGAGGATCGTCGGCTGAGCGGCCAGGGCACGGGCGATTTCGAGTCTTCGTTGGTCGCCGTAGGATAGGTTGCCGGCGGACAGCGCTGCCTTGTCGGCGAGTCCGACCCGGCGCAGCTGGGCAGAGGCATTGGCCACTGCCGTATGTTCGTCTCGCCTGGCTGAGGGCAGGAAGAGCATGCGACGCCACAGCGTGGATTTGGTCACCCGATAGCCGCCGACGAGGACATTCTCGAGGACGCTGAGACGGGAGAACACCTTGATCTGCTGGAAGGTTCGTGCAGCTCCTGCCGCGCCGAGGTGGTGGGCCTGAGTCCGCTTCCCCAGAGTGACGCCGAGGATGGTGCCGTTTCCGTCCGTCGGTGGGGTCATGCCTGTGAGCATGTTGACCAGAGTGGTTTTGCCAGCACCGTTGGGCCCCATGAGGCCGAAGACTGAGCCCGCCTTGACCTGGGCGCTGACCGAATCGACCGCCCGGACCCCACCGTAGGACTTTCCGAGGCCGTTGAGAGTCGCGACGACAGTGCCGGCTGCGGGCAATTCACTGAGGACTCCCGCATCGTCATCGACGAGTTTCGTTGCAGACTTACGGCGCGGGATGAGTGCGGAGAGGCCGCCGGGCAGGAACAGGATGACGAGGAGCAGGACGACTCCGGAGATGAGCGGTCTAATCCAGCCTGCGTCGATGCCGAGGACGCGCTGGACCTCAGGCAGGACGGTGAGCAGAGTGCTGCCGAGTACTGGTCCGATGAACATCGAGACACCACCGACGACTGCAGTGACCAGGCCATCGACTGCAGCGGTGAAGGAGAACTCGTTAGGGTCGGCGAAGCGTGAGAAGTAGGCGAGGAGGACACCGTATAGGCCAGAAACCGCACCGGCGATGACGAACGAGGCCATCCTGTAGCGAGCGACGTTGATACCCATCGACAGTGCGGCCAGCTCGTCCTCACGAATGGCGTCGAAGGTGCGGCCCAGCCTGGAGCCGGAGAGCCTCCAGAACCAGAAGGCGACGAGGATGAGGAGGACCCACGCGGTGATCGGTCCCACGAGTTTGGGAAATGACATGCCCTGGGCCCCGTTGGTCCAGGACTGGTTGATGAGGAAGATGCGGACCATTTCAGCGAATGCGAGGGTGGCGATCGCGAGGAACACCCCACGCAGTCGGACTACCGGCAGGCCGAGGATGAATGCGGCGATCATGCCGACAGCCATGCCGAAGACGATGCCGATCACCAAGGGCGGAATCACTCCGAACAGTGGTTCTTCGGGAACGACGAGTATCGAGGTGAAGGCCGCGAACGATGCAAGACCGATCTGGGCCAGACTGAGCTGACCGGCGAGCAGAACCGCGTAGAAGCTGTAGGCAAGGATTGCAGTCAGGGCGATGAGGGTGATCAGCGCGCTGTATTCGAAGAACATCAGACCTCCCTCACTTTGCGCTTGCCGAACAGCCCCTGCGGGCGCAGCACGAGGATGAGGAAGAGGAGGCCGAACGCGACCATGTCACGCCAGGAGCTGCCGATGTAGTTGACGGCGAAGACCTCGGCGATGCCGAGGATGAGGCCGCCGATCATGGCCCCGGGCAGCGATCCCATTCCACCGACGATGATGACTGCGAGTCCTTTGAGCTCGATCGCATGACCCATTCCCAGCTGTGCGCTGTTGACGTTGAGGGCGAAGAGCACGCCAGCGACTGCACCGAGTGCCGAGGAGATGGCGAATGTGAGGCTCGAGATGCGGTGGACATTCATCCCCAGGACGGCTGCGGCATGGGGGTTCTCGGCAATGGTGCGCATGCCCCGGCCGAGCTTGGATGAGGTGACGACCCAGGCAAGGATGACCATGAGCGTCACACTGACGATGAGGATGATGAACTGGAGGAGAGAGACGGTCGCCCCGAACAGCTTGAACTGCGTTTCGGGAAACGACCCGGCCGGAAAGCGCTGAGTTCCCGCACCGTAGCGGGACTGGAGCAGCGCGATGAAGATCGATCCCAGCGCGATGGACGAGATGAGACCGCCGAAGTGTGCGTCGTGGTGCTTCTCGAGGGGCCGGAAAGCCACACGCTCGATGATGAGACCAAGTACGGCACCCACGACAAGGACGATGGGGATGGTCAGCCAGATGGAGATGTCGAGACGCTCGACGATTTCGATTCCGATCAGTGCGGCCGCGGTGAACACGGCTGCATGGGCTAAGTTCAGCCGATCAAGAACTCCGAAGACCAGTGTGAAGCCGATGGCGAAGAGCGAGTAGATCGAGCCGAGGAACACTCCGTCGAGGAGCTGCTGCATGTCAGTGCTTTCTTGTCATGTGCAGGCGGTGTCGCCCGGCCGCGTTCGAAAGCGCGACCAAGCGACACAGCACAGGGTTGAGGATCGGATCGATCATTTGAGAATGTCGAACTTGCCGTCCTTGACGATCTGGACAAGTGCCTCATGCTTGGCATCGCGGTTTTCGTCGATGCTGAAGTCGCCGAGCACGGTGGACAGATCCTTGACCTTGTTGAGGTTGGTTTTGATGTCCTCGCGCTCGCCCGAGCAACCTTCACGCACCGCTGCATCGATGACCTGAAGCCCGGCGTAGGCCTGGGCGGCGAACTGGTCGGGGGCGGAGTCGTATTCTGCCTTGTAGTCCTTGAGGAACGCCTGGTTCTGCTCATTCTTCGACGCAGAGTTCCACGCCGCACCGACGATGACGCCTTCCGATGCGTCACCTGCGTCAGAAATGAGGGTGGGGGAGTTGAATCCGTTGCCGCCGATGATCGGCACATCGATGCCCAGCTCACGTGCCTGCGTGACGAGCGGAATGGCGGCTTCGACCAACGCGGAGACGACGATCGCATCTGGCTTCGACTGCTTGGCCTTGTTGAGCAGAGCGTGGAAGTCGGTATCGGACTTCGAGAACTTCAGCGTCTGGTCCACCTTGACGCCATCGGCCTTGAGCGCCTCCGCGAAGGCCGTGTACCCGGACTCGGTGAAGGCGTCATCATTGCTGTACATGACGACGACCTTCTTGAGGTCGAGCTTCTCTTTCGCCTGCGTGACCGTCTGCGGGATGACTGCTTCTTCCGTGAGCGAGTCGCGGAAGACGTAGTCGCCGATCTCCGTGATGCCGCCGGCCGTGTTCGATACGCCGAGAACCGGGATCTTGGAGTCCTGAGCCACGGGGTCGGTCTGCTTGGCAGTATTCGACAGCGTCGGTCCGACGATGACGCTGGCATCGCCGCTGGCGAACTGCTGGAACAGTTGGATGCCCTGTTTCGGATCGGTCTGGTCATCTTCGACGGTGACCTTGTACTTCACTCCGTCGTTCTCATTCAGCTTCTTCGCGGCCAGTTCGAGCCCATTCTTCTGTGTGGCCCCATAGTTCGCGGCTGCACCGGTGAGACTGAAGGCAGCGGAAACTGGTATCTCGGCAGTGATAGTGCAGGAGTCACCGCTTCCCTCTCCTTTGAGCTCAGCGTCCGAGCCTCCGCTCGAGGACGAACCGCAACCGGAAGCCGCGAGCACGAGCGCCGAAGCGAACGCGAGAGCAGGAATGAGTTTGTGCGTCATGATGTAACTCCCTTATTACATGAGCAGCGAATTGTCGTGTCGACGGCCTCTATGCCGGATCACCTCGGACAATGTCACCTGCGCGCATCGGTGTCGGTTGCGCATTGACCACTGTAACAGAGGTCACAGACACGGATTCCGGGGCCTGGGTAACGTCTTCGTATCATCCCGCATGTCATGGCTTTCGTAGTTGGACTCGACTGCTTCACGAATCGTTCGCGACCCATTCTGCGTTCGCAATCGACGCGCTGATGACTTGGCTCACATTCCATGTCAGTGCCTGTCCGTAGGGTGGGTGTGCATACATAGGATGGGGGAGAACCAAGGAGGAACCCATGAGATTCGTCGCCACCGGAGACTGGCAGTTGGGCATGACGGCGCACTATCTCAGTGCTGAAGCCCGCCCGCGGTTTCACCGTGCCCGCCTTGACGCAGTCAAACGCATTGGTGAGATCGCTGCCGAACAGTCATGCGAATTTGTTGTTGTCTGCGGTGACGTGTTCGAGTCCAACCAACTCGACCGAGCCATCATCTCCCGCACTTTCGAGGCCCTGGCCGCCTTCACCGTGCCCGTTGTCCTGCTGCCGGGCAACCACGATCCCCTCGACGCCGCCTCCATCTACGATTCCCCGGCCTTCACCTCCCGTCAGCCTGACCACGTCCACGTCCTGCGCAGCAGCGAACCGTTCGGGCCCATCCCCGATGTCGAGATCGTCGGTGCCCCATGGTTCTCAAAACGTCCCCAAGGTGACCTGGTCGCCCAGGCAACACAGAGCCTCGCCGAGGTGGCTCCCGGGACGGTGCGCATCATCGCCGGTCACGGTGCCGTGAGCACTCTGGACCCGGATCGGGAGTCCCTGGCCACGATCGATACCGAGAGCCTCAAGGCCGTGCTGCGAGAAAACCGTGCCCAGTTCATCGCACTCGGTGACCGGCACGCCACCTATTCCGTAGACGAAAATATCTGGTACCCCGGTGCCCCGGAGGTGACCTCACGCCGAGAAGACGATCCGGGCAACGTTCTCCTCGTCGATATCGATCCGCAGACTCATGCGAGCTCGGTGGAGAAGGTGCACATCGGTCGCTGGTCCTACCTCGTCGTTGAGGAGGACATGAACTCGGGTGAGGACGTCAGCCGCCTCGAACAGCGACTGACAGACATCCCGAACAAGGACAGCACCGCTGTTTGGCTTATCCTCCGGGGAACCCTGTCCACGGCAGCGAAGTCACGACTCGACGAAGTCCTCGACCACGCAACAGACCTGTTCGCCCTAGTCTCCCTGTGGGAACGGCACACGGACATTGCCGTGGTCGCTGCCGACGAGGACTTCGCCGGCCTCGGCTTGAGCGGATACATGCAGGAGACTCTCGACGAGTTGGCAGCAGCGGCGGCGGGAGAGGACTCGTCTGCCACAGCAGCACAGGACGCGCTGGGGCTGCTGTATAGATTTGCGAGGAGCGGATCATGAAATTCCATTCCATCCACCTGCGCAACTACCGCGGTATTGCCGACTCTCGCGTCGAATTCGGCGATGGCGTCACCGTAGTCGAAGGGCCCAACGAGGTCGGCAAGTCCTCAATTCATGAGGCCATCACCCATCTGCGCGAGGACAAAGCGAGTTCACGCAAGGCCAGCGTCAAAGAGACCCAACCGGTCGGTGTTGATGCCGGGCCCGAAGTCGAACTGCACCTGAGCACCGGTGAGTATGAACTCAAGTACCGGAAGCGGTGGATCAAGCAGCCCTTCACCGAACTCAGCGTCATCAGCCCCAGGCCGGAACAACTGAGCAGCGATGATGCGCACGACCGGTTTCTCTCGATCCTTGCCGATACCATTGATGTCGACCTTCTCGTCGCCCTCGATGTGGCGCAGGGGGAGAGCCTGGCGCAGGCACCGCTGGCTCAGATCAAGGCTCTGCACAGTGCGCTCAACGAATCGGGCGTCGAGGTCGCCGATCACGACGACTTCCTTGACCGGATCGAGGCCGAATACGCGAAGTACTTCACCAAATCCGGCAAAGAGACCGGAGACTACAAAGCAGTCAACGCTGAAGTCCCTCTTGCCGAAGCCGCGTTTGAACAACTGCGTGAACGCAGCCGCGGGATGGACGACCTCGTCGACAACCATGCCCGAGCTGCCACTCGCCTCGAATCTGTCCGTGCTCAGCTGACACAAGCTCTTGCTGATCGTGACGAAGCCGAACAGGCGGCAAAGGCGGTGGCCGAACTCAAGGCAGTGCTCGACCAGGCAGTCGAACAGGCGCAGTCAGTGCAGCGTGACGTCCAGATCGCCCGGGAAGCTTTGGACCGACGCGCGCAGCTCATCGACGATGTTGCCGCCGCCGAGGAGACTGTGAAGGCTGCCCGGGCCTCGGTCTCTGACCTTGAAACGACGCAGAGTGACAAGGACTCGGATTTCGATCGAGCGCAGACGACTCTCGAGGAGAAGCAGACCGCACTCGATGAGTCACGTGCACTGGCAAAAGCGGCCGCCAAAGAGGTGACTGAGGCACGCGCTCGAACTGAACTCACCGAACTCACGCGACGGCTCGACACCATTCGTGACCATGATGAGAAGAAGAGCCGGGCCCAGGCGACGATCGCATCGATCACAGTCACGACCAAGGACGTCGAGGCGCTGAGCTCGCTTGAGACAGAGGTGCGAATCGCAGAGAACGCGAAGACTTCCGCCGCGGCACAGATCGTCGCGAAACAACTCGGCTCGCAGGCGATCAGTGTCGACGGAAGTGAACTCGGCGATGGAGTCAGTGGAGAATTCGCCGCGGTCAAGGACGTGCGGATCACAATCGACGGCATTGCCGACATCACAGTGCGCCCCGGGGCATCTCCCGTCGAGCTGGACAAAGAACTGACCTCGGCAAAGCAAGCCTTCGAAGCAGAGCTGCAACGTCTCGACGTCGACTCCGTGGCGCAAGCCCGGGAGAGAGCCAATGTTCGTGCGGATGCAGAAGCAGTCAAGGCAGAGGCCGATTCGACGCTCAAGGTGCTCCTGGGCCAGGACAGGCGTGACAAGCTCGAAGCCGCGCTCGCCCGCGCACAGCAGATCCTCGGAGCCGTTGGAACCGGCCCAGGCGGCGATGAAAATTTTGGAGACGATACCGAAGCGGGCAGCCAAACTGGTGACAGGAGCCTCAGCGAGCTCGAAACGGCGGTCACAGAGTCCGAGAATACTGTTGACGACGCTCAGTCCGCGGTGGATTCCACCCGTGTCGAACTCGAACGAATTCGCACGAGCCGAGATGACGCGCGCGTGGAGACGGTACGAGCCCAGACCAGCCTGAAAGAAGCTGAAACCCAGCACGAGCGTCTGACGAGCAGTCTGGCTGAGGCACGAAAGACGGACTCCGACGCCGATCTGGATGAGGCAGTGAAGACTGCCGAGGCTCGAGCGACGAATGTGGAGTCGAAGGTTGACGAAGCACGAGTCGCCTACGAAGCAGCCGATCCCGAGACCTTGGGGATGCAGCTGCAGAACGTGCGGCAACTCGTCGGCAGCAAGGAATCCCAACGAGAAGAAGTTCGGCAGGAAGTCGATCGCCTGTCGGCTCTCATCGACGATCGTGCCAGCGAAGGCATCTATGAAAAGCTCGCAGCCGCCGAAGAGACAATGGAATCGGCTCAGAAGAAGCGGGCACGACTGGGCCATCAGGCGATGGCAATCAACCTCCTGCGCTCCACTGTCCTCAAACATAAAGAAGAATCCCAGCGGAAGTACGTGGCTCCCTTCAAGGAGCAGATCGAACGTCTGGGCAGGCTGGTCTTCGGCCAAGGGCTCTCCGTTGAGGTCTCCGAAGACCTCGAAATCGTCTCACGCACCCTGAACGAACGAACCGTGCCCTTCGAATCACTCTCGGGTGGAACGAAGGAGCAGCTTGCGCTCATCGGCAGACTCGCAGTGGCGACACTCGTCGACAGCGATTCCGGGGCACCTGTGGTCCTCGATGACGCCTTCGGCTTTGCCGATGCGCAGCGCCTCAACGCGCTCAACGTCATCCTGAGCACAGTCGGGAAGAGCGCTCAGGTCATTGTGCTCACCTGCCAGCCGGACCGCTTTGCGCGCCTCGGCGGTGCGAAGACGGTGAGCCTGACGTAACCATTCGCACAGCAGTCGATCAGGCCCAATGAACAGAAACGGCCGCCGCGTCGAGCAGACGCGACGGCCGTGACCGGCTGACATCGTTGGCAGCGTGCCGGTAGCTCTCGGATCAGTCGGAGCCGACCGCGCTGGCCTTCGCCTCCTGTGCGGCAGCAACCGCATCGGCGCGAATGGTGCGCCGCAGAATCTTGCCTGAACTGGTCTTCGGCAACTCGTCGATGATGGTCACCTGATGTGGAGCCTTGAAGGAGGCCAGCTTCTCGCGACAGAACTCGACGATCGCGGCCTCGGTGACCTCATCGGCTTCGGGGCCCGACTGCAGAGTCACGAACGCAGCAACGCTCTCACCCCGATACTCATCGGGAATGCCGACGACGGCTGCCTCCTGGATTGCGGGATGGGTGTAAAGGACGTCTTCGACCTCCCGCGGCCAGACCTTGAAACCAGAGGCGTTGATCATGTCCTTCTTGCGGTCGATGATGAACAGCCAACCGTCCTCATCCATATAGCCGACATCGCCAGTGCGCAGCTCCCCACCAGGTATCTGCTCGGCCGTGGCCTTCTCATTGTTGATGTACTCGGAGACGACTTCGGGGCCTGAGATGGCGACCTCTCCGATCTCCTTCGGGCCCAGGGGTTCGCCGACATCATCGAGGATGCGAATCATCGTGTCCGGCTGCGGCAGACCGCAGGAAAGGTTGCCGCTGTCGGGATCGACGGGCGCCTTCAGCCCGTGCGGGACCGTGGCGACTTGGGCGCAGGTCTCGGTCAGACCGTAGCCCTGCCCGATGTAGACACCGGTCTTCTCCTCGAACTTGTTGACCAAGCCCTCGGGCAGCGGGGCACCTCCCGACATGATCCGCTTGAAGGATGAGAAGTGCTGCGCCGACGCGGCGGGATGGGCCAACATGGCGGTATAGATCGTGGCAGGGCCCGCCATATATGTCGGCTTCTCGCGCAGGAAGAGCTCGAGGAGGGAACCTGGTTCGAAGCGATAGTTGAGTATCAGCCGCGCACCGCCGGCCACACCGGCGATGAACTGGCAGACGAACCCGGTGATGTGGAAGATCGGAGCCAGAGTGAGGAATCCATCCCCGGGTTCGAACGTCGGCGTCCGCACGCAGTACCGGGAGTTGCTCGACACGGACCCGTGTGTGCCGGCGGCACCCTTGGACCTCCCGGAAGTCCCGGAGGTGTACACAACGATCGCACCGTCCTCGGGAGAGGGAATGGCGGGAGTGAAATCGGTGTCCAGCCGGGACTCGACGACGGCCTGGAAGTCGGGGAGGTTGGGCACCTCGGTGGATTCCGGGTTCTGACCGGGTGTGCCGGGCAGCGCGTCGAACATCGAGAAGATCGCTTCGGGGCCGTCGGTTTGGAAGCTGCGGTCGTCGCTGAGCACGACCACCGGGATGGAAGTCGCGTACTGAGCCACTCGGTCGAGGAATGCCGCCTTCGAGACCATGAGTCCCTTCACCTCGGCGTCGGCGAAGATGTGCTCCAGCTCTCCGCGGTACATCGGATTGAGCGGAACGACAACAGCGCCCGCCTTCCAGATTCCGTAGGTGGCGATCATGAAGGCAGGAGTGTTCTGGTCATAGATCGCGACGCGATCACCTGCAGCGATGCCGCGTTCGGCCAGATACGAGGCGAAGGCCGTCGAGTACCGATCGAACTCCGACCAGGACAGGCCGAACCCGTAGTAGCTGATGGCCTTTTCATCACCGTGGGTGGCAACCGTCGTAGCCAGATCCTGCAGTGTTGTTGACTTCTCCAGTGTGTACGGCTTGTTCGCGAGATCTCCCCAGGTTTTCAGCCAGGGACGGGTGTCTGCCCACGTGCTCATCGCTTCACTTCCTTCATCGTTGAATGCTATGTCCAAAGGACTATCGAGTTCGACAGCCAGGTCGCCTACCTTGCAGGCTGCTTGCGGTACTTCTTGATCTCGTTGCGAGCGATGCTGCGCTTGTGGACCTCATCGGGTCCGTCGGCCAGACGCAGGGTGCGCATATGCGCCCACATGCTCGCGAGCGGGAAGTCCTCAGTCACGCCGGCACCGCCATGGACCTGGATCGCGCGATCGATGATCTTCAATGCCATGGCCGGAGCGACGACCTTGATCTCAGCAATCTCGTTCTTGGCGACCTTGTTGCCGTGCTTGTCCATCATGTCCGCCGCGTGCAGCGTCAGCAGCCTGGCCTGATCGATCTCGATCCGGGCCTCGGCGATCCAGTCCTGAATGTTGGCACGAGACGACAGCTTCTCACCGAAGGTCACGCGCTCCTCTGCGCGTTTGACCATGAGTTCCAGCGCCCGTTCGGCCGCACCGATCGCACGCATGCAATGGTGGATGCGACCTGGACCCAGGCGAGCCTGACTGATCGCGAAGCCCTCACCTTCGCCCTTGAGGATATCGCTGGAGGGCACATGGACGTCCTCGAAGGTGATCTCCGCGTGGCCCTCCCGGTCGTGGTAGCCGAAGACGGGCAGGTTGCGCACCACGGTGACACCGGGGGCATCGATCGGAACGACGAGCATCGACTGCTGACGGTGCACCTCGGCGTCGGGGGAGGTTTTGCCCATGACGATGAGGACACGGCAGTTGGGATGCATGCCGTTCGAGGCGAACCATTTGCGGCCGTTGAGGACGAACCCGTCCTCCGTGGGTTCCATGCGCATCTCGACGTTCGTGGCATCGGAGCTGGCAACCGCGGGTTCGGTCATGGCGAACGCCGAGGCGATCGTGCCATCGAGCAGCGGCCCTAGGTACTTCTCCTTGTGCTCATCGGTGCCGAAGCGGGTGAAGACTTCCATGTTGCCCGTGTCGGGGGCGTTGCAGTTGATCGACTCGGGAGCAATCTCGATGCTGTGGCCGGTGATTTCAGCCAGGGGAGCGTACTCGAGGTTCGTCAGTCCCGGCCCCCACTCGGGATCAGGGTGGAAGAGGTTCCACAGGCCCTGGCTCTTGGCCTCGGCCTTGAGGTCCTCGAGGACCTGCGGCTGGGTGTGCGGGCTGTGTGCCGCAGCCATCTGCTCGGCATAGACGGACTCCGCGGGGTAGACGAAGTCGTCCATGAACTTGCCCAGACGCTCCTGGTATTCGCGGCCGCGTTCAGTCGTTTCCAGCATGTGTGGTCTCCTCGTTGAGTCGGTTCGCTTCGTTGAGTCGGTTCTGGTAGCGGCTCATTCCTTTGAGCCAGCGGTCGTAGTCGCTGCCCTTCATGCGATACATGTCGAGCACCTCGGGGTGGGGGAGGATGAGGAACTGCTCAACCTCGACGGCATCGAGGGCCACGTTCGCGACCACTGAGGGTGTGAGCACGGTGCCGGCTTCGGTGACCGCGGACTGTGCCGGCCCGTCGGCACCGCTGTCGCGCAGCAGGTCGGTGTCGACACCCATCGGGCAGATCACCGAGGCCCGGATTCCGTCGTCGCGGTACGTCAGTGACAGCCACTCGGCGAATCCGACCGAGGCATGCTTGGTCACCGAATACGCGGCCGATCCGATCTGGGTGAGCAGGCCGGCCGCCGAGGCGGTCGCGACGAAATATCCCGATCCAGCTTCCTGCCAGCGGGGGATGAGGGCTTGAGCTGCGCGGATGTGGGCGCGCAGGTTGACGTCGATGATCGCATCCCAATCGCCGTCGGAGTCGCCGAGTCCTGCGGGTCCGATGATGCCGGCGTTCGCGAAGTACATGTCGACCCCGCCGAGGCGATCATCGGCGAAGGCGATGAGATCGTCGATGCCTGCCACCGAGGACACATCCCCGACCCAGGCATGGGCAGAGGCGGCGTCTTCGGCGCTCGAACCCGATTCTGCCGGGGAGTCGAGTGACGCCGCGGTGTCGGTGACCGCGGGGGAGACATCGGCGAGGACCACTCGGGCGCCTCGTGCGATGAGCTCGGTCGCGAGGGCTGCACCGATGCCGCCGGCAGCGCCGGTGACGATGACGCGCTTATCGGCAACGGGGCTTTTCACGCTGTCGGTGGTGATCGTCGCGTTGTTCTCAGATGTGCTCATGACTTCTCCAGAAGTGTCAGCGCCTGCCGGGCCAGGTCTTCGACTCCGGCGCCGGCGGTTTCCGGATCAAGGTCGAGGTCGCCCATCTTCCCGGTCAGCAGTCGGGTGTAGACGCCTTCGCGGATGCACGCGAGTTTCCACATGGCGAAGGCCGCGTAGTAGTCGACGTCGTGGACCTCGTGCCCGCTGACCTCTTGGTAGCGATCGATGATCTCGGCGGATTCCGGGAAGCCGAGCTCGGGGGTCGGCACCCAGATGCTTGTGTAGTCCTCTGGCACCGTGAGCATTGCGACGAAGTAGCCCAGATCGGTCAGCACCTCGCCGACGGCGGTGAGCTCCCAGTCGACGACCGCGTTGACCGCTCCATCGGGGGCGAAGATCATGTTGTTGGGTTTGAAATCGCCGTGGGCCAGGCCGACAGGGCTGCCGGCCGGGTCGGGCGTACTCTGAGCGAGGGCGTCGTGGACCTCGCGGATGATGGGGATGTCGCGCATCGAGATCTCTTCGACCTGTCCGAGCCAGCGTCGCAGCTGCCGTTCTATGAGACCGCCGTTCCTGCGCAGATCCCCGAGCCCCAACTCGTCGATGTCGACGCGATGGACCGCCGCCAGAGTATCGACCATGCCGAACGCGCACGCCCGTTTGTCGCCAGGGCCAGGACCATCAGGAATCCGTGCCCAATCAGCGGGTTCGTTCATGGCGAACCCGGGGCAGTGATCCATGAAGACGAACGGTACGTCGAGGACCTCAGGATCGTCGACGATGTCAATGACATGAGGGACGGGAACGGGGCTGTCGGCCAGCGCGGCCATGATCCGACCCTCGCGTGAGACGTTGTGGGCGCTTCCCCCGGAGTGACCCAGCGGTGGACGTCGAAGCACCCAGCGAGGGAGCCCGTCCACGGTGATGGTGAAGGTGAGATTCGAACGTCCGATGGACATGACTTCGACGTCGAAGTCCGTGACTCCGAACCGGTCCTCAATCCATCGTCCAATGGTTGAAACATCGAATCCTGCAGGTGCTGTGGTCAACGTCGACCCTCCCGAGTGAACAATCGTTCAGTTTCAATCACAGTATTCAAACCAGGCGTGGGAGTCAAGCTGAAATCGTGATGCCGGTCACCACCGAATGTGATAGTGATGAGTGGGTCATCCCAAGCTTCTTTCATCCACAGTGAGGAAATCATGAGAGCCATTCGCGTTGCCACCTTGACCGGACCAGACGATGTTGAGCTCGCCGAGGCGGAACGGCCGAGTCCGGGACACGGTGAAGTCCTCGTCGAGGTGGCCTATGCCGGCGTGACGTTCCCCGAACTGCTCCAGACCCGGGGCATGTACCAGACGAAGCACGAACTTCCCTTCGTTCTCGGTTCCGAGGCCGCCGGAGTCGTCGTCGAGGCCGGCGCTGGTTCACGGTTCTCCGTGGGTGACCGTGTTGCCGCAATTCCCGGCACGGGCTCGTTCGCCGAATTCATGGTCGTCGGCGACGAGCAGACCGTGCCGGTGCCCGATGGCATCAGCCTGGCTCACGCAGCAGGAATGCCGATGAACCTGCTCACCGCTGACTTCGCCCTCCGCCTTCGGGCCCAGGCCAAAGCAGGGCAGACCATCCTCGTCCACGGGGCCGCGGGCGGGTTGGGCTCGGCCGCAGTGCAGATGGCTCTGGCCATCGGCCTCGAGGTGATCGGGGTCGTCTCGACTGAGACCAAGGCGCAGACTGTCCGCGAGCTCGGCGCGACGCATGTGGTCATGGCTGATGGCTTCAAGGACGCTGTCAAAGAGCTCTACCCGAACGGAGTCGACTATGTCTTCGACCCGGTCGGCGGGGACCGCTTCACGGACTCGACCCGCGTCCTGGCCCCCTATGGCCGTATTCTGGTCCTCGGATTCACTGCCGGCGAGATCCCTTCCATCAAGGTCAACCGTCTGCTGCTGAAGAACATCTCGGTCGACGGTGTGGCGTGGGGAGCCGCGGCCCGCGAACGGCCCGACTACATCGCCGAACAGTGGGACGCGATCGCCGACTATGTGGCCGCGGGCAAGCTCAATCCGGCCATCCACGCCACCTACCCCCTTAGTCAGGCCGCAGCCGCGATCGGCGAACTCGACTCTCGCAGCGTGCAGGGAAAGGTCCTGCTCGAGGTCAAGGGCGAGTGATCACTTCTGGCGGTAGCGCTTTGCGATGTCGCGGCCAACGAGTTCCTTCATCACCTCGTTGGACCCGCCGAAGATCGCCTGGACGCGACTGTCCTTGAACGCTCGGGTGATCGGGTATTCGAGCATGTAGCCATAGCCGCCGAAGAGCTGCAGGCACCGGTTGATGACCTCGATCTCGAGGTCAGAGCCGAGGTACTTCGCCTTGGCCGCATCGACCGGGGTCAGCTCCCCGTCATTGAGCGCCAGAGCACAGCGGTCGACGAATGCTTCGAGGGCATCGACGCGGGTTTCGAGCTCGGCGAGTTCGAAGCGTGTGTTCTGGAAGTCCCCGATCGTCTGTCCGAAGGCAGGTCTGGTGAAGACGTATTCGCCCGTCCACCCGAGTGCCGCTCTGGCGCCTGCCAGGGTTCCCGAACCGATGAGCATGCGTTCGGTCGGCAGATTGACCATGAGATGGATGAACCCCTGGTCGAGCTCGCCGAGGAGGGCATCGGCGGGCACTCGCACATCGGAGAAAGACAGCTCCGATGTGTCTTGGGCATCCATGCCGAGCTTCTTGAGCTTGCGTCCGCGTTCGAAGCCCGGTGTCCCGTCCTCGACGATGAACAGTGACGTGCCCTGGGACGGTTTGGCATCCGGGTTCGTGCGAGCGACGACGATGACGAAGTCGCAGTGGTAGCCGTTGGTGATGAAGGTCTTCGCGCCGTTGATCACCCAGTCGTCCCCGTCGCGCACGGCCTTGGTCGTAATGGCCTGGAGGTCCGAGCCGGCATTCGGCTCGGTCATGGCGATCGCACCGATCGACTCGCCCGCGGCGAGGCCCGGCAGGTACTTCTCCTTCTGGGCCTGAGTGCCGAAGGCCAGGAGATAACCGGGAACGATGCCGTCGGACACGCCCCATCCGCTCGTGGCCCCGCCGACGCCTCGGCGGGCGATCTCTTCGCTGCGGACCATCTCGAACCGGAAGTCAGCGACTCCGGCCCCACCGAATTCCTCGGGGATGGTCAGACCGATGACGCCCGCCTCGGCGGCCTTCTTCCACATCGATCGGTCGACGAGGTGGTTCTCCTCCCACTTCTCGACGTGGGGCACGACCTCACGGTCGAGGAAGGTGGCGACGGTGCCGCGGAAGGCTTCATGGTCCTCGTTGTACAGGTCTCTCTTCATGGGTGGTGTCCTCTTCGTCGAACGGGTTCAGGGCAGGTTCAGGGTGGTTGCGAGTTGGTTCAGACCAGTTCCAGAATTGTCGCGTTGGCCTGGCCGCCACCCTCACACATCGACTGCAGTCCGTAGCGGATTCCCTGCTGCTGCATGTGGTGGATCATCGTCGTCATCAGCCTCGCGCCCGAGCCGCCGAGGGGGTGGCCCAGTGCGATGGCCCCGCCGTTGGGGTTGAGGCGGCTGATATCGGCCCCTGTCTCCTGCAGCCAGGCCAAAGGCACCGAGGCGAACGCTTCGTTGATCTCGAAGACGCCGATGTCGTCGATGGAGAGCCCGGACTTCTTCAGGGCCTTCGCTGTCGCGGGGATGGGGCCGGTGAGCATGATGACAGGATCGGTGCCGGCGAGGACGGCTGTGTGCACCTTCGCGATGGGGTTGAGCCCCAGTTCCTTCGCTTTGGCCGAGGTCATCATCAGCAGGGCTGCCGAGCCGTCGGAGATCTGCGAGGCGTTGCCTGCGGTGACGACGCCGTCCTGCTTGAATACGGTGTCGAGGCCGGCGAGCGTCTCCACGCTGGTGCCGCGGCGAATGCCCTCATCGGCGGTGACAGCCCCGGCCCCGGTGGGCACGGGGATGATCTGAGAGTCGAAGCGACCGGCATCGGTCGCCGCCGCTGCGAGTTCGTGGGAGCGCACGGCAAGTTCGTCGAGCTGGGTGCGGCTCAGTTTCCACTGTTCAGCGATCATCTCGGCACCGATGCCCTGGTTCGGTGTGACATTGTCATAGCGGGAGTTGAACTTCTCACCGTACGGGGACTGGCCTGCGGCAGATGAGCCCATGGGCACGCGGGACATGGACTCGACTCCGCCGGCGACGACAACATCGTACTGACCGGCGATGAGGCCGGCCGCAGCGAAGTGGACAGCCTGCTGGGAAGAGCCGCACTGGCGATCGACGGTGACACCGGGAACCGACTCGGGGAGTCCGGCGGACAGAGCGACGGTGCGAGCGATGTCGCCGGTCTGTTCACTGGACTGGGACACGCATCCGAAGATGACGTCGTCGATGACCGATGGGTCGATGCCGGTCTGGGCGACGACGTCGGCCATGGCAGTGGCGCCCAGGTCGGCCGGGTGGATTCCGGACAGCATGCCTTTGCGCTTGCCGGTGGGTGTGCGTCGTGCGGCGACGATGACTGCGTCGTTCATCTGTGCTCCTCTGTGATGGTGTCTGTGCAGCGGCGGTGAAGAAATTCGCCGTGGAAAATGTGACCCAGATAACTGATCATGCGTTAAGATTTTCACGAACGGGTAAAACAGTCAAGGCAGACCGTAAGTCGCCGGAGCCTGCTGATCCGCAGGTGGAGGAGAACTCAGTGGACCAGTCAGACCGGACAAGCCACGCCGACCGCTCAGTCCGGGCCAACGGGAGGTTCCAGGCGGATCGGACCGCACGGTCGAAGGAACTCATCCTCGACGCGACAATCGACTGCCTGCTCGCCGAAGGGTACGCGGCGACGACCACGATGAAGGTCCAGGCTAAGGCAGGAGTGACCCGCGGCAGGCTGCTGCATCATTTCCCGTCGAAGCAGGAACTGCTCACGGCAGCGGTCACCCGCCTCGGCGAACAGCGTCTCAACCGTAATCTCGAGGACCGCACCGACGACTTCAGCCGGTCCCTGGCCCGGAAGCGTCCGCCCGCTGACGAGCTGGACACGAGGTCTGACTGGGCCGTGATGATCCTGTGGGCGGGACTGATGCACTCGAGCTTCTTCACCGCGTTGGAGCTGTGGATCGCGTCGCGGACCGACGATGCGCTCGCCGACAAGGTGAGGACGCATGAGAGGAACGTGTTCGAGAGGGTGCGGGAGAACGCTCGAGAGCTGTTTGGCCCAGTCATCGCAACGCAGGCCGGATACGATCACATGTTCTCCGTGCTCTTCTCGAGCATGCGCGGGATGGCCGTGACCTACACCTTCTCCCACCTCGACCCGCAGACCGAACCGATGATCGCAACGTGGCAGCAGATTGCACGATCGCTCCTGAGCGGCGCACCTTCCGAGGATGACAGATGAATCCAGTTGCCGAGGGCGTGACGCAACGCGACCACCCGCACTCAAGCGACCCGCACTCAACCGACCCGATGACCACCAAGGTCGACGATGACTAGGAAGTGACATGTATCCAGGAAAATGGGCAGCGAAGAACCCTGACAAACCCGCCGTCATCATGGCTGACACCGAAGCGGTGCTCACCTTCGGCGAACTCGAGGATCGCTCCCTGCGACTGGCCAACCATCTGCGCTCAAGGGGCTTCGAGAAGGGCGACCACATCGCCGTCATGGCCGAGAACCGGTTCGAGATCATTGAAGCACTGTGGGCAGCCTTGCGCACCGGTGGCATCGTCACGGTCGTCAACTCCCACCTGACTGCAGCGGAATCGGCCTACATCGTCGACGACTGCGATGCCCGAGCCTTCCTCCTCTCGACCCAGCTGAAGAAATCGAGCGAGGTTGCCGAACAGTGCCAGCAGGTCGAGAACCGGATCCGCATCGACGCTCTTCCCGACGGTGAGGCGAGGCAGGCCTTCGCCGGCTGGGACGAGTATGAAGCGGTGCTCGGTGCTGCTTCGGCGGACAAACCTGACGTCGAACCCCGCGGCGATGACATGCTCTACTCCTCGGGCACGACCGGACGACCGAAAGGCATCCTGCCCGGAGCCACCGATCTGCTCATCGAGGACGAGGATGTCTCCCTCATCAGTCTGTTCCGTAGCCTCTACGGATTCGACGAGGATACGGTCTACCTGTCACCAGCACCTCTTTACCACGCGGCACCGTTGCGGTTCGTGATGACGACGCACTCGCAGGGCGGCACCGTCGTCGTCATGCCTCGTTTCGACGCCGAGGAGGCGTTGGCACTGATCGAGAAGCACAACGTCACTCACTCGCAGTGGGTGCCTACGATGCTCATCCGAATGCTCAAACTGCCCGACGAGGTGCGCCTGTCCTATGATGTCTCCAGTCTCAAGGTCGCCATCCATGCCGCGGCACCATGCCCGCCCGAGGTCAAACGGGCCATGATCGAATGGTGGGGCCCGGTGATCTTCGAATACTATGCGGCCACGGAGAGCAACGGTCTGACCATCATTGACAGTCAGCAGGCGCTCGAGAGGCCGGGATCGGTCGGCCGCGACGGAGTCAAAGGCATCGTCCACATCTGCGGACCTGAGGGGGAGGAGCTGCCTGCCGGTGAGATCGGAGTCATCTACTTCGAAGCCACAGCGGCCCTGTTCGAGTACTACAAAGACCCGGCGAAGACAGCAGCCTCCAGGCACCCGGACCATGCGGACACCTGGGCGACGACCGGAGACATGGGCTACCTCGACGAAGACAGGTTCCTCTACATCGCCGAACGCACCACGGGTCTCATCATCGTCGGGGGAGTCAACGTCTACCCGCAGGAAATCGAGAATGCGCTGGCGCTGCGGCCTTCGATCGCCGATGTGGCCGTCGTGGGCAAGACCGATGATGAGCTGGGACAGGTTCCTGTTGCGTTTGTGCAGTTGGCCGATGGCCTCGCCGAGGTTGGTCAGGCGGATGAGATCCGCAGCTGGCTGAGTGATCGCTTGGCTCGATTCAAGATTCCCCGCGAGTTCTACTTCGTCCCCGAACTGCCGCGGACGCCAACGGGGAAGCTGGTCAAGCGGAAGTTGCCGGACCCTGCGGTGCTGGCAGGATGAATCGCGTTCAGAAGGGCAGGTCGTGCCTCGTTCTCAGGTGCCGTAGACCTGGTCGAAGACGCTGAGGTCACCGACAACGACGAGCTTCGTCGTCGCCCGCGACATTCCGACGTAGAGCATGTCCAATGCCCGGTCGGGGTCGCGGAACCCGTTGATGCACAGCACCACGACGGGGCGTTCGAGGCCCTTGAATCCGAGCACGTGGCCGTAGAAGACGTCCTCGGCGGCAAAGAACTGATCCCAATAGGCCGAGGTGCCTTCTGCCTCGACGATCTCGCGCTGGACAGGGTGCCGGCTGCCTGTTGTCAGCAGTGCGATGTCTCCGGGGCTCCATCCGGAGTCCATGAGCGATTCCACCTGGGAATCCGCCTCGGCGAGGGCATCGTCGATGTCGACCTCGCTGAACTCGATGTCCTCACCCGGCCCGTTGCGGGGGATGGGCGGTTCGAACGCGAGGTCGGCAAAGCCGGCGACGATCTGTTCGGAGTTGCGCAGATTTTCGTCGAGCTGGATGGGATTCATCGTGATCGGTGATTCGCCCTCACGGCCGAAGATCCGCTGTCTCTCATCTGTGAAGGCATAGAGGATCCCCTCGACCTGATTGCGCAGACACGACTGGACCGCCTCCCACCACAGAAGGCTGAAATCCTGCCCCTCGTCGATGACGATCGCATCGAAGAGACTTTTGCGCGGCCGTCCATCGGCAAGGTCCTTGAGCTGCAAGGGAAGACTGTTCTCCCAGTAGTCGGAGTCGTCGTCGCTGCCTGGAGCAGCTCCCCAGGAGATCGGCAGGTCGTGGAACAGCCCCACGTATGCGGGACGATCTTCCTCTGGCCATTGGGTGGTGAAGAGCTGGAGGAGTCGGCCCAGGCCACGCGAATAGCACATGAGCGCGACCTTGTTGCCTGCCTGTGTCAGCGCCCTGGCTTTGAGCAGCGCCAGGTAGGTCTTGCCCGAACCCGCGCCGCCGCTGATCTCCGCACGATTCTGGTGGCGCAGAATGCTGATGAGCTTCGCCTGCTCCCGGCTCAGCGCATCAGCACGGTCGGAGATCTCGGTGGCTTTGAGGCTGACGTTCTCCACGGCTTGGTTGGTCCTGTGCAGGTTCTTGAGGACGAATTCGTGGGGCGTATTGAGGTTGTCACGCCCCGGGTCGAAGTCGAAGCGCAGCTGAGTGGAGATCGCCGCTGCTATCGAGGCGAGCTGAGTGGAGTCGACGAGCTGCCGCCTCAGCGCGTCGGGCTGGTCCCAGTCCGATGGCAGCTGCGTGTAGGGGAGGACAGCGAGGTGGCTGATGGGACCCGGCGTCGCGGAGACCCGCGAATGGAGATAGTCGACGAGGGTGTGCTTGGCGACCATCGCCTGCTCAAGTGGGGAGACCTTGAGCCGATTGCGATGGCTCTGAGAGTCCTGCGTGATCCAGCGGCCGTCCTCGACGCCGACCCGACCGCCTTTGACCTCGAGGACGGCAATGCCGAAACCGGGCCAGAGCACCAGGATGTCGATCTCGACGTCCTTATCGTCGCCGGTCAGTCGCTGGCTGTGAATCATCGTCGTCTCGTCGGGAAGCTGCTGACACAGAGCATTCCACACTGTCGCCTCGGCGGTGGAGTCATTGAAATCAGGGTGCTGCGGGATCAACGTGACCATGGCTCGAGACTAACCGACAACGAAGCTATCTCTCTGCCAAGGCTGACTCTGCGGGTTCTGTGTTTCTATCGATTCTCAGCGCCTGGTACTCACTGCGTTATTCCGCAACCGAGGGATGAGGAAGCAGACAGCGCCGAGGATGAGCAGCCGCCTCCAGTGCCCGGTGAACAGATTGCCGAAGACCCACACCGCGTCCCTTTAACAATGAGTGGGATATCACGGTGTATTCCGTGTGGGCAAGGTACCGTTCAAGACCTTCAGACACTAGAGTGGATCGCTGCGAAATCTGACAGAACGATCGATTGCAACAACAAGCGGCTCCACCTCGAGCATTCGATGTGACGGAGTCCGGAAGGCAGCAGACACATGGACGAGACCAGGGATCAATCAGGATCAGTCAGACAGGAGACGCCGCCGATGACGGGCAGCGCCGATGTCGATGCGGACGGGGACCCCGAACCGAGGCCGGGCGAGGCGTCTGAAACAAAGTTGAGTCACCGCATCGACCTGCCGGTGGCTGGCACCAGCGTCGGCATCCTTGCCGCCTTCGTCGCACTCGCCCTCATCATTCCCGACACGATGTCCTCGTGGGTCGGGACCGCATTCACCGCCTGCGCGAACATCTTCGGCATGTACTGGCAGATTCTTCTGCTGGCCACGTTCCTCGTCGCACTCGTCCTCATCTTCACCCCATGGGCCAAGGCGCGGCTGGGCAACCAGGCGCGCCCGGACTTCAAACGCTTCAGCTGGGTCGCCATGATCATGATGACCCTGCTCGCCGCAGGAGGAGTGTTCTGGGCGGCGGCGGAGCCGATGTATCACTATGCGACGACCCCACCGTACTTCACCGACGACGGAGGCAGCGCCGTCGATGCGGTGGCTGCCGCTCTGGCCACGAGCTTCATTGACTGGGGCTTCCTCGCTTGGGCGATCCTCGGCTCGCTCGGCGCCATTGTGATGATGCGCGCGGCAGAGAAGGGCATGCCCCTGCGGCCACGCAGTCTCCTGTACCCGGTGCTGGGCAAGCGCGCTGCCACCGGACCGATCGCCGCCATCGTCGACGTCGTGTGTATCATCTCTGTGGCCGCGGGAACGATCGGGCCGGTCGGATTCCTCGGCATGCAGGTCTCCTATGGTCTCCACTCTCTGTTCGGCATCCCTGATGTCTATGGCGTGCAGCTCGTCGTGATCGCAGTGCTCACCGCCATCGCCGGCGTCAGCGTCTTCTCCGGTGTCAGCCGAGGAATCCGCTTCCTCAGCAGCGCCAACGTCTGGATTGCCCTGGCGCTCATGGCCGCGGTGCTCGCGCTGGGCTCGGCATGGTTCGTGATCAAGAGCTACTTCAGCGGCTTCGCCTTGTACATGACCGACTTCTTCAGCATGACGCTCTACCGTGGTGACACCGAATGGCTCTCGGGCTGGACAGTGTTCTTCTTCGGTTGGTTCCTCGGCTATGCCCCACTGATGGCCATCTTCGTCGCCCGCATCTCGAAGGGACGAACCGTGCGGGACCTGCTCATCAGCACCACTGTGCTGCCTCCCATCGCCACGACATTCTGGTTCGCTGTTCTCGGTGGCACCGGCATCTTCCTCGAACAGAAATCCGCTGGATCCATCTCCGGACCGCTGTCGGATGGGGGACTGCCGGCCGCTGTCATGGCCATCAGCGACAATCTTCCGTTGTCGCTGATCATCAGCATCGGCTTCCTGATTCTCACCATGACCTTCGTGGCTACGACCACGGACTCCATGTCGTTCGCGATGTCGCAGTCGTGCATGACCAGCGGTGAACCCTCGCCGAAGCTGCGGGCCACATGGGCTCTGCTCATCGGTGTCACCGCTGCCGTGCTCATCAGTTTGGGAGATGGCGGGGTCGACGCCCTGCAGTCGGCGATCGTCATCACCGCAGTGCCGGTGGGCTTCGTCATGCTGCCCTCGCTGTTCGCAGCGCCGGTCTATGTCAGGCAGATGGCCAAGGAGCAGAACCTGGTCTGATCGTCAGCGGCACTGCGAGCTGAGGCTCAACGCTGCGTGTGGGATCCGTGCTCATCGATCCACACCCAGCCGTTGGGCAACGGCGCCCACGCAGCCACCTGGCGGGCTGCCTTGGAGCTGTCGGCGAGGACGACGACCATGCGGGCATGGTCGGAGATGAGCTCCTTGGTCCGCGCCTCGTCCAAGGTCGGCTCGCCCAGACCCCTCGTCGTATCCACCGCGTCAGCCCCCAGCAGGGCCAGATCGACGTGGATCCGGCTGAGAGCATGATCGCTGAAGGCCCCGGTCGTCCCGTGGGACTTGGCTGAGACGCGGCCCCCGACCATGATCACTTCAGGACCGGTCGGATGGGCCAGCGTCTGGGCGACCTCGAGTCCGCGTGTGTAGACGGTGAGATCGTGTCGTTCACGGATGCGTTGGGCCACCCGGACCGTGGTCGAACCGGCGTCGAGGAAAACGGTGCGCACACTCTGATCGCCGAGGTAGTCCATCGCGGCCGTGGCAATCGCATCCTTGGCCTCGGCGTTGGCCTCCATGCGCTGACCCAGCGGAGGTTCGATGTAGCCGGCGGCGGTGGCGCCGCCGATCGTGCGGATGACTTCGCCCGTGACCGACATCTCGCGCAGGTCCCGTCGGATCGTCGACTCCGAGGTGTTCAGCTCGGTTGCCAAGCGGCCGATGGTCCACGAACCGGTCGCCAGCAGCGACTGGATGTCATCACGACGCTTCTGCGTTCGGGTGCGGATTGCCATAGTGAGAATCCTACTTCGGCAGGTACTCCGCGCGGATGCCGTCGACGAATGGTGCGTAGCCGATGGCTGCGGTGTAGGCCGAGCGCATGGTGCCGGCATCGGCAATGCCCTGGCCTGCGATGTCGAAGGCGGTTCCGTGATCGACCGAGGTGCGCAGGATCGGCAGCCCGACGGTGACGGAGATCGTGCCATCGAAGTCGAAGGTCTTCGAGGCGATGTGTCCCTGGTCGTGGTATTGGGAGAGGATCCCGTCGAAGCGGCCGGACAGTCCCTGGTGGAACACCGAGTCGGCTGGGATCGGCCCGGCGACCTCGAGACCGGAGTCGACGACGCGCTCCACAGCGGGTGACAGGATCTCGATCTCCTCGTCGCCGAAGGCACCGTTCTCCCCGCCGTGTGGGTTGAGCGCGGCGACGGCCAACCTCGGCGAGGCCACACCGTAGAGCTGCAGGGCACGGTGTGCGCGTTCGATCGAATCGACCTGAGTGTCGACGGTGAGTGCGTCGATGGCCTTGCGCAGCGACATGTGGCGGGTGGCGAAGAAGATCTGGAGCTTGTGCTCGGGGACCTTCGTGTTCTCGACGACGAACATCGTGTCCTGCTTGGTCACGCCGGTGAGTTCGCCGAGCATCTCCGTGTGGCCCAGGTGAGCAGACCCCGACTTCCAGACGGCTTCCTTGTTGATGGGGCCGGTGACGATGCCGGCGATCTCACGGTCCATTGCGGCCTTGGTGGCGACCTCGATCGCGGTCACGGCGGCCTGGCCGGCGCGGGCATCGACGATACCCCAGTCGGGCAGATCGTCGCCGAGCACTCCGATGTCGAAGACGTCGATGACGCCCTGCCCGGCCGACGGCGTCGACCAGTCGGTGATCGGCCGCAGCTCGACGTCAAGGCCGAGTACGTCAACGGCCCGCGTCATCACGGCCAAGTCGGCCACGGAGACACCGTGTTGGTCGTCGCGACCGGAGAACTCGGCGAGCACCGTCGCGGTGATCTCGGGGCCGATGCCCACCGGGTCGCCCACGGTCATGGCGAGTACGGGTGCGGTCATGTCAGTCTCCTCAACATTGCGTTTTCTGGGGTCACGCGCACGATGCACGCGAACATCTGGGTGGGGTCCAACTTCGTGCACGTCCTCATGGGAGCCCGATCCGTGCGACCTTTTGGAGGTGGTCCAAGCACAGCGCCGTCGTGTCTGAGTCCCCGATGAGCCCGCCCTTGGTCACGATCGGCAGGCCTGCTGCCGTTCCGCCGACGATGCGACCGCCGACGGCCAGGGGGATGATCTCGGCCTCGATCTCCATGCCGATGGCATCGACCTCTCGCAGCACCGCGGCCGTGACATCGCCGCCGGTGGTGTAGAGACCCGTGACGGAGGGGGCGGGCGAAGCCATCACCTCGGCGGTGATCTGGGCCAGCCTGCGTGGGATGATCTCGGACTGCTCGTCGGTGAGCTCGAGGAGATCGGAGGCATCGACGACGGTGGCGAGAATGATCGCCTGCACCGATCCGAGCTGCGCCGAGGCGACTGCGCGGACCTGCTCGACCGTGGCGTCGACATCGGGCAGGGCGTCGGCATCGTTGATGGTTCGCAGCACCGTGATCGTGGGATCATCATCGAGTTTGGCCAGCTGCGCCCGAGTGATCTCGGTCGCCGAACCGGAGACCCCGAGGATGATCCCGGTCTCGCGAGCCGGCAGGAGCGCCCGAGACAGGGCCAGACTGCCCGGGCCGGGATCGATGGACACCCATTCGAGGCGCTCACCGTGGCGCAGATTCGCATGCAGGCGAGCATTCTCACCAGGAGCACCGGCGGGAGTTGACGCGACCTCACGGCTGAGGTCGACGACGGTGGCCGCGATGAGGCTGATGTGCTCATTCGTCATGGCGTCGGCGACGATGACCTCGGCGCCGACTGCGATGGCGCTGACAACGTCGGCGCGGATCGCCTGTTTGCCATCCAGCACTGTCGAAAGCTCGATGGTGTGACACTTGAGATCGGTGTTGAGACGTAGAATGTCCTCGACGACCGAGGTGGTCATGGGGGAGCGGACGTCATGGGCCAGTTCCGTGTGTTCGAGCAGCTGACCGTTGAGCAGCTGCTGCCCGCCGACCGTGACCCGACCGGAGGACGGGAAGGCGGGAAGGCACAGCCCCATCACTCGACTCGGCCCTGATTCGGACGCCAGGGATTGACGGGCGCGCAGGGCCGCCTCGGCGGTGGGACCGACATTGCCACGCAGGGTCGTGTCGATCCGACACGACACGAGATCGACGGGCCCCGCGATGCGGACGAGGGCATCGGTGAGGCTGGCGGCTTCGGCGGGATCCATGTGCCGGGAGTTCGCATTGACGACGACGGTGTCATAGTCGTCGAGCATCCCATCGAGGCTGATCGAGTCATTGCCGCCCGTACCGGTGATCGTCATTGTGCGCAGGCCTGCCTCGGCGAAGAGGGCACCGCAGGCGTTGCCGCCGGTGAGGTCGTCGGCAAGGATGAGGATCCGCGGACCGGGCTGAGGCACGTCGGGGTCTGCGGCCGAGTTCGGCTGGCTCATACGATCAAGTCGAGCACAAACAGGAGCGGAAGGGAACAGATCCAGACGGCCGTTGTGATGCCCGACCAGCCCTTGATCGCACCGATGCCGTCGAGGCCGGCGAACCGGGTGACGACCCAGAAGTACGAGTCGTTGAAGTAGGAGAAGACCATCGAGCCTGCGGTGCAGGCCATGACTGCCACGAGCGGGCTCAGCCCCAGGGGCGCGACCAATGGTGCGGTGACCGAGGCCGCGGTGATCATCGCGACGGTTCCCGAACCCTGAGCCAGACGCACGAGCGATGCGATGAGGAACGGCACAAGGAGGGCCGGGAGGCTGATGGATGCGATCGCCTCGGCGAGAGCATCGCCGACGCCCGATTCGCGCAGCACCAGTCCGAAGCTGCCGCCGGCTCCGGTGATGAGCAGGATGAGCCCGGCGGAGGCTGCGCCGTCGGCCAGCCAGTTCTGCACCTTGTTGCGCGGAGTCACGCGGGGCAGAAGCGTGTAGACGGCGAGGACGAGACCGATGATGAGGGCGATGACCGGATTGCCGAGGAACGCCAGCGGGGCGACCCAGGCCGAGGGCTCATAGGCATCGCCGGACAGTTCGCCCTGAGCGTTCTTGTCGATTGCGGTGGACACGGTGTTGGCGACGATGAGCAGAAGTGGGACGACGAGCGGAAGGAATCCGAGGAAGGCACCCGGCTTCTTCGCTGAGGTGGATCCGTCGTTTCCGGCAGCGGCGCCGGCTGCGTCGGTGGGTGAGTTGTCGGTCGCAGAGCTTTGGCCTGCGGTGGAGGCATCGCCGGTGAGGGTATCGACGCTGCCGCTGGTCGAGTGCACATCCGCGGAGGCAGTTGTCACCGAACCGTAGACATCGTGCTTGACGGCCGCATTGAGGACGGGCTCGAGCTTCGGCCCGATCCAGCGGGCGTAGATGACGACGACGGGCAGGAGGCAGATGGTGAAGACAACGCCGGCGAGGATGACGGAGCCGATGTCGGCGCCGAGGATCCCGGTCGCGGCCAGTGGGCCTGGAGTCGGTGGCACCATGTGGTGGGTCAGCGTCATGCCGCAGCCCAGGGCGAGTGCAAGTGTGACGTAGCCGCCCCTCTTCACGCGAGCTATGGAGCGGGCCAGAGGATTCATGATGACGTAGCCGGAGTCGCAGAAGACCGGAATGGAGACAAGCGAACCGACGGTGCCCATGGCCCAAGGTTCGCGACCCTTGCCGAAGGCGCTCAAAAAGGCTCGGGCCAGGGAGTCGGCGGCGCCGGAGACTTCGAGGATCTTGCCGATTCCAACGCCCAGTCCGATGACGATGCCGATGCTGGCCAGAGTGTCGCCGAAGCCGGTGGTGATGGAGTCGACGATTGAGAGCAGATCCTGACCGGCGACGATGCCGGTGACGACCGAGGCCAGGAGAAGTGCGATGAAGGCGTCGAGGCGGGTCGCCAAGACGATGACGACGATCGTCGCGATCCCGGCGACAAGCGCCACGAGGAGTTGCAGGTCCATGAGGTCCTCCGCAGTGAGGCCGACTCAGTCGTGGAGTCGGGGTTGAGCCGATCCGGTTCCCTGTGAACCGAATGTGAAGTTGAACAGCTTGAGCAAGTATTGCGCATAGATGCTCAAGTATGCAATGTGTGGCCGAGGCAGCTACATGCGTCGCGGCCTGACGTTGCGACGACTGTCGCTATTGGCTTATACCCTATCGGGGTATATCCTGTTGAGATGGAAGCACAGAACGAACATCAGCACCGCAATGGTCATGTGGACGTCGACGGTCACGCCGAGCACAGTGGCCACGAAGGCCACGAAGGCCACGAAGGCCACGAAGGCCACGGCGGGCACGCGGGCCATGGCGACCATGCCGCTCAATTCCGTCGCCTGTTCTGGATCATGCTGGTCATGGCGATTCCGGTCATCGTCTTCAGTCCCATGTTCGGCCACCTCGTTGGCTATGAGGTTCCGGAGAGCGGCATCCTCGGCTGGCTGCGGTGGCTCTCGCCGATCCTCGGTACTGTCATGTACTTCTGGGGCGGAAGGCCGTTCTTGGCCGGCGGGCTGAGCGAGATGAAGGACCGCAACCCGGGCATGATGCTCCTCATCGCCCTGGCCATCACGGTCGCCTTCCTGTCCTCCTGGGGGTCCTCGCTCGGGATCCTCGATGCCGAACTCGACTTCTGGTGGGAACTGGCTCTGCTCGTCGTCATCATGCTGGCCGGGCACTGGCTGGAGATGCGATCTCTGGCGCAGACATCGTCGGCACTCGACAGCCTGGCGGCGCTCCTGCCCGATGAGGCGGAGACGATCGTCGACGGAGAAGCTGTGATGGTCGACCCGGCCGACCTCAGCCTCGGCGACACTGTCGTGGTCCGTCCTGGTTCTGCGGTTCCTGCTGACGGTCGGGTCATAGACGGCTCGGCCAGCATGGACGAGTCCATGGTCACGGGCGAATCGACGACCGTCCGCCGCTCGGTGGGGGACACTGTCGTGGCAGGCACCGTCGCCACAGATTCCGGCCTGCGCCTCGAAATCACGGCCACGGGCGATGACACTGCACTCGCTGGCATTCAGAAGCTTGTCGCCGAGGCTCAGAACTCGACATCGCGGGCACAGCGCATCGCCGACAGGGCCTCCGCTTGGCTGTTCTGGTTCGCCCTCGGTTCCGCCGTGATCACCGCGATCGTGTGGTCTCTGGTGGGGTTGCCGGATTCGGCGGTCGTGCGCACCATCACCGTCCTCGTCATCGCCTGTCCCCACGCCCTGGGCCTGGCCATCCCGCTCGTCGTGTCCATCGCCACCGAGAGAGCCGCCCGCGCGGGCGTCCTCATCAAGGACCGGCTGGCGCTGGAGACGATGCGCTCCGTTGACTCGGTGCTTTTCGATAAGACCGGCACCCTGACCAAGGGCGAACCGACAGTCACTGCGGTCGAAGTCACGACCACGAACTACACCGAGGATGAGACCCTTGCGCTCGCCGCAGCTGCTGAGGCCGATAGCGAGCACCCCCTGGCGCGAGCTATCGTCCGCGCCGCCCAGGGCCGTGGCCTCGACATCGCGCGAGGCCAGGGCTTCTCGTCCTCCCCGGCCGTCGGAGTCAAGGCCGAGGTCGACGGCGCCGAGGTGGCCGTGGGCGGGCCGAATCTGCTCAGCGAATGTGACGTGGGCGAAGCTTCCATTGCTGAGCAGTGGAGCGAGGAAGGCGCCATCATCCTTCACGTCCTCGTCGACGGAGATGTCGTCGGAGCGCTCAAGCTGGCAGACGAGATCCGTCCCGAGTCCCGTAGGGCCGTCGATGCGCTGCATCAGCGCGGGGTGCAGGTCGTCATGATCACCGGTGACGCCGAGGCGGTTGCGCAGACTGTGGCTTCCGAACTCGGCATCGACCGAGTCTTCGCCGGAGTCCATCCTGCAGACAAGGCGGCGAAGGTCGCCGAACTGCAGGGGGAGGGCCGAAAGGTCGCCATGGTCGGTGATGGAGTCAACGACGCGCCCGCATTGGCTGCCGCAGATGTAGGCATCGCCATCGGAGCTGGAACCGATGTGGCCATTGGTTCGGCGGGAGTGATCCTCGCCTCCGATGACCCGCGTTCCGTGCTCTCGGTCATCGAGCTCTCTCGAGCCACATACCGGAAGATGAAGCAGAACCTGTGGTGGGCGGCCGGCTACAACCTCATCTCCGTGCCGCTGGCCGCTGGCGTCCTGGCACCCATCGGCTTTGTATTGCCGATGAGTGTGGGTGCGATCCTGATGTCGATCTCGACGGTTGTGGTTGCGCTCAACGCCCAGCTGCTGCGCAGGCTGGACCTGCGACCGGAGGTATCAGCCTCAGCCGCACGGTGAATTGCGGTTAGGCTCAACGGGCGAGGTGTCACGATGGTGAGAGACTGAGGTTCGGGGATGTCATGGCGTGGAGCACCAGTGAGTTGGCCAACCGGGCTGGAACTACGGTCAAGACAGTGCGCCACTATCACTCACGTGGCCTGCTCCCTGAGCCCGAGCGGGCGTCCAATGGCTACAAGCAGTACGCTGTCGAGCACCTTGTCCGAGTCCTCCAGATCAGGCGGCTGAGCGACCTCGGCTTCACGCTTGCGCAGATCCACGATCTCGACCTCGCAGGCGAAGCCGCGTTCGATCACGGCGCCGAGGCGAACGCAGGCACTGATCGTGTCGACGATGATCTTCGCGCCACGCTCCGCGCGCTCGATGCGGAACTGGAAGCAGGGATCGCACGACAGCAGCAGATGCGCGACGACATCGCGGCCATCCTCGAGCACGGCACTGCTGTCGACCTGCCCAGCGGGTTCGGGCAGGTGAAGGGTGAGCTCACCGAGGCGGATCGAGGGCTCCTGCTTGTCTATTCGCAGGTGTTGGATCCCGAGACACTGGACTCGCTTCGTGCGATGCTCGCGGAAGTGAATCAGTCCGAGGCCTCACAGGAGTTCCAACGACTGCCTGCAGAGGCAGACGACGCGGTTCGCGAGGAGCTGGCCAGACGGTATGCGCCCCAGGTTCGTGAAGTGCAGGCGAAATACGGGTGGCTGGACAGCCTCGGCGAGATTTCACACTGGAAACGTGAAAAGGTCCAGTCGACGATTGGTGCGGCGCTCATGCAGCTCTACAATCCGGCGCAGCTCGACGTGCTCGTTCGCGTGGACGCAATGAACTCGAAGTGAGGGGTTGACCGTGCCCTTGGGGCACGGTTTCGACTGTGGGCATCAGTCGAACACCGAAAGGACGAGACAATGAATCTCTCGCTCAACCCTATGGACAAGGACACACGCAACACCGACCGGTCTGGGAAGTTTCATCCCGCCGAGGCTCGGCCTGGAAATACTTCAGAACTGACCCGACCGGGATGGCCGGAGATGATCGTCGGTCTCATCGCCTACATCGTCGTCTTCGGTGCGGCCTACTTCATCGTTAGGGCCCTCCCTGACGACCTGGCTGTGATCAGCGGAATCGCCCAGCTTGCTCTCTCGGGGATCATGGGGCTCTTCGCCTTCTCCGCTGCTGTGCTCGTCCGCATTCGCGGCCTCGCGGCATTCGGGTTCGTTCGTGCCTCAAAGAAAACGCTGCTCATCGCGGCCCTACTCGGAATCGGATGCTGGGTGCTCGGCACCATCGTGTCGCTCATCTCGTACCTCATAAACGACGGCATCGGGAACATCCAGGGCGATTACCAGGCCGCTGCTGCAGGCGGCTTCCTCGCCGTGATCGCCACACTGTTCATGGGGTCGGTGCTCACCCCGCTCGGTGAGGAGTTCCTCTTCCGCGGTGTGCTCACCGCCGGGCTGCTGCGGTATGGGCCCTGGATCGGCATTATAGTCAGCGCCGCGATTTTCGCGCTCGCCCACGGCATCAACCCGGTCCTGCCTGTCGCGTTCATCGTGGGCATCGTCACCGGACTCCTCTTTCACAGGACCGGCTCAGTCTGGCCCGGCGTGGTCGTGCATGCATTCAACAATGCGGCCGGGCTCTTCCTGCCGACGTTGATCTGGGCGTTGATGGGGTGAATTCTTGGCACCCACGTTCCACCCGGTTCGCAATGCACTCCGGCCGGCCACCCGAATATAGGTGGCCGTCTGGAGCGGCACGATGAAGCTGTGGGTTGTGATCATTCCACTGCGATTGATCCAGTGATTCATGTAGGCAGTGGCGATTCTCTGCCCGTCCTGGGCTGCGGCCGTTGACTGCAGCCCGACGGCTGTTGGCTGCAGCCCGACAACCGCAATCTCATTCTGCTTACCGCGTCAGGGTCTGATCGATCGAGCTGGCGCCGATGCCCAGGGTCACCTGCGTGCCCCACGGATCGGCAGAGGCAGACCGAGCGTCCGTCGTCGGCGAAGTCCATCGTGCGTGCCGTGAGGCCAGCGACGAGTGCGTCGAGGTCCTCACGAACCGGAACGGTGATGGCGACACATCGCTGAGGCCGAGGCTGGCAGCGCGTGGGCCCGCACCATGGCTGTTCCAGGTGTTCATCGCGACGTGGTGGTGGTAGCCGCCGGCCGAAGCGAAGACGACGCCCGGCAGCGTGTTGGCCTGAGCAAACGTCTGCTCGTTGAGGTGCTCGGCCAGGAAGGCAGTCGGGTCAAGGCAGACCGTGCCTATGCGGAGCTCTCCATCGGCGGTGCGCAGCCACTGCGAACGATCACGGTCGACGTAGAGTTCGATGCCGTTGCCTTCGGGATCGGTGAAGTAGAAGGCCTCGCTGACGACGTGGTCGCTCGAACCGACGAAGCGGCTGTTCGTGTTGTGTGCGGCGTGGGCGACAGTTGTCGCCAGCGATCCCTGGTTTTCGAACAGGAACGCGGTGTGGACGAGACCGGCCTGGCTGTGATCGAGGCCGGGCAGGTTCGGGGTGGCGAAGTGGATCTCGTTGCCGCGTGAGACCTCTTCGAGGGACTCCATCGCGAGGGCGCAAGACGAATATTTCCAGCCACCGATTCAGACGATCGAGCGGGACAGCAGCGCGGCGTGATAAGACAGAACGAACTGCTGACTGCGGATCCCGAAGACCTCCGTGGCCGACTTCAAAGGAGATGATGGCATGAACGGTGCGGAGAGCCTGCTGGAGACACTTGGTCACAACGGAATCGAGGTCTGCTTCGCCAACCCCGGCACCTCGGAGATGCACTTCGTGGCGGCCCTTGACCGGCAGCCCCACGTCCGCGGTGTGCTCGGACTCTTCGAAGGTGTTGTCACCGGGGCCGCCGACGGCTACTCACGGATGCTCGACAAGCCCGCGGCCACACTGCTGCACCTGGGACCGGGCGCCGCCAACGGTCTCTCGAGTCTCCACAACGCACTGCGGGCTCGCACCTCGATGGTCAACATCATCGGCGATCATGCCGGCTACCACCGGAGCCTCGACGCACCGCTGACCTCTGACATCGAGGGAGCACTCCGGCCCTTCAGCGATTGGGTGCGCACCTCTCCGTCGGCGAACTCGATCGCCAAGGATGCCGCAGACGCCATCGGCTACAGCCTGTCGGGCCAGATCAGTTCGCTCATTCTCCCCGCCGACACAGCGTGGAACAACGCCGATCAGTACACCCAGCCACCGAACGCGGTCGTACCCAGTTCAGTGTCGATCAAACCGGTCGACGTTGACGCGGCCGCTGCACGCCTGAGAGATTCCGGTCCCCGTACTGCCATCCTCCTCGGCGGACGTGCCCTGCGTACCTCGCAGCTCGAGGCCGCCGCGCGAATTGCTGCGGCGACCGGTGCGACGTTGCTGGCAGAGACCTTTGCCGCACGGACCGAACGAGGTGCAGGCCGGCCCACGGTGACAAAGATCCCGTATCCGGTCGAACCATCTGTCGAACTCCTGCAGAACTTCGATGCCCTCATCTTCGTTGATGCGAAACCACCTGTCGCCTTCTTCGCCTACCCCGACAAGCCGAGCGTGCTCACCGCACCAGGCACCACCTTCTTCACGCTCAGTCCCATCGGCGCCGATTCGCTGCAGGCGCTTGAGGACCTTGACGAGGCAGTCGGGGCAGGGTCGGCAGGCAATCACCTCGCCGAGGCGGTAGGCAGTTCACGTGGCCGTTCGTCCTTGCTCGCGGAGTTGGCTCCGGCTCCTGTTCCCAGCGGCACTATCACTTCGGCGAAGCTCGCCGCGTGGCTCTCGGGTGCCATTCCTGAGAATGCGATCGTCCTCGACGAATCCATCACCACCGGGTGGGACTTCTATGCTCAGACGGCGCAGTCACAGCCCCACGACTACCTCGGCGGCACCGGTGGGTCCATCGGCTGGGCACTGCCGGTGGGTGCTGGGGCTGCGATCTCGAGCCCCGACAGGAAGGTCATCGTCTTAGAATCCGACGGCTCGGGTATGTACAACCCACAGTCTCTGTGGACTTACGCGCGGGAGCAGCTCGACATCGTCGTCCTCATCTTCGCCAACCGGAAATATCAGATTCTGCGCAATGAGATGTCCAATGTCGGCGTTGCCGACTTCGGACCGAAGGCCGAGTCGCTGCTCGACATCGGCAACCCGGCCATCGACTGGGTCTCCCTCTCCCACGGGATGGGCGTGCCAGCGACACGAGTCGAGACCATCGAAGAGCTTGATCGCGATTTCCGTGCGGGCCTGGCCGAGTCGGGGCCGCGGCTCATCGAAGTACTGGTCTGAGGAGGACAGGATCCCGTCCGCGGTGACGGCTGGACCGGCTTCGATCCGTGCGGAAAACCATCCCCAGTAGTCAGTCGAATGTTTCGCCCGCTTGTGACTCATCGATAGCCTCATGTGAGCCATCTGGATTCCGATAGAGCTTCACTCCTTCGTGCATCGCAGTAGACTGCATCCGCGCTTCCGAGCTGTCTTCGGTGTACCCGACCTTCTGTCCCTGGCCGATGTTCACGCTTGTGAATCGCTTGGCCCAGCGGCTGAACCGATTGGTGGATCTGTGTGAATTCTTCAATTCTGCGTTCATGATGATTCGCCCCGCTTCATCGCAGATCTCTTGGACCGATTATAGCTCTGGCCGCTGTGAAAGCCCCGAGGATTCTGCTCAGTGCGACCTGATCGGCAACGCGGCCTGAGGGGCACCTGGGGTGCAGTGTGCTGGCCCGAGGTAGATAGGGTGGAACTATGAAGTCTGTTCCTCAGCTTGTCTCGGCGTCAACCGTGGCACTGGCCCTTTCACTCGGCGGCTGCAGCGCCGGCGAGCCCGACGCTGGTGACATCGAACCCGGGCAGAGTGCCGAGGTGCCCAGCAGCGACTTCGAGAGCACCGATGCACTCGGTGACTACCTTCGCGAGAGCATCGACGAGGTTCATGTGCACCGTGAGTCCGAGAGCAACCCGGACTTCGACCACGAGGGAGATGCCGAGCGCCTGCACGTAGAGTTTCCGTCAGCCGGGCAGACGAACACCGACAGGAAAGCCACCGCCGATGCCGTCCAAGCTGCAGGAAGCGCCCAATTCGACTATGACGTGCTCATGGTCACCGGCACCACCGACGCGGGCACCTGGTCGTATATGTTCAGCACCGACAGCGTGGATGAGCTGACAGGCGGAGGATCTGTCGTCGAAGCTGACACGGTGTGGGACGTCGCGGACCAGGATTTCGATTCGGTGCATCGCTGAAGCTGAGCACACACATCTGATGCCACCTGGCTCCCGGCCGAATCAGCCGATGACGGCCTGGGCGATGAGGTGGTCGAGGCGTCGGACGTCGAGGCCCTTGCCGATCTCGATCTTCTTGCCCGTCATCCCCTGAGAGTCACGAATGATGAGTCTCTTGTTCGTGTAGATCGCCGAGCCACGGATGGTCTTGAAAGCGGTGACCGGGGTTTCGCCCGGTACCAGGAGCGGCCCGAGGTCGTCGGGAATGGGGCGTTCGGACGTAAACGTCCATGCGGCAGATGTCTGAAGGTCTGTACTCATGAATAAAGCAGACTACGAAAGTAGTAGCTCGTTGAATCTGCTTGGGCTCCACTTCAGAAGGGGTGGAGCCCAAGCAGAACAGCTGTCAGGCAGATCATGCTCGAGGATCGACGATGATCTTCACATGTTGTTCGTTATTGTTGATGAGCTCGTCGAATCCGCCCGAGATTAACTCATCGAGACCAATGCGCCCGGTGATGAAAGGGGAGAGGTCGATCTTCCCACTGCGTACGAGTTCGATCGTGGACGGGTGGTCTCCCGAGTAACCGATAGTTCCTCGCAGATCGATCTCTTTGAGCACAAGCTTCGGCATATCGACTTCCGGCTTGTGGCCCCAGATGGAAACGTTGACGACCACTGATCCCGGGCGAACCGCGTCGAGCAGCATGTCGAGTACCACCGGGACTGATGAACATTCGAAGCCGACGTCTGCGCCTTGGCCGTTTGTGCGTTCACGGACCTTTTCCGCCACGTCGCCTTCGCGTGGATCCAGGACTTCGTCAGCAACTCCGGTCGAGAGGGCCATCTTCTTCCTCGCCTCAGAAAGCTCGGAAATGAAGACTGTGAGGCCTTCGGCCTTGAGTACGGCAGCGGTGAGCAGGCCGATTGGCCCGGCTCCGCCGACGATGGCGACCTGACCGGATTTCGCGCCGGAGCGGACGACTGCGTGATGGGCCACGGAGAGCGGTTCGATGAGAGCCGCTTGATCAAGCGGGATGTCACCGACTGGATGAACCCAACGACGTTCGACGACGATCTTCTCGGCAAGTCCGCCGCCACGACCGCCGAGCCCGATGAAGTTCATGTCCTTCGATAGCTGATAGCTCTGCCCGATGCTGGTATCGATGTCGTCGGCGATAATGTACGGTTCGACGACGACATTCTGTCCCACCTCAAGATCAGTCACGCCGTCGCCGAGGTCGGTGATCGTTCCCGAGAATTCGTGTCCCATGGTCACCGGGGCGGACTCGCCCGAAATTGGATGCGGGTGTCCCTCAGGTGGAACGAAGATCGGTCCTTCGAGGTACTCGTGCAGGTCGGTGCCGCAGATTCCGCACCAGGCGACGTCGATCGCGACGGTCCCGGATTGCAACTCTGGTTCGGGAATGTATTCGATGCGGATGTCATTGCGGTCGTAGAAACGTGCTGCCTTCATGTGAGACTGACCTTTCATCGTTGAAACGAAGCCGATCTGACCATCGTCGGAGTTCATCGGTGACTCGCGACGGCCATAGCTCCTAGATGAAACTCTACATTGCGAGGCACCAGCCTTATCCGCGCTTTTTCGTCAGGTGAGAATCTGTCCGCTAAACCGGTTGGATGTGGCGCAGCGGGCGGCTACTGCTCCACCACAACACCATCAGGATCTGCGAACACCATTGCACCGGGGCGGATCGTGGCTCCACCCACCTCAACCGTGACATCGAGGTCACCCTCGCCGGTCTTTGCGCTCTTGCGCGGGTTGCTGGCCAGGGCCTTGATGCCCAGTCCCAGCGACGACAGTGCCACTCGGTCACGGACGGCTCCGTTGATGATCACACCTGCCCAGCCGTTGCTCACGGCGAGCTCGGCGATCATGTCACCCATGAGCGCAGTCGCGATCGAACCGCCACCATCGATGATGAGCACAGCTCCATCGCCGGGCTGGGACAGGGTCGACTTCGCCAGCGCATTGTCCTCGAAGCAGCGAACCGTCCGGGCAGGGCCGGAGAACGAGTCCTTGGCGCCGAAGTCACCGAAGTTCAGAGCAATCGAATTCAGTTCTGGTCCGCGTTCGTCCCAGAGATCAGCTGTGGAGACAGTCATGGTGTTTCCTCCAGATAGGTCAGTTGAGATGACATTCGTCGTTGGTTCCAGACTATGCGAATGCTCCGGCCCGAGCATAGAGTCCGGGCACTCCACCTGAGTGGATGAAGACCACGTCATCGTCGTCCCCGAAGCGATCTTGTCGGATCAGATCGATGAGGCCGGCCGCGGCCTTCCCGGTGTACACGGGGTCGAGGAGGATTCCTTCGGTGCTGGCAAAGAGTCGCACGGCTTCGACCATCTCAGGCGTGGGCAGTGCATACCCGGTGCCGAAGTAGTCGCCCAGGCCGAGGCTGCGTTCGCGGGGGACTGGTGGAAGTTCGAGGAACGAGGCCACCTCATCGACGAGGTTGACGATCTTCGGTTCTTGGTCCTCCTGCGTGCGGCTGACGTTGATGCCGACCACGGGGATCTGACTGCCAGCGCGATGGAGGCCGGTGATGAGTCCTGCCTGCATCCCAGCAGACCCACTCGGGGCCAGGATCGACGATACATCCAGGCCCACCTCGGCGAATTGGGTGAGCAGCTCCTGTGCGCAGTCGACATAGCCCAGGGCGCCGGTGACGTTGGAACCACCGACCGGGATGACATAGGGCTTCTTTCCCTGAGTCATGAGCTCGGCGGCCAACTCGTTGGCGCGAGCAACCAGGTCACTGCCATTGGGATGAACCTCAGTCGAGTCCGCGCCGAGGAGGTCGAAGAGCAGGAAATTGCCCGTGAGCTTCGGCGGATTTCCACCGGCGTCCGCAGGTACCGGCGCGTCATCGGAACCGAGATCCTCTTCGAGCACGAGGTGGCAGTCGAGCCCCTCGCGCCTGGCTGCCGAGAGCGTGAGCCGGCAGTGATTGGACTGCACCCCACCCGCGGTGACGAGGGTGTCAGCCCCGTGTGCCAGCGCATCGGCGATGAGGAACTCGAGCTTGCGAGTTTTGTTCCCACCCTGAGTCAGACCCAACAGGTCATCACGTTTGATCCAGATCTGGGGTCCACCCAGCTGTGAACTCAGATGTTCGAGGTGCTGGAGCGGGGTGGGTCCGTTGGTGTAGCGGCGTCGTGGCAGCTCGTTCAGGTTGACCATGGTTCCCGAGTCTACTGCGAGCCACAATGCGATCGGGTGCAAGGCGATCGCGAGACGTCGCCTCGCCTTCAGCCGTGAAATCTGACCTGGCGAACAGCCTCGGCGTCGCCGTTGTCGGATCGCGCATTGTCGACGCGAAGGGTCATCGTCTCGTCGGTATCCAAGTTCACATAGGCCACGTGAGTCGTGCCCACCTTCGGGTCCGCGCCCGTATCTGCGGCGACCCGATGCCAGCGAGACACGTGCTCATCTCCGTGGGCGGCAAGGTCATCGATGACCGTCTGCACGGCCCGGTCTCTGACCTTGGAATCGGCGCCGACGCCCCATGACCGCACCATTCGATCGGCATATTCGGCCGAAACCTTCGGATGCCCTGCGCTCTGCGGCTCCTGGGCAAGAGCCACCTCAGCGCTGGAATCAGTCGCTGTCTCGGAATGCGGGGTCGCCAGCGCGGATCCGCCGGCGACCCCGGCGCCGGCAATCCCGGCGAATGCGGCGATCGCCAAGACTGCGGCGCGATTGCAAATGGTGTGATTCATAGCGTCTTTGCCTCCTGTTGGTGTCTGACAGTGCTGGTGACCGCCAGGGATTTGTCATCGATCACGTTGATTATCGTCACCGCAGGTGAGAGCCCGAGCGCACAGACTGAGAAAATCCTCAGAGACTGTTACAGTTCTGCGGATCTGCTATTTCAGTGCCATCGCAGAATTGACATAGTCACATGAATCCTTGTGAAAAGGCCGATTCGGGCACCAGCCAGGGGCACCTCCGACTCAGCTGCTGAAATACGATCGTGATCAAGAATTTTCGGTGGAAGACACCTCGGCGAGGGTGTTCTCCGATTCATCGTCCCTGTCCATCCAGCCCTTGCCGTCGAGGATTCGGGCCACCATCATGGAACTCGTCTGGTCGCCGACCGCGTTGACGGTGGTCGCGGGAGGGTCGATGACGGTGCCGATGATCTGGATGATCGGCAGGGCCGCGGCCGGGAACCCGTAGAGGGTGATGATCATCAGCTCGCCGATGAACCCGCCGGAGGGGATGCCCGCCATGACCATGCCGGCCAACAAGGCCACGGCGATGCCGATGAGGATGTTGCCAGGAGTGAAGAAGTCGCGCTGGAAAACTGCAAAGAGGAAGGCGATTTTGAGGATCGCGGACAGGCTCGAGCCCTCCATGTGGATCGTCGCCCCGATCGGCACAATCGTCTCCCGGATGTCGCGAGGCACGCCGATGCGTTTGCCCGCGCGAAGGTTGGCCGGGATCGACGCCACCGAGGAGGACGTACCCAGGGAGATCGCCGTCGGTTCGATGATGTTCGACCAGAACGCGGTGATCCCACGTCGGCCGCCGGCGAGGAATGAGTAGAGAGTGAACGCGATGAAGAAGTAGCCGATCGCCACTGGGTAGTAGACGAGGAAGACGCGGACGTAGTCGCCGACGAGCTGGGCCCCGAGTTCACCGATGAGGGCCGCGAAGTAGGCTCCCAGGCCGATCGGGGCGTAGTACATGATGATCGACGTGAACTTGAGGAATACCTCGGAGCCCGAATGGAGGAACTGGGCGAACGGTTTGCCCAGGTCGCCGATCTTGGACGTGGCGATGCCGACGATGACGGCGAAGACGATGAGGGCGAGCATGTGCTCGGCAGAGAGAATCTTCGAGAAGTCATCGACGACGAAGGTCTGTACGAGCTGATCGCCGATGGATCCGACCTCTTCGACGTTCTCGGGGTCGCTCATCTCAACTTGGACGCCCTCGGTGGCCTGGGAGATCCACAGGGCGGCGATCATGACGATCGAGGCGATGACGCCGGTGACCGCGAAGATGCCGAGCATGCTGCCCAGGATCGTGCCCAGCCTCTTGGCCGAGGACGTGCCCGCCACCGCCGAGGAGATCGAGAAGAAGACGAGGGGCACGACGAGGGTGAACATCATGTTGATGAACAGCGTGCCGAAGGGTTTGATGACCGTGGCCTTCTCCCCGAAGATCAACCCGATGATCGCTCCGATGACTACGCCGGCGAGGATGAACAGCGGGAACCGATAGTTGCGCAGGACACGGCCGAGCTTCGACGGGGACCTGGGTGGGATGCTGGCAGCTGAGCGGCCTGCAGGGGATGGCATAGAGCGAGAACCTTCCGGGAGTATCGGGGTGCGATGAGAGCAGGGAGAACTGCCCAGGAAATCCTAAAGGATTGAGCGAATGCCGGCTGCGCCGTCCCCTTCTGCGAGAGATGTCTGTGAGAGCGGCCTGTGAGAGCGGCGACCGAAACACTCTATACTTAACGATCAATTAGTTTAGACTGGGTTTCGTGAATGATCAGAACCTGGACAATGCTGTCCCCCCGGCCTCCACCGACTCCCTGCTCTCGCCAGCAGACATCGAGTTCCTCCTCTACGATTGGCTGCGAGTTGAAAAGCTCTGTGAGCGCGAACGATTCGCCGGGCACTCCCGCGAGACCTTCGACTCGGTGCTGGCCGCCAGTGAAGAGCTGGCCAAGGAGCACTTCGCCCCGCACGCCAGAAAGTCAGACCTCAACGAACCGACCTTTGACGGTGAGAGCGTCACCCTTATCCCCGAGATCAAGACCGCACTTGAACGATTCGCTGACGTCGGGCTGCTGTCGGCGACCATGGACGAAGAGGTCGGAGGCATTCAGCTGCCCCAGACCGTGGCCACGGCCTGCTTCACCTGGTTCCAATCGGCAAACATCGCGACCTCGAGCTACCCGATGCTGACCATGGCCAACGCGAGCCTGCTGCTGGAATACGGGACAAGAGAGCAGATCGAGACCTTCGTTCGCCCTGAAATCGAGGGTCGATTCTTTGGGACCATGTGCCTGTCCGAACCAGAAATCGGCTCCTCACTCGGCGACGTCACCACTCGTGCCGTTCCCGATCCTGGCGGAGATGAAGGCACCTACCGGGTGCACGGCACGAAGATGTGGATCTCCGGCGGCGACCACGAACTGTCCGAGAATATCGTCCACCTCGTCCTCGCCCGTGCTGAAGGTGACGTGCCGGGAACCAAGGGGCTGAGCCTCTTCATCGTCCCCAAACACCTCGTCAACAACGATGGCAGCCTTGGCGAGCGCAATGATGTCGTGCTCTCGGGACTCAATCACAAGATGGGCTGGCGTGGAACCACGAATACGCTGCTCAACTTCGGCGAGGGCACGCACACACCCGAGGGTTCAGGCGGAGCCATCGGCTACCTCGTGGGGGAGCGCGGCAAGGGCTTGTCCTACATGTTCCACATGATGAACTCGGCGCGCATCGGGGTCGGCGCCGGAGCCGTGGCGCTCGGCTACCACGGTTACCTCGACGCCCTGCGCTATGCCCGTGAACGCCGCCAGGGCCGCTCCGATGACGGCCGCGGCAAGGATTCCCCGCAGGTGCCGATCATCGAACACGCCGATGTCCGCCGCATGCTCCTGTCTTCGAAGAGCTACGTCGAGGGAGGGCTCGGTCTCATCCTCTACGCGGCCACGCTCCTCGACGAATCCGAAACCGCAGACACCGAGGCCGGCCGTGCACGCGCGGCGCTCCTCCTCGACGTGCTGACCCCGATTGTGAAGACCTGGCCAAGCGTGTGGGGTCTCAAGGCCAATGACCACGCGATTCAGGTCCTCGGCGGGGCTGGCTACACCCGCGACCACGCCGTCGAGCAGCTCTACCGTGACAACCGACTCAACCCGATCCACGAAGGCACACACGGCATCCAGGCCAAGGATCTTCTGGGCCGCAAGGTCATCATGGCCGGGGGAGAGGGGCTGAAGATCCTCGTGGAGGAGATGCGGTCCACCCTCGCCGAGGCGGCCGCTGGGGCCTCGTGGAACGCCGAATCCGGTGCTCTGGCAGAGGCCATCGACCGCGTCGAGACCGTCACTGCTGCCGTGTGGAAGTCGGCTGAGCCGGTTCATGCGCTGGAGAATGCGTGGACCTACCTCGAAGCGGTGGGACATACGGTCATCGCCTGGCTGTGGCTGCAGCAGGGCATGGCTGCCGAGGCCGCCGTGCACTCGCGTGGTGACTCGGCGCTGCTGCGCGGGAAGATCGCTGCCGCCCGCTACTTCTTCGTTCACGAGCTGCCGCAGACCGGGCCTTGGTTCGACCTTGTGGAGAGTGGCCCGTCAACCTTCACCAACTTGGATGACACGTGCCTGTGAGGCCAGCGAGGATGTGACGCCGCGGCACGGGCTTTGACCGAAGGCATCCCCTTGTTACGGTGGCGGCACAAGCGGAATGAACTTGTTGTTCCCCTCAGAATCAGTTCCGGAGCGACGAGGCTTCCGCACTATCCGAGGAGGGAAGCACAATGACAGTACTCTCACCGTCGACAACCACGGATCTCTACCCCACTCGTACCGGCGAGAGGACTGAAGTCCTCGATCGTAGGGGCCCGATCGCCTTCGATTCGGCCGAACAGGGCCCGTTCGATGCGAAGTCGCTGCAGCATTACGACGACAAGGGGTATCTCACCATCGACGAGCTCATCACCGCCGATGAGCTCGAGACGTTCCGGGCCGAGCTGCACCGGCTGGCCAATGACCCGAGGGTCAAAGACGATGACGCCACCATCGTCGAGGCGAAGTCCAACGAGGTCAGGTCGATCTTCGACATCCACCGCAGCAATGAGATCTTTCGCAAGATCGCCAACGACCCCCGGGTCATCGCCCGTGCGGAGCAGCTGCTGGGGTCCGAGGTCTACATCCACCAGAGTCGCATCAACTACAAGCCCGGGTTTGTGGGCAAGGAGTTCTCCTGGCACTCCGACTTCGAAACCTGGCACGCCGAGGATGGCATGCCCGAACCGCGTGCGGTGAGTCTGTCGTTGTCCCTGACTGACAACTACTCATTCAACGGGCCGCTGATGATCATGCCCGGTTCGCATCAGCGCTACGTCAGCTGTGTCGGCGGCACCCCGGAAGACAACTACAAGAAGTCACTGGTCATGCAGGGCGCGGGCACGCCTGATCCGCAGACGCTGAGCAATTTCGCCGATGACTACGGCATCGACGTCCTCGAGGGGCCCGCCGGTGGTGCGGTCATGTTCGACTCCAACTGCATGCACGCTTCGAACGGCAATATCACCCCGTATTCGAGGTCGAATATCTTCATCGTCTACAACTCGGTGGACAACACATGCGTCGAACCCTTCGCCGCACCGAAGCCGCGCCCCGAGTTCGCTGGCAGCACGGACTTCACTCCGGCCGGTTCTTAAGAGACGAAGCCCGGCACCTGGACGAGCTGGTGCTGGGCTTCGTCCTTGGGGCGTGTGGGTGTCAGCCGTTTGAGTTGGTTCGCGGTCGGGGCCGCAGTCGTAGCGATTGTGTCCGAAATGGTTCCCGAAAATCATGGGGTTGCCGTATCGGAAAGGTGATTGAGCGCGCATGATGGTGATAACAGGTTCGAGCACTGATATCCGAGAGGAGGTGCAGCCATGTCTGAGAATCATCAGCCAGAGAACGGGCAGGACGAGTCCTCAACCTCCCCCGCCGAGGCGACCGGCAGTTCCGTTCAACGGTCAGAAGCGGATCAGATTCGTTACGAGCACGACGACAAGATGGTCGACGAATGGGAAGACGAATCATTCCCCGCCAGCGACCCGCCGGGACGCTGCTGATCAGTTCACAGTTGAGCTGACGAGCGCGTCGCCGCAAAGGGCCGGGATATCGGCTTGCTGTGGTGGCGCGCTTTGTTGACGTTGGCCAAGGTCTACGGGGTGTCATCCGGTCTGTCTCACGCTCCGCGACACGGGCGTCGTCGGATCGCCGGATTCTCAGCGCTGATCACACCCAGGTTCCGTTCATTCCGGAGGCGAGCATTGTTCCCGGGCGAATGACTCTGTCAGCGGGCGTCTGCACTGAGGCTCGAGGAGCCAGCCAAACATCGGAGACCTCACAATGGGCGGCGATATTGAGTGGCGCCTTCGCTGGGGCAGTCATCACGGGCTCCAGCCGCATAGGTTCACCGACGGCGAGTACGCGGGATAAACGCCAGATCGCACCGGCAGCGAGTTGGGGCGTTGCTTGTCTTGCCTCATCGATGGAGAGCCACCCCAGAGATTCTTGTCCCAGGGCCCGAACATCCGTGGAACTGACGCAAAGGTTGTTGACACAAAAGGAATCCGCAGAAACAGCGCCTGCCCAGCTGCTCTCTTCCTATTTCTCCTCTAACCGGTACGGAACGTCACCCTGCATGACATCCATGGCGCATTCCTTTTCAAGCCAGGCAATCCGACGTCGAGTGGCACTGTTCAGGCGAATGGCACCGTCCAGGGCGATTGGTTGAACTCGTGTCACGACACGATCTGAATTGACGGGATGGGGAAGGTCTGGCCGACACAGTGAAATCGGGCTTCCCAGATAGTCGGAGCCGGACGGATTCTTCGCCAAGGCTCAGCAAAGATCGGTTTCTCTCCGAGCTGATGCCCATCGGTCGTCTGCCCGGTGGGTCTGTCCCGATGGGTGATCCCCAAGACCAGGAGGGGAATCATGCCGAACTGTGAAGGATCACGGTGATGTTGCGGCGAAGCTCTCCCTACGTTTCCACCGGTAGCGCGTACGAGTGTCGTACTGGGTCAGGATGCGCAGGAACAAGCCGCCCGCGATGAGGCCGCCGATGAGATCGGTGGCCCAGTGCCACCCGAGGAGGAATGAGACGACCACGGAGTTCACGCTGATCGCGATGACGACCCAGCACAGAACTCGTACGAGCCGCCGGGATGCGCCACTGTAGTTGGCGATGAGATAGACGGCCGCGCCGTAGATGAGGACCGCCTCGGCGGAGTGTCCGGAGGGAAAACTGATCCCACGGTCGCCGAGCTCGAGCAGACCCCCTTGGAAGAATCTCGGATCGTGCAGAGTCATCGCTGGCCGGGCGAGCAGAACCTTCAGTCCTCCGATGCCGATGAAGAAGGCCGCCTCGGTTGCCAGCGCAAATCCGATCGGGCGCCAGGACTGCCTCCTGTGCGCGAGCACAATAGCGACAACCGCCAACACCGGCGTACAGACCGCCTGCCCGGCAATGCGATCCAGAACATTCTGTGCGAACCACACCAAATCAGGGTCGAAGAGGTAGAGCCAACGTCGATTGAGTTGGTAGTCCCAGACCCGCACGGGTCCCGCGGCGATGATTGCCAACACGACGAATCCGAGTGCCAGTGCCCAAATTGAGGTTGCCCGATTAAGCCATCCCTGACTCTGAGCCTGTATTCGGCCACGAGCGGAGGGAAGGCCGGTCGGACCATCGGGCGCCATACGCGAATCGACAACCATCAAGGGTGAGTTTAGTCGCTTCGAGGTGTCGACGTGGAAACGGCTGAATCATGGGAGTTGAAATATCGACACAGCGTGCCGATCGGCACTATTGGCGTTATGACGTGTATCACGTAGCATCGAGTATGGCTGTTGTCGACTTTGTTCCCGAGCGAGACCAGTTCGTCTACACCTTTGGCGGTTCTCAACCTGTCGCCACGATCAAGCCTGGCACTGCCCTGCGGTTGTGGTCCGAGGATGCGTTCAACAATGCGATCACATCTGTCACTGATATCCCCAGCGAGAAGTTGGATCCCCGGTTCCTGAACCCGCAGACGGGACCGTTCTACGTCGAAGGAGCTGAACCAGGGGACACCCTGGCCATCCACATCGTCGATCTCACTCCCGCCCGCGGCTGGGGAGCCTCTGCGATGATCCCGTTCTTCGGCGGACTGACGGCAACGGACAGAACCAACCTCCTGCATGAGCCTCTGCCGGAAGGAGTCTGGATCTACGAGATCGATTCCGCCGCGCAGACAGTGGGATTTCAGACGTGCAGGGGCGACTTCGAACTGGCGCTGCCTCTCGAGCCCATGCTCGGCACCGTCGGCGTAGCGCCGGCAGGTGGAGAGGTGTATTCGTCGTTGACTCCCGAACGCTACGGCGGAAATATGGATACTCCGGAGATGAAGGTCGGCACGACTGCCTATTTCGGAGTCAACGTCGACGGCGCCATGTTCTCCATCGGCGACGGACACTACCGCCAGGGCGAGGGCGAAGCGTGCGGCACAGCTGTCGAGGGAGCGATGAACTCGACGATCATCGTCGACCTCATCAAGGGAGGCGGCCCAGCCTGGCCGCGGCTGGAGAACGACGGTCATTGGATGGTCGTCGGCTCCTCGAGACCGATGGAGGACTCGTGGAGAATCTCCCAGGTCGAAATGATCCGCTGGCTTCGCGAGCTCTACGGGTTGGAGACCATGGACGCCTATCAGCTGCTCACCCAGATCTCCCTCGTCCCGGTCGCCAATGTCGTCGACACCAACTACAGCGTCGTGACGAAGATCGCGAAGTCCCTCCTGCCTGAGCGCAGTGCGTTCGACGGGCTCCACGCGGACTTACGAGGGCGTGCACGTTCATTGGTTTAGCTCATGAGAGCAAAGAAGAAAGAAGGCGAGTTGTGGACTTAGGAATCAGCGGAAAGACGGCGATGGTCACCGGTGGTACACGCGGTATTGGGCGTGCCATAGTGGAAAGGTTCCTCGCAGAGGGTGCCCACGTTGCGTTCTGCGCCAGAAATGGCACGGAAGTCGCCGAGGCAGAAGAGGCTCTGGCCCGAGACGGAAAAGCTGTGGGCACGGTTCTGGATGTCAGCGATGCGACGTCTCTGTCGGCTTGGGTTGAGGCAACCGCCGCTGAGTTCGGCGGAATCGACATGGTCGTCAACAGTGTCAGTGCCTTGGCGATTCCGGATACAGAAGAGAACTGGTACGAGTCGTTCAATGTCGACATGATGGGCACAGTGCATCTGTCCAAACTCGCGATTCCGTATTTGGAGAAAAGCGAGGTCGCCTCGCTGGTCTCCATTTCGAGTGTCTCGGGTCGAGAAGCTGACTTCGCCTCCGGGCCCTATGGCACGATGAAGACCGCGATCATCGGCTACATGGCAGGGCTTGCGCTGAGCCTCGCGGACAAGAGAATCAGGGTCAATACCGTGTCGCCAGGCAACACGTATCACGAGGAAGGAGTCTGGCCAGGAATCGAATCGTCCAATCCTGAACTGTTCGCGCAAGCGATGGGTCTGAATCCCACTGGGCGTATGGGCACTCCAGAAGAGACAGCTGCGAGCGTCGTCTTCCTATCCAGCCCACTGTCGAGTCGAACCACTGGTGCGAACCTCTTGATCGATGGCGCATTGACCCGAGGAATTCAGTTCTGAATCTGTGCGGAACGCTCAGCCGTCATCGGGCTCGTCGTCTGGGACTTCGCCGTCGTTCTGCTTGACTACTTCTTCCTTGTCGTGATCCTCGCCGTGCTGCTGGCCCGGGTCATTGGCATGTACGACATCCGAAGTGGGAGCCGCTCCCGCCGCTTTGTCGAGGTTCTTGGTGGCTTTGCGCATCCCGTCTTCAAGCGGCATGATGTTCACCTTTCGCAATCACCTGTGAAGTGGCTCTCAGTCTACGCCCCGGCTATGGCCACATCACTTGGGGCAGGCGGGTTATGGAATATGCAGTGATCGATTTCAACTGCGGCTGGGCCTGTGCATCGGCGACGACCGCAGCGCCGACGGCATTCGCGGTGTGCAGGGCCTCTGTGTGGGAGGTACCAGAGCACAGTGCTATGGTCAGCGCGGCACAGAAGGCATCGCCGGCTCCCACTGTGCTCACAACCTCGGCGCTGAGCCCGGGGACGAAGGCGCTCTGCTCACCGTGGTGGAGAATCTCTGCTCCCTTCGCACCGTAGGTCACTGCTACCAAGGGCGCTTCACGCAGGTCCGGGTTGAGTGCGAACTCGGACTCATTGACGATGATGAGGTCGGCACGCTCGATGAGTTCCTGGGGCAGTCGAGCGGCCGGGGCGGCGTTGAGGGCGAAGAACCCGCGGCAGCGTCGTGCGGCTGCGATGACGGTGGCCAGCGGAATCTCCAGCTGAGCGAGCACAATCTCGTCCGCTCCGAAGTCCACACCATCGACGGTGACTGTGGCATTGGCTCCGTCGCAGACAGAGATCTGATTCTCCCCGGCGGCGTCGACCATGATCACAGCCGTACCGGTGGCCTCCGCCGAGGTTCCCACACCGCTGACGTCGACGCCTGCCCGCTGCAGGGAGGTAAGCATCGCCGTGCCGTCGGAGTCGTCGCCGACCGCTCCGATCATTCGTGTTCGTGCTCCCAAACGGGCAGCAGCGGCTGCCTGATTGGCGCCTTTTCCGCCGGCGCTTCGGGTGAGGGCGCCGCCGCTGACGGTCTCTCCGGCCTGCGGCAGCCGCTGAGAGGTTGCGGTGACGTCGATGTTGATGCTGCCGACGACGGCGAGGCTGACGGAGGAGGTCGGAGTCGGTTCTGGGCGTGTATCGGGAGTGGTGGTCACCGGGTGTCCTCTGTTTTCGGTCAGGATAGGGCAGATGTCATGCGGTGGGGCTCTGGATCACGGTGAGAGGCCCCACGATCGAGGAGATGATGCATTTTGCGAGGTAGACCCGAGCGGAATCGGCTTCGGCGACCTGGGTGAGGATGAGCACTGGATCGGTTTCGAGAAGGTTGAGCTGTTCGCCTCGAGACGCGCCGATGATGCTCGGTGTGATCTGGCAGCTGGCCATTGTGAGCACCGGGCCGCAGAGTTCTTGGATCCCGGCGAGCAGGGTGGCCTGTGCCTCTGCGGCACGAGGCAGGGCCGCGGAGATGAGGGGATGGGAATCGCTGAGGTACCTCCCCGCCGGCAGGTGCTCCTGGACGATGGCCACCGGTTCGCCGGCACGGTGCAGCACACTCTCGCGGAACCAGGCATTAGCCTCTGCTTCGAGGTTGAGGTGGTCGGAGACGAACTCCGTGTTCGGTTGGAGCAGCATTGGCGAGGCATCCACCGTGAGCGGTGACTGCTCACCGGCCAGTACGACTTCGAAGGGGCGCAGACCCTCGAGGCCCAGTCTGGGCGCCGAGGCGGTGACAAATCGCCCTACCCCTCGGCGAGTCCTGATCAGCCCGTCCTCCTCCAGGAGCATCAGTGCTTCGCGGATGACTGTGCGGCTGACTCTCAGCGCAGTCCCGATCTCCGTCTCGCGAGGCAGAGCGGAACCGACGGGGAAGGCTCCCGACCGGATACCCTGGGCGATGCGTGAGTAGACAGCGACTCGCATCGGCTGGCCTGCTGTTGTGCTCAGCGGTGTCGACAGCAGTGACTCGGCGTCGGTCATCGTCATTCCTTCGGTCGGGCGGGCTGCTGCGAGAGGTGAAGCGATCGGTCGGTTTCCGACCGATCGGAGCTGGTTGCCAGCATGTGCCTATTCAAACAAGAATACTGCGCAATATACATATCATACTCAAGAGGTATAACATCATACTTGAAAGCGAGCGGCCGTGTCCCACCTCTTGTGCTCTCAGGTCTTCACTCCGAGCGCGGGCCGAGCAATTGGGACCTGCAATCTGCGCCTCTCGATATTCGGTATTCGACGACACCCAAAGGACATGCTGTGACCACACCCATTTACTTAGACTGCGATACCGGGGTCGACGATGCCATGGCCCTCGGCCTGCTGCTTGCTTCTGCTGAGGTCGACCTCGTTGGCATCGGGGGCGTGCACGGCAACGTCAGCGCGGCTCAGGGAGTGGAGAACACACTGCGCCTGCTGTCTCTAGCAGGCCGTGATGATATCCCTGTGGCGGTTGGAGAGAATCAGCCTCTGTACGGTGATTTCGGCGGTGGAGTTCCCCATATCCACGGTTCCAACGGACTCGGCGGCATAGTTCTGCCCGCCGCCGAGGCGGCACCGGTGGAAGAAGATGCAGCCGACATGCTCCTGCGCCTCTCACACGAGTACGCGGGAAGCCTCGAAGTTATTGCGGTGGGGCCGTTGACCAACCTGGGCACTGCTCTGCAGCGAGATCCGTCGGTAGCCGGCCGGATCTCCTCGGTGACTCTCATGGGGGGGGGGGGGGGGGGGGGGGGGGGGGCCTCGCCCCCGGCACCACCCCACCCGCGGCGGGGGGGAGTATCGCCAACGACGCTGAGGCCGCGTTGGCTGTGGTCTCAGCACCTTGGTCGGTGACGATCGTACCGCTCGATGCCACAATGACCAATGTCTTCGAAGACTCCGATCGGCAGAAGCTGCTTGCCGCGGAGGCGATGTTCGTCCGCAGCCTCGGACAGATCCTCGACCCCTACTTCGACTACTACGTGGGCGAGTTCGGCCGGCGATGCTCTGCACTGCACGATCCTCTGGCTGTGGCGATCGCCATCGGAGCCATCGCACCAGGGAATGCGCCGCGAGTCCCGGTCACCGTCGATACCTCTGACGGTCCCGGGCGCGGACAGACGATCTGTGATCTGCGGGGCCAGAGAATGGGCCCGACGGACAAGGAGGGGGCAACTGTCCGCGTCGTCCTCGACGCACAGGACCAGCTCGGCCCCGTGCTCATCGACCACCTCCTGAGCTTCGGTCGCAAGCTCGTCGATGCCGGTCTCTGACTGACCGAGCTGAGGTTTCCCTGGTTTCCCTCTCGACCGCCTTCACAGTAGTAGTGGGCGTTTGACTACTGCTCGCGACTGTCGTCTTCCGCAGCGGTTGGGACAACCATGACCGGCCCTTCTGCGTGGTTGAGCACTCCCCGCGATATCGAACCCAGCAGTGCGCTCCTGACTGCGCCGCGGCCGCGAGTGCCTACGACAGTGAGAGCCGAGGCGCGAGTCTTGTCCTCGATGAGTGCAATGGGATCGCCGACAGTGACTTCGAGCGTGATGTCCAGCGAGTGGTGGTCATCGCGCAGCCAGGCGAGTCCCTCATCGATCGACTGCTGCAGATGAGCTCGGCGCTTTTCGATCGAGCCTTCGTCGGCGTGGATCTCGGGATACCAATACATCCATTCACCCAGGAGGGGCATGGCAGCGAAGACCTTCAGCGGTGCGCCGCGGTGTTCCGCCTGTTGCGCGGCTGCCAGCAGAACCAAGTGACTCTTGTCAGATCCATCAATTGCCGCGAGCACTGGGGAATCGCTCTGTGGTGATGTGAAGCGTTTGACTCCCTCTGCCTGCCCCGGTTCGTAGTCGCTGGGCACCACTATGGTGGGGCAGTGGGCATGCGCGGGCAACGCCGAGGCCACGGACCCCAGGATGCGGCCAAGAAATCCACCCCGGCCGCGGGCTCCTACGACGACGAGTTTGGCCCGGGTCGACAGATCGACGAGGGCACCGGTGGCATCTCCCTGCACGGTTGCGAAGCTCACCTTTCCGGGATATTCCTTCAGGTATTCGCGCGCCGCATCCAGTGTCTTCTCGGCGATTTCCTGCCTGAACTCGTCTTCGGGTTTGGCCGGCAGCGAGGCCATATTGGGATAGATCATCACCGGCACAGTGAACGCGGTGACAACTGTGAGCCCGACATTGCGGTTCATCGCCTCGACGGCTGCGAAGTGGAGTGCTGAAAGTGCGTGGTCGGAGCCGTCGAATCCGACCAAGATCTCGAGATCTCGCTCCGCGGAATCGAAGGGAGTGGTGATTTGAGTCGTGCCAGCGTCGCCATTCATTGCAAACCTCTCATCGGAGTTTCCCTATTTGCGACGAAGACGAAAGCCGTGGTGGTGACAATCGACCTCGTCACTACGATTATAGCAACTGTTGTACAAAATGTAGAACTGTTTCTCTTCTCATCGTCGACGCCTCGGCGAGGATCCTATTCTTCGGTGGCCTCACTGCAACTGACCGAACGCGGCTGCCAAAAAGGTGGGATTCCGGGCGCACAGAGGTGACTTCGCAGTGGCTCTGCCTCTGGGGGGTGCCCCTAAGTTTTCCGTCCAGGGAAGGCCGGGGGTCGTGCAGAAGATTTCATTTCGAGAACTTGAAGCTGAGTTGAGCACTCGGGAAGCTCCAGCGGTGTCGGGCTTCTTCGCGGGAGATTTGTCTGAACTCTATTCATTTCTGTGACTTACAACACATATTAAGGAAATATTAAGAACTTCGAACGTGGCCCAATGTTTCGGAGGGGTTCTAGTGGTAGTAACGGTTATGTAACCATTGGAGTAGTTGAGGTTCCTTGGGGGAATGTCAGTGTTTCCTGGAGGGTATTCTGGTAGAAATTTGAACTTCCTAGTACCGAGGTAGCATGAGCCAGAACTTTGACCCCAACAGCCGTCCGATACAGAGCCCGATCCAGGGGCAGCCTCAGGGTACTCAGTACCAGGAGCCCGACATGCAGGCCAATGCTCATCCGCAGTACAGCGATGCCAATGCATACGGCGAGGACGGGCAGTGGGCCGGTGGAAATTTCGCGCGCCCGACACGGAAGCGTCAGAAAAACGTGATGGGTATCGTCGCGTTCATACTCGCCGTCGTAGGGTTCATCTTCGGGTGCATTCCGGGCGCACTGATTTTGGGATGGATTCTTCTTCCAATTGCATTCCTTTTGGCGATCATTTCGTTTTTCCTGAAGGGTGGAAAGGGATTATCCATTGCGGCGTTAATCTTGTCTGTCGTTGGAACTATTGTGGCAATTCTTGTGTTCTTCTTTGTCGTTGCCTCTTCGTTCGACGATGCTTTCAGCGATGATGTGTCGGCGGAACCGCCAGCCGAAGAGGTTGTGGCTGAAGCTGGAGCCGAAGAAGGTACCCGAGAGAATCCGTACTCCATCGGCACTAAGATCAGCAGCGACGCCTGGGAGATGACGATTACAAACGTCACACTGGATGCTACTGACCAAGTCCTTGCAGAGAACGAGTTTAACGAGTCGCCGGATGCTGGCAACCAGTACATGATGATTGATGTCGAGATGACATATACAGGCGACGCACCCGATGGTGAAATGCCGATGGCTACCTTTGAATACGTGTCCGCTGGAGGAAATACCTTCGACGGTCTCGACGACATGGTGGTAGCGCCAAACGCTCTCGATACTTTGGAGAACATGTACAACGGTGCAACCACATCCGGGTCCATTGCCATCCAGATCCCTTCAGAGGATGCCGATGCCGGTGTTCTGGCAGTCAACCCCGACATGTTCGCTGACAAGGTTTATGTCGCAGTGAAGTAGGCAAAGTAGCAACTACCAAGCACTGAAGACAATGTGTTGGTGCGAGCGTCGCTAATGCGAGAGGGTCTGCCAACAGGGCTGGCGGAATTGAAACGGTTGGGTCGAACGTTGAAGCGACGAGCAGCCGACGTGTTGGTGTTCTTCACACGTCCGGGAACGTCGAACGGTCCAACCGCATCGATCAATGGTCGGCTCGAGCATCTGCGGGGATCGGCACTGGGGTTCCGCAATCTCACTCATTACATCGCGAGGTGCTTATTCGAATCCGGTGGATTCAGACCAACTAGTCCACAAGATCTATAGTGAAGAGCCAGAAAAGCTGGGATCTCGATGGGTGGAGCTGCTGGGCGTTTGACCGGGTTGCACAACGGGCTTCAGCAATATTCGTCAGATGCTGAGCTCAGGTGCCTCAGCCCTTCAAATCTGCAGCGCGATCTATGATCGACCGCGCCGCCGAGAGCGTCTGCCCGAGGAACCCCGCGCCGAACAGCCTTACGTGTGCCAGCAACGCGAAGAAACTGTGCACCGGCAGATCGTTTCTCCAACCGACCGGCATGGGGTTTGTCGCCTCATAGCCGGCGAAGATCTCCTCAAGGAACGGCGTCCCAAACAGCGCCAACATAGCGAGGTCCTCGAGACGATGCCCACCATGCGCGGCGGGGTCGATCAGCGTGCAGCCAGCTGGCGTCCACATAAGGTTTCCGGCCCAGAGATCCCCGTGAACTCGGGCAGGATTCTCACCTCCTGTGCCTGAAATGCCCTCAAATGCGCCGTCGGCGAGGGCCCGGATCGCACTGGTGATCGTCTCCCGATGGTCCTGCGACAGGTGATCGGCAAGCGCCGTGGCCATCGGTTCCAACCGTGTCTCCACCCAGAACTCGGTGAACGAAGAACACGAGGCGACTTCTACCTCGAACGGAGACCCCAGCGGACCGAACCAGGCTGGTTCCGCAGGTGCCCAACCAAATGCGGAAGCACCGGAGTTATGCAGTAGTGCAAGTTGGCGACCGAATCCGAACGCCAAGTGCGCATTCGGTGCCGACTCTTCTATGTAGTCCAGTCGCAGGCTGCCGTTGTCATGATCGATTGCACTGACGACGGGAACAACATCTGGTTCGGCCAGCCATCGGAGACCGGCAGCCTCGGCCGCGAAGAATCCGCGTGGGGCGTCGGCGCGCTCTTTGACGTAGTCTCGCATGCTTCCAGCCTAGTCGGAGAGGATCCAGATCAAGTGGGGAGGGGAATCCGCAACCGCCTCGGCAACCCCTCCAGCAGCGGCAGCCACAGTTCCGAGGCCGCCGGGAAACTCGGCACCGCTTGCCGCAGGACATGCACGGGCAGATCGCCGACGATTGCCACCGTGGCCGGGTGGATCAGTTCGGCCGCCTCCGGGCCGACGAACGTGGCACCGAGGAGCAATCCGGTGCGGGCATCGACCACGATCTGTGCCGTTCCCTCGGCGTCATCGCGCAGCAGCGAGGTTCCGGCGCTGCTGGCAAACGGCAGGTGGGAGATCTCGACCTGGTGGCCGCCCTTGCGGGCTTCTGCCTCGGTCATTCCCACCGAGGCGACCTGCGGATCGCTGTAGACGACCTGGGGGACCGGCACGTTCCCTGGGATCTCCTCGGCGTCTTCCCCGAGTGCCCGGGACCGGATCTGTGCGCCGACGACTCGTGCACGATACTTGCCCCAATGAGTCACGGGCGCCTCGCCGCTGGCATCTCCGATCGCATAGAGCCACTCCGGCATCGTGCCCGCTGTGATGTCATTGCTGGTCAGTCCGAGACTCTCCAGCCCCAGATCGTCGAGGCGTGGCTTTCGCCCCGTCGCGACCAGGATCTCGTCGGCTTCGAAGGCGGATTCCCCGTCCGGGCCGTTGGTCTGGATCGTGACTTCTCCGCCATGGATACGGCCGAGGCCCGTGTCTTCGCCACTTTGTCGGCTGCAGTCGGTGACCTCGGTTCTCAGATCGATTCTGACCCCTGCTCTGTCAAGCGCCTCGGTGACGTGGTGGCCGGCGAACGGTTCGTGTCCGGCCAGAAGGCCACCGCCGCGCACGAGCATTCGCACCCGTGTACCCAGTGCGGCCATCCACGTCGCAGCCTCCACCGCGACGACACCGCCACCGACGATGATCAACGACTCCGGGATCTCCTGAACACCAGTTGCATCGCGGGATGACCAGGGCGAGACATCGGCAAACGTCGACGGCACGGACGGCTGGGACCCGGTGGCGATGATCACCGCTTGTCGTGCCTGCACGAGCACGGGCTTGGGGCCGTTGACGAGGACCTGTCGTTCTCCGATGAGCTGTGCGTGACCGCGTTCGACTCGCAGCCCGGCAGCCTGTGCCCATTCGACCTGACCGGTGTCGTCGTAGTGTGAGACCCATTCGTCACGTCTGTTCAAAAGCGCTCGCCGGTCGACCGTGGCGCCGGTCAGCCCGTCCAGATGCTGAGTCGCGTGGGCGAGTTCGATGGGTCGCAGCATCGTCTTGGACGGGATGCAGGCGTAATATGAGCACTCACCTCCCAGTAGCTCCTCTTCGACGATGACCGCTTCGAGGCCGGAGTCCTCGGTTGCGTATTGGGCTGCGTTCTCACCGACCGGTCCACCACCGAGGACGATGACATCGGTGGTCACGGTCTCCGCGTTATCGGGGACGAGATTGTTCGCACTCATATCTGACCTGCGCTTCCATTATTTGCTGGGATTGAGCTGAGCCTTCGCTGCCTCAATATGGTCGGCATCACCGGTCTGCAGTGCGTAGAGCCCCAGCTCGACCGGAGAGGTTGAGAACAGTTCGCCGCAGTGCGCGGCGAACTTCGGCCATACCTGGCCGCCGTTCTCCACATAGCGCCGGATAGTCGCGTCAAATGCTTCGGCCGAGACGCTGGCATGGTGGAACATGAAATCCCTGGCCGGGTCGCCGACGGCCGCCGTCGTCCAGTCGAGGATGCTGAGGTTCTTAGGTCCGTCCATAAGCTGGTGTGCCGGATACACCTCTCCGTGGGTGACCGTCGTGAACTTGGGCCAATAGCTGTCATCGTCGAGCCACGCATTCCACCGTTCACGCAGACTCTGCTCCACATCAAACTCGGCCACGACGCGAGCGATGTCATCGCGTTTGTGCGCTTTCACCTCGGCGGGGGAATACTCGGCGATCCCCGAGGAGCGAACGATCGACGGATCAACGCTGTGCAGTTCCGCGAGGAAATCACCAAGAGACTCGGCATACTCCGCGGCTTCGACATCGAAGTGCCACTGTGGCTGTCCCTGCTCATCGATCGTCAGTCCAGGCTCACCCGGAAGTAGAGGATAGGCGATGAGGTATTCGGTGTGGATCTGCCAATCGGGGACGGCGACGCTCAGGTGGGGTGCAATATTTCGGAGGAATCGTCCTTCAACGGTGGCACGGTCGGTGACGTCCGGGCGGCGGGGAATCCGCAACACCCAGGACTGACCGTCGACCGCCTTGGCGATGGCGACTTGGAAGTCGAGTCCCAGCTCATTGACGATGATGGTCTTGGGATCGATGTCGAGACCATGCGACTCCGCAAGCTCGCGGATGGTCGTAGTCTCAGAATTCGTGGTTGGCATGTGGCCGCCTTTCCGGAAGGGGCTCGATCCGTGGGGGTCTGCAGTCAGTCTAGGACTGTGGTGGCAGTCTTCGACAGGGGCAATTGGCAGCCGGCTGAGCAGGACTGCGCCGAAGAGCAGTTCCCACACCACGATCGAATACATTCCGATGACGACGCTGAGGACACCGGTCAGGCTACTGCGGCGCATGAGGCGGTTGCGGCGGCGCCTCAGGAGGAAGATGCCGATGCGAATTGCCGTCAGGTGCCCGCCGAAGAAGGCGAGAAACGCGCCGAGGAGGTGGACCCAGCCGAGGCTGTTGTTCTGCGCTCCGCCGTTGACCACGGCAATGAGCGCCATTCCCAGGGCCTGGGTGATCGCGCGGGTGATGATCGGCACTGGCAAGGGCACCCTTGGTCTGCGTGTCATATATATGGCCGCCGACGCGAACAGGAGACCGTGGACGAGGAAGGCGATGTTCATGACCACATGCAGGGTCGAATCAATGGCCCGATCACCCAGCATCTCGACATCGGGCACGCCGAGACCGCTGATGTCATTCATCGCATATGAGTAGTGAGGGAACGCAGATGCGGCAAGGGCCTCGGCGAGGAGATAGACCATGCTGGCGAGAATCCAGCAGATCGCTGCTCTGGCGGTCGACCCGGGTGTCGCGGACGCTTCAGACCGAATCTCTGGCATGCCGCAGATACTAGAAGGACGAAAGGTGCAATAAAAGGGTCCGTTGGTGCCAAAGTGCACTCGACACACCGAAGTTGTTACTGTTCATGCGCTTGTCAGAGGTGACATGCCGTGCAACTATGAAATTAACCTGTTGATCGGGTCCACATGATCAATGAGAACCGAATAGACAGCAAGGAGAGAGCGCATGAGTACAACTACCATCATCTGGATAGTCGTAGCGATCGTCGTAGTTCTGATTGTCGTCGGCATCATCATCGCGGTCAGCCGAAAGGCCGCGGCTAAGAAGCGCGAACACCAGCGCAAGGAGGCCGCCCGGATCCGGCAGGAAACCGCCGCAAACCAGCATGAAGTCCATGCTCGGGAAGCGGACGCCGAACACCGCAAGGCCGAAGCGAAGAAGGCCGACGCCGACGCTGAAGTTCAGGCTGCAGAAGCCAAGCGCAAGGCCGCCGAGGCCGAGAAGCTGGACGCCGACGCCGCTGAACGCGATCGTCGGGCCAAGGAGACGCGTCTTGAGCACGAACGCAAGCTCAAGCACGCCGATGAGCTCGATCCTGACGTGGACGCGCATGGCAATCGGAAGCCGGCTCCCGGAGCGGTTGCCGGAGACGGTCATGCAGCGGACAAACACCATCGTGATCACGACCCTCGGGTTGCCGATGATCGTCGGGTAGCCGATGACCGTCGAGTTGCCGACGAGCGTCGGGTTGCTGACGAGCGTCAGGTTGCCGACGAGCGTCCTGTCGCCGACGCACGTCCGGTAGCAGACGAACGTCACGCTGCCGATGACTCTCGCATTGCTGACGATCCTCGCGTTGCTGACGATCGTCGTCCCGCTGACGATCGTCGTCCGGCTCACGATCCTCGCGTCGATGACCGAGGACCTGTCGCCGACCAGCAGCCCGTCGCCAACGATCCTCGGGTCGCCGACCAGCGTCAGGCGCCTGTCGATCATGATCCGCGTGTTGCGGACAACGGGGCAGGCCGTGAGCCTGTCGAACACAGTGATCGCCCTGTCGTCGACGATAACCGACCGGTGGCGGACAACAACCGTCCGGTCGAGGACGACTACCGTATGGGCGGCAACCGTCCAGTCGCGGATGACCCACGAGCCGCTGAGAATGATCCTCGGTTCACCGACCAAAGTTACGATCCACGTGCCGCAGAGGGCAGGAACTTCGAAGACCCGGACACTCCGCGGCACTGAGAGTTCCTCAGACCCCGACAGGCAAACAGTCCTGTTGGTGCAACACCAAGTGTGAAACAGAAGGGACAAGACAATGGCTACTATCCTTTGGATCATTGCCGCGCTGCTCGTCATTTCGGGCATCTTCGCGATCTTCCGCAAGCAGATCCTGTGGGGCGTCGTCCTCATCGTCGTCGGCTGTCTCGTCGGCCCAGGCGGAGTGAGCATCTTCACCTGACCTGCTGAAGCACCACTGCGGCGCCTCAACCCAAATAAGGGTTGGGGCGCCGCAGTGCTTCTGCGGCCGGAAGTTTCGGGCCAGACGAGTCCACTGCCGATGACGACGCTCAGGGCTACAGTGATTGAAGAACACCACTTCGCCAGGACTGAGAGGGATCAAAATGTCAGAGTCTGAGCCAGCAGCAGAGTCAGCATCAGAGGCGCCGGCAGAGGCCCGCCCGCCCTTCCCGCCGTTCACCGCCGAGACCGCCGCGCAGAAAGTGCAGGGGGCGGAGGATGCGTGGAACACCCGCGACCCGCAGAAGGTCGCGCTGGCGTACACACCCGATTCGGTGTGGCGCAACCGCGATGAGTTCGTGACCGGCCGGGAGGAGATCGTGGCATTCCTGACCCGCAAGTGGGAGCGCGAATGCGACTACGTCCTGCGCAAGAGCCTGTGGTCGTTCACCGATGACCGCATCGCTGTGCGCTTCCAGTACGAATGGCATGATGCCGACGAGCAGTGGTGGCGCAGCTACGGCAACGAACTGTGGGAATTCACCGACATCGGTCTCATGGCGCGCAGGGAGGCCAGCATCAACGATGTCCCCATCGCCGAGGCGGATCGACGAATACTTGGACCCCGCCCTCCCGAGGAGCGCGGGGTCGACTTCGACCTGCGTTAGGCGAGGGTTGTCCCTGATTCCGAGCGGAAGTTGATCGATTCGGCAATACTTCCTCCATATCACCCGTGATCGGTGAAATCGTCGTGGCCAGATCGGTTCCAGACGCTAAAGTGATTCGCTATGGGATTCAATCCGCTGAAGAAGAAGCACGGCTTTGAGAGACTCCGCAATATCGCGCCCCTGGTCGCTGCCGGGGCCGCCGCGCTGATTCCGGCCACTATCGGAGCATCGATGGTCATCGATCTGCTGCAGAAGCGCGACCGCGAGCAGAGGGAGGCTCCGCGACCGGGCATCTTCCACTCGAGCGTCGAAGGCTCCCAGCTGAGCATCTTCACCGACGGTGAGACCCTGTATGAGGACATGCTCGAGGTGATCGGCTCCGCAACGGAGTCGATTCAGATGGAGACCTTCATCTGGAAGAACGACGAGATGGGTCAGAGGTTCGTCGACGCCTTCAATGCCGCAGCGCAGCGCGGCGTCGACATCCACCTCATCTACGACGGGTTCGCCAACCTGACCATCCCGCGCTCGTTCTACGCCCAGCTGGATGATCGCATCAAGGTTCTGCGCCTGTCGACCGTGGCGAGGAAGTTCTGGAAGGGCCCACTGCGCTATTCCGGGCTCAATCATTCGAAGATCCTCGTCATCGACAACGATGTGGCCTATGTGGGCGGTTTCAACATCGGCTCGCTCTACGCCCGGCACTGGCGAGACACCCACCTCAAAGTGACTGGACCCGGCACCTGGGGACTGCGCCATTCCATCTGCCAGGTGTGGAACGAATACCACGACGCCGATGAGCAGATCGCGTGGGTCGCACCCTCAGCGTGGGAGTCGAAGATCCGGGTCTCAGCCAATCAGCCGATCCAGCTGATCTATCCGATCCGGTCCATGTATCTCAACGCCTTCGAACGCGCACAGGATCGCATCTGGCTCACTACTCCGTACTTCATTCCTGACCAGCAGCTTCTCAAATCTCTGATGGAGGCAGCCGAACGCGGCGTCGATGTCAGAGTCATGGTGCCGCAGGAATCCAACCACATCCTCGGCGACTATCTGTCTCGGGGGTTCTTCGAGCAGATGGTGCGCTCGAAGGTCACAGTTCTTCTGTACACGGCATCGATGATCCACGCGAAGATCGCCACGGTTGACGGGAAGTGGTCGACAGTGGGCACCGCGAACATCGACCGTCTCTCCCTGACCTTCAACTACGAGACCAACGTCGAGGTCATCGACAGCGATTTCGCTGCGGAGATGGAGAAGACGTTCCTCGCTGACGCCGAGCACAGCCAGGAGCTCGGACCGGATTGGCTGGACCGCCATCAGCTGACCCAGGCCGCGGAATGGGTGCTGCGGCCCATGCGTCCGTTCCTCTGATGCGGTAGTCCTCCGACCGGTGTGGGCGCGGCCCTCCTGTGGCTGGTCCTCGCGCTCATCCCGATCAAGACAGCAGAGCGGTCAGGACAGCAGCGCAGTCAGGGTTCGGGCCTCCTCGGCGCACACCTCGCATCCGGACAGGTGCACGTCCATGAGTTCGTCCTGATACGTCGGATCGGCGAGTCTGTGCTCGACGTACTCGTCGATGCGGGCGAAGCAGTCGTCGCAGGACAGATACGGGTCCGTGTCCTTGAGCAGCTTGTCGACCACGTCCGGCGACAGCGGCTGATTGGTGGGGTCGGTCATGATGGTGTCCTTCCGGATCGTGCGTCGAGGTGGCCGGAGGCGATGAGTGCCTCGCACAGTCGCTTCCTCGCATCATGGACATTCTTGTACAGCGCGTTTCGGGTGGTGTCCATCCGCTCGGCCAGAACGTCGATGGGAACGTCATCGATGAGCAGTGCGATGACGACCTGCCGCTGATGTGACATCAGTGCCGAGGCGATCGCCTCCTGAACTGCCTGTCGCAGGTCACCGCCTTCGGCGATGCTGGCCGGGGAGTGTTCCGGATCGATGAGCGGCAGGGTCTCTGACAGTGCGACCTCATGGTGTCGCCACGCCTGCCGCCGGATTGCGACGCCGGCGTGCAGGATTCCGAACTTGTACACCCAGGTGCTGAACCTGCTGCGCCCTTCGAACGTGTCGATCTTGCGCAGCACCGCCAGGTGCGCATCATCGGCGGCCTGCTGAGCCAGATCGTCGAGGTCGGTCGTCCCCGCCCCCGGCAGTTGGTGGCGCAGGCGCCACACCTGTAAGCGCGTGGCCTTGAGCAGCAGTTCGTGCAGTTGTCGCTGCGCGTCGAGTCCGACAGAACCACCGGCGCCGAGGTGGTGGTGCCAGTTGTCCTCGCGCATTTCGTCACCGCCGGAGACGGGGAGATCACTCACGATCGTCATTGTGCCACCACCATGTCGGGTTGAGAAGGGCAGAGCTTCGAGGAGCATTGCTCAGCGGAGACATGCTCAGGCGGGTCCTGCTGAGAGAAGTCATCCGACGCTGTGCTGAAACGGTCATACTCCGTGAGTGTCAGCCGGTGCGGTCGGTCTTACCGGGAGTGGGAAGACAATTCTCATTTGGGATCGGGGTAAGAACCTCTTGAGGATGCGACACGAACAGGGCAAAGAATGCCATCAGGCGATCTCGACCCTGAAAGGACGCGATCATGTCACACAATCTCGCCACCCCCGCAGCCACACCTGCCCCGATGGGCACCGGCTCGACTGCTCTGAGATCACACCTCGGCTCGGATCGAGCCTTCTTCCTGCTGCGCACGGTCTTCACCGTGGCCCCGATCCTCTTCGGCCTCGACAAGTTCTTCGGACTGCTGACCAACTGGGATCACTACCTTGCACCGTGGATCGACGGAATCCTGCCCGGTACGGCTCATCAGGCAATGTTTGCCATCGGCATCATCGAGATCATCGCCGGACTCGCCGTGGCCATCGCACCGAAGTTCGGATCGCTGCTCGTCGTCGCCTGGCTGGCCGGCATCATCATCGACCTCGTCTCGATGGGAACGTACTTCGACATCGCCCTGCGCGACTTTGGACTGCTCGTCGGTGCACTTGCCCTGGCTGCACTCGCCTTCGACCGGCCCAAGCGCGTGCATGCCTGAGCTTCGTCGCAAGAATGACGATCGTGGGCAAGCCCCGTCGCTGATGCGGCGGGGCTTGCCCTCAACCAGGTGGGGTATGAGCGGCCGACGCAGCAGTCGAATGCTGCCCGCTACCCGAACTCACCTGCGCTGTTAGAATGCACGTATGGCTTGGCAGTACTGGACCGAGGCCCACCGACAGGGATGTTGGAGGCAGGTGACGACCCCTCACGCAGGAGCCGGCGCAGAACGAATGATGCGGGTCCGCACGACCGCCTCGGCGGTATCGAAGGGCACCGAAGCCCTCGTTCACACCGGTCGAGTGCCGACGCGGATCGCCGAACTCATGCGCGCACCGCACCAATTGGGTGACTTTCCCTTTCCTGTCTCCTACGGATATCTCGCTGTCGGTGTTGTCGATGAAGGACCGGCCGAGTGGCTCGGGACCCGTGTCTTCGGACTGCTGCCCCACCACAGTCACCATCTGGTCACCCCCGACGACGTCGAACCGATCCCTGAGGCAATCTCTGACCATCGGGCCCTGCTGGCCGGCGCCGCGGAAACCGGGCTCAACATTCTTTGGCAGTCCCCGCCGCGCTACGGTGACAGGGTGGCGATCATCGGTGCGGGCATGATCGGAACCGCCACCGCGCTGCTGGCGTCGCACCTTCGCCTCGAGCGCCTCGAAATCATCGACACGAACCCCGAACGGCGTGCCCTACTCACCGGTTTGGGCCTGACCGCACTCGCCCCTGAGGATGCAGGCGACGACTGTGACATCGTCATCCACACCTCGGGGAACGAAAGCGGGTTGGCGCGGGCCCTCGAGATCACCGGCGATGACGGGACCGTCGTCGAAGCCTCGTGGTACGGCGAGACGAGCCCCACCGTGGCCCTCGGTGCCGACTTCCACGCCAGGCGCCTGTCGATCGTCGCCAGCCAAGTGGGCCAGGTCCCCGCCGGGCACCGCGCGCGGAGGACTCGAAGCCAACGACTGCGCGCCGCACTCTCCGCACTCCACGATGACCGGTTCGACGCCCTCATCACCGGGACGTCCCGGTGGCAGGACCTGCCGCAGCTGATGGACGAACTCAGCAGCGACACCACGACAGCCGCAGAGACTCTGTGCCACGTGTTCGACTACGAAGAAGGAACCTGAATGTTCAGCCTCAGCGTCAACGATCACGTCATGATCGCCCACAGCCTGCCAGACGAATTCTTCGGGCCTGCTCAGGCTCTCCACGGTGCCACACTCGCCGTCGAAGCCACGTTCACTTCGGACCAGCTCGACGAGCATTCGGTCGTCCTCGACATCGGGCAGGCTCTGCAGATGCTCGACGATGCCCTGGCACCGCTGCAGTATGCCAACCTCGATGAGCATCCCGATTTCGCCGGACGCTTCTCGACGAGCGAAGCGATCGCCGAGCACATCGGCACCAGCCTGTCCGTCTCCCTCGCTGATCGTCCCGACATCGGGATCTCGGTCCACCTTCGCGAGAACCCTCGAGCCGCGGTGTCCTACACTGTTGTGAATCGGCCGTGAACTTCACCCTCATCGAACCCGAGCTCGGGCGCATCAGCGGGGGACTGCGCTTCAACGCCGAGCTCTGTGCCGCATCAGGAGGCAGACTCGAACGCATCGTCGCTCCCGGTGCCTGGCCCGAGCCGTCGGACGACGACGTGTGCAGGCTGCGCCAGCTGGTTGCCGAGTGCCAATCGGGTTCACACGGTGAGCCGAATGCGCAGAGCCGCCCGGTTCTCATCGACGGGCTCATCGGGTGCAGTCTGTCCACGTCACTGCCGGGCCCGATCGTGATGCTCCAGCATTCGCTTGCACAGACACCCGCGTCCGAGCACCGTGAAGCCCAGCACCTGCGAGCAGCATCAGCAGTGGTGACTCCGAGTGCCTTCGCCGCCGCCGAGGTGACCCGGAGATATGGCATCACCGCCGAGGTGGCCCAGCCCGGAACGCACAGACGTCCCGTGACCCAGCCCGACCCGTCTCCATCTCCGTTGCCGTCTCAGTCCGCAGTCGGAGCAGCAGGCAGCGGTGACTCCTGTGGCCAGCGTGCGGCTCACTTCATCTGCCTCGGTGCGATGGAGGACAACAAGAACCAGCTGTTTCTCAGCTGCGTGCTCCAGGAGCTGCGACGGCGGGGTGTCACCGGCTGGCGCTGCACCTTGGCCGGCCCCATCACCGACACCGCTTACGCGCAGGACGTTGATGACGCGCTGGAGGGCCTGGCATCCGTCGAGCGTGTGGGTGAGCTCGACAAAGACGCTGTCGACGACCTCTACCGCCACGCGGACCTGCTTCTCCTGCCTTCGAAGGCAGAGAGCTTCGGAATGGTCGTGCGAGAAGCCGCGGCCGCGGCCATTCCCTCTTTCGTCACTGCGGGCACCGGGGCACAGGAAGCACTTGGCGCCGGTCGTGGCCTGGCTCTCGACGTCTCAACGTGGGCAGACTCGCTGGAACGGTGGTTGGGCGACGAAGCTCACCGAGCCGAACTCGCGGCGAAGGCTCTTGCCGCCCGTGAGTCTGCGATGCACGAGTGGGCTGAAACGGCGCGCACCGTGCTTGCCGTCCTGGATAGTGTGGAAGGAGTCTCATGACTGCAGCAGAGCCGGGGTGGCTGGACCTGAGGGTGCCCGTTGACGATGCCGCCAGAGAGTATGCGTTCCCGCTCCTCGACGAGGCGGCCAGTGCGCTGTCGAACCGCTCGCTGACAGCCGGCCCAGAACGACCGCTCGTAGCCATCGACATCGGGGCCGGGACCGGCAACTCCATGCGGTGGTTCGATGCCCATCTCACCCAGCGACTGCACGGACGTCGGGTGCAGTGGGTGCTCGTCGATGCCGATGAATCCGCACTCGAGATCGCTGCTGACAGATTCGGCACTCCTGTGCACACAGTGGCGGCCCCGATCTCCTCTCTGCCGGACATCGCAGCCGAGGCGCTGGCTGAGGTGTTTGTGAAGGCACCCACTGTGTCGCCGCATCCGTGCGATCTCCTCATCACCGGCAGCGCTCTGCTCGACGTGCTCACTCGTGATGACATGGCGGCCATCGTCGACACTCTGCAGCGCTTCTCCGGAATCGGAATCTTCCTGCTCAGCATCTCGGGCCAATGGCATCTCAGCCCGCCCCATGCAGACGACAGCGTCATCGACGAGGCGTTCGCCCGCCACCAGCGACGCGAATCACGGCTCGGCACACAGGCAGCGCCGGCGCTGGAGGCGGCGGCAGACGGTATCGGTGCACGAGTGGAAACCTCCGCCAGTCCCTGGCACCTCGAAGCACCACGAGACTCGGAGTTCCTCACGCGATTCCTCACCGAACGCGTCGATGCCGCCATCGAGGAAGACCCCGACCTGCGCGAGGTGGGTCGCACGTGGCTGCAGGAACGGCTGAAGCAGATCGAGTCGCGGCCGGACGGTCAGGCAGGTCGGCCGGACGGTCAGGCTGCTGGGCTCAGCGTCGTCGTCGACCACACTGATCTGCTCATCGACGCTGCAGGCAACCGTGGCCGAACAGCCGACCAGCAAGCTCAGACGTCCGGCGAGCCGAAGCAATGACAACGATGAGCTCGATGTGGGTGCGGCGGGTACTCATGCTGCTCATCACCGTCATCCTGCTTGCTCTCACCGTGCGCATCGTCGGAGTCCAGGCCCTGCTCGACGGCGGACGCGTGGTCACCCCTGTGACGGTTCTCGCAGCGCTGGGCCTCGGCCTTCTCGCCACGGTGGCACAGTCCATGCGATTCTCCCTGCTGCTCAAGCAGTCCGGAACACATGTGACTCGACGCCGAGCCCTCGCCGACTGCTATTCGGCCAGTCTGCTCAACATGATCATGCCTGGCGGGTTGGGCGGAGACCTGGCGCGCGTCGCCGCCTATCGCGATACCGGCGAGCGTCGGTGGTTGTCCCCGCTCAGCATCGTCGGTGCCGAACGGCTCAGTGCCACCACCCTGCTCTTCGCCACGGCCACGTTCACTCTCATCCCGGTGGCCCCACACTTCGCGTGGATTGCCGCAGCGGTCGCCGCAGTGACCGGAGTCCTCTCCATCCTGGGCATGCGGGGGATGAGCGCATCGACGATCGGGCTCGTGTGGCTGACGGCAGCAGTGACCATCGGATCGTTCCTCGGGCTCTACCTCATCGCGATGCTAACGCTCAGTGGCCCGGTCATTCCGGCGCTCGCCGTCGTCGGCCTCGCAGCGATGAGCATTCCGCTGGGAGTCGGTGGCTGGGGAGTGCGCGAAATCAGTGTGAGCATTCTGGCCGGCAGCCTCGCAAGCTCCGTCGAATGGGCGGTCACCTCATCGACCGGTTACGGCCTCCTGGCTGTGATCTCAACTCTGCCGGGCGCGATCACCCTTGTTGCCAGGCTGTGGGGCCGCCGCCACGACAGCGGTGAGAGTCCTGCGCTGAGGCACCGTTCGCCAGCTCGCTGAGCAGGTATTCAGTGCACATGTCCTCCCCGAACTGGTAGCGCCGGAATGGCCGACGCAGCGCCTGCGCCATGACCGGAGTTCCCTCGAAGCGGATCCCCGGGATTCCATTGCCGATGAACACAGGTGCCGAGGTGAGGAACAGTCGGTCGAGCACGCCGGCGGCAAGGAACGACGACACGGTCCGTCCGCCGCCCTCAACGAGGATCGACCCGGCGACATGCTCACGGATGAGCGAGACGATGAGTGCCGGGGAGCTCTCGTCATCCTCAGTCACCGGGAGCCGAACCATACGGACGTGGTCGCCGACGTCCGAACTGGGGGCAACCTCGGCGCCGATGAGCCACAGCGTCGGTGCCTCCGGCGAGGTGAGGACGGTTGCTGTGGCCGGGACCCGACCATGCGGGTCGAGGACGACGCGGACAGGATTCTTCCCGGGCACGGCGCGCACGGTCAGCTGAGGATCATCGGCGATGACCGTGCCGCATCCGACCAGAACGGCACCGACGGAGGCCCGGATCCGATGGAGGTGCGCACGGTCGATCTGCCCGGAGACGAATTGGGCGTCACCATCGGATGTCGCGATGAAACCGTCCTCACTCTGCGCCAATTGCGCAACGACTTCATCACCGTCGGCGATCGTGTCGTAGACCTCGAGAGCGTTGTCAGTACTCGTCTCCGCTGAGCTGGCGTGCGGGTGATCGGGTGAGCCGGCGTGCGGGTGATCGGGAGGGACGATGTGGTTCATGAACCGACGTTTGGTCTCAAGATAGGCGGAGTTCTCCGGCCTGTCGGGCACCTGGAGGCCACGACGATCGGTCACCGTGATTCCCAGGTCCTCGAGCGCGGTGATCTTGCTTGGATTCGAGGACAGCAGGGTGATCTGCGGGCAGTCGAGTTCCTGGAGGATCGCCGCTGCGGCAGTGTAGTCCCGGGCATCGTCCGGCAGGTCGAGTGCACGGTTGGCGGCGACGGTGTCGAGGCCATCATCCTGGAGGGCATAGGCGCGCAGTTTGTTCTCCAGCCCGATGCCGCGACCTTCGTGCCCGCGCAGATAGATGAGGAGGCCGTCACCGGCGTCGGCGATGGCCGCCAGAGCGGCCGACAACTGGTCTCCGCAGTCGCAGCGATGTGAGCCCAGAGCGTCGCCGGTGAGGCATTCGCTGTGGACTCGCACGAAGGGAGCATCGACCATCGCCGGGTTGCCGAGCGACATCACCGCGTGGGTCATCCCAGCAAAGGTGAACGAGCGAAGCGTGAAGACTCCATGGGCGGTGGGCAGCCTGCTCGGCGGTCCACTGCTCAGTCCGATCGGGTCCGTGCTTCGTTGCCAGGCGGTCATTGTCCAAGTGTACGGTCAGGCGGGTCTGTGCGAGGAAGGCTGGGGTCCTTCTCGAGGTCAATGGGCATGTGCCGGTGTCGGAATTCCGGCGTGCTGCTCGAGCCAGAGGAGGTCTCGTCCGAAGGAATAGACAAGGGAGACGAGGGCGATCACGGCGCACGTGAAGCCGAACCACGGATTCGCCAGCGCCACGGGGGACCCGGCAGCGAGCAGGAGAATGCCTTGGCTCGCCGCGATCGTCTTGCGCCGGAGAGACGGCGGCAGCTGCTGTCTCCAAGCAGGTCGCAGAAAGAGCGCTGCGCGGAAGAGGTAGTAGAAGGTGCCCGGCAGAATCACCCACCATCCCCAGACCGGGATGAGCGCGACGGAGAGGATGAGGACGACGAGTGCATCGACGGATTCGTCGAAGCCCGCCCCTGCCGATGTGGGTGTGGTCCGGCGTGCCACATACCCATCGCCGGCGTCGAGGATGAGTGCCGCTGCGCCTACCGCAACGGCCGGCCACGAGAAGCCCACCGAGTCGAGGACGAGGGCGGTGAAGATCAAGAAGAGCCCGAGGCGAAGCGTCGTGATGTCATCGGCGGGCTGCCAGTTCTCCTCACGGAAGAGACTCCGTCCGCCACCGATGCCGACGAGGACGAGCATGAGAGGAATCGTCAACCACTGCGGCTGGACGGCAAAGGAGATCATGATCGCAGCAATGAGCAAGCACACTGGCGTGAGGAGACGGAGTCCAGATGCTGGTCGGGGAGGACGGGAAGTGCGCATGCATCCGTTTTATCAGACAGCCATCTGCCCCGCAGATTTCAACGGCGATACCAGCGATCCACGTTGGTGTGAAGGAATAGGATGCGAAGACATCCTTCTGCCGATCGAATTGAGGCCGCCCACGTGACTGTGACATCCCAGATCAGCGACCAGCTCAAGACCTGGAGACGAGACTTCCACACGTTCGCCGAAATAGGATGGACGGAGTTCCGGACCACCTCGGCGATTATCTCCGTCCTTCGTGACCTGGGGTGGGACACGGTGTACGGACCGAAGCTCCATGCCGCAGGATCCCGGTTGGGGGTGCCCAGCGCCGAGGTGCTCGCCGCCGAGCGGAAACGCGCCGTTGACCAGGGTGCGGATCCTGGCCTCGTCGAGGCGATGGGGGACGGGTTCACCGGTGTCCTCGGCGTGCTGGAGTCCGGGCGGCCCGGACCGGTCGTGTGCTTTCGCTTCGACATCGACTCGAACGACCTGGTCGAGTGCTCCGAGGCTTCGCACCGGCCCTTCGCCGAGGGGTTCGCCTCGATCAACGCTGGCGCCATGCATGGGTGCGGCCACGATGGTCACGCAGCGATCGGCCTCGGGTTGGCCACGACCTTGGCAGAGCGCCGGGACGAGCTGACCGGCACCGTGAAGATCATCTTCCAACCCGCCGAGGAGGGGGTGCGCGGGGCACACTCGATCGTTGCCGCGGGATGGTTCGATGATGTGGACCTGTTCGTCGCCACACACCTGATGGCCGACGGCGAGAGAGGCGCGATCGTCACCGGCGCCGACGGATACCTCGCGAGCACGAAGTTCGACGTCACGTTCACCGGGCTCGGTTCGCACGCTGGCGGGGATCCGGAGAAGGGGAAGAACGCGCTGCTGGCGGCCGCATCGGCGGCACTGAACCTGCACGCGATCCCACGGCACTCCGAAGGTGCCAGCCGCATCAACGTGGGCACATTCCAGGCCGGCGAAGGACGCAACGTCGTGCCGCGCACGGCCACGATCAGGGTCGAGACGCGGGGCTTGAACAGCGAGATCAACGACTTCATGTTTGCCCGGGCCCAGGACATCGTCGCCGGGGCAGCACGCATGTACGACCTCGATCATGAGCTCACGGTCGTGGGCAGAGCAGACAGGGAGGACCCGAGCCCCGAACTCCTGCCATACATCCGGGACAGCTTCTCGGGGGTACAGGGAGTCTCGACGATCAGCGACACGAGTGGTATCGGCGGATCCGAGGACGCGACGGCGATGATGAAGCGGGTCAAGGAGTGCGGGGGGCTGGCGACCTACGTCCAGATCGGCATGGCCACCTCCTGGGGCCACCACACCGAGCGCTTCGACGTCGACGAGGACATGCTCGCCGTTGGGGTCGAGGCGGAGACGAAGGTTGCGCTGGGAGCGGGGGAGTTCCTGGCCGGGCTGGGGCGGTAGGTCTGAGGGGCGTTGTGCTGGGCTTTGTGCGCTCGGCGAGGGCTGTGTCGGTGGTCCACAATACGTCCTATAAACTGCAAGTGATGTCTAGGATCACATGCTCGGACCTGAGCTCGAAGGTCGTCACCGCTGAACAGGCGGCTGTCCATATCAGCCACGGCGATCGCGTCGCCATGAGCGGATTCACCGGCTCCGGTTACCCGAAGGCCGTGCCTGGTGCGCTCGCCTCCCAAGCTCGGACTGAGCACGAAGACGGTCGTGACTTCGCCATCGAACTCTGGACCGGAGCCTCGACGGCCCCGGAGCTCGACGGTGCCCTCGCCGAGGCGGACGCCGTGAGCAAACGCCTGCCCTTCCAATCCGATCCGGCGATGCGGAAGTCGATCAACGACGGCTCGACCGAATACGTCGACACCCACCTCAGCCACTCCGCCCAGCAGGCGTGGTTCGGCTTCTACGGCAACCTCGACGTGGCCGTCGTCGAGGTCGCTGCGATCCTGCCCAACGGTCTGCTGGTTCCCGGCAGCTCGGTCGGCAACTCGAAGACCTGGCTCGACCTGGCCGACAAGGTCATCCTCGAGGTCAACTCCTGGCATCCGCGCGCCTACGAAGGCTTCCACGACGTCTACTACGGCACCCGTCGACCACCCGAGCGACTGCCGATCCAACTCCTCGAACCCATGCAGCGCATCGGCGACCCGTACCTGCGTGTGGATCCGGCCAAGATCGTTGCCATCGTGGAGACGAACGCGCCCGATCGCAACCTGCCGTTCAAACCCGCCGATGAGGACTCGACGGCCGTTGCCTCCCACCTCGTCGACTTCCTGCGCCACGAGATCCGCGCCGACCGACTGCCGCCGGAACTGCTGCCGCTGCAGTCAGGCGTCGGCAACGTCGCCAACGCCGTCATGGGCAACCTGGCCGAGAGCGAATTCGAAGGACTGGCCGCCTACACCGAGGTCATCCAGGACGGAATGCTCGACCTCATCGACAACGGCAAACTCGCCTCGGTCTCGGCCACCGCCTTCTCACTGTCTGCCGAGCGCGCCGCCGACTTCAACGAGAACATCGAGTCCTACAAGGGACGGATCCTGCTGCGCACGCAGGAGATGTCGAACCATCCGGAAGCCATCCGTCGCCTCGGCGTCATCGCGATCAACGGGATGGTCGAAGCAGACATCTACGGCAATGTGAATTCCACCCACGTCATGGGCTCGTCGATCATCAACGGGATCGGCGGATCCGGTGACTTCGCCCGCAACGCCTACCTCAACTTCTTCGTCTCGAACTCTCTGGCCAAGGACGGAGCGATTTCCTCGGTCGTGCCCTTCGCCAGCCACATCGACCACACCGAACACGACACCCAGATCCTCGTCACCGAACAGGGACTGGCCGATCTGCGCGGACTCTCACCGGTGGCACGAGCGCGCACAATCATCGCCAACTGCGCACACCCTGACTATCGGGACCGCCTCGGTGACTATCTGGATCGGGCGATCGCGGCCAACCCGCATGGACGCCACACCCCGCACCTGTTGGGGGAGGCCCTGTCCTGGCATTTGAAGTTTCAGACCACCGGGCGTATGTGACGATACCGAGCTTGCGAGGCGCACCTGCACCGGCATCTGCACCGGCATCTGCACCGGCGAAGTAGTGGTTGCCTGAGGTGATTCAGCCTTCGTCGATCCCACACCACTCGGCGATGAAGAGCGCCATCGACTTCGTGCACTTGCGCACGGATTCGATGTTCACGCGTTCGTCGAAAGCATGGATATTCTCAGAGACGGGACCATAGACCAGGGTGGGCATGTTGCCGTAGTTGACGAAGACCCGACCATCCAGATAACCCGGAGTGGTGAAACTGGTGAGCTGCGCACCGAATGCCTCTCGGTGTGTGCGTTCGAGCAATCTCTCCGCGTCGCTGCCCGGTTCGAGGACGTAGCCTTCGGCGTAGAAGCCATTCGGGGTGAGCTCGATCTCGAATGACGGTGCCGACGACGAACCGTCGCTCGCCGATCCGCCGCGCCCCACCTCGGCGAGGCCTTCGACAATCTCCTCCCACGCTTCATCGGCACTGGTGCCGGGATATGTGGCGACTCGGACCTGGAGTTCGCACCATGCGGGGACGCTGGAGGGCCAGTCGCCGCCTTCGATTCCGCCGAAGTTGAAGTTGATGGGGTGGTCGAGATCCTCGAAATAGGGATGCTCTCCCTTCTTCTCGTTCCACGATTCTTCCACGGTGCGCAGTGCGCGCATCACCTCGTAGGCAGCATCGATGGCGTTGAAGCCATTGGCCATCTCCCGCGGATGCGTCGGGTTGCCCGTCACGCGGGCTGTGAACCACAGGACGCCGACATTGGCACGGACGAGAGCATCTTCCTCAGGCTCCGAGATGATGACGGCGTCTGCAGTGTATCCGCGCAGCAGTGCGGCCAAAGACCCGTTTCCGGTGCATTCTTCCTCGACGACAGACTGAAGGTGGACACGACCGTTGAGGTCGAATCCAGCCTGGCGGATGGCGTCGAACGCGAACAGATTGGCGATCAGCCCGGCCTTCATGTCACCGGCACCGCGGCCGTACATCCATCCATCGCGCACCTCGGCGTCCCAGGGTGAGCGCGACCATTTGTCCTCCGGACCCTGCGGCACGACATCGATGTGGCCGTTGAGGATCAGGGACCTCCCGTCGTCTTGGGCGGGCTGGTATGTGCCGACGATATTGGTCATCCCCGTGTAGTCGACGGTGGAAGGACCGAAGCCAGGGTGCGCCTTCAGTTCGGGGGAGTCGATGGTCCACCGGTCGATGCCGAGGTCGAGATTCTGCAGGTGGGACTCGATGAGATCCTGTGCGGGTTCTTCATGTTCACGTCTGGAGGGCGAGTTCACCAGCTCAGCGGTCGCTGCTAGCTGGTTATCGAACCCGGCGTCGACTGCCGCAAGTATTCGCTGTATCGCTGCGTCCGTGATCATGTCGTCTCCTCTGCCGAGCTCACCTGTGAGTCGGGGACTGGCCCCGGCCAATTTGTCGCACCCGGCTCATCGGTCTGAGGCTATGTCTCAGTTCATGTCTCAGTTCTTGTCTCAGTCGACAGCACACCACTCGTCGGTGGCCGCATGCGGCCAGCACGGTCGGCACTCACGCCGTCAGCACAGACGGCACTCACGCCGTCAGCACAGACGGCACTCACACCGTCAGCACAGACGGCACCGCTGCGACCACCCAAGCCAGTCCGGGACCGATGAGGCACATGAGGCCGGCATAGCCGATCATCTGCTTGTAGTAACGGTCACGGATCGTCGAGTGCACATTGGCCAGCAGCATCGCACCGTTGGTTGAGAACGGGCTGATGTCGACGATCGTCGCCGCTATCGCCAATGCTGCGACGAATCCGCCCACATGCACGTCCCCTGACTCGAGGAAAGGAACGGCCAAGGCGATAACGACGCCGATGATCGCCAGCGATGAGGCCAGCGCAGAGATGAGCCCCGACATGTAGAAGAGCAGAAGGGCGGCCAGCAGTGGAACGCCGATCGCCGAGATCCCCGCCGAGACCCATTCGACGGTGCCAGCGGCCTGGAGGACGGAGATGTAGGTGAGGACACCGGTGATGAGAATGACGACCGACCACGAGACCTTGGTCATCGCAGCCTTACCCGCGGCCGGACTGATGAAGGTGAGAGCGACCGCGATTGTGATCGTCACAATGCCGACGTCCCAGCCGAAGATCAGCACCGACAGCGCCATAGCGATGAGTCCGATCAGGGTCGGCACCTGGCTCCGGGTCAACCGGGTGATGCTTGTGCGGGTGATGTTTGTAGCGGCTACGGAACTCCCGGTCTCGGAACTCTCGATTCCACGGGACAGGGCATCGTCTGCCTCGGCGCGCAATCCAGGTCGACGATGGAGGACGAAGTAAACGACGAGAGCGAAGACCACGTTGAAGATCAGCGGTGCCAAGAACAGTGACACCGGGGTCGGAGTCAGACCGTTCTTAGCGAGGTAGTCGTTGATGAAGATGCCGTAGACGCTGATGGGGGAGAAGGCTCCAGCCAGTGCGCCGTGGACGACGAGGAGGCCGACCATGAACTGGTTGATCCGGTGCTTACGCGCGAACGACAAAGCCAACGGTGCGATGATGGCCACGGCGAAGAGCGCACCCAGCGAGATGAGGATCGCGGTGAGCGTGAAGAAGATCCACGGCATGAGCGCAGTTCGACCGCCGACGAGATTGACGCACCAACTGACGATGACCTCAATGACTCCGTTGTTCTGGGCGAAGCCGAACAGATAGGTCAGACCCACAAGTGTGAGGAACAGGTCGACGGGAAAGCCGGCGAGAAACTCTTCTGGGGCATGGTGGAGGACGAGCCCGCCGACTCCTGCCGCCGCGACGAAGCCCAGCAGGCCCATGTTGATGTCACGCCAGGTGCCGATGACGAACATCAGCCCGACGACGATTGCGCAGATGAAACCGCACGTCACGCGCCCCTCAACATAAACGAAATCTCATTTGCTGACAGCGCCATCTCGCAATGCAGGCCATGGCATGGCCGGTGAGTGAGTCGCCCTCGGCAGAGGCGAGGCCGGATGCCTTCATCGGGGGCCTGGTCCTTATGAGGGCCGTAGATTGCGGGGTGTCGTGACAACGCTCTCGTGTCAGTGCCGTCTGAGAACATTGAACAACGAATAGACCTGAGAGTATCTAAGATATTTGAAAAGAGTCACAAGTAATTCTCAGTCTGGTATGTACAATTAGTATTCGAATAATATAAACTATAGATAACAGATGATTCAGTTAATGCTTTACTCACTCTTCCCGACAAAGATGTACGAGGCAGGTGACACACGATGAGAAGCACATCCGAATCCCACAACGACCAACGCCGCGAAGAAAAGGGGAAACCCGACTCCGCCGGCAAAGACGCCGGAGCAAGTGCAGATGAAAGTGCAGATGAAAGTGCGTCGCCTCGGTACAGCGTTCGCTACGAATCCAGCGTCACCCATCTCGGCAGTGCATCTGCTGAGTACGACCAAGCACAGCTGAAGGTATTCGAACTCAGCGCTGGAGTCATCCTCGAGCAGGTCATCCAGCACCACGGAACCGATGTCCCTGATGGAGACGACCCGTACACGTTTGCCACGATTGCCGGCTCAGTCGAACGATGTCGAGAACCCTCAGAAGAAGAACGGGTCAGAGAGGCCGCGGAACGTGTGACCGTCAGCGATATTGCTTGGAATTCGGGACCGCTGGACGAATTCGACATCGACCAGCCCTGCACCGACCTCGTAGTCGTCGTCGACACTCCGACAACAGTGATGCACTATGACGCCGAATTTGCGCAGAACGTTCGTACGCCTGAGGTTGAACCAGAACCCGAACCCGTTGAACCTCCGGACTTCCCTGGCTTCGACCCTGAAACCGACTTCTCACGTTGGATCCACGACAATGTGTTCACCGAGGACCTCGTTGAGATCTCCGCAATTTTTGGAACCTCCACGCCCCGCACTTACCGTCGCCTGACTGCGGCGATGACGGTGATACACGGTCTCCCACGATTCGCCGACCGCGTCCGCGACGGAGAATTCACCCAGGCCCACGTTGATGCCGCCGCCGACCTGTGCCAAACGGTTGCCATGCGTTTCCTGCCCCGACTGGACGAGCATCTCTCCGTCAGAAGAGCCGACGTGACGAGCGAGTACTTCCGAACCGCACTGCGTAAGAAGATTCAACTCCTCGAACCGGCAGAAGACCGGGCGGAGGCAGCCGCTCGTCGTCGTCGAGTAGATGTCGACACGTTCAAGGATGGAACCGCGTGCATGACGCTGACAGGTCCGGCGGCTGAGGTCCATGCCAGTTTTCAGCGCATCCAAGCTATGGCGCGAGCGATTCACGCAGGAGAGACCAACACTTTCAATCTGGCGCCCGGTGTTGAAGTCGTCGACGAGCGCACCATCAGCAATCTCATGTTTGACATTGCAACCCGCCCTCAGCCGAAGTTGAACATCAAGGTCAAGCGGATCGAACCGGTGACCGGAATCCAAAACACCTCCGAGTTCTCGCTTCTTGACGACAACGGGAATCCACTGTTCGACTTCGATGATCAAGGTGTCAGCGGGCTAACCGACTGTGCGAAAGGTACTGCAGGGTCAGCCCCGAGCAGTACGGCCTTTTCACTCGGCTCGCCACCGCAAGAAGAAATCGCCGAATATGATGTCACGGTTGGCATGCCCACCGACCAGTGGTGGATATCAAACCAAGCGGCCGTCGTGGTCACGGTTCCCTTCCTGACACTGGCCGGCGAATCCGAACTTCCGGGAATTCTGGCGGACGGTTCGCCGGTGCCAGCAGAGACCGCACGACGTATCGGGGCCCGTTCGAAAACGCTGACGAGAATACTGACAGATCCGGCAACAGGCACGCCCATCGACGCAAAGGCCACCACCTATCGGATTCCAAACGATGTTCGGAGAACACTGATTGCGAAATGGGCGATCTGCACAGTACCGGGGTGCAGTCGACGAGCTGAGAAGTCAGAGATCGACCACATCATTCCCTTCGACCATGAACACACTGACCAGGGCGGGCTGACTCGATTCAGTAACTTGCATCCGTTGTGCAAAAAGCACCATGCGGTGAAGACTGCCCGAAACTACTCAGTGCGGATGCCAAAGTCTGGCCTGGTCGAATACGAGTTCTCTCATGGTGTGACGGCCACGGTCGCGGCTCCCGATCAGCCCGTCGACGCCGCTCAAGCGCTCGAGTTCTACGCGCTCACTGAGGTCAGCCCTAGAAAGTGGCGGTTTCCGAAGGACAAAGTTCCTCCACCGCCGTACGTTTTGGAACTCATGCCCGGTGAGACGACTATTCGAGAACGTGACGAAGCGAGGCGGAGCGAACAGAGACGTGCTGACCAGCAGCGGCGCCTGCAGGAGAGCTATGACCTGGCGAGGGTCAAGCGCCGACAGCTGATGATTGATCGGATGTTGGATTGGGAAAACGCAGTATTCCAACGCTGCCTGCCGCCGGGGCCGAACCCGGTGACAATGAAACGACTACCGCGGGGTCGTCGCAGAATCCATCCCGACTACAGGGCGAAGAAGTCAGCCGATAACCGGACTTCGAAGATCGAGTACGTTCGCATCAACAAGGCCTGGCGATCCGCACGTGTTCAATGGGAACACGATCTCGCGAATGATCCGCCACCGTTCTGAACCACAGCAGAACTGTGCCAGGTGCAGACGCGAGGCTACTGAGCTGAGCAGACCAGTTCAGACCGGGCGGGTCACATCAGAGCAGATCATCATGAGGATATATCAGTGGTGATCTTCGGGCGTGAGCGGGCCGGGAACCTTCAGCTGATGCTGGATCCCTCGGTCAAGCCAGACCTCTCGACAAGGACAGCGATGCGGACTCGGTTGCTGGCATCGAATTTGACGTTCACTCGGTTGAGATGAGTCTTCACGGTGGCCTCGCTGGAATAGGTTGCCTCGGCGATCTCCCGATTCGACAGCCCCTGAGCGACGAGGACGGCGATCTCACGTTCCTTCGCTGTCAGCGTGGAGATGAGCTCGGCAGCTTCGCGTTTGGTCCGATGGTCTTGTTTGGCGGTGATGGCTCTGATGATCCTCAACGTGGCCTGTGGTGCCAGAATCGACTCGCCGGAGTGAACCTTCCTGATGGCCTCGGCAAGCTCCGCAGGACCGATGTCTTTAAGGAGGAAACCAGAGGCGCCCGCTTCAAGAGCGCCGAAGAGATAGTCATCAGAATCGAAACTGGTGAGAGCAATGACCTTGGGCGGTCGCACACTGTTGGTCAACCGCTGTGTCGCCTCGATGCCGCCGATTCCCGGCATCCGCACATCCATGAGCACGATGTCCGGGAAATGCAGCGAGGCTTGCTCCAGCGCCCCTTCACCATTGACAGCGGTTCCGACCGTGTCAATGTCGTCAGCGACCTGAAGTATGGCCTTGAGACCAGTCAGCACCATCGAGTCATCGTCGACGAGGAGGACACGAATGCTGGGAGAAGTCTGAGCCATGAAAACAGACTACAGGAGGCCTAGGACACGGGAGTGGTGGAACTGTGCGGGCACCGCATCGGCAGAGAAGAGTTACCACGAACGGACGCCGTCTGGCAGGTGAGAAGCCTCAGCGCTGAGGCTGGCGTTCGAACGGTGGGAAGGACACGTCCACGACGAAAAAACTCTCACGAGGACCGATATCGACCGTGCCCGAGAGCATGTGCGCCCTCTCACGAATCCCCTCAAGCCCGGCTCCCGAACCGCTCGTCGACAAGACTGAGTCTGAATCTCGGTTCGTCGTGGCCGTCGGCAGTGAGTTCGAGACGACGATGCGTGCTCCTTGATTCGCTGAAACGCTCAGGTTCAGATCCACAGGTGCGTCCGGGGAGTGCTTCAACGCGTTCGTCAGCGACTCCTGCACAATGCGATAGACCGCACGGTCAAGCACCGTGGGAGCACTCTCAACGTCCTGCAAGATGATTGACGGACGAATCTGGGTGCCGGTTGCCTGTACCGAAGCGATGAGCTGCGGAATGGAATCCATGGACGCCAGGCTCGGCGGGGTCGATGTCGGTCCCAGTTGGCTGTGCTCACTCAAGGTTCCTTCACGCACACCACCGACGAGGTGGCGCAGATCTTCCAGCGAGGCACGTGCTTCTCGCCGCAGCGCGGAGGCGACAGTTGCCACCTCGGCGTCGTCCTGGGTTCCGACTTCCAGGGCGCTGGAGTGCAGGGAGATGACGGACAAGCGGTGGGAGAGGGTGTCGTGAAGCTCCCGGGCCAGGCGATTGCGCTCGGACTGACGAGCGAGTTCCGAGGTCAGCGATTCGCTGCGTTCGGCCTCACGCTGGGCGATCGTCTCGACTGCCCTCATTCTGCGAGTCCGACGCAGCAGCAGACCGAACCCGATGCTCACGCCGAGTCCAACGACACCGGCGATGATCGTCATCAGGTTCATAGCCAGCAGAGAGTCCGCGGGTGGGGCAGAAGCCTCGGAGTCGGTGATCACCGTCGGATCTCCCACAATCATGATCCCGAATGGGTTGAGCTCGGGCGGCAGGAGGCAGTGGCGTATCACTCCGGCGGTGATGAGCGCCGACCCTATGACAGCTGTGACGAGCATCCGCGCTCGGGGCCCACGAACGACGATATGGAACATGCCGATGAGGAGCAGAAGACCATCGCCCCAGCCCGCCGCGAGGAGCGCACCGACGATGAACGGGACGAGAGGCCACCGACGACGCAAGAAGACGCTGAGCCAGACGAGACACAGCAGCAAGACTACGACGATTCCCGTGTTCGTGAGCTCACCGTTGCTGCCGAAGGCCCACGGGTTCGCCTGCAGCGCCATCGCTGAAATGACCAAGCCCGTCACGTAGGCGGCAACGCCGACGAGGATGCTCACCGCCAGCTGGACTCCGTGCTTGAGATGCCGTTTGCGGTCGGAACGCGAGGCAACAGGGGAAGGTGAGGCCACAGGACCATCTGCACGGGCAGTCGTCGGAGCCGACTGCCCGTGGTTCTGGGACGTGGTGTGAGGTGCTGTGGGAGCAGCAGGCATCGGTGGCTGGGCCGGCCTCGGTGGGACGGGGGAGCCATGATGCGGCGATGGAAGCGGATGACCTGTCACAACAGGAATCGTAACCGCACGGGCTGACACCAGAGGTCAACCATCAGGATGCCGTCGTCTGGCCGATCGATGATAGAGGTCGATCCGATCGGTTGATGTTCATTCTTCGCCGAGGCGGAATGCTGAAGGGGTATCAACGCGAACCTCGCTATTTCACTTGCGCCCGCCACTTCGAACCGCCTCGCAGCGGAGCGCGGCGCTCATCTTCAAAGGAGCATGATGTCCACTCATAACGATCCTCACGCCCAGCCCGGTGCCCAGCCTCAAACACAGCCCGGTGCCCAGCCTCACGCCCAGCCCGGTGCCCATGCGCAAGGCCCCACCTACCGCGTGCCCGGCCCGCAGATGACTGATCCGCAGGCGTCGGGTTACCCAGGTGCTGCCTATCCGGGCACCGCCACAGCAGGACCCGGTGGGTACGGTCCAGGCGCGCACGGTCCCGGCAATTCGGGACAGAAGCCGCCGAAGCGCAAGAAGCCGCTGCTCAAGCGCTGGTGGTTCTGGATCGTTCTCATTCTGGTCGTCATCGTCATCGGCGCTGCCATCTCCGGCGGGGGAGACGACGCGACAGAGAACACCGAATCATCCGCTGGCGTCGCCGAGGATGAAGAAGCAGGCGGGGACAAGGCGAAGGAAGAGCCAGCCGCAGACGAGCCAGCTGCAGAGGACGCTGCCGCCAGCTATGGCATCGGCGATGCGGTGGCAGCTGAGGATTGGGAAGTCACAGTCAACTCCGTCAAGGACGGTATCTCCTCTGTCGGTGACGAGTTCATGGGAGCAGAAGCTCAGGGACAGTTCGTCGTCGTCGACCTGTCCGTGAAGAACACGGCTTCAGCACCGGACTTCTTCTGGGAAGACAACATCAAGCTCGGCGACGAATCCGGGAACACCTATTCCGCGGATTCGGAAGCCGGACTCTATGCGGCCGAGGATTCCATCCTCTTCGCCGAAGAGATCAACCCGGGCAACACAGCCAAGGGAGTGCTCGTCTTCGACGTACCCGCCGATGTCTCACCGGACAAACTCACATTCGAAGGCGGACTCTTCTCCGACCCGATCGAGATCTCACTCGGCTGAGCGACTTGACCGGATCAGCCTGAACTCGATCGGATCAGCCTGAACAGCTGGCAGAAGCCAGAGACCACCTCGGCGGTCTCTGGCTTCTGCTTTCCCATTTTCCGATTCGCAGCGGTGCCGCCTCGGAACTCTCACCGGACGCATAGCCGTGTTTGCTAATGTCACACTGACGAAGTGTGCCAAGTGATTCGATCTTTCAGGTCGGCTCAAGGCCGCAGAAGGAGAACCGGAATTCGTGCTGTTCAGCAAGCTGTTCGACAGATTTCTGCCACCAGACCGCAGATTCAATCCTGAGGCCCTGGCCTGGGTGGCGGTGATCTTCACTGCCATCGTAATGCTCGCCGTCGAATCCTCGATCGCGGTGGGAGTCCATGAAGTTCCCGTTGCCCTGGCATTCATCGTCACCGTGATCCACGCGGGGTCGATGCCGCTGTCGATGCTGCGTCCACTCTTCGGCGCGATCGTCTCTGTCATTGCCTGCGGTGTCCTGCCGCTGCTCGGCCCGTATCTTTCGGGTGCTCCTTGGCCGTGGATGGTGCCGATGATGATCACTCAGACCCTCATCATCCTCATCGTCGGACTTCGTGCCCACTGGGGTGTGGCTTTGGCCGCGCTGTTGGCGAGCATCGCGATCTCTGCGGCCGCGGCCGTCTTCGGGCACATTCAGTACTCCGAAAGCAGGTCGGATTCCGCGATCGTCAACATCGTCGTCTTCTCCTGTATCGCCGGTGGCTTCTATGTGGCTGCAGTCATTGTCCAGCAGTGGCATCTGATCCGATCGCAGCTGCTGCAAGAACAGGAGAACACTGCCGAGGAACATTCGAAGCGCGTCGTCGTCGAGGAGAAGACGCGGATTGCCCGTGAACTGCACGACATCGTCGCCCACAGCATGTCGATCATCAATATCCAGGCCTCGAGCGCACCGTTCCGCCATCCCAACATCGATTCGGACGTGGAGAAGGAGTTCGAAGACATCTCTGTCTCCGCACGTCATGCCCTCACCGAGATGCGAGGGCTGCTGGGCGTGCTGCGCAATGACGATTCGGGCCAGGAGCTCGCGCCCCAGCCGAAGTTCTCCGAAGTCGAGGGCCTGGTGAAGAAGGCACAGCAGGCCGGAGTCAACGTCACCATGGAACGCAGCGGGGAACCGCTCGATCACAGCCTGCGCGACAGCACAGGGCTGGCCGGATATCGCATCGTCCAGGAGGCGCTGAGCAATGCCATCCGTCACGCCGCCGAATCACAGATCCACATCAAGGTCGACAGCGGCGGCACTGCCCTGTGGATCAACGTCGTCAACACTGCTGGAAAAGGCCCGACGGAAGCGGCGAAGAACGAGGCTCACCGTCATCAGGGCCTCATTGGGATGCGGGAACGTGCCGCCTCGGTCGGAGGGGAACTCCGGACCGGCTGGAGCAGCAGCGGCGGTTTCGAAGTTGAGGCCGTGCTGCCGCTGGCCGTGGCCGATGCGCACAAGGGTGATTCGGACACGAGCAAATCTCACAAGACTGACTCACACAAGACTGACTCAGACAAGACCAGCGGTCGCGAGGTTCTCACCGGCACAAGCTCAGGCGGCACAGCCAAAAACGACACAGGCGCAGATGCAGATGACACGGCAGATCAATCGCAGGGTGACGAGAGGAGCAACGCGTGATTCGCATTGTGATTGCTGATGATCATGCAATGGTTCGAGCCGGCTTCGCGGCGCTGCTGGACGCGCACCCCGACATCGAGGTGGTGGGCCAGGCACAGGACGGCGTCGAATGCGTCAGCCTCGTTGCCGAGCTGAAACCCGACATCGTACTCATGGATGTGCGCATGCCGGGACTCGACGGCATCGAAGCCACCCGTGAGATCCTCTCGGCCTGGGCTCGGCAGACCACGAACCCGCAAACGCCGAAGTCGACGTTGAGTGCCAAGGATACGAGCGCCATCGGCGATGACGTTCCGCGCATCATTATGCTCACGACCTTCGACATCGACGACTATGTCTTCGATGCGATCCGTGCCGGTGCCAGTGGCTTCCTCCTCAAAGATGCCCCACCCAGTGAACTCGCCGAGGCGGTGCGGGTGGTGGCCTCTGGTGATGGCCTGCTGGCCCCGAGCGTCACCCGTCGCGTCATCGAGCACTTCGCCGCAGGACCGCAGCAATCGAATGCTGCCGCCCTGCCCGACCTCACCGACCGCGAACGCGAGATCCTGGTGCTGGTGGCACGCGGAGAGACGAACTCAGAGATCGCGGCCTCACTGTTCATCGCCATGCAGACGGTCAAGACTCATGTCTCGAGGATCCTCTACAAACTCGACGCCCGAGACCGTGCTCAAGCAGTCATCGCCGCCTACGAGTCCGGGCTCGTAGTGCCCGGCGCACAGGTCTGATCGGCCACCCCCTACCCGAGTAGGGGGTGAAATACGGTGCTCTGGGGTGACGCCAGATCTATGGCCCGCCTCGTACTGTGAGTATATGGAACCAGTAGATGTCGTGAATAGGCCGCTGTCGACACCCACCCTTGGGCAGGAATCAAGGGCTGAGGTGCTCGAACAGAGGCGAGCTAATCGCGGTACCGATAAGCAGGAGTTCACCAGCGACTTCAGCGCGCTGATGGCGCAGGTCAAAGAGGCCGGTCTGCTCGCTCGACGCCCGGGTTGGAACACTCTGCGCTTCGTCCTCCTCGGACTCTCCTACGTCGTTGCCTTCGCAATGCTCTTCCTCATCGGCGAAAGCTGGTGGCAGATGGCCACAGCAGTCGTCTTCGGAATCCTCTTCACCCAGACGGCATATGTCGCCCACGACGCGGCGCACCGTCAGATCTTCACCAACGGTAAGGTCGGCGAGTGGGTTTCCACCATCGTCGGCAACCTGTTCATCGGTCTCAGCTACGGCTGGTGGCTGAAGAAGCACAACGCTCTCCACCACGCCAACCCGAACAAAGCCGGCGTCGACGGTGACATCGCACCGGGCGCCCTGATCTTCGACCCCGAAGATGCTCACGAACTCACCGGATTGCGGAAGTGGTTGGCCGCACACCAGGGCTGGTTCTTCTTCCCCCTGCTGACTCTGGCGGGCCTGCAGCTGCACGTGAACTCTGTGCAGGCGATCATCAAGGGACAGTCCTCGATCAAGCGCCGCTGGATCGAAGGCATCCTCATCGCCATCCGCATCATCGGATTCCCCCTCATCGCCATCTGGGCCGCCGGCCCACTCATCGGCATCGTCTTCACGATCGTCCAGGTCATGGTCTTCGGACTGCATATGGGCGGTTCGTTCGCTCCCAACCACAAGGGACAGCCGATCGTTCCCAAGGACGTCAAGATCGACTTCCTGCGCCGCCAGACACTGATGTCACGCAACATCTCGGGCGGTCGCCCGATGGGCTTCCTCATGGGCGGACTGAACTACCAGATCGAACACCACCTGTTCCCCAGCATGCCCAGCGTCAACCTGCACAAGGTCCAGCCGATGGTCCGCGAATACTGTGCTCAGAAAGACATCAAATACACGGAGACAACGCTCTTCGAATCATTCGGCATCATCGTCCGTTACCTCAACCGGGCCGGACTGGGCCAGGCTGATCCCTTCGACTGCCCGGTCACCGCGCAGTTCCGCTCACGCTGATTTTCGCAGTATCGCTGGATTTTCCGGCCAGGTCCGTCAACTCGGACCTGGCCGGTTTTTCGTGCCTTGAATGTGCACCAGGACTGTGTACTAGGACCTCGTGCCTGGGTTTCGTTCCCGGATTCCGTGGCCGGACAAGGCCCCGGACAAGGAGTCGGGCTGTCCTCTCAGGTGAGGTCGTCGTGAACGCCTGTGACCCATTCAGCGTAACGTTCGGCCGAGGTCGTCACCGCCTCTTTGGCTTCGGCCGAGATCGTCTGACCGAAGTTGCCGTACATCCGATCGAAGTCGAGGTCAGCCACCGAGGCTGCGATGCGTCGGACAACTCCGGCTGAGAGTGGCAGATAGTTGGGAAAGCTGCGCATGAACGTCACCCAGCCTGATCGAGCCACTGGTGCGATGGAGTCTCCGCTGAGCATGACGCCTAGGCCGTCTTGACCGGTCCACAGAGCCACAGCGCTGCCGGGGAAATGACCGCCCGTGCGGACCAAACGGACTCCGGGGACGGGCTCGGCAACGTGGTAGTAGCGCCAGATATTCGGGCCCTCCCGCTGAACCCAGTGCGCATCTGCACGGCAGACGAAGATCGGGGCATTCTCGAAAGCCGCGCTCCACTCGAGCTGCAGACCGAACATGTGAGGATGACTGGCAGCGATCGCCTGAACACCGCCGAGGTCTGACACTGCGGCGATGACGTCCTCGTCGATGTAAGGCGGCACATCGAAGAGCAGATTGCCATGCTCAGTCTGCGCCAGATAGCACGTTTGCCCGATTCCCAGCTTCGGCTCCACGCGCAGAGCAAAGAGGCCTGGTTCGCGCTCGACGATCGAGACGCCGTGGTGTTCGGATTCGAGTTCTTCACGCGTCGTCCAGTCCTGACCCGAGGCTGGCAGCCACTGGCGCTCATCCGAGCAGATCGGACACACCTCCGGTGGAGGCGTGCTCGTCTCGACACCGCACGTCCGGCAGATCGTCACGTTCGTCAGTGCTGTCATCGGTGTGCACCTCCTGCACCTGAGGATAGTCCTCGAGTGCAGGTGGGGCCAGGTGACAGGTAGCAGGTGTCACCGGAAGGAATCAATATCACTGAGCGAAACAACTGAACTGCCATGCAGTAACACTGTTAGCCTCGAGCACTATGGCAACAACTTCTTCACATCAGCACACACGTACAGAACTACCGGCCGATACAGCAGAGGCATCCTCTGCCGGCAACGAACCCGCCGACCGCTACCGCACGAACCCACGCGGGGTTGACGTCATCGAACACACGCGCATTCCCTTGGCAGACGGAGTCGAGGTCGAGGTAGCGATGGGTGCTGCGGGTGAAGCAGTATACGCAGGCGTGAGAACACCCGCGGTAGGGGTTGATCGTCCAGGTGAAAGGCATCGAGCTGGCGGCTGGCACCTTGTTCAGGGCTGACTTGGCCAACACTTCGTGGAAGGTGACGCCGGCGAACTCCGGTGTTCGAACACTGCGCACCAGGCCCTTGAGGCCGAAGAGTTCGGCAGGCGGGGCATCGGCGCCGGCGGCCTCAGTGCCGGCCTCAGTGTCGGCGTCTGATCCGGCGTCTGCTCCGGAAGTCGGGTCAAGCGCGCTCTGCTGATTCCACCTCATGACTACATTCGAACACGTGTTCTAGTCGAAGTCAATGGCATGTGCGGCGGTCGTGAATGCGCGCTATGAGACCGTCATGCCCTTGAATTCGCTGCGGTGGAACACGAGTGCGTCGCTGTCTGATCCGGCATCAGCGCCGACATCAGCGCTGCTGGTGTCGAGGACCTCCAGCAGTGCGACAGTGTGATCGCCAGCTTCGACCTCGTTGTAGAGGCGCGTCCACAGGCGGGCGGGACTGCCCGGAATGGTCAGCGCGCCATCGGCAGTGATCTCGGGGTCGATCCCAGCGAAACGCGATGCGCGGTCTTTCGACGCCAACTGCCTGGCCAGGAGTGACTGATGGGTGCCGAGGAGGGAGATCCCCAGCGCGGGCGCAGTCCGCAGGAGTGGCCACGTGCTCGAGGTGGTCTGGACCGCGACGCTGATCAACGGCGGGTCGAGTGAGACACCCGCAGTCACCGTCGAGGCGACCAGCCCGAGGGGAGCTCCGGCGACCTCCGCTCCGATGAGTGCGACACCCTGTGGGAAATGCGAAAAGGTCTCGCGCAGAGCATCCGGTGACACAGCTGCGGCTCGTGTGATCGTCGTCATGAACTTGCCTCCGGTGGAATGTGAGTGTTGCGGCGCTGTGAATGATGAAGTTTACTGCTCAACAATACCCCACTGGTCTTGTGTGATCATCACAGATTTTGAGGACAAGCACATCCGCCTAGAACGCCATCGGGTCATCGTGTGTTCCAATATGACGATCAAAGTCCCACAGTGACAGGGCTGCGGCACGGGTCACGGCGGAGTCCCTGGATTGCTCAACGAAACGTCGACTCTGATGAGGAACCTGACTCAGATGAGAACCCTGACCATGCCGATGAGGGAGACCCCCATGCCACAGTCCTCCGTAGCGGAGACGATCACCCAGGGCCCACCTCGGCGGCTCCTGGACGGGAAGAAGCGGGTCCTCACCTCGGCGATGCTGGTGGCACTGGGACTGTGGATCCGCCTCGGCGTCTCCGATGCTCCAGCGTTCAAGGAACTCAAGGACTCCGGCAACGTCGCCAAAACACCCCTGCACGACGCCCTGACCAAATTCCCGCGGCTCCTCCTCGTGACAAGTGGACTCCACTTGGCGCAGAACAGCGTCTTCTACCTCATCACCGTCTACACGCTCAGCTACCTGGCCGATAACCGTGATGACTCGACCGCCGGTGTCACCGCCGTCATGATCGCCTCCGCCATCGGCCTGTTCACCGAGCCCCTTTGGGGGGGGGGGGGGGTGGGGCTCTGACAAAGTCGCTCGTAAGCGCGTGAGAATTGGAGGCATCATCGGTATGAACCTCGCCCACGACGCCATCTACGGACCTCAGGCAGCCTGGTTCGCCGAACAGTTCCCCATCGAGATCCGCTACTCAGGAGTCAACATGGGCTGCCAGTTGGGCACCGTCATCGGCGCGGCCATCATGCCGACGGTCGCGGCCCTGCTCTGCGTCGTCGGCCGCCACTCGTCGTCGGCCGCCACTCGTCGTCGGCCGCCACTCGCCGTGGCAGATCTGCGGCTACCTCACGCTGCTGTGCCTGCTCTCACTCATCGCGGCACTGGTGGCGAAGGGCCCCGCTGGTGAGCTGGCGACCAGGGACCAGACCTCTGGCGCCATCCCGAACCCAGGGTCGAGGAATTCACCCAGTTGTCCCTCTGGACGGATCTGGCCAAGACTCTCGCGCGAGGAGGATTCTCCTCCCTGTTCCTCTCCGACATCCTCGGCGTCTACGACATCGACAACGGCAACGCCGAGGAGACAAACCGTGGGGGAGTCCAGTTCCCCCTTCTCGACCAGCTCGTCGCAGTCCCCGCCATGGCCGCAGCGACGAAGACGCTGGGATTCGTCGCAACCGCCTCGGTGGCCTACGAACAGCCCTACCTGCTGGCCCGGACACTGACGACCCTCGACCACTTCACCAATGGGCGCGTGGCCTGGAACATCGTCACCAGCTACGTCGACTCCACGGCACGCAACCTGGGACTCGAGGGCCAGAATCCCCACGATGAACGCTACGACCGGGCCGATGAGCACATGGACGTCATGTACAAACTCTTCGAAGGCTCGATCACCCCCGAGGCGCTGCGCGCCGACGCCGAGGAAGACGTGTTCGTCGATCCCGAGCCGGTCCACGACATCAACCACCAAAGCAAGTTCTTCACCCTTCCCCGGCAGGCGCTCGCCGTGCCTGGACCTCAGGGGACACCGCTGCTGTTCCAGGCCGGTGCCTCAAAGCGCGGACAGGAGTTCGCCCTCGACCACGCCGAGGCGATCTTCTTCTCCGGTCCCACACCGCAGATCCTGCGCACCTGAGTCGACAAGGTCCGCGACGGCCTCGAGGAACGAGGACGGTCCCGCGACAGCGTGAAGATCTTCGCGCTAGCCACCGCCATCGTCGACGGCACCGAGGAAGCAGCCGAACTCAGGCTCGCCGACTACACACGCTATGTCGACACCGAATCCGCGCTCTCGCTCTTCGGCGGCTGGACCGGCGTCGACCTCTCCGGCACCAAGCCGGACGACCCGCTGGAGCACGTGGCCACCGAGGCGAATCAGTTCGCGCTCGCCTCCTTCACCACCCTGGCCGGTGATAGGACCTGGACCATCCGCGACCTTGCCGAGTTCGTCGCCATCGGCGGACGCGGACCCGTCATCACCGGCTCACCCGCGACGATTGCCGACGAGTTGGAACGCTGGATGTCCGAGGCCGACATCGACGGATTCAACATCGCCGCTGCCGTGCGCCCAGCCGACGCCGAACGATTCACGAAATATGTCTCGCCCGAACTGCGCCGCCGCGGTCTCCTGCCCGAACCGGTCGAGTGCGCGACCGCCCGCGAACAGCTCACCGGACAGGGCCCCCACCTGGCCGATGACCATAAGGGTGCCGGATTCCGCTTGGGTGCCAACGCTCTCGTGTGAGCTGGTCGCTGCGACCCTGCGAGTTCATCCACCGGTGACTTCTGGTGGATAATGGTCTGCGGCCATTTTCCGATCCGCCGATTGACCAAGGATCCCGCATGAGCGCAGCGACGCCCCAGACATCCGCCGAGACCACCTCGGCACCCGCCTACAAACGCAAGGCACTCTTCGCCGCTGCTGTCGGATACGGGCTCGCCGGCTTCGACCTGCTCATTCTCAGCTTCGCACTGGGTGGAATCATCGCCACCTTCGGGCTCAGCGATGTCGAGGCGGGATCGCTGTCGACGATCACCCTCTTCGGCGCAGTCCTCGGCGGTATCGTCTTCGGTTCCCTGGCCGACAGCTACGGACGCGTGAAGGTTCTGACTTGGACCGTTCTCGTCTTCGCCGTGTTCACCGGCCTGAGTGCTGTCGCCCAGGGGTACTGGGACATGGCCGCCTATCGGTTCATCGCCGGCATCGGAATCGGCGGTGAGTTCGGCATCGGCATGGCGTTGGCCGCCGAAGCGGTCCCGGCCCATCAGCGTGCCCGCGCCACATCATGGGTCGGTGTGGGATTCCAGATCGGCGTCTTCGCCGCCGCAATCGTCGCAGCTCCCGTCATAGCGTTGTGGGGGTGGCGAGCACTCTTCGTCATCGGGCTGTTCCCCGCTGTCTTCGCCTTCGCCATCCGCCGAGGTGTCGAGGAACCAGACAAGTTCGTGCAGTCTCGGCAGGGTCATGAAGTGGGGGAGTCGGAGGGCCCAGGGGAGTCGGAGGGCTCGGAGTCCGACGGTGCCGGCGCACCCGCAGTGAACCTTCCGACCTTCGGCGCGAAAATCCGTGCGCTGGTCAGGGACAAAGCGACCGCGAAGATCACGTTCGCGCTCATCGTCCTCTCGACGGTGCAGAACTTCGGATACTTCGGCATCATCGCCTGGCTGCCGAACTACCTCTCCGAGAAGATGGAGCTCGGTGTGACGAAGGGATCGCTGTGGACTGCGGTCACGGTGATCGGAATGCTCGCCGGCATCCTCATCTTCGGTCAGGTCGCCGATCGATTGGGCAGGCGTCCGGCGTTCTGGATCTTTCAGGCCGGAGCTATCGTCTCGATCCTGGTGTACAGCCAAATGACCGATCCCACCGCGCTGCTGGTGGGAGGATTCTTCATGGGAGCCTTCGCCAACGGCATGCTGGGCGGGCACGGGGCACTGCTGGCAGAGATGTACCCGACGCAGGTGCGAGCCACAGCACAGAACGTCGTTTTCAACATCGGACGTGCCCTGGGCGGACTTGCACCCGTGGTCATCGCCCTGCTCGCCGACTCCTTCGGGTTCGCGTTCGCACTCGCGCTGCTGCCGATCATCTACATCATCCAGTTCCTCGCCATGTTCCTGTTGCCGGAGAAGCGCGGCATCGAACTGGAATAGCGGCATCGAACTGGAATAGCGGCATCGAACTGGAGCGGGCAGGCCCGTCCGGCCAGGGACGGTCGGAGCATTCCCGCGTCATTGTGGCCTAGCGTTCGAAATTACCCAGGTTGTCGAACGCTAGGCCACAATGATGAGCACTCGACCAGCCAGAACTTCGCAGGGAGGGACACCTAGGGGAGAGCCACTCAGAAGAGGTTTGTGCCCTCGCCGCTATGTGAGGTGGTGCTTGAGAATTCTTGCGAATTGCATCATGTTGGTTTTCTTCGACACTCTGAGCACGGTCCAGCCTGCGGCGTTCAGCGCCTCTAACCGACGATTGTCCGCGGCGAACTGTGCGTCGGAGCTTCGGTGGTGGTCACCTTCATACTCGATTGCCACCTTCTTCTCGGGGTATCCGAGGTCGGGGTGGAGCACGCCGGGTACGACTGAACAGCGGATGGCAGGATGGATGACAGGTTCAGGGAAGCCATGATTGATCAGCCAGAGTCGTAGCCAGGTTTCACGCGGAGAGTCGACGCCTTCACGCATCATTTCAAGAGCGCTTTCCGTAGTCTTCCTGTCGTGAATGCGGTCACGGTCGGTGACCTCTCTCCTCAGCGACGACAGCGAGGTAAGAGCCTCACCATGCCACGGGCCGATTGCTGCCTCGCCGAGCGTTGTGAGTTCAGCGACGTTCAGAATCGGGGCAAGCTCGACGAAAAGCTGCGGCACAGATATGAGTGGCAAGTCGAAGAAGCTCGAGGTCCTCAACTCTTTGTACCGGTGGAGTGCTACCCCGGGTCGAGTCATCGACGCGTTGAGTGCTGGGGTAACGACATGCACGCTCCGCTCATTCAGGTGAGCTGGGAGGGGGAGCCCATAGAGTCGTGCAGCGGTGAGATTGCACCCGGCGACTTCGTCGTCGAGCTTGAGCATGGCTTTCACATGCATCTGCTTCCGCAGCCACTGGTGATCAGCCCACAGCGGGGCGATGACAGAGGTCTCGGGCTGAGTGTCGATCCAGATACCGCGAGTGAGCTGAACATACCTGGAGTCGGTTCGCAGCCGATACGGGCTGATGCCACGGGCGGACGCTTCGTGGCGGGTGAATGGCACAGGAGCGGTGAGGAACTGGACTGGGCGGTTCCCGGTCAGGCGGTGGTGATCTAGTGGCGCTGGGCTGGACTGTCCTGCCATGTCGTGGTCGGTCTTCATAACCAGTGACAGTGACACTTTCCCACCTGCAACGGAACAATGAGGAGCGTGCCTGTGGAGGAAGATCTGGCATCCACAGGCCATTTGCACATGAGTGGTGGCCCCCGCCATGGAGCTGTGCACGCGAGTTGAAGGCAGGTTCGGCCCCGTCACCTCGGACGAAGGTCGTGCAAAGGCCAACGACTTTCGGACGTATGCTGCGTCATTGTGGGCCGGCGTTCGAAATATCCCCAATAGTCGCACGCAAGTCCACATCGACGTCGGTATCACGGAGGCACATCGACGGCGGCCAGGCGGCATATCGGGCCAGTCCCAACGGGGACGATCGGCGTCCATGACATATTGTGACGGCCGGGGCGCCGGGCTGGGGCTTGCCCAGACAATACTGAGTGATTGTGAATAGTCCTGAACCTGCCGGTACTTCGGCTCACGCACCAGATACCACTTGCCGAGACGATGGAACGCGAAGAAGCGAGGGAGGGGTGTCCCCACGGATCATCCGCAGCGCCTCGGACATCCACTCCGTCCTCGCCGAATTCGGGTCCCAGGGGACGAAGACCAAGGCCGTCATCATCCTCGCCCTGGGTGGGATCTTTATGGATGCCTACGACTTCTCGTCCTTGGCCTTCGGCATCACCGCGATCAAGGAACAGTTCGGGCTCTCGGGCTTCATGACCGGGCTCGTCAACGCCTCGATCATGGTCGGAGCCGTCATCGGTGCGCTGTTCGGCGGATACCTCGTCGACCGCTTCGGGCGCTACAAACTGTTCATGGCCGATATGGTCTTCTTCGTCGTCGCCGCCATCGGCTGTGCCGTGGCTCCCAACGAATGGGTTCTCATCTTCTTCCGCTTCGTCATGGGCATCGGCGTCGGGCTCGATCTGCCCGTGGCGATGGCCTTCCTCGCCGAATTCTCCAAGCTCAAGGGCAAGGGCAACCGTTCGCAGCGCGTCAATGCCTGGTCTCCTGCCTGGTACATCGCCACAGGAATCGGCTACCTCGTCGTCCTCATCATCTTCATCAGCCTGCCCTATGACCAGCACGCCATCCTGTGGCGCCTCGTGGTGGGCTTCGGTGCGGTCCCAGCACTCGTGGTGCTCCTCGTCCGCCGCCGCTACCTCGCCGAATCACCCGAATGGCTTGCGAACCAGGGCGACCTGCGCGCGGCCGTTGATGTCATGCGCTCACACCACAACCTCGACGTGGAACTCGCCGCGGATGTGGGCAGCGCAGGGACAGGCACAGCCGCGGTGTCGAAGAGCGGCGGCAAGTGGAGCGGTTTCGCGGAACTCTTCGCCCCGCAGTATCGTGTGCGCACGATCGTCGCACTGTGCGTATCGGTGTTCTCCACCTTCGGGTACAACGCCGTCGCCTACGGCACCCCGCTGATCATCACGACCCTCTTCCACCAGACGCCACTGGTCACGATCATCGCCTCGCTCGTCATCAACCTCGGATTCGGAGCCATCGGCGGGCTGCTGGGCATGACGATCGTCAATCGCTTCGGCACCCGCCGCATCACCCTCGTGGGCTTCGTGATCCAGGCAGTGGCACTGGCTCTGCTGGCCATCGTCGGCATCCCGACCGGTGCTCTCGTGCTCGTTTCCGTGGCGATGCTCGCGGCCTTCGTCTTCGCCCAAGCCGGTGGGCCAGGAGCCAACCTGATGAACTATGCGACCCTGTCCTACCCGACGAGGCTGCGCGGAATCGGCATCGGCTTCAACCAGTCCGTGCTGCGTGCGTTTTCGATCGTCTCCCTCATCATGTTCCCGATCCTGGCCGGTTCCATGGGCACCGGGGTCTTCTGGATCGTCGCCTGTGCACCCTTGGCCGGCGCGATCGCAGTGGGCATCGTCAAGTGGGATCCGACGGCGAAGGACGTCGAAGAGGAGCTGTAACGCTCCGACGCAGGATTTGAGTGCACTCGGGCGCCATCGGCTGATTGTCAGCCGGTGGCGTCCTTTCTCTCGCATAGCGAGATAATGGTATGCCAAAATATGATGCAGATTTCAGCAGTCGACGAGCCTGTGGTCAGCGATCTTGTGTCCCGCACAACCGTTGTCGTAGAGCATTTCAGCGCGGATTCCGGAGCAGCTCCATTGCGTGTGATCTGTGACTCACGTTACGCTGACCGGGACAGAAATCACCACCACAGCGCTGTGATCCGACATTTGGTATCCCAGGGGTGTGCTTTTCAGACGTGAGGAACCCCCATGGCAAAGACTGAGGCCACGCAGGACTCCGCGCCCAAGTGGATGGGGCCGAGCCCCGAGCAGTTGGCGGCTCATCGCATCAGCCCACGGTTCTACAACTCGGATCTGGCACCGAGTCGAAAAGAAGGGCGCAGCTGGACCGCATACAGCGTCTTCACCCTCTGGGCCAATGACGTCCACTCACTTGGCAACTACGGCTTCGCCTTCGGACTCTTCGCGCTCGGCCTCGGTGCCTGGCAGATCCTCGTCGCACTTCTCGTCGGTGCCGGCCTGCTCTTCTTCCTGCTGACGCTCTCCGGCTTCATGGGCCATAAGACCGGAGTGCCCTATCCCGTGATGAGCCGCATCGCCTTCGGCATCCACGGTGCGCAGCTTGCAGCCTCGGTGCGTGGCATCGTCGCCATCGCCTGGTTCGGCATCCAGACCTACCTGGCCTCCAGTGTCCTGGGCGTCTTACTCATCACCCTTGTGCCCGGCTTCCAGTCGTGGGCCGAGGTCGAGTTCCTCGGTCTCTCCGGACTGGGCTGGTTCTCATTCACTCTGCTCTGGATCGTCCAGGTCATCATCGTCAGCTATGGCATGGAGATGATCCGCAGATATGAGGCGATCGCTGGGCCGATCATCCTCGTCACCTTCGTCTCGCTGGCCATCTGGATGCTCGCTCGCGTCGACTTCTCCATTTCCTGGGCCCGAGACGGTGCCCTGTCCGGTTGGCCGATGTGGATGCACATCCTCGGCGGCGGGTCCCTGTGGGTCGCGATCTACGACACCTTCGTCCTCAATTTCTCTGACTTCACCCGCGCAGCCAAGAACAAGGGGTCGATCGTCGTCGGCAACTTCTGGGGCATTCCGATCAATATGCTGGTCTTCGGCCTCGTCGTCATCTCCCTGGCCGGTGCCCAGTACACGATCGACGGCACGGTCATCACCTCACCAGCCGACATCGTGCAGACCATCGGCAATCCGATCCTGCTGGCGCTGGCTTCCCTGGCCCTGCTGATCCTCACGGTCGCGGTCAACCTCATGGCCAACTTCGTCGCCCCGACCTACGCGTTGACGAACATGTTTCCGCGTCACCTCAACTTCCGCAGCGCGGCAATCATCAGCGCGGTCATCGGCTTCGTCATCCTGCCGTGGAATCTCTACGACTCACCCGTTGTCATCGTCTACTTCTTGGGCGGACTCGGCGCCCTGCTGGGACCCCTGTTCGGCGTCATCATGGTCGACTACTGGGTGATCCGGAAGACGAAAGTCAACGTTCCCCAGCTCTACACCGAAGCCAACGACGGCGAGTACTTCTACCACCGTGGGATCAACTGGCGCGCCATCGGAGCCTTCATCCCGGCCGCCCTCATCTCACTTGTCTTTGCCCTGGTTCCCGCATTCGCCGGATTCTCCGAGTTCTCCTGGTTCAGCGGGGCAGGCATCGCCGCGGTCATCTACTTCATCATCGCCCGTCGCAACTTCACCTTCCGTGAGGTCGACGGCGAAGAGATCGCCGTCCCCACCACTCACTGATTGAGAGCTCATCATGAAAATTCTCGTCGTCAACGTGAATACAACTGAGTCAATGACCGAGGGCATCGCCCGTGCGGCACGGGAGGCCGCCTCGGCGACCACCGAGATCATTGCGCTGACCCCCAGCTTCGGCGCCGAATCCTGTGAAGGCAACGTCGAGAGCTACCTTGCGGCGTTGGGGGTCATGGATGCGGTGATGAAATACCAGGGAGGCTTCGATGCCGTCATCCAGGCAGGGTACGGCGAGCATGGGCGCGAAGGACTGCAGGAACTCCTCGACGTGCCCGTCATCGACATCACCGAGGCGGGGGCCGCCCTGGCGATGTTCTTCGGCCACAGGTACGCGGTCGTCACGACGCTTGATCGCACCGTTCCGCTCATCGAGGACCGGCTCCTCCTGGCCGGACTGAACGCTCACTGCACCTCGGTGAGGGCTTCGGGAATGGCCGTGCTTGAGCTGGAGAATCAGCCCGACCGCGCCGTGGAAGCGATCGCTGATCAGGCCGCCGAGGCGGTCGAACGTGACCGTGCAGAGGCCATCGTCCTCGGGTGCGGGGGAATGGCCGACCTCAAGCAGGTCATCGTCGAACGCTGCGATGTCCCCGTCGTCGACGGAGTCACCGCCGCAGTGAAACTGGCCGAATCACTCGTGGGGCTGGGGCTGAAGACCTCGAAGGTCCGCACCTACGCGCCGGCCCGTCCGAAGCAGCTGAGCGGGTGGCCCTTCTCCGCTGCCTGATGTCAGTCCTCGCCTGATTCGCGTCCCTCGTCGATGGCCTTGGCGAGGCGTTCCTTGTGTTTGTCGTGCTGGTCCTGACTCGTCCCGAGGTGGCGGGCAGCCAGATCTCTGACCTTCGCCTGATCTCGATGGGCGATCGCATCATAGAGCTGGGCGTGCTCCGTGGCGACGAAATCGAGGTCGTCGTGCTGGCGCAGCTGCCAGCGCATGCGCGAGTCGAGGAGCTCACCGATCTCGGCGAGGAGCCGGTTGCCGGAGAGCTCGGTGACAATGGCATGGAAGTCCGCCGCCGAGCGATGGGCGCCGACCACGTCACCGGCTTTCGACAGTTCCTTGCCCTTGGCCAGTGTGGCTTCGAGCTTGGCCAGGCCCTCCCGATTATGCCGTTGAGCGGCGAGTTCGAAGGACAGGATGTCAAAGACCGTCCGCACCTCGTTGAGGTCGGCGATGTCACTGGGGGAGAACTCGCGCACCGTTGACCAGGTGTTGGGCCGATTCGCCACCAGCCCTTCAGCGGCGAGCTGTTTGAGGGCTTCGCGGATCGGCACACGACTGACACCGAGCTCCGTCGCCAGATTCCGCTCGACCAGTTTGCTGCCGGGCAGCCTGACGCCGTCGATGATCTCGTCGCGCAGCACCTCGGTGACCCGCACGGTCTCAGAGCGCGGGCCATCGCTGCGCGGACTGCCATTGTTCTTCACCAGGTCATTCTCCCACCAGTGTTCATCAGCATCCCAGCACTAGTCAGCCTCGTGCCGAAGTTCAGCGCTTCATGGCTCGGCCCAGGGTGTCCAGGCCGACCGATCCCAGGTTGAGGGCCTTGGTGTGGAATGCCTTGAGGTCGAAGTCTGCTCCGGCCTCGGCCTTGGCCTCGTCGCGGAACTGCTCCCACAGCCGCTGACCGATCTTGTAGCTCGGTGCCTGCCCGGGCCAGCCGAGGTACCGGTCGAGTTCGAATGCGAGGAAGCTGCGGTCCATGGCGACATTGTCGGTGAGGAACTGCCACGCCTTCTCCCGGTTCCAGACTCCTCCGCCGAGGCTGGCCGGGGCGTCGAGTCCCAGGTGGAAGCCGATGTCGAGGACCACTCGTGCGGCACGCAGGCGCTGCGAGTCGAGCATGCCCAGGTAGTCACCGGGATCGCCCATGAAGCCGAGGTCGGCCATGAGCTTCTCGGCGTAGAGCGCCCAGCCTTCACCATGCCCGGAGACCCAGCACATGAGTCGGCGCCAGCGGTTGAGGGTGTCAGAGACATACGTGGCCTGGCCGACCTGAAGATGATGGCCCGGCACGCCTTCGTGATAGACCGTGGTCTTCTCCTGCCAGGTGGCGAACTCGGTGACGCCTTCGGGCACCGACCACCACATGCGTCCCGGGCGGGAGAAATCGTCGGTGGGTCCGGTGTAGTAGATGCCTCCGGTGGCCGAAGGTGCGATCATGCATTCGATCCTGCTTACGGGCTCGGGAATGTCGAAGTGGGACTTCCCGAGCTCCGTGATCGCCTCGTCGGCGACCTCCTGCATCCACTCACGCAGCCCGTCGGCTCCGTGCAGGGTTCGCTCGGGATCATTGTTCAGCGTCTCCATGACCTCGAACAGATCGGCACCGGGTTGGATCGCAGCTGCGACCTCACGCTGCTCGGCATCGATGCGGGCAAGTTCGTCGAGTCCCCACGCATAGGTCTCGTCGAAGTCGACCTCGGCACCGAGGAAGTTCCGGGAGTGCAGGGCGTAGGCCTCACGACCACAGGCCTCATTCTCCGGCGCTGCCGGGAGAAGTTCGTCAGCCAGGAAATCGGCAAGGTGGGCAAACGACTCACGGGCCGCCTCGGCGTGGGTGTTCAGCTGCTCACGCAACGACGCCGGAACAGCGGTGGCCCCGGCGATGAGCTGGTCGAAGTTGCTCCCGGGTTCGGCCAGTGTGCGGGCCTGTTCGATGACCTTCTGAACCTGGATGCGGGCGGATACCTGGCCGCGGCTCTTGGCCAGGGACAGGGACTCCTGGTAGCCGGCGACCGATGTTGGAACCGCCGCCATCGTGGTGTCGACCGTCTCCCAGTCGTGGGTGGTCTCGGTGGGCATGAGGTCGAAGGCATCGCGGATGGACTGCAGGGGAGACTCGATGACGTTGAGACTCGAATGGTCGAGGCCGGCCTCGAAATAGTCGCGATCCACGGTCAGCCGGTCGCGCATCGCGTCGATGGTGACGAGGTCGACGTCGTCGAGGCCGGCTGACTTCTCAGCCTCTGCGAGCTTGGCCAGGGTCTCCACGGTGAGATCGTTGGCGGCAGCCAGACCGGCGGGGGAGAAGTCATCGAAGCCCGTCGCGCCGTCGAGACCGAGGTAGAGGGCGAGGGAGGGGGAGAGTGCAAGTGATCTGTCGACATATTCTTCAGCGACGGCGTCAATGGCCGAGGGGGTTCTCTTCTGGGTCATGTCTCTCACCCTATATGACTGAGAACACGCCAGCTTGTGTCGATTTGGACCCACAGCCCGGCTGCGTCGACTCATATTCGGCCAGGAGATTTGGTGGCTATTGACGGACGACTAGAGCAAGATCACCCCGGGGTGGGGCGCCGGCAACAGGAGCCACCGGATAGCATGGACAGGTTCCCGCCTCGATCTCAGCGGATCAGCCGATCACAGCCGATGGGCCATCACAGCAGATCGCCCATCTCAGCGGGCACCCCGGGGGACTGGACGCATCATTCAACAGGAAGAGAGACTGATCTTCAGTGGCACGGGCACAGCTATGGACCAAGGACTTCGTCGTCGGCATCGGTCTCAACCTGTCGATGGCGATGGTGTTCTACCTCCTCATGACGTCCATGGCCGGCTATGCCGTCGCCAGGTTCTCCGCTGGTGAAGCAGCTGCTGGGTTCGCGTCCTCGTCCTTCGTCGTGGGTGCCGTCGTCGCCCGTGTGCTGACCGGAAAGTACCTCGACTTCATCGGTCGCCGGAAGCTTCTCATCATCACGATGGCGGTCTCGATCCTCGCCTCCGTGGCCTATATATTCGCCGACACCCTGGTCTGGCTCTTCGCCATCCGCATCATCCACGGCATCGCCTTCGGGGCCGGCAACACAGCCATCATGACCGCGATCCAAAGCGTCATCCCGGCCTCTCGCCGAGGTGAGGGCACCGGATACTTCGGCACCGCAACAACGCTGTCCACCGCTCTGGGACCCTACCTGGGTGTAGTTCTCCCGCGTGCCTACGACTTCCCGATGCTCTTCGCAGCCTCGGCTTTCATGTCGGTCGTCGCCTTCATCCTCTGCGTCGTCATCAAGCTGCCCAAGCAGGAACTCAGCGATTACCAGCGCAGGACCAAATGGCATCTGAAGATCAGCACGCTCGTCGATCGCGATGGTCTGCGCATCGGTTCGATCATGCTCATCGCAGGTACTGCCTATGCAGCGGCTCTGGTGTTCCTGGCCGGCTATGCCGCTGACAACGGTGTTGCGAGTGCTGCATCCCTGTTCTTCGTCGCCTTCGCGGTGGCGTCACTGGTTGCGCGGCTGTTCGTCGGTCGCCTGCAGGACACTCTCGGCGACAACTTCGTCATCTATCCTGTCTTCGTCTTCAACCTCGTCGGAAACATTCTGCTGGCGATGTGGCCGACGATGACGGGAATCATCCTCGCCGGCGTCTTCGTCGGCCTGGGCTTCGGCTCACTGATGCCGTGCATGCAGGCGATCACCGTGAAATCCGTACCGATGTCGCGGGTGCCGGTGGCCACGGCCTCGTTCTTCCTCCTCCTCGACGCGGGGTCGGGGATCGGCCCGATCATCCTCGGCGCCATCATGCCGCTGACCGGCGGCAACGGCATGTTCATGCTCTGTGCTGTGCTCGTGGCCCTCGGGATGGTCGTGTACTACATCGTCCACGGCCGTCGCCGAGGTGGCCGTCCCGGCCGCGAATACCTGCACTGAGGTCCCTCTCAGCTGGGTGGAGGTTTCTCCGCGCGTGTGATCGCGATAGCCTGAACGCATCGTTGACACTCCCGGATCGCAAGGACTGGCCATGAAATTCGCACTCGCGCAGATCAATTCCACCACCACAGTTGCGGACAACCTCGACAAGGTTCGGGACTACACGAACAAGGCCGCTGAGGCCGGAGCCGAGTTCGTCGTCTTCCCCGAGGCCACGATGTCCGCGTTCGGTCCCGGCTTGCGCGAAGTCGCCGAGGCGAACACCGAGTCGTGGCGGGCTGCGATGGCCCAGCTGGCGGCCGACACCGGAATCACCGTCATCGTGGGCGAGTTCGCGACCTCAGGGGAGAAGGTGATCAACCTGCTTGCCGTCTACCCGCCGCAGGGTGAACGCCGCGACTATGCGAAGATCCATCTCTACGATGCCTTCGGCTTCAAGGAATCCGACACCGTCGTTCCCGGTGAGGATCCCGTCGTCATCGACCTTGGCGGTGAGAGCGTCGGGCTGACACTCTGCTACGACATCCGCTTCCCGAAGCTGTTCGCCGAGGTCAGCCGTCGTGGTGCCAAACTCGCCATCGTCGCCGCCTCTTGGGGTGCTGGGACGGGCAAGGTCGAGCAGTGGCAGACTCTGGCCCGTGCTCGGGCATTGGACTCCAACATGTTCGTGGCAGCCATCGGCCAGGCCGATCCCGAGGTCAGTGGTGTCGAGGTGCCGAAGAAGGGGCCCACAGGTGTCGGCCACAGTCTCGTCTCCGATCCCTTCGGTCATGTCATCTCCTCACTCGAGGGTGAAGAGGCTCTCGAGGTCGTCGAGGTGGACCTTGCCGGAGCTGACAAGGCCGCCGAGGCGATTCCGGTGCTGAGGAACGCGAAGCTCGGGTACTGAGGAATAACCTTCCAGCGCCCGAACGCTGGCGAACCGATTGAAGTCAGGGAGCGGGCTGGGAATGTGCCGCAAAGCACATTAGTTGCACTTGAGGCAAAAATGCACTGGGTGCAATAATGTAGTTATGCAATCTACACCTTCCGGCGAATCCACGCGCACCGACTCTGCCGCGACCGAGCCTTCCGACGCCACCGGCTGCGCCGACCAGTCCGAGGGGCTGCGCGAGCGGAAGAAGCGTGAGCGCGGTCAGGCTCTGCGCCAGGCTGCCCTCGACCTGGCGCTCGAGAACGGGTACACCAACGTCACCGTCGAAGACATCTGCGAACGCTGCGGGGTCTCCCGGCGCACCTTCTTCAATTACTTCTCAAGCAAAGAAGAAGCCCTGCTGGGCCGTGCCGACACAGTCTTCGACGATGAGGATCAGCCCGACATTGCCGCCTTCGAAGCCGGCGGTCCGAACGGACGACTCCTTGCCGACCTCCAGCACCTGCTGGCCTCGGTGGTGCGGACGCGTCTGAACAAGCGCGAAGAGATGCATCAGTATCACCTGCTGATGAAGCAGGATCCCTCGCTGATGCAGGTGCAGATGTCGCGCATGGGCAACAGCGAGCGCCTGTTCCGGGAAATGATCCAACGTCGTCTCGACGGGGCAGCGTCGGCCTCGGCAATGCCTGCAGTCGACGAGAACTCAGCGGCCGAGAAGAATCTCAGCGTCACCTCGGCGATGGATTCCTCTTCTGCCGGCACCGACTCCGCTCACTGCCATGACGACGAAGCCGTGCCCGTGTCCACTCGGGCCGAGGCCCTTGCCGCCTTGGCGATGATGGCGATCAAGGCCACATTCATGCGTCTGCGCAAGGTTGAGGGCGCCCCCGCCCTGGTCATCAGAGAACTGTTCGACGAGCTGCGAGATGTTTTTGAGGAGGAGTCCGCATGAGTTCAGCAACCGCAACTGCGCAGACGGCGCCGATCGTCTTGACCAGGAAGACGATCGTCCTGATCTTCTCCGCGCTCATGGCCGCCATGTTCCTAGCAACCCTTGACCAGACGATCGTGTCGACGGCGATGCCGACGATTGTCGGTGAACTCGACGGCGTCGAGCATCAGGCATGGCTGGTCACCATCTACCTGCTGGCGATGACCATCGTCATGCCGCTGTATGGCAAATTCGGCGATATGTGGGGCAGGAAGGTCATCTTCCTCGTCGCGATCGCGATCTTCGTCGTCGGCTCGTTCGGGTCCGGCATGGCACAGAACTTCTGGGAACTCATCGCTTGGCGCGGCTTCCAGGGTCTGGGCGGCGGCGGTCTGATGATCCTGTCGCAGGCCATCATCGCCGACATCATTCCCGCCAGCGAACGCGGCAAATACATGGGTCCGCTCGGCGGGCTGTTCGCGATCTCCAGCGTGCTCGGCCCGGTCCTGGGCGGATTCTTCACCCAGCACATGGACTGGCGCTGGTGCTTCTGGGTCAATGTCCCGATCGGCATCGTCGCGTTCTTCATCGCACTCTTCGCACTCAAGCTGCCGAGCCATAAATCGGATAAGAAGGTCGACGTTCTCGGCATCATCTTCATGGTGGCCGCGACCTCGCAGCTGATCCTCGTAACCAGCTGGGGCGGTCACGACTATGACTGGAATTCGCCGACTATCATCTCCTTGATCATCGGCACGGTGGTCTCTGCCCTCGTCTTCGTCTACGTCGAGTCCAAGGTCAGCAACCCGATCATCCCGATCAACCTGTTCAAGAACAAGACCTTCGTCCTCTCCACAGCCATCGGCCTGCTGCTGGGGTTGGGCATGTTCTCCGCAATGGCGTTCCTGCCCACGTTCATGCAGATGGCATCCGGGACCGACGTGACGGGTTCCGGCCTGCTCATGCTCCCGATGATGGCCGGCGTCATGCTGACCTCGATCGTCTCCGGCTTCATCGTGTCAAAGACCGGCAAGTACAAGATCTACCCGCTCTTCGGCACCCTCATAGCCGGCATTGCCCTGGCCTGGATGACCACGCTGACGGCCGACACCTCGATGGTGCTCATCGGCGCCATGATCTTCACCATGGGCTTCGGTCTGGGCCTGGTCATGCAGATCATCGTCCTCGTCATCCAGAACTCCGTGGCACCGGAGCTGGTGGGCACCGCGACCTCGACGAACAACTACTTCCGCGAGATCGGTGCCGCTGTGGGCACGGCACTGTTCGGGTCGATCTTCACCTCCCGACTGGCAGACAAGCTCGGTGAAGCGTTGTCGCAGGCACCCGGCGGTGGCGCAGGTGCGGGCGGAGCAGGAGCTGGCGCTCCGACCACTGACTCGCTGACACCGGAGTCTGTGGCCTCGCTGCCCGGACCCATCCACGACCTCGTCGTCAACGCCTACGCGGATGCCTTGGCACCCTCGTTCTGGTACATGGTGCCGGTGTTCCTCGTGGCCTTCGTCCTCGCCTGGTTCCTGCCGCAGCTCAAGCTCTCCGACGTCGCCGGAATGGTGGCCCGCGGTGAAGCTGTCTACGGTGACGATATGGGCGGTCCGACACGAGGCGTGACGAGCGCTTCGGGGGACTCGGTGACGGGTTCGGGTGACTCGGCAGCCAGTTCGTCGACGGCCGACGGGCGCAGTACTCAGCGTCTGAGCACGGTCACCGTCGAGGACGGATACGCACCTCATCCCGGAGTCGATACAGGAACCATCCATCAGGTGGGGGCCAACCATGAGGTGGGTGCCAATCACCAGGTGGAGCCTGGAGCCGACCCGGCGAAGGACCAATACCGGCTGAGGTGAGCTGACACCCCCAATGCCACCGACCCGCCGGCGGCATCGAGGGGACTGCTTACCATCGAGGGGATTGCTTACCGTCGAGGGAGCCAGCTGTAATCTGCCCGCTCGACGGTAAGTAGTCCCCTTGGCGAACGGGCACAGGGTGACATGCTTCGGGCGCCGGCAGTTCAACTGTCGGCGCCCGAAGTGTGTCGTCCGAGTGTTCAGTGCTGGCTGTCAGCGACCTACTGTCAGCGTCCCAGCGTCTGCGTCCAGGCTTGGGGGAGACGTCGGCGCACGTTGCGGCGTGGGGCATTGAACCCTGCGCGATCGTGCTTCGCCGTCTCCATCTGGTCCAATGCCGCCGCCTGATTGGCAGCATAAGCAAGGGCCACCTGGCGGATCGCAACGACGGCCGCCACCGCTGCAGCCTTGGCCAAGTCGTCGCTGACGGGCTCGCCGTCGTGTGCTCGCACCTGCGTCCGATCCTCGACCGCCGAGGTGGCTGTGGCCTCCTGTGCTTCCTGGCTCATAGTGGGATGTTACCGTGCTTGCGCGCTGGAGCGTCAACATGCTTGTTCTTCAGCGCCCGCAGCCCGCGCACGATCCGGTTCCGGGTTTCGCTCGGTTTGATGACCGCGTCGATGTAGCCCTCTTCGGCCGCCAGATACGGGTTGAGGAGGGCATCCTCGTAGTCCTGGATCAGTTCGTCACGCAGAGCATCGACGTCTTCGCCTGCCTCGCCGGCGGCCTTGAGCTTGCGCCGATAGACGATGTTGGCAGCCCCCTGAGCACCCATGACCGCGATCTGGGCACTGGGCCAAGCGAGGTTGAGATCGGCGCCGAGCTGCTTCGATCCCATCACGCAGTACGCTCCGCCGTAGGCCTTGCGGGTGATGAGCGTGATCAGCGGAACCGTCGCCTCACCGTAGGCGTAGATGAGCTTGGCGCCGCGGCGGATGATGCCGCTGAACTCCTGATCGGTGCCGGGCAGGAAGCCGGGCACGTCGACGAAGGTGAGGATGGGAATGTTGAAGGCATCGCAGAGGCGCACGAAGCGGGCGGCCTTCTCCGAGGCGTCGATGTCCAGGGTTCCCGCCAGCTGCATCGGTTGGTTCGCGATGACGCCGACGCTGACTCCCTCGACGCGGCCGAAGCCGGTGACGACGTTCGGGGCGAAGAGTTCGGAGACCTGCAGGAACTCCGCATCGTCGAGGACCGTGGTGACGACGTCGAGGATGTCATAGGGCTGAGACGGCGAATCCGGCATCAGCGTATCCAGGGCCTCGTCCTCAGGTGCGACGCTCAGATCCGATTCGAACTCGTCGGCATCGGCGGGGTCGAGGTTGTTCTGGGGCAGGAATGAGAGCAGGTCGCGCACATAGTTCAGCGCATCGTCTTCGTCGCTGGCCAGGTAGTGGGCGTTGCCGGAGACGGTGTTGTTCGTGCGTCCGCCGCCGAGGTCCTCGTGGCCGACCTCTTCGCCGGTGACGGTCTTGATGACGTCGGGACCGGTGATGTACATGTGGCTGGTCTGATCGACCATGATCGTGACGTCGGTGAGCGCGGGGGAGTACACGGCACCACCGGCCGAGGGCCCCATGATGAGCGAGATCTGCGGGATCACGCCGGAGGAGGCCACGTTGAGGCGGAAGATCTCCGCGAACAGGGCGATCGAGCCCACACCCTCCTGGATCCGGGCGCCACCGGAATCGTTGATGCCGATGATGGGGCAGCCCAACTTGATCGCAAGCTTCTGGACCTTGACGATCTTACGGCCGTTCGCCTCGGCGAGGGAGCCGCCGAGGACGGTGAAGTCGTGAGCGAACACGGCCACGGTCCGGCCCTCGATCGTGCCCAGACCGCACACCACGCCGTCACCGTCGGGGCGATTGTTCTCCATGCCGAACTGGTGGTTGTGGTGGCGGGCGAACTCGTCGATCTCCTGGAACGAATCCTCGTCGAGGAGTGCCTCGATGCGTTCGCGAGCGGTCTGCTTGCCGCGCTTGTGCTGGTTCTCCACCGACTTCTCATTGCCGGTGTGGGCCGCATCCCGGCGCTGGACGAAAGCGTCGATGCGCTCGGCTGTTGTTCGTGGGGTATCCGTCATGCCTCCACAATAACGACGCAGGGTGCGATCATTGTGCACTCTCACCAAAAGAATCTAAAGTGGTCTGGTGAACAGCCAACACATTCCCTTCCTCGTCGATGTCGAATCACTGCGCCGCAAGGCCGCGGACCGTGGTTTCGATCTCCCCACTGTCATCTGGGACGACATCTGTTCGTCGACGAACGACGAGTTGGCCTCGCTGGTCCGCGGGCAGTCGCAGCTTCGCGAGCACCCCACCGATCGCACCCGCCGGATCGCAGCCGCCGACGGCATCGACCTCGCCGAGGTGCCTGCTCAGTTCTCCGTCTACGGCACCGATCATCAGAACGCCGGACACGGGCGCCTGGGCCGGACCTGGACCGTGCCCCCGCGTCGTTCGCTGACGTTTTCGATCCTGCTGGAGCCCGGTGCCGTCTTCGACTCCTGGGGGTGGATTCCCCTGATCGCCGGTGAGGCAGTCAGATCTGCCATCGCCGAGGCGGGAGTGCCGGCCGTACTCAAGTGGCCCAACGATGTGCTCACGGAGGACGGGAAGAAGCTGTGCGGGATCCTGGCCCGGGTCGAACCGGCGCCGAGTGGACCGCGAATCGTCTTGGGGATGGGGATCAACACCCGCCTGCAGTCAGATGATCTGCCACGTGAGAGCGCCAGTTCGATTGCCATCGAAACGGACACCGACGGTTCAGAAGTTGCTCATGAAGACTTGTTAATCTCAATCCTGAGCACACTGATTCCTGCCTACAGGGAGCTTGTCGAATATGACGATGATGATTTCAGCCGCAGCGCAGCCGGTGCCAAGGTGCGTGCGAACATGGTGACCCTCGGGACTCGGGTCAGAGTCGAACGCCCCGACGGAAGCAACCTGTACGGCCGAGCCACCGGACTCGACTCCGGCGGCGATCTCATCATCGACAACGACATCAGTGTCAGCGCCGGCGACGTCCACCACCTGCGACCGGCCGCCGAGTCTGCTGACGAAGCTGAGCCAGCAGTGTCGAACGAGCCAACAGTGACGAACACGGAAGTCGAGGGCCACAGATGACAGGTGTCTCGGACTTCACCGCCGAATTCAACATCGTCTCCGACGACGGTCAAGACCCAGTCGACGAGCAGCAAGGTCCTGTCGATGAGTCGCCGAACTCGGCCGACGCTCCACAGGCTTCGGCCGATGAACCTCAGGGTGTCGCAGATGAGTCCCACGGCTCCGGCCAGGAGAGTCACGACTCGGTCCAAGAGGTTCACAACTCAGCGTCATCGGGCATGAACTCGATACCAGTGGTCACGGAGGACCAGATCGACGATTCGTCCACCTCCAACGCACCTCCCGCGGCCACCCCATCCCCTTCGATGCCGGGAATCGAGCACGGTGATGACGACCTCCCGGCCACCTCGGTGACGGATTCCGTCCCCAGGGACGAGGACGGTTCCAGCGGTGAGACGGATTCGTCCGAGGCCTCGGGACAGCTGGATGAGAAGGCTCGCGGAGACTTCTTCGGAGGGCTGCATGAGGACCCGCGAACTGCGGCCCTGCAGATCGTCGGCGAAGGTGACGAGGACGAAGACGAGACCGTCTACGAAACGCGCAGCGCGGCCGAACGCCTCGAGGAGATCCTCCTCGACGGCAAACGCGTGCTCGACCGGCGTGAAGCGGCGAAACTCGGGGGCATCTCCACGGTCTCTGCGCGCAAGATGTGGCGAGCATTGGGCATGTCCCAGACGGACGGCATAGAGAAGGCCTACACCGTCAGCGACGCCCATGCGCTGCGCATGTGGGCCAAGCCTGTCGCCGACGGCCTCATTGATCAGTCCACTGCCCTGTCACTGGCCCGCGCGATCGGTCAGACCACGGACCGTCTCGTCGTATGGCAGATGGAGACTCTCGTCGACTTCCTCACTGAGGAGGAGGGCCTGACCGATCCCGAGGCCAGACGCGACGCGCTGCAGCTCGTCGAGGACATGGTCGATCCTCTGCAGAAGATGCTGACGTATTCCTGGCGGCGCAACCTCGCCGAGGTGATGGGTCGCCTCAACGTCAACGTCTCCGATGGTCTGGCCATCGACAACAGGCAGGGTTGGTACGACTCGTCGATGCCGCTGGCACGTGCGGTCGGCTTCATCGACCTCGTCTCCTATACACGGCTGTCGCAGAAGATGGAGCCCAGACAGTTGGCGAATCTGGTCCAGGAGTTCCAGGGCATGGCCTACAACATCGTCGCCACTGGTGGCGGTCGCGTCATCAAGACTGTCGGCGATGAGGTGTTCTTCGCTGCCGAGACGCCCTTGGGCGGAGCGGAGATCGCGATGACCCTGATGGAACGCGTTACCGCTGCCCAGGATCTGCCGCAGGCCCGCGTCGGATTCGTCTGGGGCAGGGTCCTGTCTCGCCTGGGCGACATCTTCGGTTCCAGCGTCAATCTGGCTGCCCGGCTCACCGCCGTGGCCGATCCCGGCACGATCTTCACCGATGAGGACACGGCTCGGGTGCTCTCGGCCTCGGATGCCTATGTCTTCGAGCGGCGCGAATCTCTGTCGCTCCAGGGGCTGGGGGAGACCGGTATCGGCGAGATGAAGCGCGGTACGGCCGCCCAAATGCAGCTGGATCTCGACGACGACGACAACTGAGTCAGAGACTCCAACTGAGCCAGGCACTCCAACTGAGCCAGAGGCTCCAACTGAGACAGAGGCTCCAACTGAGCCAGGTTCCGCGACGCATCACGCACCGGTTGGTCTACACAGCACCGTTGGCTGCGCTGCGCACTGTTAGCCGTAAGGCATACAGTTGCAGTGGTTGTTTGTGCGAATACGGGTACCACGTGTGCAGTGATCTGTGATCACAATCACTGCTGACGACAGGGCAGCTTTTCTCGTCCGATATCTCGGAAAGCCCTGCCAGGTTCCTCAGAACAGTGCGGTGTCGTCATCGTCGTCGTCATCATGGGAGACGATGACGGCGTCGTCGGAGTCGATCTTCGAGCGGGCGATCTCTTCCTTCGCCTCATCGAGATCCGGCCCGCCGTCGAGGTCGAGATCGAGTTCACCGAAGTTCGTCGCCAGGCCCTGAGTGCGCGTGGCAGCCGAGGACGATGAGCCCCCGCCGGAGGCCGCACCCCCGTCACCGGAAGCGTCAGTACCTGCCGCGCCTGAGTCACCTGCACCGGCTCCGCCGCCTGAAAGGGCCGCCTCGGCGTCACCGAGGCGGGGGACCGTCCCGATGACGTCGATCTTGGATTCCAGCGGCGAACCGGTGGCATCGCGCCTCGACATCTCGGCTGGCAGGGTCCTGGCCCCACCCGCCTGCGCAGCGGCCTGCGGAGAGTCGCCGACCCATGCCAGGGACAGCTCGGTCTCTCCCTTGAGGAACTTATGGGCACGCACACCCGAGGTCGCACGACCCTTGGTCGGATATTCGGAGAAGTCGCTGACCTTGATCGATGACGAGGGTGCGCCGTAGAAGTTCTCGCCGCTGGCGACGGTGACCACGGCGAACGTGCCGATGTTGGTGTCGGCGTCGCCTTCCTCATCGGTCTTGGCCGCCTTGGGCGTCATTCCGAAGAAGAGGGCGCGCGCATCGGCGGCAACCTTCATACCTGCCACACCAGAGGCGTTCCAGCCTTGGGCTCTCAGCCCGGAGGCGTCGAAGGCCAGCAGCTGTGCGTTCGAGGTCACGAACACAGCCAGGGACTCATCGATGTCCTTCGGCTGGGCGACGCCGATGACGGAGTCCTTGCCCTTGAGCGTGATCGCTTCCCATTCGCTCTTGTTCGGCCGCGCGGCCACGGACACGCGTTTGACGACTCCGCCCGCGGTGCCGAGGACGAATTCACGATCGAGGTCGATGAGGCCGAGGACGGTTTCGTTCTTCTCCAGCGTCACGTAGTCGGCGATCTTGACGCCGCCGGCGACGTTGGGCCGGGTTGCGGCCGGGGGCAGGGCTGGCAGGTCGACGACATCGACCATGTGCAGACGACCGGTCGAGGTCACCGCACCGACCTTGCCCTGAGTCGTCGACACGATCTCCGAACGCAGCGCGTCGTGGCTCGAGCGCTTCCCGACCCTCTGCAGCGGTGAGGCATCGGCGGTCCGGGCGATCCGGCCCGATGTTGAGAGCAGGACTCGGCAGGGGGCGTCGGCGATCTTGAGGTCTGCCTGCGCCTTCTTGCCCTTGGCAGAGAGCTCCTTCATCGAGCCTTCGATGAGGACCGTGCGCCGAGGTGAGCCGATGGCTTCCGCCGTCGCCTCGAGTTCGGTGGCGACGAGTTCACGCAGCTTGGCCTCATCGGCGAGCAGGTCTTCGAGGTAGGCGATCTTCTTGCGCAGTTCGTCGCGTTCGGCCTCGAGTTCGATCCGCGAGAACTTGGTCAGCCTGCGCAGCTGCAGGTCGAGGATGTAGGTGGCCTGGAGCTCCGAAAGTTCGAAGACGTCCATGAGGCGGGTGCGTGCCGTGGCCGCATCGTCGGAGGAGCGGATGAGCTGGATGACCTCGTCGATGTCGAGGATCGCAATGAGCAGACCTTCGACGAGGTGGAGGCGGTCCTTGGCCTTGCGCAGCTGGAACACCGTGCGGCGTCGGATGACGTCGATGCGGTGGGCGAGGTAGACGGTCAGCAGTTCGCGCAGACCCAGCGTCCGTGGCTGACCGTCGACGAGGCAGACATTGTTCATGCTGAACGATTCCTCGAGCGGGGTCTGCCGGTAGAGTTCGGCGAGGACAGCCTCCGGATTGAACCCGTTCTTGATGCCGATGACCAGGCGCATGCCGTTCTTGCGGTCCGAGTAGTCATCGATCGAGGCGATGCCGGTGAGCTTCTTCGCCCCGACGGCGTCCTTGACCTTGGACACGACCTTTTCGGGGCCGACGAGGTAGGGCAGCTCGGTGACGACGATGCCCTTGCGCCGGGCGTTGATGTTCTCGATTGAGACGGTGGCCCTGGTGCGGAACGTTCCTCGTCCGGTCTCATAGGCTTCGCGCACACCGTCGAGTCCGATGATCCGCCCGCCGGTGGGCAGATCAGGGCCGGGGATGAAGCGCATGAGCTCGGCAAGGCCGGCCTCCGGATTGCGGATCAGGTGGCAGCAGGCGGCGATGACCTCACCGGGATTGTGCGGGGCCATGTTCGTGGCCATGCCCACGGCGATTCCGGAGGTGCCGTTGATGAGCAGGTTCGGGAATGCGCTGGGCAGAACCTCGGGCTGAGTCAGAGTGTTGTCGTAGTTTCCGACGAAGTCGACGACATCTTCGTCGAGGCCGGCGATCATCTGCATCGAGGCCGATGTCAGTCGGGCCTCTGTATAACGTGGGGCGGCTGGGCCGTCGTCGAGGGAACCGAAGTTTCCGTGGCCGTCGACGAGCGGAACGCGCATGATGAAGCTTTGGCTCAGGCGCACCAGGGCATCGTAGATTGCGGTGTCACCGTGAGGGTGGAGCTTGCCCATGACATCGCCGACGATGCGGGAGGACTTCACATGGCCGCGCTCCGGGCGCAGACCCATGTCGCCCATCTGGTAGACGATGCGGCGTTGGACCGGCTTGAGGCCGTCACGTGCGTCGGGCAGTGCGCGGGAGTGGATGACCGAGACCGCATATTCGAGGAACGAACTCTCCATCTCCGACGAGACGTCGACATCGATGACTCTGCCTTCGGTCATGGAACTCCTTTGACTGGGACGCGCGAATGTTCTCCGGATGCTCTCCCGAGCGCCGAGTCGGTGCAGGCGCAACGGAGAGCACCCATTGATTCTAGCGTTCGATTAGAGTTCTATGGCCCAATCGGCCTCGGTCGAGGGTTCGTGTCGCACGCGAAGGCCGTAGAAGAGTGTCGCAGGCGAAGGTTCGTGTCGCAGGCGTAGGTCATGGAGGAGTGTCGCACGCGAAGGCGGTACAGGAGGGGAGTGCTGGTCGTGTGTTTAAGACTGCGCTGCGATGTCGCGCTTCCACTTGAGGAACTCGCTCATGTACTGCTCGATGTGCGAGCGGTCCGCGGTTCCGGCCATGAGCTCACTGACCATCATGCCCATCACCGAGCTGTTGATCCGGCGCGCGAGGTCGGCGTCGACCTGACCGAAGCGCATGATGAACTCATTGATGCTGCGCATGTTCCTCTGCTTCGCCACCACCGCTTCATCGGGCAACGCCGGGTCGAGGCTGAGCATGATCATCGTGTAGAAGCGATTGCGGTCCGTGGTCAGCCAGTTCATGCAGAAATCGACGGCGATCTCCTGTGCGGGCTTTCCACTGTCCCGGAACATGTCGGGCAGACGGTCGAGCTGCTGCGAGTTGAGGTCTCCGATGCGCCCCATGATTCCTGTGATCAGGGCGTCGCGGGTGCGGTAGACATTCGAGGTGGAGCCGACAGGCAGCTCGGCGAGGGCATCGACTGCCCGGTGGGTGAGTCCACGAACTCCCTGTTCGGCGACTACGGCAATCGCGGAGTCGGTGACGACGTCTCTTCGTGAAATCATTTCTTTCAGGCCTCACTCTCGTGAGGCACCTGCAGTACAGGTGCCTTTTGGATGGTGGATGGCCAGCGGTTGGCCACAGACTATGGCCAATGTTTGGCCGCACACTAAAACACGAATTCATAACGTTTCGTGTCGAACGGATACAGACACTACCTGCAATAGCGAAGAATTGGTATAAGACTCGCCAAACTGACAGTCGGTTCCCACTAAACGGGGCATGTCTTCGTCCCATGGGCTCTGACTCCACCTTAGTGTCATGCGCGCGAAGGTGCCACCGTCTGGCCACCAGACCCTCCTCGGCAGCGGCCACGGGACCTGCCGGCCGATTCGACCAGCGCCTCTGTGCCAGTCGGCCCGCCCGCCGCCGATCAGCTGAGCAGGCGCCTCGTCGAGTCGATGCGCGTCGGGTCGAGGAGCAGATCGATCCGGGCGCTGAGGACATGCCCCTCGGTCTCCGTCGCGACCATCGGGTGGATGACGAGCTCGCGGATCTGCGGGTGGCGTTCGACGAGGACCGAGAGCCGTTCGAGCACATTGCCCAGCGGGTCGATATTCATCGGCGGCAGTCCCCGGTACCCGAAGAGTCGCGGCGAGGCCTTGATCGACTTGATCATGTCCCCGGCCTCCCTGTCGGTGAGCGGGGCGACCCGATGTGAGACATCGCCGAGCAGCTCGGTGGTGTCCCCGGCCAGAGAGAACGACAGCAGCGGCCCAAGAAGCGGATCCTCTCCGGCGCGGATGACGCAGGGGACTCCGTGTGGGGCCATGGTCTGGACATCGACAAGGGGATCCGAGTCCCCGATCACCTGGCGGATGATCCGCTGGATCGCCGTGAAGTCCTCCCTCAGCTCCTCGGGGGAGTCGATGTTCAGCCGCACCCCGCCGAGTTCCATGCGATGGCGCAGCACATTCGTCACTGCCTTGAGCGCCACGGGATAGCCGATCTCTTCGGCAGCGGCCAGACCCTCCTCGACCGAGGCGGCCGTGATGTAGGGCAGGACCTCGATGCCGTAGCAGGACAGCAGCGCCCGGGTGTCGCTGCGTTCGAGGCGGATGGGAGTTCCCGGCCGAGCATCGGAGAGGGCGGACTCGATGATCGAGCGCACCCCCTTGTCGTCGAGGTCCTCGATCTCGAGGAACCGGCCGTGGTCTGCGGCGCGCCAGCGCGAATAGTCGGTGGCCCTGGCCAGCGCCCAGACGGCGTCCTCCGGGCCCACGTAGCTGGGCACGGTGCGAGAGACCCGCGCCCCCTCGTCATCGGTGAGGTAGGTCGTCAGTTCGTCCTTGACACCGTGGATTCCGAGGAAGCAGGCGACGGTCGTCTTCTGGGATCTGGCCGCGGCCTCTGAGAGGTGCGCTGCGATCTCCGCTTCCTCGGCTCCTGCCGAGGGGGTGAACGTGACGATGACCGAGTCGATGTCGTCGCGGGCATACATGGCATCGAGCTCGGTCCGGAATCGGTCGGCGTCGACCTCGGGGTGCAGGGAGACCGGCTCGGCCTCGACATGCAGTCCCTCCGAGCGTGAGCGTTGGACGAGGAGGGTGGCCATCGCGGCCGAATTGCCGATGACGCCGACCCGTCGCCCGGCGGGCAGGCTCTGAGTCGAGAAGACCTGAGCGAGGTCGAAGAGCTGGTGGATCGTGTCCGCCCTGATCACTCCGGCCTGTCCGAGCACCTGGTCAAGGGTGTTCGGGGCCAGGGAGGAGGTGCGCACGATGTGTCCCGGAGGCAGTTCCCTGCCCGTGAGATCGGACTTGATGACGATGATCGGTTTGACCCGGGAGACGCGGCGGGCGATGCGGGAGAACTTGCGCGGGTTGCCGATCGACTCGAGGTAGAGTCCGACGGTCTTCGTGTCCGGGTCCTCCTCCCAATACTGGAGGACGTCATTGCCGGACATATCGGCGCGGTTGCCCGCGGAGACGAAGGTCGAGATCCCCAGGCCGCGGTTCTTCGCCGCCGAGAGCAGCGCGGTCCCGAGCGCGCCCGACTGGCTGAAGAGTCCCAGCGAACCCGAATCCGGCAGGAACGGGGCCAGGGAGGCGTTGAGGGAGACATCGGCGGCCTCGTTGACGAGGCCGAACGAATTCGGGCCCACCACGCGCATTCCGTAGGCGCGGGACGTGGCGACCATTCTTCTCTGCAGTTCGGCCCCGGCCTCACCGGTCTCGGCGAAGCCCGAGGAGATGACGAGGACCGCTTTGACTCCGTGGGCCGCGCACTCCTGGACCACCTCGGTGGCGGACTCTGCAGGCACCGCGATCACGGCGAGGTCTGCTTTGCCGGGCAGATCGCCCAGGCTCGGGTACGCCTGGACTCCGGCGATCTGGTCTGCTTCCGGGTGGACGACCCACAGGTCGCCGGTGAACTTCGCCGAGGTGATGTTGCGGATGAGGAGATGACCGGTGGATTTGCGTTTGCGGCTGGCACCGATGACCACCACCGAGGTGGGGTGAAGGACCGTGCGCACGCTCAGTGCCTCGGCACGGTGCTCCCGGGAGGCTTGGACCTCGATCGATCGCGCAGTCGGGTCGATGTCGAAGTTCACGGCCACGACGCCGTCGTCGAAGCCGCGGGAGACCTCGTAGCCGGCGGCCTGGAAGACCTGCAGCATCGGTCGGTTCTGAGGCAGCACCTCGGCGGTGAATTTTCGGATCCCCAGGTCCCGGGCCGCAGCGGCGAGATGTTCGAGGAGGATCGAGCCGATGCCGCGACCCTGGTGGGCATCGGCGATGTTGAAGGCCACCTCGGCGGAGGTGGCCGAAATCTTGTCGAAGCGGCCGACCCCGATGATATCGGATCCGACGAGCATGATCATGGCGACGCGGTCACGGTAGTCGACGGTGACGAACCGGTCGAGGTCGCGTTTGGGCAGCCGAGGCAGCGGCGCGAAGAAACGCAGATAGACCGACTCGGGTGACTGGGCCTCGTGCATCTTCGACAGGGCTTCGGCATCGGCAGGGACGATCGGACGCAGATGGGCAGTGCCACCGTCGCGGAGGACGACATCCGCTTCCCACTCGGCAGGATAATTTTCCATGTTCCCAGCATAAGCGGATGGGGAGGGTCCCAGGCCGTGCGTGAACTGCAAGGTCGCAGAACAGGCGCCGAAGGAATGGGGCAAAGTGGGAAGAGACGGTCGAGTACGGCACAATGGGAGTCATGGCTTTACCCGAAGTTCTCGTTCACGATCTGCAGTCGGCCGGATACTACCCACAGCTCACACAGGGGATTCTGGCTGATTCTCTGTTCGGCGAACCGGTTCTCGCTCACTTCGTCCACATCGACACGCATGTCGACATCGAATCCATCCACCGTCACGTCACCGCCTTCGTGCTCACCGAAACACGACTGCTGCTCGCGCACGTCGACGATGACCCGAACGCTGCCCCCGGCTCCAAACCGCGGGCCGTGACGAGCAGCGAGGACATCGAACTCGAGCGTCTCGGCACCGTCATGGTCGGCCGGACCTTCGCAGACCCGGCCGCATTCATTCCCGGAGACAAACCGGTTGAGGTGTCTCTGACCATGTCATGGGGTGCCTCCCGACGGATCGAAGCCTTCCCTGAGACCTGCGGCGACCCGGAGTGCGCAGCTGACCACGGCTATGGCGGATCGATCTTCTCAGAAGACGTCATGCTGCGCGTGTCCGCCGAGGCCGAAGGCCAGGCGGCGGTTGACCGCATCGCGGAGTTCGCCGGAAAGCTGCGTGCCGCCGTGTTCCACGCCAGGCTCCGGTCACGCCGCTGATGGCGGATGCGAGCACTTCACCGCTGACGGGGCCGCCCGACTATTCGTGTCCCATCCTCTCCGACGTGGTCCCGGCCGCGGCACTCAGCCTCGGCGCGGGGGACATCTTCGACGATACGGCGCGAGCTCGGGCTCAGTCACTGGGCCTCGATCGGGACTCGAGGACAACGATCGTCGTGCTCATCGACGGTATGGGGGAGAGTCAGCTCAAGCAGTACAGCGGCTACACCCCTTTCTTCCGGTCCCTGGCGGCTTCGCGACGAACTCTGTCCACAGGGTTCCCTTCGACGACCGCGAACTCCTTGTCCTCGCTGGCCACAGGACGTCTGCCCGGTGGCCACGGAGTCGTCGGATACCGTGTGCTCGACCCGGCCAAAGACGCCGTGTTCAACCAGCTGACCTGGGACCTCGACGTCGATCCGGTCTCCTGGGTGCCCGACGCAACACTGTTCGAACGTCTCACCGAGGCCGAGGTCGACGTGGTCAGCCTCGGCGAGGCCAAGTTCGCCGGACGAGGCTTGAACAGAGCCTCCTTGCGCGGGGGACGGTTCCGGGCTTCGAAGACACTCGAACAGCGTTGCGCCCAGGCCATCGAAGAGGCGAAGGCCCCCGGCCGTCGACTCGTCTACCTGTACTGGGGCAACCTCGACAAAACCGGCCACGTCCACGGGTCGAACTCCTCGCAGTGGACCGAGGAACTCGAACACGTCGACCTGGCGCTGTCGCAGCTGGCCAACGGCCTGCCGGCCGATTCGACGATGATCGTCACCGCCGATCATGGAATGGTCGACATCGACCACACTCTGCGTCTCGACCTCGCCGATGCCCCCGCGCTGCGTTCGGGGGTCAGACACGTCGGCGGCGAGCCGCGCGCGGTCCATCTCTATGCCCAGGAAGGTGCCGAGGCCGACGTCTACTCGGCCTGGACCGAGACGGTGGGGGACAGGGCGCTCATCCTCAGTCGCGATGAGGCCATCCGGCGCGGCTACTTCGGCCCTGTCGATCCCCGGTTCCGGCAGCGCATCGGGGACTTCATGGTCATCTGCCAGGACGAATTCGCCATCGTCGACTCGGACAACGAATCTGCCTCCGCGATCGCGCTCATCGGACACCATGGTTCGACGACGGCACGAGAGCTGCAGATTCCTCTGCTCGTGGTGTGAGTCGGGCCCGTGATCAGCGCCTTCAGGAACCCCCAGTGACCGGCCTCGAACCTTCAACGACCGCACTCGACTGGACCGAGGACGGGGCCCAACGGTCGGCGCACTGGCATTCGGAGAACCAGTCCGCAGCCCCGACGCAAGTGACGGTGATCAGCGACGACATCACTGCCGATGCCGCCTACCGTCTGGCCCGATCCGGGGCTGGGCTGCTGTGGCGCGGGGACTACCATAACGGTCGTCAGCTGCTGCAGGCGATGGACCGCCGTGTCAAACGCCACAGTGCCCGCCGCGGAGCCGGCAAACACGGTGGCGGCGGAGGCAGCGGTGCGGGGGCATTCGAAGCGCAGCGTCGCTCCATCGCCGATCGTGCCCGTCTGCTCGGTGCGCTGATCGTCGAACTCGACGATGGCTACCAGTTGAACCTGCGCCGCGCCCCCGATGTGAGGCTGGCCTGTGAGGCCGCCTACGGGCCGTCGACGGGACCGATGTGCGTCTCGCTGACCGAGTTGAACGGGGTGCTCAGTGCCTACCAATGGCAACTGAAGGGCGTGGCCATTCCCGCCCTCGGCGAGGACATCCACCCCCGCTACGGTGTGTTCTCCCCGATCCGCGGCGAATACGTCGATCTCGTCGCTCAGACACCATTTCCCGAGTCCGTGACAGGCAATTCATCTGCACCCGAGACGGCCTTCGATCTTGGCACGGGCACCGGCGTGCTCGCCGCAGTGCTGTTGCGCCGCGGGGTCGAACGCGTCGTGGCCACGGACATCAATCCCCGTGCGGTGACCTGTGCCCAGGAGAATCTGGAGCATCTGGGTCTCGCTGAGTCCGCCGAGGTGGTGGAGGCCGATCTCTTCCCGCAGGGACGCGCCGACCTCATCGTGTGCAACCCGCCGTGGCTGCCCGCCCGCCCGACGTCTGCGCTCGAGGCCGGTATCTACGACCCCGACTCCGATGTCCTCCACCGCTTCATCGAGGGTCTGGCTGCGCATCTGAGCCCTGCCGGCGAGGGATGGCTGATTCTGTCCGATCTTGCCGAGCACCTTGGTCTGAGGACCCGAGAGGCTCTGCTTGAGCGCATCACCGCTGCGGGGCTGCGAGTCCACGATCGACACGACACAGCTCCACGCCACCCTCGTGCCTCGGACACCGAGGACGAACTTCACAGGGCACGCGGCGCAGAGGTGACCTCGCTATGGCGCCTGAGACTCTCCAACTGAGGCCGGGCTCCCTCAGCGCGGCCGGGACTCGCATGCTGAACCTGCGCGTCTCATGTCTGCGGTGGACGATAGGATGGAGAATGTGACTTTTCCTCGTGTTGGTGTCATTGGCGGAGGCCAATTGGCACGTATGCTTGCCCCTGCCGCAGAAGCCCTCGGCATCCGCTTCTCAGTTCTCGCTGAGACCGCCGATGCCCCGGCCACTCAGGTCATCAATGAGGTGAGCGTCGGAGACTATACGGACTTCGCGACCCTCAAGGCCTTCGCCGAGACGGTGGACGTGGTGACCTTCGACCATGAGCATGTTCCCCCGGAACACCTGCAGGCTCTCGCCGAGGCGGGCCACGCAGTCCGCCCGGGACCGCAGGCCCTCATCTTCGCTCAGGACAAGATCCTCATGCGCAGGAGGATGGACGAACTCGGGCTGCCGAATCCAGCCTGGGCGGAGATCACATCGCGCGCCGATGTTGTCGCATTCGCGGAGCGAGTCGGATTCCCCTTCATCCTCAAGACACCTCGCGGTGGCTATGACGGTAAGGGTGTGCGAGTCATTGACACCATCGATGAGGCTCTCACCTGGCTCGACGAAGTCGGGCAGCTGTTGGCCGAGGAGAAGGTGGACTTCACCCGTGAGCTCGCAGTCATGGTCGGACGCTCCCCGATGGGCCAGACGGCGGTGTGGCCCGTCGTCGAGACCTGGCAGCAGAACGGTGTGTGCAAGGAGGCCATCGCGCCTGCACCGGGGCTGGCCGCAGATAAGGCGAGAGAGATCACCGAGGCGATCCTCAAGGTCGCCGGTGCCCTCGACGTCACCGGTGTGATGGCGATGGAGCTGTTCGAGACCGCCGAGGGGTTCCTCATCAACGAATTTGCGATGCGTCCTCACAACACCGGTCACTGGACCCAGGACGGGGCCGTGACCAGCCAGTTCGAACAGCACCTTCGCGCGGTCCTCGACCTGCCCCTGGGCAGTCCCGCGGCGCGGGAAGATGTCTCCGTGATGGTCAACATCCTCGGCGCCGACCACGAAGACCTCTACCACCCCTATCTGCATGTGATGGCCCACGACCCGGCGGTCAAGGTCCACCTCTATGGCAAGGGAGTGCGCCCGGGCCGAAAGGTCGGCCATGTCAACGCCTACGGGCAGGACGCGGACCTCGTGCTCGCTCGCGCCCGTCATGCAGCGGACTTCATCGCCGGCGTCGACGTCAACCCGCATCCTCAGATGCCGGCCCCGGCAGACCTTGACGCGAATACGAATTCAGGTGCCGATGACTCCGCAGGCATTCCCGCCATCTCCGGCGACGAAAGGGTCTGATATGTCTCCAGCGAATGACGCCAGCTCCACGACTCACGACAACCCAGGAGCCACCTCGGTGCCGGACTCTGCGAATTCAGGCACCGCTGTCGTTGGAATCGTCATGGGCTCGGACTCGGACTGGCCGACGATGAAGGCCGCGGCCGAGGCCCTGGAGGAACTGGGCATCGAGTCGACCGCCGAGGTCGTCTCAGCCCACCGCATGCCCGAGGATATGGTCGAATGGGCCAAGACCGCCGCAGACCGCGGACTGCGTGTCATCATCGCCGGCGCCGGGGGAGCGGCCCACCTGCCCGGGATGATCGCTTCGATGACATCACTTCCGGTCATCGGGGTCCCCGTCCCGCTGAAGTACCTCGATGGTATGGACTCTCTGCTCTCAATCGTGCAGATGCCCGGAGGCGTCCCTGTGGCCACCGTTTCCATCGGCGGAGCCAAGAATGCAGGACTCCTCGCCGCCCGAATCTTAGGCGCCGGTGACACCGCTGCAGCGGAGGCGATCCGCGGCCGGCTCGACGAGTATCGGAGCCAGCTGCGGCAGATCGCTCTCGACAAAGGGCAGGCCCTGCGGCGATAATGGTGGTACTTAACGATCGATCAGTTATAGGAGAATGATGTTCGACCTCTATCAGCCCAGCGAAGAACACGAAGAGATTCGCGCCGCAGTGCGCAACGTCGTCGAGAAGAAGATCACACCCTTTGCCGCCGAGGTTGACGCCGATTCCCGCTACCCGCAGGAAGCCCACGACGCTCTCGTCGAGACCGACTTCTTCGCCGCCCACATCCCCGAGGAACATGGCGGCATGGGTGCTGACGCGCTGGCAGTGGCCATCATCATCGAAGAGGTCGCCCGTGGTTGCGCCTCGTCCTCTCTGATCCCCGCCGTGAACAAGCTCGGCAGCATGCCGGTCCAGCTCGGCGGCAGCGAAGAGATCAAGGCGAAGTACTTCCCGTCAGTGGCCCGCGGTGAGGCCGGGTTCTCCTATGGGCTCTCAGAGCGCGAAGCCGGGTCCGATACGGCCTCGATGAAGACCCGTGCCTTGGCCGATGGTGACGACTGGATCCTCAACGGCGTCAAGACCTGGATCACGAACGCCGGCGTTTCCGACTACTACACGGTCATGGCCGTCACTGACCCAGACGGTGCGCGCGGACGCAACATCTCCGCCTTCGTCGTTGAGAAGTCCGACGAAGGATTCACCTTCGGTGAGAAGGAGCGCAAGCTCGGCATCAAAGGCTCGCCGACGCGCGAACTCCTCTTCGACAATGTCCGTCTGCCCGGCGACCGCATCATCGGTGCCCCCGGTGAGGGCCTGAAGATCGCTCTGCGGACTCTGGACCATACTCGCGTGACGATTGCCGCGCAGGCCGTCGGCATCGCCCAGGGGGCGCTCGACTATGCGCTGGGCTACGTCAAGGAACGCCAGCAGTTCGGCAAGAACATCGCCGAGAACCAGGCGATCCAGTTCATGCTCGCCGATATGGGCATGAAACTCGAAGCAGCCCGTCAGCTCACGTACACGGCGGCAGCCAAGAGCGAGCGTTTCGATGACGACCTGACGTACTTCGGAGCCGCGGCGAAGGCCTTCGCCTCGGACGCAGCCATGGAGATCACGACCGATGCCGTGCAGCTGCTCGGGGGTGCCGGATATGTCGTCGACCATCCTGTCGAGCGGATGATGCGTGATGCGAAGATCACACAGATCTACGAAGGCACCAACCAGATCCAGCGCATGGTGATGGGGCGCAAGCTCATCAGCTGAGGCCAGACCCGCCTCGGCGGGGAGGAACTCATGTTTCAGGCAAGAAGGTCGCCACCTGCGGGAGGTGGCCTTCTTCTCTGCGCGCTCACACTGAGGCACACGCGCCGAGCGTCTGTGATCAAGTACACCTGTCCCGACGCGACATGCGCAGGCCGAATGTGCCGGAATCCCGGGTTCGCACGCGCCACAATAGATGAACACAGTGGACTCTCCAGAAGGTTTGGCACAGTGGTCTGTGTCGCCGCGGGCTTCGGGTCCGCGCAGGTGGCCATAACAGCAACGAGCGCGAGGCAAAGGTAGGTCAGTGGCCGAAACGAGATACGTCGACCCCATCCATCATCCGTCGTACGCTTCACAGCCGACGCGGGATGTACGGGCGTGGATTCTTCTCCTGGTCACCGTTCTCATTCCCGGGGGAGTGCAGCTGCTGTTCCGGGCTCGTCGCTGGGCCAAGATCTCGCTGTCGATCACCGCGCTCAGCTGGATACTCGCGATCATTGCACTGATCGTGATTCTCATCGACAAGAAGTTCCTCTTCACCATCGGCACGAATACCTTCCTGCTGACGTTCCTCACCATCTGGCTGCCGGTCATCGCCATCAACTGGATCGTGTGCCTCTTCGATGCTCTGCGCCGGATCAAGCTGGTCACTCTGTCGGCGAGGGCGCGCAAACGCTTCCTCGCCGCGTTCTGCGCTCTGGTTCTCGTCGTTGTGGGCCCGCTGGCCTGGGGCACGACGCTGCTGGACTCCCAACGCGGACTGATGGCTGATCTCTTCGCCTCCGGGACGGCCGCGAAACCCGTGGACGGTCGCTACAATATCCTTCTCCTCGGCTCAGATGCGGGCAAGGGGCGCACCGGCATCCGCCCGGATTCGCTGTCCCTGGTCTCGATCGATGCGAAGACCGGCAAGACCGTCATCGTCGGTCTTCCGCGCAACATGGAGAATGTGCCGTTTCCCAAGGATTCGCCGCTGCATAAGCAGTACCCACAGGGGTTCAACTGCGGCGACGAATGCCTGCTCAATGCGGTCTTCCAGCAAGGTGAGCGACACAAGGACGAGTTCGAGAACCCGAAACGAGCAGGGGAGCAGGCCACGATGGATGCCGCCTCGGCGGTCACGGGTCTCGAAGTCCAATACTTCGCCATGGTCAACCTCAAGGGATTCGAGAATCTCATCGATTCCCTGGGCGGGATCACGCTGGTCTCGGGAAAGCGGGTGCCGATCTCCTCGAAAGTCGATCCGACCACCGGCGAGCATGGTCCAGTCAAGGGGTGGATTGAGCCGGGCAAGCAGAAGCTCGACGGCTTCCACGCATTGTGGTTCGCGCGTTCTCGTGAGTTCTCCAGCGACTACGAACGGATGATCCGGCAGCGCTGCGTGCAGACGGCTATGGTCAAGCAGCTCGACCCCGCCACAGTTCTCACTCGGTACCAGGAGATCGCCAAGGCAACCCCAGGGGCACTGTCGACGGACATTCCCTCCTCCGAGGTCGACGAGTTCCTGGACCTGGCGCTGAAGGTGAAGTCGCAGAAGATTGAATCGCTTGACCTCACTCCGCCGAACGTGACACCATCACACCCTGACTTTGACGCCGCCAGGACCTTGGTTGCGGACGCGATCGCAGAATCATCCAAGGATGCTGAGAAGGACAAAGACGCTCAAGCAGCGCCAGGCGACACGTCCGGAGCACTCGCCGGGGTCAATGCGAGCCGTGGACTCGCAACCGGTGTCAGCACCCAGATCAGTGCTCAAAGTGGCACCGGAAGCGGCTCTGACGAGGGCAAAGAGAGTGCAGAGAGAGCTATCTGCTACGTGCCTTGAGGCATCGATGACCCAGTCGACCTTGTGCGCTGGCTGACCGCAGCCGGGAATTGCGACGGATTCCAGGAAAAAGTTTCGCTCGGTGTGTCCCTTGCAAACACTGGGAACCACACCGGTGTAACTTGATTATTTTGTTATTTGGCTAGTCTGACACGCCGTATATGTGTAACAATTTTGAGATGTTGGGATTACCCACCGTCCTGCCAACGGTGAGATGATTCCAGGGCCTGAACTTCCCTGACTTCCTCGAAAAGGCTGTAACGATGAAACTTTTATTGCCCACAGTCGCGGGCTGCGCTTCGGTCGCACTCGTCGGCACCTTAGCGGTCACGGCACCGACTGCCTTCGCGGCGTCGACTGAGCCGGAAGTGACCCAAGAGGCGCTGAGCGTGAGCGAAGACGGACTCAACGTCCCCGGCGCCCGCGCTTCCAGTGATTCCTCTGCCAATGTCGCCAACCAGAGCGCAACCAGCAACCTGCCGAACATCTTCAAGTCGCAGACCGCTGTCGCCTCTACGCGTGTGCCTGCCACCGTCAACGTGAGTTCGGGCGCTTCTGCTGTCGGCGCTTCCACCGGTTCGATCAATCCCGTCTCCACGGGACTGTCGTCACCCGAGGGCGGAAGCGAAGCCAGTGCCCCTGCAGAGTCCGCCTCGAAGGCCGATCCATCTGCTCCTGCCGATGAATCAGGTAAGCAGGACTCAGCAACGAAGGACGAGAAGTCCAAGGGGGCTGAATCGTCCGACAAGTCCGGCGACAGCGACGACATCTCCGGCTCGGTTCGTCAGAAGACCGAGGACGGCGTAAATATCGCGCTGATCTCCGACGTGCTCGACGTTCCCACCAACAACCCGAGCCTCGTCGGCTTTACCTTCTCCGAGTCGCAGTCCAACATCCGCATCCAGGTCCGGGTCAAGAGCGGTTCTGAGTGGGGCAGCTGGGATTCTCTCGATGAGGACCGGCAGGACGAATCGAAGAACCGGGGTTCCGAGCCGTTTACGGTCAACCATGCCTCGGGTGTGCAGATGCGCATTCTGGGCGACAAGGCGCCCAGCGACGCCGAACTCGTCCTCGTTGATCCCAAACGCGACGCCAACGATGCTGCCGCTGTGGCTGAAAATGACCCGGTTCAGATCGAGCCGCAGAGCTCCAACCCATCCGAAGGCGTCGGAGGCTCTTCACCGGCCGCCTCAGATGACTCAACTGTGGAGACAGTTGCCGCCCCCGGTCAGGCTGAGGTGAGCAATCAGAACTACGTACCTGACTCGTCTTCAGTGACGACTGTTGCGAAGTCGAAGAAGGTGCCGAAGCCCAAGATCGGCTCGCGCTCTTCATGGGGGGCGAAGTCCTACAGCGGAAGCCCCGACTACGCCAGCGGAATCAAACAGGCCGTCATCCACCACACCGATGGATCGAACAGCTACTCCGCGGAAGACGTGCCGGCAATTCTGCGCGGTATCCAGAGCTTCCACCAGAAAGGCCGTGGATGGAACGACATCGGCTACAACATCCTCGCCGACAAGTACGGCCGTCTGTGGCAGGGCCGTGGCGGTGACATCAACAAAGCAGTGATCGGTGCACATACTGCAGGACACAACACAGGCACTGTCGGAATCTCCGTGATGGGCAGCTTCGACACCAAGGCGCCGCCGAAGAAGACCCGCGATGCGGTGGCAGCGGCCATCGCCTGGAAGTTCTCTCTCAACAACGTCAAGGCCGGTAAGTCGACCATCGTCGGTCACCGTAACCTCGGCACCACTGCCTGCCCGGGCGATGCCTTCTACGCCAAGTTCGGCGAAATCCGTTCAACCGTCTCCGACGTCATGAAGTCCGGTGACCTGCCGTCCGACAAGAAGAAGGACGACAGCAAAAAGGACGACAAGAAGAAGGACGACAAGAAGAAGGACGACTCCAAGAAGGACGACAAGAAGAAGGACGACAAGAAGAAGGACGACTCCAAGAAGGACGACTCCAAGAAGGACGACTCCAAGAAGGACGACGGCAAGACGGCGACGCCGAAGCCGAAGACCGAGATCGAGAAGTACGCTGCGGACCACGCGAAGGAACTCGGCAAGGCCACAGGCAAGGAACACGACCTCAAGGGCGTGGACGGCGCACGTGCCCGTGCCTACGAGAAGGGCAATGTCTACTGGTCCAAGAAGACCGGTGCTTACCACCTCTCGGGAGCGATCAAGAACTCGTATAAGGGTGATGTCGTGACCCAGCTGGGCCTGCCCACTTCGAAAGAGAAGGGTGGCTTGAAGGACGGGGGAGCGGCGCAGTCGTTCCAGAAGGGCAATATCTACTGGTCGAAAGACACAGGTGCTCACTACACCACCGGAACACTTCTGAAGTATTGGGGTGACAAAGGTACCGTCAAAGGACACCTCGGTTACCCCGAGTCGGATCCGGTGTACAAGGACGGACGAGGAGAGCAGCTGTTCGAAGGTGCTCGACTCGTCTGGGCCGAGGGCTATGGAACCACAGAGTTCTCGCCCACCGGAACCATTGACGGCGGCGTAGTCGATACCAATGGTCCGGGTGATCCCGATGATGCCAAGGCCTCCGGTGGTGCCGATGAGTCGGCGCCACCGGGGGACAACGCCACCGATGGCGGTTCGGCTGCAGACTCCGGGGAAGGTTCTACAGACGATACAGACGCCAAGGGTGACGACAAGGATTCCAAGGACGACGATAAGTCTAAGGACGATAAGTCTAAGGACGATAAGTCCAAGGACGATAAGTCCAAGGACGACGATAAATCGAAGTCGGACAAGCCTAAGGATGACGACAAGTCCAAGGACGACAAGTCCAAGGACGACGACAAGCCGAAGTCGGACAAGCCTAAGGATGACAAGAAAGACAAGGACGAAAAGTCCAAGGACGACAAGAAGGACGACAAGCCGTCGAAGGCTGAGAAGATCCAGGCTCAGCGTGACTCCATCGTCAAGGAAGCGAAAGCTCACCTCGGCGTGAGGTACGTCTGGGGCGGAACCTCACCGACGAGGGGCTGGGACTGCTCGGGATACACCCAGTACGTCTATGGCAAACACGGCATCAACCTGCCGCGTACTACTAGTCAGCAGCGTAACGCCGGCACGGTCATCCCGGCCAGCGAAGCCAAAGCAGGCGACATGATCTGGATCCCAGGACACATCGGCATCATCTCCGAGACCAAGGGGCAGATGTACGATGCGGGCTCGACCCGGACGAACACGACGAAGCGCAGCTACAGCTGGATGCTCAATCGTGGAGCGAAGGTCATTCGCGTCGTCGGCTGATGACTGCAAGGTTGCATCGGTCGGGTAAGACTCGGCAGATAGCTCCAGTGCCTCGCGGCCGGTTCTGAAATGAACCGGCCGCGAGGCACTTTTGGTTGCGGTTCCATGCGCCTTTGACCATGCGATGAATTGCAGATGTACTGGTCTGAACAGTCAGTGAAGCCACCTCGGAAAACCGTGATTAGTCCAGGTGAACGCGCTAACGTGGAGAAACACGCACGACAATTGCGTATGTTCATCCGATGAGTCCAGCCGAAGGGGACCAAGACAGTGCGTCGATTGCACAACACGGTCAAGAATTTCGCTTGGGGCAGTACGGACGCGATCCCAGCAATTCTGGGAACCGCACCCGACGGCACTCCCTGCGCAGAGCTCTGGCTCGGAGCGCACCCCCTCAGCCCCTCTCATCTGGACACCGGACAGTTTGATCAGCAGCGCTCGACCTGCCGTGCCGCGCAGCAGGGATCATCATCTCTGGATGTGAAGACGGACAGCAGCACGGTTGGCCCCAACCTCATCGAATACCTTGCCGGCGACCCTGCGGGCCTGTTGGGCCACGATTCGCTGCAGGTATTCGGTCCACGTCTGCCATTCCTGCTCAAGGTCCTCTCCGCGCGGAAGGCGCTCTCGATCCAGGTGCATCCGAATCCGGAGCAGGCGGTCATCGGATTCGCCCGGGAGGAGTCTGAGGGCCCCGATCTCGACGCCCCGACTCGCAACTACAAAGACACCTCCGCCAAACCGGAACTCATCTACGCCCTCACCGAATTCCACGCGCTGACCGGATTCCGGTCGCGCAAGGCCGTGCGTGCAACCTTCGAGCGTCTGCTGTCACTGTCATTGTCACCGACCTCCCTGGACTTTCTGGGTGACGTGATCTCGGCGCTGAAATCCGTGATCGAGGCCAAGGCCTTCGCCAAAGCAGTCGAGCTCGTCCTCGGCGACTCGCGGTCTGCTGGCTTCGTTGACGAGGTCGCCAGTCAGGATTTGGCAGAACTGCCCGAAGGCCACATCAGTCGTTCAGGCACAGCAGTCGATCCTGCTGAGACCTTTCACGAACTTGTGGCTGACTACCCCTCCGATCCGGGGGTGCTCATGGCACTCATGCTCAATCGCGTCCATCTCCAACCGGGGGAAGCCCTGGCGATGGAATCGGGCGTGCTGCACGCCTACCTGGGTGGGACCGGGATCGAGGTCATGGCCTCGAGCGATAATGTTCTGCGCGGGGGACTGACGAACAAGCACATCGATATCCCGGAGCTGGGCAAGGTTGCGAAGTTCACCGCGGCCAAGCCTCGCATGGTTGAACCTGACCGTGACGGAATCCTCCTCGGCACGACCGAGGACTTCGCACTGCAGTCGCTGCGGTGCCCACGACTGACGCAGGTTGAACGCCGAGGCGCGAGCATCGCCCTGTGCACGTCGGGAAGCATCACTGTGGCCTCCCTCGGGTCCACAGTGACACTCACACGTGGTCAGAGCGTGTTCATCCCGGCAAACGAGCCCACAGTGACCGCGGACGGCCATGGGGATCTGTTCGTGGCGACTACCGGTCTCGATACCTCGCTGCCCTTCGCCTGAACCGTCTGCGCTGGGTCCGAGCCGACTAGCGGTGGTCCGAGCCACCTGCCGTTGCTGGACGTGTCGCGCAGATTCCGCCTGTGCCTCTCGCATATTCGACGTGTGTTGGTGTTGGTGGGCGCGAGCGATTTGGGCAGCGGGCGATTTGGGCACTGAGGCCTCGCGCACCCCGTACCGTCAGCAGCAGATCAACTCGTTGCTGACGTGCCGTTTGCTGCTGAGTGTAGGGGTTGCTGAACTACATGGTGTCTATGCAGCTAACGCGGTGTTCAGCGACTGGTGGTGCGTGGTGCACCGGGCGGCAAGTGCTCTGATCGCCGAGACGCGCTAGCGAAGTGCTCACCCGGGTCACTCGCGGCACCCTGAGACATGCGAAGAGGCCGCCCCGGGCAGAGTTCCTCGGAAGGAATCGGCCCAGAACGGCCTCGCAGCAAACTACCGCGACAGCAGCACCTCGTGGTACCACCCAGCACTTGGGTGCATCAGGAGGCTGAACGCCGCAACCCTCCAGCCACCCGGCGGTCAGTGCCTCAGGCGGCGTCGACGCTGATGGTGGGGACGTCGTCGGGGACGTTCACCTGGGCGCCGGTCTTCTCCTTGACTTCTTCGACGGTGACACCGGGAGCCAGTTCGACGAGGGTGAATGAGTCTCCGGAGACGTCGAGGACGGCGATATCGGTGATGATGCGGCTGACAACGCCCTTGCCGGTCAGTGGCAGCTCACAACTGGACAGGAGTTTGTGCGAGCCGTCCTTGGCGACATGGTCCATGATGACGATGACGCGCTGCGCTCCGTGGACCAGGTCCATGGCACCGCCCATTCCCTTGACCATCTTGCCTGGAATCATCCAGTTCGCGATGTCGCCGTTCGTGGCGACCTGCATGGCGCCGAGAATCGCAGCATTGACCTTGCCGCCGCGGATCATGCCGAAGCTGGCGGCAGAATCGAAGTAGGAAGCACCGGGGAGCATCGTGACGATCTCCTTGCCAGCGTTGATGAGATCAGGGTCGATCTCGTCCTCGGTGGGGTAGGGGCCGACGCCGAGGAGACCGTTCTCCGACTGGAGGACGAGGTCGACGCCCTCGGGCAGGTAGTTGGGCACGAGTGTCGGCATTCCGATGCCCAGGTTGACGTAGCTGCCGTCTTCGAGTTCCTGGGCTGCGCGGGCCGCCATCTGGTTTCTTGTCAATGACATAACTAGTTCTCCTCAGCCCTTGTCAACGGTTGGATCTGTGCGAACGGTGCGTTTTTCGATGGGCTTGTCGGCCACCTGTTCCGCGGTCAGCTCGACGACGCGGTGGACGAAGATGCCGGGAACGTGGACGTCATCGGGATCGATCTCTCCGGGCTCGACGAGCTTCTCGACCTCGGCGATGGTGATCCGGGCCGATTGTGCGGCCGGGGGATTGAAGTTCCTGGCCGAAGAGTTGAAGACGAGGTTGCCGTGGCGGTCTCCGACAGCGGCGCGGACGAGCGCGTAGTCGGGTGCCAGTGACTCTTCGAGGACGTATTCCTTCTCTTCGCCGAAGGTGTCGAAGACGCGTGTGTCTTTGGCCGGTGATTCCTTGACGACGTTGCCCTCGGTATCGTACTTCCACGGCATCCCGCCGTCTGCGACCTGGGTGCCGGCACCGGTGATCGTGTAGAACGCGGGGATTCCGGCTCCACCGGCGCGCAGCTTCTCGGCGAGGGTTCCCTGCGGGGTCAGCTCGACCTCGAGTTCGCCGGAGAGGTACTGGCGAGCGAATTCCTTGTTCTCACCGACGTAGGAGGCGATGATGCGGCGGAGGCGGTGATCAGCGAGCAGCAGGCCCAAGCCCCGCCCGTCGACTCCGGCGTTGTTCGAGATCACCTCGAGGTCCTTGGCACCCTGGTCCTTGATCGCTCGGATCAGGAACTCAGGCACGCCGACGACACCGAAACCGCCTACGGCGATCGATGATCCATCTGCAATATCGGCTACCGCTGCAGCGGGGGTATCAACTACTTTGTCCATGATCCCAGTCTGCCACGGACCTCGCCGAGGCTGCTCGCCAGGTCCGTCATGCCACCATCGTCCATCCCGTTGGCCAGCAGAGACTCACCCCCGCGAAGAAGGTGGCACAGGAACGTCGCCCACTCCTCGGGGCGGGGTGTCGAGTTCGAGACGAGGATGGCTGAGCTGGAGTCGTTCGGAGACTCGGTCCACTGGATCTCTTGGTCACCGACGAGGAGAGTCCCGGTGGACTGGAGGCGCCGAGGTGTCACGTCCGGGTAGGCGCGGATCGCCGAGTTGACGTCGATGAAGTCCTCATCGATCGGTGTGCTCAGAGCCAGGGCGGGTGGGTTGTAGACGAAGACCTCCTCTGCCGCGGTGAGGCACTCATCGTCCTCGTGGCCCAGTGGCACGAACGCGTGGAAGTCGGCATCCGGTGCTGCCGATCTGCTGGCCTGAGCGTCCGTGCCGAGGACGACACGACCGTCGGCGAGGAGGACGCTGAGAATCGCGACGAGTTCCCGCCAGTGCAGTCCAGCAGGCATCGGCACGAAGAGCGTGAAATCAGGGCCGAGATCGTAGTCTCCGAAGAGGCCAACGCCCTTGTTCACCCAGTTCGCCACGACCGGACCGGTGAGGTCGAGTCGGTCGAAGTCGGGGCCGCGCCAGAAGAGGACGGGTCCGCCTGTGCGGCTGATGATGGAAAGATCCACGAGGGATGACCTGCTTTCTCAATGGTTGTGAGGCGTTCAGTGGGACAGAAGCCCGATGTTGATGCGGACCCCGCGGGGGAATGCTCCGAGCTCTCCGTCGGCCCACTCCCATTTCGTGGTCGCGCTGAGATCCTCGGCGAAGAGTGCAGTGTGCATGCGCTCGACGAGAGAGCCGAGGCCGACCATCGCCTCCAGGAGGGGAGGGCCACCGGCTTGCGGCGTTGCGGGTGAGTCGGAGGGCCCCATCGTGATCCGGGATCCGGACCCTTCGATGCGCATCCGCCAAGCAGCCTGCCCAGGGGTGCGTGAGGCTCCGGCGCGGACGACCCGGATGGCGCGGGAGACGCGTTCGAGGATGTCGTCGCTGTTGTCACCGGCAGCGGCACGGCCCGGCAGCTCGGTGACGCCGAGTCCCCTGTGGATTGCTTCGACATGGCCGTAGCGGAACCAATCCTCACCGAGGTCGCGGCTCAGAGCCTTTGCCCCGGCTCGGCCATTGTCCAGGTATCCGCCGGCACCTCGAACGAGTGCCATCGGCAGACCTCGCGATGATCCCTTGACCAGATCGGCTGCGGCGGCGATCTCATCGGCCACCGCGCGGACAGTCACCGATTGCACGCGGCCATCGTCGTCAGGTTTGCCGCGCTGATCGTCGAGGCCGGAGAAGCCGGAGAGACCGAGCGCGAAGTCACCGACGCCGATCCTCCAAGGCCGGGAGATGGTGTCGGAGATGACGACCCCGATCCGCACGGAGAAGGACTCTTCGACCCGAAGGCGCAGCTTCTCAGCCGAATCATCGCTGTCGTGAGGGTGGAAGACGACGGCGCCGCTCGAATTCGACTGGTCGAGTCCGGCCGCCGCCTGCACGGTGCCTGAATGGGTGCGCACGATCTGGACGGTGCTTCCCGAGGCATAAGTCCGTTCGGCAACGAGGTGGTTCGAGCAATCTCTGACGAGGTCCTCGAACTCCGCCCGATCATTCACGTTGCGCAGGCGCCCGTCAGCTTTGGACACTACTTTCGACGCGATGACGAGGATGTCGCCGTCCTTGAGGTCGATCCGATTCCGGCGCAGGGAGTTGACAAGTATCGCTGCCAGATCGGAACCGGGCGCGATGTCCTCTTCGACGGGCGGCGCATAGACGGTGAGCAGTCGGTCATTCATCATCGCGTCCGTATCGTCGTCGGGCAGCCTCGGCGCCCGGGATCAGTGGGCGGATGCGGGGATCGGGCGACGATCGCGAGTGATTCGACTCTCATGCCTCCATAATCCCACCGACGGCAAATGTTTTCGAAATTCTCCAGATTTGATCAGGTGGGCACCACAGGTTGTGTCAATGCCAGACGGCGGTCGCTATATGTGGTGTTCCTGGCGCGTGTGTATGTGAAGGTGTGTTCGAATAATCCGCAAGTGCCCCCCGTAATACTCCACGAGGGCTTGACGAGGCGGTAATGACACGCGTGTAATTTAGACTTAACAGGGGAACGCACTTAGCACGAATCCTCGGATTCGAGCATCCACCACGCTGATACCGTCAGCACGAGCTTCACCTCCGGAACCATCCGGGGAGTCGGTCGCACCCAGACCATTTCACTCCTCGAACGGTACCGGAACAGGAGCTCGCAGTGGTAGGTGAGCTGAGCGTGAGAAAGGGGAAAACCGTGCAAAGCGCACAGAGCAAAAGGCAGGAGAGGGAAGACTTCTCCACAGTCGTGCCCGGAGTCACTTCTCGAAGTGCCGAGGACTGGTTCGTCGAACCAGGGGCGCGTACACCGGATACTCTGCCTGATCCATTGGCGATCGATCCGAACGATCTGACACCGCTGCCCACGGACAACTCCGCCGTATCGCCGCTCTCACTGCTCTTCGGAGCTGCAGAGGACGGCGAGCTTTCCTGGCAGGACCAAGCGCTGTGCGCTCAGACTGACCCCGAGGCGTTCTTCCCTGAGAAGGGCGGATCTACTCGTGAGGCCAAACGTGTCTGTGCCTCGTGCGACGTCCGCTCGGACTGCCTCGAATACGCGCTGGCGAATGACGAGCGCTTCGGAATCTGGGGCGGCATGTCTGAACGTGAACGCCGTCGACTCAAGAAACAGGTCGTGTGAAATCTGCCGTCACCGTTGTCGTCGCCTCAGGCGACGACAACAGCAGGATGGAGCTCGAAACAGCTCTGAGTACGACCTACCCCGGGATTCCGATCGTGGATCTCGGGGGTCTTGCCATCAGGGAGGCACTTGCCCTCCCTGCTGTTGCCGAAAGCACCCATCTGTGGTTCCTCACCGCAGACTCGCGTCCAGAGCCCGACTGCCTCGGAGAACTGCTCGACGCCATCGGTGCGACCGAATCAATCGCTGCTGTGGGCCCCAAGATCATGCACACAGACCACATCGTCTCCGCGGGTGTCACTACCACCTCGGCGGGGGCCAGGGTCAACCCGGTGGCGGAGGGAGAAATCGATCAGGGGCAGCGTGACGGCCAGTCGGAGGCGCTGGGCCTCGACCTGCCCGGCATGCTCATCTCCACTACTGAGTTCGAGAGAATCGGAGCTCCGTCCCGTGTCCTCGGCGTGGCCTATCGTGGTCTCGAATACTCGCGTCGACTGCGCGACCTCGGCCGTCGGGTCGTCGTCGCCCCACGTGCCAGACTCACGGTGTCCGCAACCTCGGCCGCCCAGCTGGGGTCCTCACCGCTGCCACCGCGCTCGAAGTCTCAGATCCGGAGCGAACAGCGCTACCGACTCAGCCTCGCCAGCCCCGGATTCGGCGGCATCTTCTGCCTCCTCATCCTCACCCAGTTCAAGAACACTCTGGCGGGCCTGCTGTCGAACAACGTCCGCGCCGCTTCCTGGTACTTCTCCGCGCTGCTCGGTCTCGTCGCCGACGCCCGCACCACCTCGCATCTGAGACGGTCCAACGCCCGTCGCAGCCGTCTGGTGAAGCGCACCACCGACTCCCATGTGGCCGCGCTCTACGCGGACCCGGACGAACTCGCCGTTCAGCGCCGGAGCATGAACTCCGCCCAGGAAGCCCGGCTGACCCAGGCCGGCTCGGCAGCCGGCACAGGCCCGGAGCACATCGACGAAACCGAGCTCAACCCTGTAGGTGACACGGAAGAGGCCATCGACTCGTTCTCACGCCTCGAGGTCACCGGAGGTTCGGGACTCTTCCGCAATCCCCTGACCTACCTCCTCCTCGCGGCCGCGGCGCTGAGCGGCTTCGCCTCGTTCCGCCTCTTCGGTCCCGGCCACGTCGTCGGCGGTGGGCTGGGTTCCACCGACGTGACACTGGGCGATCTCGTCGGCCGTCTGCTCAGCCCTCGCCTCGACGTCTCCACCGGGGCCGCTGCTGTCGCCGACCCCTACCAGCTGGTCCTCGCAGCCTTCAGCGTTCCGTTCCTGGGTGACGTCGACATCATGGTCCGCACCTTGATCCTCCTCGCTCCGATCCTTGCCGTCATCGCCGCCTACAGCGCAGCGGGTGCGATCGTGAAACGGAAGTGGGTCCGCGGATTCGCCGGTCTGCTGTGGATCGCCGCCCCACTCTTCGTCACCGCACTCTCGGCCGGCCGCCTCGGCGTGATCCTCGTCTGGATTGCGGCACCGCTCTTCGTCATCGCCCTGCGCCGCAGCCTGCGCACCGGGTCGATCGCCGCTGCCGCGAGTGCGGGACTCCTGCTGTTCCTGATGATCGCCGGCGTGCCGCTGATGCTGCCACTGGGCATCATCCTCACTGTCGTGCTGCTGTGTACCGGTTGCGGTCTGCGTCATCTGTGGCTGCTGGCCCCGACCCTGTTTCTGGCCTGGCCATGGCTGGTCGCGCTCGTGAGCGACCCGGGTGCGGTCTTCGTCATGCCCGGCCAGACCTTGGCCCCACCCGCTCCTCCGACCTACCTCCTTGCGGTCGGCTTCCCCTCACCGATCGACATGAGCTGGCTGGCAGATCTGTTGTCCGCCGTCGGCGTCAGCAGCGTCAGTCCCGGGATCCTGCAGCTGTGGGCCCCGATTCTGGTGCTGCCGATGCTCATCCTCGGGTTCCTCACGCTCATCGAAGCTCACCTCCAACTCTCCCGCCTGATGTGGGCCGTGGGCCTCTACCTCGCGGGTCTGCTCTTGGCCACAGTCCAGGTCCTCATCCCGGCCCAAACCGGCCCCTTCCACCTCATCGGCTCCTATCCTGCCGCGGGCCTGACCCTGCTCAGCCTCGGCGCGATCATGCTGCTCACGCTCGGTGCACAGACCACGACGACGCGATCGACGAACTCCCGCCGACTGCCCATGCGCGGTCTGTCCGGGCTCGTGGTCGTCGCGGCCGTCGGCCTCATCATCGTCGGCGCCGGAGGCAGCACCACCTCGGCGGACATCGTCACCACCCAGGAACACGGCACCGTTCCGGCATTGGCCGCCGACCGTGCCGCTGGTGACACCCAGGCACGCACCCTGAGACTCGATGTCCTCGACGGCGAGGTCCGCGCCCGACTGCTCTCATCCGCCGACGGAACCGTCATCGGCACCTCGACCATCCAGTCGGCAAAGGCGGTCGGTGGCTGGCCGTGGGAGCGTCGACCCCTGCCCATCAGCGAAGACCAGACACTCATCGCGCAGGCCGCCGCAGCGCTTTCGGGCGATGACGCCGGAGATGTCCGATCCATTCTGGGTCAGCTGGGCGTGGATTTCGTCCTCGTCGACTCGGGTGCGAAGAACCTGGCGAATTCGGTGGCCGCCGCCGATGGAGTGGTCCAGGTCGGACCGACCGAATCGGGCGGACTGTGGCGGGTCGACACCCCCTACAGCGGCCGGTTCCTCATCCGAGAACCCGACGGTTCGATGAGCACCGCACCGATGCACGGCAGCATCGCCGAGGTGGCCCCCGGTGACGATGGCCGCACCCTGATCGTGTCCGACAGCTCAGACAACATCACCGCCAGCATCGATGGCAAGGACCTGCCTCAGCCGGAGAAGTCCGCGATCGGTTGGGCCTCCGAATTCTCACTGCCTGCCGCAGGCGGAGAAGTCGATCTCACCTACGGTTCGGCGCTCTACGCCCCGGGCATCATCGTCGGCTGGATCCTCGGCCTTCTCACCATCATCGTTGCGATCCCCTTCGGATCTCAGCGCCAGACCCTGGCCTGGTCACGAACAACTCGTGCGAAAACCAAGCGATCGACTGGTGTGAGATCCAAGCGGAAGTCCGGACGAACAACCGAGCATCCTGTGGAGGCGAAGCCATGAAACACATGCGCAGCATCGTGACCTTCGCGGCGATCGCCGTGCCTGGAGTGCTCGTAGCCACGACCTCATTCCTGACCCCGCTGACACCGGGCACACTCGACCGCAGCCCCGAGCAGGTGAGAATGCCCACCGCCGACACCCGTGTGATCTGCCCCGGCCCACTCTTGACCGATGAGGAGGCAGAGGGCACCGACGCGGAGTTCGTCGACGACTCGAACGTGTCCACTCGTGCCGTCTCCGCTTCCGCTCCGATCAGTGCCGCCGACGGCTCGGTCTCCGCCGCCCGTCTTCAGGTTGCGGATCTGGGCGGGTCAGCAAACTTCGACAACCCCAGCTCCGACGGCTTCGTCTCCGGTGACGATCCGATCGACAAGACCAAACTCATCACCGGGTTCGCCCGTCCGGGGGCGCCGGCGCTGACGACCGGCGTGGAAACCGTTGAAGGCACATCCGGCGATCTCACCGGACTGGCGACCCTGACCTGCGGGTCAGCGGCGAGCAACTTCCGGATTCTGGCTGGCTCCGGGGGCACAGGATCGAACTCCCAGCTGCTGCTGAGCAATCCCGGCGACGTTCCCGTCCAAGCCGAGGTCACTCTCATGACACCATCCGGACAGCGCGGGGAGCCGACAGAGGTGAGCATCAAAGCCGGGAAACAGCGAGCTATCCGACTGGCGGGCCTCGCCGCGGGAGCCGAGGCACTGGCCGTCGACGTTAAGGTCGACGGGGGAGTCGTGGCCGGCTCCCTCCAAGAGACCGTGCTCGACGGACTGACCCCCAAGGGCATCGACCTGGCCACCAGCGGAGCAGATTCCGCTTCGCAGCAGGTCGTCACCGGACTCGACGGGAAGGACGCACGCCTGCGCGTGGCCAACCCGGGCGACGACCTGGCGGAGGTTTCGCTCAAGGCCTACGGACCTGACGGGGAGATCGACATACCGCGCTCATCGATGACCGTGGTCGCACACGGAGTCGCCGAGGCTGAGCTCGGTGATCTTGAAGCCACGAGCGTCGTCCTCGATTCAAACCAGAGCATTCAGGCCAGCGCATTCATCGGTCAGGACGGAGAGAAGGGCAGCGCAGACTTCGGAAGCATCAACGCCACCGACACCCTCGCCGACTCCCAGATCATGGCCCTGCCTCGCACGGGCACCGGAAAATTGTACCTTTCACCAGGGCAGGGACGGGTGCAGGTAAGAGGCATGCTCGACGATGGATCGCTCACGCAGCCCCAGTCGATCGACCTCAACCCCACCGGCACCACCGAATTCAGCCCTGCTGAGGTCTCACCGGATGCAGTTCGCGCCATCGTCATCAGCGGCGAGAATGCTTCGGGATCCCAGTCCGACGGCGTCCACGCCAGCTATGTGGTCACCACCGACTCCGGGATCTCCGCCGTGCAGCCGGCTCCGGCACCTGCCGGTGTGGCCTACCGCGACATCCGCCTCGGCTGACAATCGTGAGAGCGTAGTCGCATCTATGAGTTGCGGAGGATTTCGACCTGGTCGGCGACCACTTCGGCAATGAGGGAATCCCGCTGCCCGCTGCTGTGGTACTCGATGACTCGCCGATAGAGGACGATGTGCGTGAGCCTGTGCGCGGTGGCCGGAAAGACCCGGCCGAAGGCAGGTTCAGTAGAACTTGCCGGTGGAACTGCATCGATGGCCAGCACCACCTCGGCGAGCAGTGCCGGTTCCTGCACCCGGAAACGGGCGAACTCCTCGGCCGCGACACGAGCGAAGCTCTCCGCCCGGCGCAGACGCGCTGGGACGTCGGCTAAGAACAGCGGGGACCGCAGTCCGCGGCCGTGCCGGTCACGATGACGCCTGGTACTCATGAGTCAACATTGTACTGACCATACGGCCCTGGCTGACGGGGACAGGCGGTCCTCGCGTGTAAAGTGGTCGACTGTGTCAGCCGTGAGATTGTGTTCAAAAGTCAGCTGCTCGCGCAGTGCCGCAGCCACCATGACGTACGTGCACGCTGATGCCTGTGTCGTCATCGGTCCGCTGTCGCGTCGTGCCGAGCCCGGTGCCCATGACCTGTGTGCCGACCATGCCGCAAAACTGACCCCGCCGGTGGGGTGGCAGCTCATCCGCATTCAAGGTGAGCAGGCGCCGCCCGAGCGCACCCATGACGACCTGTTGGCCATCGCCGACGCTGTCCGGGAAGCCGCGGGACGACCCGGGGACGGCGCGAGAACAGGTGAGGCAGCAGCGCCGTCGACGTCGACGACCGAGAGGCGCAGCGACGGATCGATGCCTGGCCGCAAACACGGTCACCTGCGCATCATCGGCGATTCATGACCGAACCCAGTCGCGGCGCCGATCCCAGTCCCGAACTCGTCGCTGCTCGTGCGACTGCGCTCGACTTCGCGGTCGGTGCCTATGACATCCGTGGCCGCATCCCCGACCAGCTCGATGCCGATGTCCTCTACGCCCTCGGCTGGGCCTCCGCCACTGCCATGTCGGAACTCCATTCGACCACCGAGCTGGTTCTCGGACACGATATGCGACCCAGTTCACCCGGCTTCGCCCAGGCCTTCGCCGCAGGCATCGAAGCGGCCGGATATCGAGCGGTGGTGTTGGGCCTGTGCTCGACGGACCAGCTGTACTTCGCCTCGGGGATCTTCGACCTTCCCGGCGCGATGATCACTGCGAGTCACAACCCGGCCGACTACAACGGGATCAAGATCTGCGGCCCACGTGCCGCAGGTGTCAGCCTCGCCTCAGGCCTGGGCCGGATCAAGGAATTGGCACCGCAGGCACCCACCGATCACGCAGCCTCTGGCTCGGCACCTGCGGTCCGCATCGATGGGGCCGCCGCCGCGGAGATGCGCGAACGCTACGTCGAACGCATCCGAACCCTGACTCACGTCGACGAGGTCACAGGGCTGAAGGTCGTCGTCGACTGCGGCAACGGCATGGCGGGCAAACTCCTCGGTGAGGTCTTCGGCACCGATTCCGGGTACGCAGGGGTGCCGTTCAATGTCATCGGTCTTTTCACTGAACTCGACGGCACGTTTCCCAACCATGAGGCGAATCCGCTGAAACCGGAGAACCTCCTCGACGTCTCCCGTGCGGTGGTCGCTCACGGTGCGGACTTGGGGCTGGCCTTCGATGGGGATGCCGATCGCTGCTTCTTCATCGACGAAACCGGAGCGACCATGTCGCCCTCGGCCGTGGGCGCACTCGTCGCCGAACGCGAGATCGCCCGCGCCAAGGCCGCCGGTGTCGCTGAACCGGTGGTCATCCACAATCTCATCACCTCACGCAGTGTTCCGGCCACAATCGCAGCCGCCGGCGGGGTGGCGGTCCGTTCGAAGGTCGGGCATTCGGGCATCAAAACACTCATGCGCACCGAGCATGCCGTCTTTGCCTGCGAACACTCCGCTCACTTCTACTTCGACGAGTTCTACGGTGCGGACTCCGGTATGCTCGCTGCCTGCCACTTGATTGCCGCCCTGGCGAAGACCGGGGCACCGGCGTCACGACTCGTCTCCGACTACGACCTCTACGTCCAATCGGGAGAGATCAACTTCACCGTGGCAGACCCCGACTCAGTCTTGACCGCCTTCGCCACGAAGTCCGGTGATTTCCCGACGAACACGGTCGACGACCTCGACGGGATCGGGCTGCAGGGAGAGGACTGGTGGATCAACCTGCGCAAGTCGAACACGGAGCCCCTGGTGCGACTCAATGTTGAAGCCAGCGATCCGCAACGACTTCGCGAACTGACCGCACAGGCCAGTGAATTCGTCGAGGCTCGAAGGCAATAGACTCGACTCAGACGACAACAGTTTCCGTTCCCGATGGAGGTATTGTGCTCGAATCCACCGATTTCAAGGTTGCCGATCTGAGCCTGGCCGAGGCCGGCCGGCACCAGATCCGACTGGCCGAACGTGAGATGCCAGGGCTCATCGCACTGCGTGAAGAATTCGGTCAGAGCAAGCCGCTGACCGGGGCCCGCATCGCCGGCAGCCTGCACATGACGGTGCAGACGGCTGTGCTCATCGAGACTCTTGTCGTACTCGGGGCACAGGTGCGTTGGGCCAGCTGCAACATCTTCTCCACTCAGGACGAGGCGGCTGCCGCCGTTGTCGTCGGCACCGGCAGTGTCGACGCCCCGGCCGGTGTGCCGGTCTTTGCCTGGAAGGGTGAGACCCTCGAAGAGTACTGGTGGGCCGCAGACAAGATCTTCGACTTCGCGCAGGGCGCGAACCTCATCCTCGACGACGGCGGCGACGCCACCATGTACGTCCTCAAGGGTGCCCAGGCCGAACTCGACGGGGGAGTCCCCGCCGCGGGTGAGGACGCCCCGGAGGAATTCAAGGTCCTTCTGGCACAGGTGCAGAAATCGCTTGAGGCCTCACCTGGCCGCTTCGGTCGCATGGCTGCCGACATCAAGGGCGTCAGCGAGGAGACCACAACGGGAGTCAATCGCCTCTACCGTCTGGCCGAGGAGGGGAACCTTCCTTTCCCCGCCATCAACGTCAACGATTCGGTGACGAAATCGAAGTTCGACAACCGCTACGGCATTCGCCACTCCCTGCCCGATGGCCTCAACCGTGCCACCGATGTTCTCATCGGCGGCAAGATCGCCGTCGTCGTCGGCTACGGTGACGTCGGTAAGGGAGCCGCCGAGGCTCTGCGCGGTCAGGGTGCCAGGGTCATCGTCACCGAGATCGACCCGATCTGTGCTCTGCAGGCGACGATGGACGGCTACCAGGTCGAACACCTCGACACTGTGGCACCAACCGCTGACATCGTCATCACGACCACCGGCAACACGCGTGTGGTCGGAGTCGAGGTGCTCCGCAGCCTCAAACCCGGGGCAATCATCGGCAACGTCGGGCACTTCGACGATGAGATCGATCTGGCCGGGTTGGCCAAGATCCCCGGAGTCGCAAAGGTCGAGATCAAGCCCCAGGTCCACGAATGGCGCGTGCCCGTCCCTGCCGACATGGGGCTGGACCGCGATCAGACGGACTTCCTCGTCCTCTCCGAAGGCCGCCTGCTCAACCTGGGCAACGCGACCGGTCACCCCTCGTTCGTGATGAGCGCCTCGTTCGCCAATCAGGTGCTCGCCCAGATCGAACTCTGGGTCAGCCCCGATCGCTACGACAACGATGTGCACCGTCTGGCGAAGGAACTCGACGAGAAGGTCGCCCGCCTCCACCTGCCTGCACTTGGAGCGAACTTGTCCGAGCTGTCGAAGGAACAAGCCGAATACATCGGAGTCGACGTCGCCGGACCCTACAAGCCCGAGCACTACCGGTACTGAGGGACTGATGAGGTACTGAGTCGAACCTGAGCCTGTGGAGCCCTAGCGGCTCTGCAGGCTCAGTCCATGAGGGAGAGAGTTGACTCCTGCACGGAAGGCTTGAGACTGCTCGCTGCGGCGCTGCTGCTTCGCGAACTCTGCGGACCGTTGCCGGTGGATGACCGCTGACAGGAACTGTTCGGGCATCGTCCCCTCCGGCGGTGCCGGTGCGACATAGGGGTTGAGTTCGGTGGCGAGCTCCTTCGCCCGCTCCCAGCGCGAATCGCGGCCCAGATTCTCCGACATCGCCAGGAACTGCACAACTCGTCGGTGCAGTCCGGCAGGAAGCGTGGCGATGTCGGTCTCTGCCAGCCAATTCCGCAGGTGCGGTGAGACATGCGTGCGGACCGGTTGGGGTGGGGCGCTGCGTTCGCTGACGGCCATGGTCCCGGCCATGTAGTCGCCGAGGCGCTTGGACTGTGGCGAGACCAGACCGGAAAGGGCAGCCAGTCCGCCGCCGGTCGATAGGATCTCGAAGGGCCAGAGGATGGCGCGGATGAACGAATGCCTGGCGCGCACGGCACCACCGTCGTCGCGGACGACTCGCAGGCCGAGGATGAGCTTGCCGATCGAGCGGCCATGGGTGAGGACTTCGATGACCATGGGCAGGAGCACGAACACCGAGATGCTCATGATGGTCAGAACCGATGTCAGCAGTAGTTCATTGACGTCGAGGACCCGCAGCAGGAACCAGAACATGGCGATGATGAGCCCGATGTTGACGATCGTGTAGACGATGTAGTCGATGAGGCAGCTCAACGCGCGTGCCGCCAGGGCCGCAGGTTGGATGCTCAGCTCGACGGCTTCACCCGTCACCAAAGTACTCACAAATCCATCCTGTCATAATCGGCACCCCCACTTCACAGCGGATCGCCTGGGACACACATTCTGGTCGGTGGAGCTCTCAGATAGGGTTGAACCATGGACCCGAATCTGCTGGCCGAACTGCACGGCGACAAGTGGCGAGAGCTGTCCATGCTGGCGAAGAAGAACTCGCTGAACCCGGCCCAGACCCACAGATTCCTCGACCTCTATCGAGATGCGTCGAAGGACTTGTCACGGATCATGACGGTGGCTCCTGACTCTCTGGAGGCTGCGCGGCTGTCGGCGATAGTCCATCGTTCACGCAACCATCTCTCGGCAGTTCCCGCCGGCGGGCTGTCTGGCTTCTCTCGTTTCTTCGTGATCAGCCTGCCGCTGTCGATCTACCGGCTGAGGTGGGACTTCCTCATCGTCGCCGCGTGCTTCCTGGCCGTGGCGAGCCTGGCCGGGATCTGGGCGGGCATGCACCCGGAGGTCCTCGAGACCTTCGGCGACCACTCCTTCCGCAAACAGTTCGCCGAACATGATTTCGTCGACTACTACAAGGAGAATCCGAACGGGTTCTTCGCCGTGGGCGTGTGGACGAACAACGCGTGGATCGCGGTGCAGTTCGTGCTCTTGGGCATTACCGGAGTCTTCGTCGTCTCCGGGCTGTTCTCCAACGCTGTCAACGTGGGCTTCTCCGGTGCGATGATGTTCGAGTTCGACCGCGGTTCGGACTTCTTCTGGTACATCCTCCCGCACGGAATCCCCGAGATCAGCTGCATCATCCTCGCAGCAGCAGCGGGTCTGAGACTGTTCTTCGCCTGGGTGGTGCCGGGACCGCAGCTGCGGCGGAACAAACTCGCCTCGGAGGCCAGGTCGCTGCTGACCGTTGCCGGTGGGCTGGTCATCATGTTGTTCATCTCGGGACTCATCGAAGGATTCGTCACCCCCAACCCGATTCCGCCGACACTCAAGATCGCCATCGGCGTCCTCTACACTGCCGCAGTCATCGCCTACGCGTGGTACTTCGGAAAGCGTGCCGCCAGAGCCGGGCTCAGTGCCGATCTCGACGAACACCAAGCCGGCTACTCGATCCTCGCCACAGACCGGTGACCGGCAGAACCTCCACCGCTGTGTGAGGGCACTAAAGCTTGCCCGTGGCCTTGAGGTTGATGTAGAGATCGGCCAGTGCACCAGGCAGGTCATCGGGGCCGGCTTCGACGGACTGGACACCGGCTCCACGCAGACGAGTCTGCAGGGACTTCGACGTCAGCAGCTCCGATTCTGCAGCGGCGGCCGTGAAGATCTCATCTGGGCTCTCGCGCTTCGCCGTCAGTTCGCTCAGGCCAGGGTCCTCCACCGAAGCCAGCACCACCCGGTGACGGGCCAACAGTGTCGGCAGAACCGGCAGGATCTCATCAGAGACGCTGCCCTCATCCAAAGCGGTGACGAGGACGACGAGGGCATGCTGGCGTGAGGTGGCCAGAACGGTCGACGAGATCTGCTCCCAGTCGGCATCGTAGAGTTCCGGGTGGACCGTTGTCAGCGCCACAGACAGGTCATGGACTGGATCCTTCGAACGATGGCTTGAGGCGATTGCGCGGATACGTGCATCGGCGACGATGACATCGACTCGGTCACCTGCTCCAGAGGCCAGAGCAGTCAACAGCAGGGCAGACTCCAGGGCAGCATCGAAGATCGTGCCGTCTCCGCACCGTCGCGCAGCCAGCCTCGAGGAATCGACGACGATGACGACCCTGCGGTCACGCTCGGGTCGCCAGGTCTTGACGACCAGGTCCTGGGCGCGGGCGCTGGCACGCCAGTCGATTGAGCGCACATCATCACCATCGACGTAGTCGCGCAGGGAATCGAACTCCGTGCCCATGCCGCGGATCATCACGGCAGATCGGCCGTCGAGTTCACGCAGCTTCTGCGTCTTCGACGGAAGTTCGCGTCGGGAGATGAACGGGGGCAGGACCCGGACGATCGCCGGCACATCGAAGCTCTTCTGTCGGGCGATGAACCCGAGGACGCTGCGGGAGCGGATGGTGACCTTGTCCGCGTGCAGGGCGCCGCGGCGCACGGGCAGAAGCTGTGTGACCACCCGTGTGTTCTCGCCCGGGGGCAGGTCGAAATGTGAGCGGGTGTTCTTGGCTCCTGCACTGGGTGACCAAGCATCACGAACCGCGACGCGCAGACGTTTGGGGGACTCGTTGACCAGGGTGAGTGTGCAGTCGGTGGGGTCACCCAGCCGGACCATCGGCCCAGGTGTGCGCTGCAGGGAGACCAACCTCGGCGGGGGAACGAGGAAGAAGTCGAACAGTGCGATGACAACGATGACGCCGGCCACGATCAGTGCACTCGTCCACCCCGGCACGAGCATGACGGGAACGAGCCCGAGCAGGGCCAGCAGGAGCAGTCGGGTGGTCATTCAGCGGGGGACTTCGGTGGTCGCGATGATCGAGTTGAGGACCTGATCGACGTTGAGTCCGTCCATCTGCGCCTCAGGACGCAGAATCACACGGTGGCCCAGGGTCATGTGGGCCAGCGCCTTGACGTCGTCGGGTGTCACATAGCCGCGACCCGATAGCCAGGCAAAGGCACGCGCGGCACCGAGCATGCGGGTGGCACCGCGAGGGGAGACGCCCAGAGCCAGCGATGGCGCCTGTCTGGTTGCCCGGGCCAGATCGACGATGTAGGTGATGACCTGCGGAGCAATATAGATCTCGGCGATGCGCTCCCGGGCCTGAGCGATCATAGCGGCGTCGACGACGGGTGTCAGTCCCGCCTCGGTGAGATGAGAGGCGTCGAAACCGCGGGCATGGCGGTCGAGGATCTCGAACTCCAGGTCGCGTTCGGGCAGTCCGAGGACGAGTTTGAACAGGAACCGGTCGAGCTGTGCTTCGGGCAGGGGATAGGTGCCCTCGTACTCAAGCGGATTCTGTGTGGCCGCGACCATGAACGGTTCGGGCAGGGCACGGGATCCACCGCCCACCGAGACCTGGTGTTCCTCCATGGCTTCGAGCAGGGCCGACTGAGTCTTGGGCGGGGTGCGGTTGATCTCGTCGGCGATGAGGATGTTCGTGAACACGGGACCGGGACGAAATTCGAAGTTCGACACGGACGCGTCGTAGACCAGCGAGCCGGTGACATCACTGGGCATGAGGTCGGGCGTGAACTGGATACGGGTGTTGTCGAGACTGACCGAGGTGGCGAAGCTGCGCACCAGAAGGGTCTTGGCGACACCGGGCACACCCTCGAGCAGCACGTGACCCTGGCACAGCAGTGCGATGAGCATGCCGGTGACCGCCTCGTCCTGGCCCACGACGGCCTTGGCGATCTGTGTGCGCACGTCGACGAACGCCTCCCGCAAAGGGTCGCGCTCCTGAGGCGGCTGTGCGGGGACCTGCTGCTGGGCGGAGTTCTCGTTTGGAACCTGTGTCATGAGATCTCACTTTCGATGAGGGTGAGCAGATGGACGATTTTCTGCAGCTCTGAGTCGGTGCGGGGCGTGGCCGAGGAGAAGACCCATTCGACCTGGGCCGGGTCGCGGCCTGTCGCGTTCGCGATGCCGGCGATGATGTCGCGATGGCCGGCTTCGGGACTCAGGGCCAACCGTTTCACAATGCGCAGCAGGGAGCCCGTGCGCAGGGTGTGCAGAGCCCCGGTCCGGTCGTGGCTGCGCGCGGCCAGAGCCGCCCGGCCGTGCACCGTCTCCACCGCGGGAACGATGACCGGCAGTCGTTCGATCGCCAGGGGACCGAATCTGCGGCCGAGGATGAGCAGGAGGATGAAGACGCACGGAACCAGCCACAGGGCTCCGGCGATGAACCAGCTGGGCACATAGTCCAGGGTCGACGGCGGCGACTCGAACTCACCGGACTCGGTGGGGTAGTAGACGACAAGGTGGTCGGTCTGCGACAGCTGGGAGAGCACCAGTGAGGCATGGCCCTCGTCATCGATGCCGGCGTTGGTCACCCAGTCGGGATTGCCCAGGACGGTGATGGGGAAGCCTCCCTTGCCTCCGTCGCCCTCATCGACGATGAGCTGGCCGCGCGCCGACCCGGGGGTGACTTCGCCGCCGTCGATCTGTGTGACGCCGGGGCCGGTGAATGGATAGCAGGTGCTCAGACCCTCGGTGCCCTTCCGGGCCTCGGCATACTCCGTATCGCCGGTCTCAACCGAGCCGGCAGCCTGGGCAGCCGGCACATCGCAATCAGCCTGTGAGATCTTCTCCGGTGTCGCCAGGGGACTGACGCTGTCATCGACCGTGATGCGGTTGGTGAAGCCCTGGACCGTGTAGCCGGGATCGATGAGCGCCAGCCGGTTGTCGTTGGCAGCGAGCTGAGACCGGAAGCCGTCGATGTCGCCCTGCGAGAGCAGGTCGGCCTTCGTTGGAATCAGGAGTGTCGTCTCCGGCTGTCCGGAGGCCTTGTGAGCCGTGTCGAAATCCTCGGTGGTGGTGACGTCGACCCCGTGGTCGCGCAGTGTTTCGACCATGGCCTTCATACCATCGCGAGCAGTGGAATCGTAATGCAGCGGCAGCTGGGACCCACGGTCAGAGGTCATCAGCATCGTCGCGATCACGGTGATGAGGATGACGACGGCCGCGACGATCCACACCCCAGCCGATCTCAGCCGAGCGGTCACTGGGACCGCCGCGCTGGCGCGAGTGCCTCTGGTGGCGACGTCGATGAGGGCGCTCATGATGCCACCGCCGATCGATGCCGTGGAGTCAGGGCACTCAGGCTCTCATCAAGTGCAAGGAACTCGCTATAAGTCGCATTCAGTGAAGCAATCGAGGTCTGGGCCGGGTCCGCACCGAAGAGGAGGTCGTTGAAGGCGTTGGCAACCCGGGCCAGTTCCTGCCGATGCTCGGGCAGTTCGCCTCCGGCAGTGCGGCTGAGCTCGCTGGCTGTCGACGCCGAATCGAGTGTGATGATCTGCTTCTGGGAGAGCACTGCGAAGATGGCACGTGCGGAATCGATGACCGCGGTCATCATGTCGCCGCGCTCGGCGGCGGCTAGCGCACTGTCCCTCCAAGGGCCGGGCTCTGGCGAGGCGACGACAGGGTCGAAGGCCGACAGAGGCAGAGAAGTCTTCCTCAGCCCGACTCGGCGGACCCGCCAGATGATGAGTCCGACAATGGCAGCCAGTGCCACGACGACGATGAGAATCAGCCAGGGAGAGTTGCCTTGAAGTGCGCTGGAGACGATCGAGTCCCAGATGTTGCTCAGCCATTGTCCGAGCTGCTCCAAAGGGGTGAGGTCTGTGTCCGAGTACTCCTTCTTCGAGAGCTCGCCTTCGACCCATTCCCGGCCGGTTTCACGATCGATGGTCGAACTGCCAAGCATGCTCATGCAGTGCCCTCCTCACGGCGGATGAGGACCAGGTCGAACCCTTCGGAGCGCATGCGCTGGTCAAAGTAGCAGACGCAGACGAGGCACGAGAAGTAGGCGAAGAGAATTGCCGATGACACCGTCGTCAGGAGCAGGAGAATCGCTCCGGCGATGACGAGGATGACCGTCGTCGATGAAGAACCGGCAGCAGCGGTGCCGATGGCGATCGTGGCGACGACGGTGACGACTGTGACGAGGGGGGTGATGATGAGCTGCACCAGCTGGGTGGACAGGAAGTAGCCGAGGCCCAATTGTCCGAAGGTACGCCAGAATCCGCTGCCGGTCAGCTTCCAGGAGCGTCTCAGAGCGGCTCGCACGCCTAACCTTTCGACGGCGATTGCGGAGCCGGTGAAGGCGAACCGCAGATTGAGCCAGATCAAGGCGCACAGCCAGAGTCCCAGCGCGAGAAAAGCGGTGACGATCGCGAGGCCCGTGTTGTCGAACAGTGCAAACAGAAGAGAGGGCAGCCCGAGCAGAATGAGCAGGCCCAGATTGATGGCTCCCAGGAGCAGGGCAGTCAGAATCAGTGACCAGCGGCGCCCGTGCAGAGACCTCCACGAGTGCGTCAGAGTGGTCTTACGTGCCCCGAACGAGCTCTCGGCACCGCTGGCGGCAAGTCCGGCAAGGAAATGAGCGACGCCGAGGCTGAGCAGGCTGATCGCAAACGACCCCATCTGTGCGAGCAGGAAGAACCCGGACATCGCATCGTCATTGCTGACGAGGTCGTTGAGGAAGGGCAGGAACTCAAGGACGGCGAAGGTACCGACCGCGGTGAGGACGAGAGTCCACAGCGTGAACACGATGAGGGCCGCACCGATGGTGAGCCCGGGGACGAAACGCAGCAGTCGGAAGCCGGAATCGAGCACCTCGAAGAAGGTCAGTGGCCGCTTGGCCAGGACTCCACGCGGGGAAGGCGGGTGCCATTCGTGATGCGTCGGGCCCTGATCTCGTCGCTGCCACTGACCGGTCTGCCAGTCGACCTCGGAGGTCCACGCATTCGATCGTCCCATCACCGGACAATCCTGCCATGATTTTCAGCCCACCGCCGAGTCGAACCGCTCCTGAAGCCGAGTTCACAACGTCTGCATTCACGGGAAGGGGTGTCGAGGTCGAAAGATGGGACGCTCATAAGCGACAATGGAGAGATGAACGCTCGTATCCTCGTAGTTGATGATGACACGGCTTTGGCCGAAATGATCGGAATTGTGCTCAGAAGTGAAGGCTTCGAGCCCTTTTTCTGCGCTACCGGCGATCAGGCCTTCGGTGAATTCGAGAAGGTGAACCCGGACCTCGTCCTCCTGGACCTCATGCTGCCTGGAAAGGACGGGCTCGAGGTCTGCCGAGAGATCCGCGAGATCTCCTCGGTGCCGATCATCATGCTCACGGCGAAGTCGGACACCGTGGACGTTGTCCTCGGTCTGGAATCCGGTGCCGACGACTATGTTCCAAAACCGTTCAAACCCAAAGAACTCATTGCCAGGGTGCGTGCCCGTCTGCGGATCTCCGAGCCGCAGGCACCGGAGCTGCTCACCGTCGGTGATGTTGTCGTCGACGTTGCCGGTCACACTGTGACCAAGGGCGGTTCCCCGGTCTCGCTGACCCCGCTCGAGTTCGATCTGCTGGTGGCCCTGGCCCGCAAACCATGGCAGGTGTTCTCCCGCGAGATCCTGCTCGAAGAAGTGTGGGGCTACCGGCATGCGGCGGACACGCGCCTCGTGAACGTCCACGTGCAGCGTCTGCGCTCGAAGATAGAACGCGACCCGGAGAAGCCGGACATCATCGTCACCGTTCGCGGCGTCGGATACAAAGCAGGCAGAGCGGCGTGAGTCGCGCTTCGGCTGTGGGCGGAGCGATCCGCACCGCAGCCTCGGCGATCCGGACGTTCTGGAAGTTCCTCCTCCGCTCATTCAGCCATTCCCTGCAGCTGCGCATCGTCGTTCTCACCATCGTCCTCACCTCCGTGGCCATCTTCGGGGTGGGGACGTACATGTCACAGCAGATTTCGCGTGGCCTCTTCGACACCAGGCTCCAGTCCCTGTCGTCCCAGGCCGGGACCATCGTCTCCGAGCTGCGCAGCCTCGCCCCCGTCGACGGGCAGGCCGTGACACAGGAGAAGCTGAGTTCTCAGCTGTCGTCGATCTACAACCGTTCCACCGGGTCCGTGTATTCGCTGACCTTGGAGCCCAGCGATCCGAACTCCTCGTTCTCAACGATCAGTACCGGGACGACAGACTCTGCTGGTTCTGCGGTCAAGCTGCCCATCACCGATGAGCTCAAAGACGCCATCGGCAAGGCCCCGACCGACGATATGCTCTACCAGTCTGTGGCGCTTCCCGATGGGTCGGGACCCGGACTGCTGATCTCCCAAGAGCTCCAAATCCCCGGCGCCGGACAGTTCCAGCTCTACTATCTGGGTGACCTGTCGGAGCAGCAGGACACCCTGGACTTCGTCCAGAGGTCGATGCTCGTCGCAGCACTCGTCCTCGTCGTTCTCGTGGGTGCTGTGGCGTGGATCGTCACCCGACTCGTGGTGACCCCGGTGCGCACCGGTGCCGAGGTGGCACGTCTGATCGCCGATGGTGATCTGGACGAGCGCATGCCGGTCCACGGCAATGACGAAATCGCGGTGCTGGGGGAGTCCTTCAATGACATGGCCGACACCCTCCAACATCAGATCCAGCAGATGGAGCGACTGTCCGTGCTGCAGCGCCAGTTCGTCTCCGACGTCTCTCATGAGCTGCGCACACCTCTGACGACGATCCGGGCTGCCGCGGACCTCATCTACGACTCGCGTGATGACCTGGATCCTGTCACGGCCCGCAGCGCCGAGTTGCTCAATTCGCAGGCGGAGAGGTTCGACAGTCTCCTCTCGGATCTGCTTGAGATCTCCCGTTACGATGCCGGTGCCGCTGCGCTGGTGGCCAAGCCCGTCGACGTCGGGGCAATCGTCACCTCGATCATCGAGACGGTGTCGATGGTGGCCGATCAGATGTCGACGAACATCGTCGTCCACGCCCCTTCATCACCGGTGATGGCCGAGGTCGACCGGGTACGGATCACGCGCATCGTGCGCAACCTCGTCGTCAACGCGATCGAACACGGAGAGACCAACCCGATCGACATCTATGTCGCCTCCAACGCCGAGGCAGTGGCCGTGAGTGTACGCGACCACGGGGTGGGAATGAACGACGAACAGGTCGAGCACGTCTTCGACCGCTTCTGGCGTGCGGACCCCGCTCGCAAACGCACCCTGGGCGGGTCTGGCCTGGGACTGGCGATCTCACTCGAGGACGCCCATCTGCACAACGGTTGGCTGCAGGTCTGGGGCAAACCTGGAGAAGGCTCATGCTTCCGCCTGACCATCCCACGCCGTCCCGATCAGGAGATCACCTCCTCGCCTCTGCCCCTGCCGCCTCGGGATGCACAGATCCAGGGTGCTGCCCTGGTGGCGGGCCCGCTGTCTTCGGACGGTTCCGTGCGGATCCAGACGGGGTCCATTCCCATCGTGGTCGAAACCGGGCAGGCTCCTCCCACCCACGAAGGGTATGTTGATGGACCGGAGGTCATCCATGGCGATGCGGCCACCATCGACGACGGTGCTGACCTCGTCGGGGGTCCAGAGCGCTCAGTCGGCGTTGAGAGTGCCACGGCCACAGAGGGTGTCGACGACGCTGAGCACACTGGCGACACGACTGGTGACGACACCCGCGACGACACCGACACTGGAGTGGACGCCGATCCCGATACCAGCATTCACATTGACATGGACACCGTTTGGCCCCCTGATGCGGCACCCGAAGGAGGATCGCAGTCATGACGACTCGCCGACGTAAGAAGGGGCTGCACATGCTCATCCTCGCCCTCTTCGCCAGCCTGGCGCTGGGGGCCTGTGCCTCAATCCCGAGCAATTCGCCCGTGGGGCACATCGAAGCAGGATCTGGTGACCCGGGCGCCAGCAGCGCTCGGATCCCCGACGGGCCCGAACCCGGGGACAGCATCGGTGAGATCGTTCGCGGCTTCCTCTCCGCCGGTGCCGGCACAGGAAACAACTTCTCCGTCGCCAAGTCCTTTCTCACAGAGGCCGAAGCACAGGAGTGGAACCCGCAGGAATCGGTGTCGCTTCTGCCCAACGACACCGATCTGGATTCGCTCAACCAAGAAATCACCTCCGACCAGAAGACGCTGACTATGTCGGCGCCCGTCGTCGGACTTGTCAATTCCTCGGGTATCTTCAACTCCACCAAACCGGGAACCCAGTCGAACATGGAGTTCTCGCTGCGGCAGGAGAACGGGGAATGGCGTATCGCCTCGGCGCCCGATGGTCTGCTCATCTCGCAGTCGGAGTTCCAGACGATCTTCCTCAACTACTCTCTTCAGTTCTTCACCTCCGACTACTCCTACCTGGTTCCGGACTCCCGTTGGTTCCTCCGTTCCTCGTCGACGCCGACAGCTCTCATCAACGAACTCCTCAGCGGCCCGGCCCCGTACCTCTCAGGTGCGGTCGTGACCTCGATCCCCGACGGTGCGAAACTCAGCGATACGAACGTGGTGACCATCGAAAACGGCGTCGCGCACATTGCCCTGGGCAACCAGGGAGAAGCACCGACGGACCAGGGAAAAGGGCTGATCCGACAGCAGATCGCATCGACGCTGAAGGTCATTCCCTCAATTTCGAGCATCGAATTGACCATCGGGGGACAGGTCGTCTCAGAAGACCTGCAGTCGAAGACTGATTCCTCGGTCCAGGTTCACGGTCCCCCGGTGGTGTTGGCCAAAGATCGGCTCTCACGCATCTCGGGCACGACCGTGGCCAAAGTCGAGAACAGTCCGAACCTGTCCAAGGCCAAGGCCAGCGACCCTGCAGTCTCGGTCGACGATTCGCTCTACGTCTACCTGCAGAACTCCAGGAAGGAGCTGATGCGCCTCAAGGCCGACGCCGGTGACGCGACCCCGATCCTCAAGGGCACAAAGCTCGTGCGCCCCAGCATCGACCGGTTCAATACGGTCTGGACCGGTGAGCGCGCCAATGAGGGTGAGCTCACAGCCATCGGCGAAGACAGCAAGGAATACACGATCGCCGCGGACTTCCTGTCCCGTCGAGACCTCATCGACCTGGAAGTCTCCCGCGACGGCACTCGGATCGCGTTGCTGAGCAGGCACAAGGGAGAACCGTCACGCATCGACGTCGTCGGTATCCCGCGTGATAAGTCGGGAAATCCTTCCAGCGCCGTGTCTGAGGCACCGATCGAAGTCGGGTCGAACTTCGACGAGGTCAAAGACATCTCCTGGACCGGATCGACCTCGCTGGTGGCGTTGGCCGCGGCGGAAGGCAAAGACGTTCAGCCGTTCCGCATCGGCGTCACCGGGCCTCCTGCACAGCTGGGTGAGGTCCCCGACGGCAGCCGGATCGCCTCCGGAGAAGACGGTCGCTCGATCCTCGTGACGAGCTCATCCGGAGACATCTACTCCTACAATTCCAATGCTTGGCAGAAGCTCATCGACATCTCGGCCAAGGACCCCTCCTACCCGGGCTGAAACTCCGGGCTGTCGGCGCAAACGGAGCTGCCTTCGGGCGTGGCATAGTAGATTTCTCCCATGGGACTGCTGACCGAATTCGGCGAACTCTTCCTGCCCCGCCGGTGTGCCGGCTGCGGGCGGGAGGACGTCTCTCTGTGCACGACGTGTCTGAGTCTGCTCGGCGGCATCCCGAGGGCCATGGAACCGCGATATGGTCAGATTCCCATCGTCGGCGTCTCGGAATACAGCTCTCAGATCTCTCACATGGTGGTCAACTTCAAAGACAACGGCCGCCGTGACATTCTCGACCCTCTGGCCCTGGCACTTGCACGTTCCATCACCGCGGCCTTGGAGTTGGCTCATCATTCGGGTGGTCGGGTCAGACTGTTTCCCGCGCCGAGCTCCCCACGGGCACAGCGACGTCGAGGCGGCTCTCACACTGCGGCACTGGCCCGACGTACGGCGGAACTCGTACCTGAGCTGTCTCTCGAAGTGGTCGACGTTCTCCTCACCAGACGCCACCACGATCAGGTCGGGCTGGGAGCCCATGCCAGGGAGCGCAACGTGGCGAAGTCGCAGTACCTCAATCCGACGATTCTGGCCTCGACGTCTCCTGAAGAAGGAGGCGAAACCGCGTCGGAATCCGGTGTGGACCTTCTCGTCGATGATTTCTCAACCACCGGAGCAACTCTGGCAGAAAGCGCAAGGGTATTAGCATCGGTGCAGATCAGACCCGCTGCAGGAGCCGTTCTCGGTCTCGGCCGCGGGGGCACTCGATTTGTCTCTCCCTTTACTGTATAACGGGGGTTACCCATCCAAGGGAATGGGATCGGATGATTCCGAAGAACGAGTCGCTAAGGACGCATCATGGACATTGTTGTCAACGGACGTCAACTGACCATCTCCGACAGTTTCCGGACCCACATTGAGGACAAGATCGCCAAGGTCGAGCAGCTGGCACCGCGAGCCCAACGAGTCGAAGTGCACGTTGCCCACGAGAAGAACTCTCGTCAGCCCGAAACCAGCGAACGAGTCGAACTCACTGTAGTGGCGAAGGGGCCGGCAATTCGCGCGGAGGCCATGGCAAGCGATAAATATGCTGCATTGGATCTGGCCTGGGCGAAGCTCGTCGAGCGATTGCGGCGCGCCAGGGACCGCAATAAGGTTCCTCGAGCCGGCCACCACCGGAAGGAATCCACGGCCGAGGCCCTGGCGAAGATGCCCGTCGCTGATTCTCTGGTCCCCGATGAGGGGCAAGCGATCGACGCGAACGAGTCCGGGAACAACGACCAGACGAACGGCCGCATCAAGGCCGAAGGCGATTCACCCGTGGTTCTGCGTGAGAAGACGTTCAACGGAGCTCCCATCGGCATCGAGGAGGCGCTCAACCGTATGGAACTCGTCGGTCACGACTTCTACCTCTTCATCGACGAGGAATCGAGCAAACCCTCCGTCGTCTACCGTCGTAAGGGCTGGAGCTATGGTGTGATCACACTCGAACACGAACTTCAGGGCGTCGCCGACTGACCTGATCTGAGCATTGATGATCTGAACACACGCGAGAAGATGCACACACGATCGCCGAGGTGGGGACCCCCACCTCGGCGATCTGCGTCTGAGATCATGCACGTCTGAGGCTGTGGTGGCCACCCGTCGTCGTTGGGCCTCGGCGGCGGTGGCGGGGCGCTCAAACGGTCACACACGGCGCAGCGGATATCGGGCGACCGTGGACAGCGGTCGCTGATGACCGCGCCTGTTCTGCGTCAGTGCGGTGCTCTAGTGTGGGCCCATGCAGAAGATGACACTGTCAGCAGCGCGCAGAACGGCGATCGCGGCGACGGGGCTCGACCGCGCGCGTCCGGCACAGGTCACGGCCCGGCACCTGAAATCGACGTTCGCGAGAATGGGACTGACCCAGATCGACTCGGTCACCCGCGTGGTGCGCTCGCATTACCTGCCCTACTACTCGCGGCTCGGGCCGTATCCGCGTGAGACCCTCGACCGACTCTTCTACTCAGCACCTCGGATGGGCGTCGAATATTGGGCCCACGCTGCGGCTTTCGTCCCACCAGAGACGTGGCGTCATTTCGAACGCACCAGAACCGAGTGGTGGCGCAACGACTACGGTCAGCGGCATCCCGACAGCGGCCCGGCCTTCCGGGCTCTGCAGCGATCGGTCCTCGACGTTTTGGGTTCAGGGCCGAAGACTGCACGAGGAGTCGCGAGCCTCGTTGATCATGAGATTCCCGAACGCAACCGCGGTCATTGGGGATGGAACCCCAGCCAGGTCAAGATGGCGCTGGAGGCGCTGTTCGCCGGTGGAATCATCAGCACCGCTGGCCGCAATGATCATTTCGAACGCGTCTACGCCCTGCCACATGATGTCAGCCAGTCGCTGCCGGCGCTTGAGCTCACCTACGGCCCCGCGTCCGCCCCCGAGCTCGGTCTTGATCCCGATGCCGAACGACACCGCGGTGTGTCAGGCACGGCGAATAATGTACTCGAGCTGACCCGGACTGCGGCCCAAGCATTGGGCATCGCACGGCCGGACTGCCTGGCGGACTACTTCCGGCAGCAGCGTGCCCCCACAGATGAGGCAATCACGTCGCTGCTGGCCTCCGGCGAGCTCGTCGAGGTCGACGTGGAGGGGACTCGGGCACTGAAATGGCATGCGGCGAGAACTCCTCGCTCTGTCTCGGCCAGGGCCCTCCTGGCTCCATTCGACCCACTGGTCTTCTACCGGCCGCGGATCGAATGGCTCTTCGGCTTCCACTACCGGATAGAGATCTACACTCCGGCCAAAGACCGCGTTCATGGGTACTACGTGTTGCCGTTCCTCCTCGGCGAACGTCTCGTCGGTCGAGTAGACCTGCACCGGGACCAGTCAGCCAACACACTTCGGGCATTGCAGGTGACATGGGAACCCGGCGAAGAACATGAAGAGGAACTGGAGCTGGAGCTGCGTGAAATGGCGAACTGGCTCGAATTGGGTGCTGTGGATATGAGTGGTGCTCACCTGCCATTAAGCTAGGGAATATAGAGTCGTTCGAGTTGTTGTCAGGCATTCATGCCGATTAGGAGAAAAGTGGCTAATTTCCTCGAGAAGCTTCTGCGCACCGGTGAGGGACGCACGTTGAAGAAGCTCCGCCAGTACACGGATGCGATCAATGCGCTGTCCGAGGAGTTCAGCGAAATGTCAGATGCTGAGCTGCGGGAGGAAACCGATCGCTTCAAGAAGCGCTATCAGGAGGGGGAGACCCTCGACTCTCTGCTTCCGGAGGCCTTCGCCGCCGTTCGTGAGGCCTCGGGCCGAACCCTGGGCATGCGCCACTTCGACGTTCAGCTCATGGGCGGGGCGGCACTGCACCTGGGCGATATCGCTGAGATGAAGACCGGTGAGGGTAAGACTCTGGTTGCAACGGCTCCGGCGTACCTCAACGCCCTCACCGGCGGCTCCGTGCACATCATCACGGTCAATGATTACCTGGCCACCTACCAGTCCGAGCTCATGGGCCGCGTATTCCGGTTCCTCGGAATGGAGACCGGCTGCATCCAGGCGAACATGTCCTCGGCCAGCCGTCGCAAGCAGTATGCCGCGGACATCACCTACGGGACGAACAATGAATTCGGCTTCGACTACCTGCGCGACAACATGGCCTGGTCGGCCGATGAACTGGTGCAGCGCGGACACGCATTCGCGATTGTCGACGAGGTCGACTCGATCCTCATTGACGAGGCTCGCACCCCGCTCATCATCTCCGGCCCGGCCGAAGGCGATGGCGACCGCTGGTATGGAGAGTTCGCCAAGGTCGTGAAACGACTCAAGACCGACCGCGACTACGAAGTCGATGAGAAGAAGCGCACCGTGGGTGTGCTTGAACCAGGCATCGAACGGGTCGAGGACTACCTGGGCATCGGCAATCTCTACGATGCAGAGAACACCCCGCTGATCAGCTTCCTCAACAATGCGATCCGGGCGAAGGAACTGTTCAAGAAGGACAAAGATTATGTGATCCTCGACGGTGAAGTCCTCATCGTCGACGAACATACTGGTCGTGTGCTCAAGGGCCGCCGTTACAACGAGGGTCTGCACCAGGCCATCGAGGCTAAGGAGAACGTCAAGGTCCAGGCCGAGAACCAGACCCTGGCGACGATCACCCTGCAGAACTTCTTCCGTCTCTACGAGAAGCTCTCCGGCATGACCGGCACCGCAGAGACCGAGGCCGCAGAGTTCATGTCGACCTACAAGCTCGGTGTGGTTCCGATTCCGACGAACAAGCCGATGCAGCGCGTTGATCAGTCGGATCTCGTGTACAAGAACGAGGTTGCGAAGTTCGATGCAGTCGTCGATGACATCGCTGAGCGCCACGAAACCGGACAGCCGGTCCTCGTCGGCACCACCAGCGTCGAGAAGAGCGAATACCTCTCGAAGCACCTGAAGAAGCGCGGCATCCGTCACGAGGTGCTCAACGCGAAGAATCACGCAGGTGAAGCTTCCATCGTTGCCTTGGCCGGCCGGAAGAATGCCGTGACTGTGGCAACGAACATGGCCGGTCGCGGTACCGATATCATGCTCGGTGGCAACGCCGAGTTCCTCGCAGTGGCCGAGATGGAGGAGCGGGGCCTGGACCCGCAGGAGGATGAAGAGCAGTACGAGGCCGAATGGCAAGGCGTCCTCAAGGCAGCGGAGAAGCGAGTCAAGACCGAGGCCAAGGAAGTCGTCGAGGCCGGCGGCCTGTATGTCCTCGGCACCGAACGTCACGAATCCAGGCGCATCGACAACCAGCTGCGTGGCCGTTCAGGGCGCCAGGGCGACCCGGGTGAGAGCCGTTTCTACCTGTCCCTGACCGATGACCTGATGCGACTCTTCGGTTCCGGTGCCGCCGAACGGATCATGGCCACCGCAAATGTCCCCGACGACGTTCCGTTGGAATCCAAGATGGTGTCCAGGGCAATTCTCTCTGCGCAGTCGCAGATCGAACAGCGCAATGCCGAACAGCGAAAGAACGTCCTCAAATACGATGACGTGCTCAACCGTCAGCGCACAGTGATCTACGACGAGCGACGCAGCGTTCTTCATGGGGCAGATCTGGAAGAACAGGTCTCGAAGTTCCGTGAGGACATCATCGACGCCTATGTGGCAGAGGCAACCACGGGACCGGTCGAGGATTGGAAGGTCGACGAACTCTTCGAAGCACTGGGCAAGATCTATGAGCCTTCCATCACCGAGGAGGACCTGGCCGAGGAAGTCGGCGGAATCGGCAATCTGACGAAGAACCGCCTCAACCAGGAGATTCAGTCGGACATCGAAGTGTTCTACCAACAGCGTGAAGAGACGCTGGGCGAAGAAGCCACGCGTGAACTCGAACGAAGGGTCGTGCTCTCGGTCATCGACAAGCGTTGGCGCGAACACCTCTACGAGATGGACTATCTGAAGAATGGCATCGGTCTGCGGGCCATGGCGCAGAAAGATCCGCTGGTGGAATATCAGCGTGAAGGCTTCGACATGTTCAAGACTATGCAGGATGGGATCAAGGAGGACGTTGTTCGCCTCACCAATACCCTGCAGGTGACTGTGAACCGGGTTGAAGACGATTCCGACGACGATTCCGAGGTCGAGGTCGACGCGGCAGAACTGCGTCACACCACGCCCAAGATGCAGCTGTCTGCTCCCTCTGAGGCCGGTTCGTCTTCCATGACCGAATCTGAGGATGAAGAGGCCGGAACCGGAGACGATCAGCCGGCCAACCGTGCAGAGCGTCGCGCGAAGAAGAAGGCGAAGAGCTGACTCGCAGTCTCTGACTGCGACCTCACATCGTCTGCAGTGCAGTCATCGTCCACCGGGTGGTGAGCAGCTCCAAGCGAATTGCCACCGCCCGGAACCGGTTCTGTGTGCGGACCACGACGGTGACTTCAGCGATCGCGCCGGTGACTCTGCAGACTCTCGCGTTGCCTGCCTGCAGTGTGCGTGCCGCGCCGAGCTCTCCGATCGGTTTGGTCGGTGCCACCTCTGCTCGCAGCTGGGCGCGCTGATCGATCTTCTCCAGCAGGGCCCGGTCCACCCAGCGGGAGATCGAATCGCTGCGACGTATGCCGGCGAAGATCTCCAGGCATGCCACCGCCAACGATGTTGCGGTGGCGGCGATGCGACTGTCATCCCTGTCGTCTGCTGCCGAGCTCTGCTTCGCAGCAGGGGCAGTTCCAACAGGGTTCTGCCCTCCACCGCTCAGTGGCGTCGATGCCACTCGAGGACGTGAAAGCACCAATGGGGCGGTCATGGCTGAATCTCCAATCGTTGGCCGGGCATGATGAGGTTCGGATTTGCACCGATGACTTCCCGGTTGGCTGAGTAGATGTCGTCGACGATGTCTTGGGTAGTGCCACCGGATGAGGGCTGTTCGACTGCGATCGACCACAGGCTTTCGCCGGCGCCGACGATATGAGTCTCCGAGCCCTTCCCGACGGATTCGTCTGCGTTTGTGCCCTCAGCGGGTGAATCAGCGTCGCTGGGTGGTCGGCTCTGGGGTGGGGACGGGGCCGGCTGCGCATTGGGCCAGTCGGGTTCAGCAGCAGGGGGCTCAGGTTCAGCAGTCGGTGGGACGGTCGGCCAGCCGGGGTTCGGCGCGGTATCGTCTGGGAACGCAGTCGGCCAGCCGGGATCGAGCGTGGCACTCGCCGGTTCAGTGGGCGTACCGGGAGCTTCAGACACGAACGTATCCGCAGGAAGGGGCGAGGCCTGCGCAGCGTGGACAGCCAAGCTTGCTGAGGCCGCAGCGAGAACGCTCGAGCGCAGGATGGAGGGCACGATGCGCAGCACGGACTGCGTGACGATTGTTCTCATGCGCCCATTGGGGAGCAGTCTGATCAGCAACGTCAGGAGCGAGACGGCTCCGAGTCGAGCCGACAGCACGGCCGCCGTGCCGACGACGATGATGACAACGAGATCAGTGGTGCTGCGCGGAGTCGGGAGGTGAACCCAGGTGGCGATGAACGCACCGATCAGACAGAACCACGAGACGGTGCAAGCTGTCAGCAGATACATGAGAGTTGTCCTTCATTGGAAACGTCCCTCAATAATGCAGTTAGATGTCATTTGATGTCAATAGACAAATATAACTACGCCACTGTAGTTCCTCCGATCGGTGCAGAAACACTTGCCTGTCGCTCGTACCTGCGGCAGGCTTCACATCATGGATGATCGGATCGAGGCTCTTCTCTCAGATGTGGAAGCCATGCACGCATCCCGGGAGGCCCATGCCAGAAGGGGAGAGCTCAGCGACGAAGTTGCCGTTCATGCCGCACAGCGGACGCTGCTCGAGCGCATGCGAGGTGCAATCGGCCAGCCCGTGCAGGTGGTGGTCGCCGCGCGTGAAATATCTGGGACAGCTGTCTTTCTGGGTGATGGGATCTTCGTGATCGCCGGTATCGAAGCGACCATTGTGACGATCGACTGGATACGAGAGATTCGCACCCGATCCAGAAGGCACAGATATGAAACCGGCCCCTTGGAGCGGTTGGGGATGGCCTCGGCGCTGAGGCGCCTGGCCTCCGACCATGAGGAGATCTCCCTGGAGCTGGCGGGTGAGGGCGGGGCTATTCGGGGGCGCAGCGACATGGTCGCCTCTGACTATATCGAGATCTCGGGACGGATCATCCCGCACCGTTCAATTGCGCTTGTGCAGGCCCGAGTCAATCCATTCGCCTAGATGCAATGCCCCGTTGGGTTGATGAGCCGTTCGTTGTTCGGGGGAGCCAGGGGAGTGTCCTGGCCTCAATCCTCGAATGAACCGGTCTTGATCTCGTGCTCGGTGCGTTCGTACATCCGCTGGATGTACGCCTCGATCTCGGTCTTCTCCACGCGCCACTGTCCGCGTCCGCCCACCTTGATGGCACGCAGATCTCCAGTGCGAACCAGAGCGCGAGCCTGAGCGATCGAGACATTGAGCAGATCGGCCACATCGGTGAGCGGTAGGAAGCGATTTTCGACGACCATGAGGGCCCCTTCTCATTCCAGGTGACTGATTGCTTGGTGACCAATTTTGCCAAAACCATTGCTTTGACCTCGTTTGGTGTTCAATACTATCACTCAGAAACAGTTCCTGTCATGGGAAATTTTCCAAAGGTGGAGATGCAATGGAGCTCTCGAAACGAATTCGTCGGCCGAAGTGGACCGATGCCAGGCTGCTGGTTGGAGCGGTTCTCGTCGTCGTGGCCATCGTCGCGACCTATCTGCTCATCAGCGCTGCGAACGCGACGACCCGAGTGTGGGCCAGTGCGGTTCCTCTTGTCCCAGGTCAGGTGGTCAGCGCTGAGGATCTGACGGTCGCCGAGGTGAATCTGGCTAATATCGGTGACAAGTACCTGTCTGCCGATGCCGGCTTCCCGGACCATTCGAGTGTACGGGCCGTGATCGCCGCCGGTGAGCTTCTGCCGGCCTCGGCGCTGGCTCCCATCGCCGAACTCGAGGGCAGGATCGTGGCGATCGACGTCGCCGGCTCTGTGCCCACAGTCGTCGACACCGGCAGTCTCGTCGACGTGTGGGCTCAACCGGAGTCCAAGGGCCTCGACGATGAGGGTGCTGACCCGCAGCAGATTGTGACCTCGGCTCCGGTCTCGAACATCAGCCGTGAGGTGGGCAGCTTCGGTGTCGGGGATGGCGCCAGAATCGAAGTCTTCGTTGCCAGCACGGAGCTCGCCGACGTCCTCGGTGCCCTCGACGGCAACAGCGTTCTCTCAGTCGTCGGCGCCCCAGCCGAGGTCAGGGCCGAGGGCAGCCAGTCATGACGCAGGTGCTCTTGGCCGTGGACTTCGAATTCGACCTGATTCTGTTCGAACTCCTCAGTGAGGTCGACGATGTCTTTATCGTCGCCCGACCCGCGGACGACGTCGAACTTCTGGCATTGTGTCGGACCGGCAGCGCCGACGTCGTCATCGTCGGTCAGTACTTCCCCGGTTTGGACGCGCAGGTCATCGCTGCGATCCTCGCAGCAGGAACCGCTGTGCTGGGATTCGGCAATGATGCAGTGGCGTTGGAGGCCCTCGGCATTGCGAGCAGTGTCCCCTCCACCGCAGACGCGGAGGCTGTGGCCAAGGCGCTCGATGACACCCGTGATTCCACCGTCGTTCCGCCCCGACCCATCGCTCCGCCCGGGTCGCTTGGCGGGCAGGGGCACATCGTCACGGTCTGGGGCACAGGTTCCTCTCCCGGGCGGACTCTCACGGCGGTCAACCTCGGCGACCATGGTGCCAGACAAGGGCATCGCAGCGTCGTTGTCGACGCAGATACCGTTGCCGCGATGGTCGCCACCACATTGGGGTTGACTGAGGAATTTGCGCACCTGGCAAGCTTGTGTCGACTCGAGGTGGAGAAGACGCCGCCTCTGGACGTCTCCGCCGTTCCGCATGCTGCGATACGCGATGACTTCCATGCTGTCACCGGACTGACCAGGCCAGACAGGTGGCCGGAGGTTCGCGCCTCGGTCCTCACTGCGGTGCTTGCCCGGCTGTCCAAGATGTTCGACCTCGTCGTCGTCGACGTCTCCGACCGGGTGGATCCCGACGATGACTTCGCCGATCCGTTCTACGACCGGCACTGCGCGACCCGGGCCGCGCTCGACGCCGCAGACACAGTGCTGGTCCTGGCCGCAGGTGACCCGATCGGGCTGCAGAGACTCGTCAAACTGCTGGGCACCGAAAGGGTGGAGTCGATGGGGTCCAAGATGCGCATCGGCATCACGAAGGTGCGCTCGGGAGCTGTCGGCCACCCCGCCGAGGTGCGGATCCGCGAAGTCCTCGCCAGATTCGTTCGCCGAGACCCCGATTTCATCTTCAGTGACGACCGGGCGACGGTCGATGCCGCCATGCTGTCCGGGCACACCCTCCACGAGGAGAATCCGAAATCTGTGCTCAGCCAGGAGATCGCTGCCGCGGTGAGTGAGCTGCTGCCGGCCAGGAAGCGTTCCCGGAAGTCCGGTGCGGGGCGAAGAGCGAAGTCCCTTTAGGATTGGAGTATGTCCATTCGCTGCTATATCCCGACCACACTGATCGCACTTCGCGGAGGGCTCGGCCCCGTGCACGCGGTCGCCCCCGATGCCCAAGGTCGAGAATTGGGCGGGGACGAACTCGAGGCACGGGAATTCGACGCACTGCGCATCGCGGCCGCACTGGCTGCCACCCAGTCGTTCGAGGCAGCTGCGGCGACCACCCGGGAACCTGCGCCTGCCTCAGAGTCCATGGCAGGCACGGAGTCTGCGAGTGGTTTTGACACCATCTCACCGCGAGCAGTCATCGCCTACGACGCACCAGACTCGAGCGCTGGTGAGGAGCTGGCCGAAGGATTCGACCTGCTCACTCTCCCCGAAGTCGATATGGCAGCAGTCGCCAGCATCCACCTCGACGAGGTCGAGATCTGGGAGGAAGCTGCCGACATCGCAGCAGGCAGGGGACACGAAGCAGCCGAGGACCACCTCGGCGACTCCGATCTGCTGTGGTACGACGCGACCGAGCTGCCCGAGCTGCTGCGCGAACGCGGCTGAGTCCAGACCAGCCCAGCTCGGGCGGGCCACCCCAGCCCTGGCAGCAGGTCAGCCTGGACCCTCAGGGGTGTCCCAGCGGCCGCAGCGGCGTCCTAACCGTCTGAGGTGTGTTCGAACTTGGACAGGCGGTCGTGCAGGCGCTTCTCCAGGATGGGCACGACTGCCTGTTCGATCATTGACCCGAAGAGGGGAATTGAGGAGCTGATCTCGGCACGCACCGACAGCGAGGTTCGCGAACTCTTCTGCTCGAGCGTGATGAGCGCATCGATCTCAACAGGCACTCCGGCCGCATGAGCGGTCATCCGGATCTCCGCGCTGTCTCCGATGACATCGCCGGGAATCATGTAGACCTCGACGAGTTCGGCATCCGCTGGAAGGTGCGAGGCCAGGGCAGAGGGCATTTCGCTCTTCGGCAGCGGCGTCTTCACCGTCACCTCGGTGTCGGGATCAATCCGCTCGGCGTGGGCCTCGGATCCCAGCGGCTGCCAGGTCGAGACGTCGGCAAGCCGGAGGAGGAATTCTGACAGAGAGTCCGAGTATTCGTGGTTGAGTGTCAAGGTTCGCATAGCTTCAGTTTGCCAGGAGATCAGCGTCGTGGCATGGCAGGGCTGTCGGCGTGCCTTTCTCGGCATTTGAGCATAGTGTGGGTGAAGGCGGTTTGATGTCGAACCGCAGTAAATTTTGCGCGCTGATCATAGAGGTGACATGGTGTCTCAGGTCTCATATTCGGACATTGCAGAAGAGTGGAGGAAGCAGAGGGGACAAGGTGCCCCGGAGAACTTCATCGAGGCGTACTATCCGCGCCTCGAACCCGGCACTTCCGAAGCAGGAACAGAGGCATTGGCCGCGGCGGCCGCCTCGCACTACGCGCTAGGGCTTGAGTACGACGGCAGATCACCGGCGATCTCGATCTACAACCCTGATATCGACTCGCCCGAGTTCCGAGACAACCACACTGTCATCTCCATGGTCCTGACCGACATGCCCCACCTTGTCTCCTCGATCGTCAGCGATCTGGCGGCCAGTGGTCGTGCGATCCGTCTGGTCCACCACCCCATCATCGCCGTCGAAGGACTGGGCTCCGACCTGTCCGTACTGTCCCGGACCGAGGCCCCAGCGGTCTCCGCCGATACCGCTGGCATCCCGCTCATATCCGAATCCGCCGAGGCGAGCGGATCCGTCCTTCCGCAGCAGCAGTCCTGGATTCGCCTCGAGATCGATCGACTTGCGGAAGAGGACCTCCCCGGGCTCGAGGACCAGCTGCGCAGCGTTCTCGACTACGTTTCGGCCGCGGCCACCGATGCCAGCGCCATGGCGATTCGGGCCAAGGACATTGCGAAGGAACTGCAGGCGCAGCCTCCACGTTCAGAACTCGCTTCCGAAGCCGAGGCAGCCGCGGAGCTGCTCAACTGGCTTGACGGCCACTTCACCTTCCTCGGATACCGCGAATACGACTACTCTCACGATGAGAGCCAGAGCAGCCTCGAGCCGATTGAGCACACGTCCCTGGGCATCTCCGCACTGCGGCCCCTGGTGAAATCTCCTCTGAGTCGGGCCGTTGCCGACAAAGCCCTTGAACCGCATGTGCTGGTGCTGACGAAGGCGAACTCACGTTCACACGTGATCCGCAGGTCCTTCATGGACTACATCGGGGTCAAGACCTTCGACTCGGCGGGTGAGATCGTCGGTGAGCGCCGCTTCGTCGGTGTCTTCAAGCCTGAGTTCTACAACGACAGCGTTCTCAACATTCCGGTGATCAACCGCAAGGTGCGCAAGATCCTCTCCGCCAGCGGATTCCCCGCCGGCTCCCATTCGGCGAATGAGCTCCTCGGTGTCCTCGAGACCTACCCGCGCGATGACCTCCTGCATGACGAGACCGCGACGATCTTCGAGGTTGTCATGCAGATCGTGGACATGCAGGAGCGTCGCCAATCACGGGTCTTCGTCCGCCGTGACCCCTACCAGCGGTTCGTCTCCGTCATCCTCTACCTGCCCCGCGATCTCTACGACACGTCGGCGCGCATGCGGGTCCAGGAGGTGCTGCGGAAGTTCTACCACGCTGAGAGCGTCGACTTCGATGTGCTGCTGACCGAATCCGCATTGGCCCGCATTCACTTCGTGGCCCGCGTCGCCCGTGACGTCGAACTGCCGCAGATCGACCCACAGACTGTGGAGAAGCGGATCGTCGGCGCCGTGCGCTCCTGGTCCGAAGACGTCCACGCATTCCTTGCCCCCACAGAGCGAGGCGACAACGACAGTTCGGTCGCTCGCGCCAACCGGTGGTCGAAGGCCTTCCCACCCAGCTACGAAGAACACCACTCTCCCGCCGACGCAATCGCCGACGTCGCACGGTTCGAGGCCCTTGATGACGGTGACGGACCTGCCGTGCGCCTCTACCGCCCCGAGGACTCCACGGATGCCCCGGTGCGTCTGGCCCTCTACCGCGATGAACGTGTCGGGTTGTCGGAGGTGCTGCCGTTCCTCACTGCCTTCGGAGCGACCGTTCTCGACGAACGTCCCCATGAGGTGGACCTCCTCGACGGATCACACCGCTATATCTACGACTTCGGGCTCACCTTCCCCGAAGACCTCGACGATGCTGACTTTGAACGGATCTCCGATGCTTTCATCGCCGGTTGGGAGGGCAAGAAGGAAGCCGGAGTCTTCGACCGTCTCGTCGTCTGCGGTATGCACTGGAAGCACGTGACGATCATCCGCGCACTGGGCAAATACCTGCGTCAAGCCGGTTTCACCTACTCCGACGCCTACGTCGGCGAGGTCTACAGCGACAATCCGGACATCTCACGGCTCCTGGTGGACTACTTCTTCGCGAAGTTCGATCCCTCCGCTGACGACGCCGGACGCGAAGACAGGATGACCGAACTCAACGAGTCGGTTGAGTCGGCACTCAGCGATGTCGCCAGCCTCGACGCGGACCGCGTCCTGCGTTCTTCTCTCGAACTGCTGCGTGCCACTGTGAGGACGAACTACTTCCTCGACGAGACCGGCGAACTGCCGACGGCACTCGTGCTCAAGATCCGCGCCAACGAACTCAGCTTCGTGCCCAAGCCCAAACCCGCATTGGAGATGTGGGTGTACTCGCCTCAGGTCGAAGGCGTGCACCTGCGCTTCGGCACGGTGGCCCGTGGCGGCCTGCGGTGGTCCGATCGTCGAGACGACTTCCGCACCGAGGTCCTCGGGCTGGTCAAGGCTCAGATGGTGAAGAATGCCCTCATCGTCCCGACCGGTGCCAAGGGCGGTTTCTTCCCCAAGCAGCTGCCTCCGATGAGCAACCGCGATGCTTGGATGGCCGCTGGCCAAGCTGCCTACGAGGTCTTCATCGAAAGCCTCCTCGAGGTCGCTGACAATCTGGTCTACGGCGCCGATGGCGCCCAAGAGGTCGTCCGCCCGGAGCGCGTGGTCCGACACGACGGCGATGACTACTATCTCGTCGTCGCTGCCGATAAGGGCACCGCACGCTTCTCGGATGTGGCCAACGCCATCGCCGAACGGCGCGGCTTCTGGCTCGGCGACGCATTCGCCTCCGGCGGATCGGTCGGCTATGACCACAAGAAGATGGCCATCACCTCCCGCGGTGCATGGAAGTCCGTCGAGCGACACTTCCGCGAACTCGGTGTCAACACCGCGGCCGATGACTTCACGGTTGTGGGGATCGGGGACATGAGCGGTGACGTCTTCGGCAACGGCATGCTGCGCAGCGAGCACATCCGTCTCGTTGCGGCCTTCGACCATCGGGACATCTTCCTTGATCCCAATCCGGACGCGGCACGCAGCTTCGTCGAACGCCAACGTCTCTTCGATCTGCCGCGCTCAAGCTGGCAGGACTACGACCGGGAGCTCATCTCCACCGGCGGCGGAGTCTTCCCCCGATCGGCGAAGTCCGTTGACCTCAGCCCCGAGGCCGCGACAGTTCTGGGCCTCGAGCCCGGCAAGCGCAGCCCAGCTGAGCTGATGTCGCAGATTCTCAAGGCCCCCGTCGATCTCGTCTACAACGGCGGCATCGGCACCTACATCAAGTCCTCGGACGAGAGCCATGGCGATGTTGGGGACAAGGCCAATGACCCCATCCGCATCGACGGTCGCGATGTGCGCAGCCGGGTCGTCGGAGAAGGCGGCAACCTCGGTGTGACTCAACTGGGCAGGGTCGAAGCGGCACTGAATGGCGTTGCCATCAACACCGACGCCGTCGACAACTCGGCAGGCGTGGACAGCTCCGACCACGAGGTCAACATCAAGCTGCTCCTGCGCACTCTGCTCCACAAGGGCGCCTTCGCCGCTGAGGATCGCGAACGCGTCCTGCTGTCCTTCACCGACGATGTCGCCGATCGGGTGTTGGCCAACAACTACGCCCAGAATGTCGTCCTCGGTGAGGCACGGGCACAGACTGAATCGATGTCAGGCACCTATGGCCGGATGCTCAGCTATCTGGAGACGAACGCCGATCTCGATCGTCAGGTTGAGTTCCTGCCCGATGCGCAGGACCTGAACAAACGCGAGTTCAGTTCCTATGTCTCCCCGGAGCTGGCGGTTCTCCTCGCCTACGCCAAGATGCATGCCGCCGATGAGATCCTGGACAGCGTGGTTCCCGATGAGGAATGGATGAAGCGGGAACTGACCTCCTACTTCCCCGATTCCCTTGTCGAGAAGTACGGAGAGCTCATCCCGGAGCACCCCCTGCACCGGGAGATTGCGACAGCCAAACTCGTCAACCGGATGATCGACCGCGGTGGACTCACCTACGTCTACCGGATGTTGGAAGAGACTCCCGCTTCAGTGCCGCAGATCGCTCGTGTCTTCGTCGTCGTCTCCGAGATCTTCGGACTCGACGACTTCTTCGAGGCGGTGTGTGCACTCGACAACAAGGTGTCAACCGAGGTTCAGGTCCAGCTCCAGCACGCCTATGTGCGTCTGCTCGATCGGTCCTCGCGCTGGTTGGTGCAGCAGGCACCAGACACCCTCGACGTCGATTCCGGCATTGAGAAGTACGGCAACGTCGTCGAGGCTCTGCGGGGCCGAGTACCCGACCTCGTCGATGGTTTCGACGCCGAGAGCATGAGGACCACGGCGCAGGGATACATCGACGAAGGCGTGCCGAGCGAACTCGCGTGGCGCGCGGCAGCCCTGCTCGACGAATTCGTCCTCCTCGACGTCGCTCAGTTGGCAGGTCGGACGAACGAATCCGCGGAGGATGTCGCCGAGGTGTACTACGCCGTCAACGACAAGTTCTCCGGTTCGCAGCTGCTGACACTCATCGGCAACCTCGACCGCAGTGATCGGTGGTCGGCACTGGCCCGCGGCTCATTGCGCGATGACTTCTACTCGGCCATCCTTTCAGTGGTCGGCACGGTTCTCGCCGCGACGGACTCGCCGATCTCCGGGACTCCGGATGAGCGTGCTGGCCAGCGCCTGGCAGAATGGCTCGAACGCAACGACACCGTGGCCGCACGGGTGCTGGACACGACCGAGACGATCCTGGGACTCGAAACCGTCACCCAGGCACCGCTGTCGGTGCTGCTGCGCATGATGCGCGGTGTCGTCCGTTCCTCGGCATGGGAATCGGAGCAGGCCGTCTGAGCAGGCACCGCTGCAGATCAGTGATAGCGTCAGATCATTGCTGACGTCGACGGACTTCGCGGGCTTGGAGCCTGCGGGTCTGTCGGCGTCTGTGCCGCCATCATCGGCCTGTGCCGTTGCCCATCCGGAAGAAGAACACAGTGCTCAACGAACTTTTGGCCGCCGAAGGCATCACCGACGAAACTGATGTCGAACACATCCACCTATTGGTGGGGGACTGGCAGCTCATCGCCGATCTGTCCTTCGCCGATCTCGTCCTGTGGGTACCCTCGGCCAGCGGCTCCTACACAGTGGTGGCGCACTCGCGTCCGACCACGGGTGCGACCATGTTCAATCGCGATCTCATCGGAGCCCGAGCCACCGGACTCGAGCGCGAACTCCTGGTCAGGGCAGCAAGCTCACACGAGCTGGTGACGAAGGTGGCCCAGGCGAAACCCATGGGTGTCAACGCCGGCACCGATGACACTGAAGTCTCCGCCGAGGCGGTGCCCCTCGTCCGTGAGGGAACGACGATCGCCATCATGGTCCGGTACTCAGAAGAGGTCCGGCGTCGGGGTTCGTCGCGCCTCGAGAAGTTCTACCGTCAGTCGGCAATGTCGTTGCTGACCATGATCGCGCAGGGTGCTTTCCCTGACCGAGAGGCTCCCAGCGGCGCTCGGCACGGCGAACCACGTGTCGGCGACGGAATCTTCATCCTTGATCGTGACTCCCACGTCCAGTATGCGTCCCCGAACGCAGTCTCACTCATGCACCGTCTGGGGCACAACGGTGAGATCGAAGGGGATTACCTCGCTGAGGTGGTGTCGAGTCTGAGCGCAGAGCTGCGCCAGGTCGATGAGACTCTGCCGCTCGTGCTCACCGGTCGTGCCCCCTGGCGGACCGAGCTCGAGGTCGGTCGTACGAGTGTGTCCCTGCGGGCGCTGCCGCTGACCGATGACGGCAATCGGACCGGCGCGATCGTCCTTGCCCGAGATGTATCGGAGATCAGACGACGCAAGCGCGAACTGCTTTCACGCGATGCGATGATCAAAGAGATGCACCATCGGGTCAAGAACAATCTGCAGACCGTTTCGGCACTGCTCCGATTGCAGACGCGTCGGATCGACAGCCCGGAGGCGAAGGGTGCTCTGACGGAGGCGATGCGCCGAGTCTCGATCATCGCCGTCGTCCATGACGTGCTCAGCCAGGGGGTTGAGTCCGAGGTGGACTTCGACGAGGTCGTCGACAAAGGACTGCGCCTGACTCCCGAGCTGACGAGCCCACTGGTGCAGGTCAGCCTCAAACGCTGCGGCAGCTTCGGCACCATCTCCTCAGCTGACGCTACCTCTTTGGCGCTGGCGATCACCGAGCTCATCACCAATGCCATCGAACACGGATTCCCGGTTTCGGAGCAGGAGAAGCTGGCCCCGGGCGAAACGCTCACCGGTCATGTCTGGGTGACGCCGCAGCACGAGGGCGATCATCTGCACGTGACTATCGCCGACGACGGCGTGGGGCTGGGGGAGGACCACAATCCTGGCAACGGGCTGGGAACGCAGATCGTCAAGACCCTGGTATCTGCCGACCTGGCGGGTTCGATCCAATGGCAGGAGCGTGAAGGCGGCGGAACCGTGGCGATCCTCGACGTGCCGCTGCGCACCGACTCCTACGACTGATTCTGCACCGTCGCCGCTGAACCATGCGGCGGTATGGATGGCGCGTTGCTGCACGAATGGCGCGCTGTGGCATGAAGAGTGCGCCGTGTTCCGAGGAACACGGACGTGCGCGGACACGATTGAGTCCCTTGCTCGAAATGCGAAGATCTCGTATTCCGAGCAAGGGACTCAACGTGCGACCGACTGTCTCCAGCCGCTGAAGGTCTCAGCCAGCGCGGCGGGCACGTGCGGCGCGACGTTTGAGCGCCCGGCGCTCATCCTCGCTGAGGCCGCCCCAGACGCCAGCATCCTGACCGGATTCCAGGGCCCACTGCAGGCAGGTCTCGACTACTTCACAGCGGCGGCATACAGTCTTAGCCTCTTCGATCTGAAGCAGGGCGGGACCGGTGTTTCCGATCGGGAAGAACAGTTCCGGATCCTCATTGAGGCATGCTGCACGATGTCGCCAATCCATGGTGACCTTTCGACGAATTAGGTGAACGCGGTGTACGACACCTAGATTCCAGGCGCGCAACTCTCTTACCCAAGGTTCACATAACCGTTTTGGGCACACAAGGGTAATGCAGTGTGAAATTTCTGACAAATATTTTCCTCATTGTCCTGCTATGGGCCCCTTGATGCAAATTCGTCCACTTCACTTCCTTCTCGTGGCACCAGGCAACGACGACATCATGATGGATTCTTCCTCCAAGGTGCGGCAGGTTCACGGTTAGACTGGCGATGAAGCGACTGGTCATCTGCGCGGCAAACCCACATCGCCGCCGGCTCAGTCGAATACGAGAACCGAATCGCAACCTGAACCAGTGGAGGACTCATGACAACGGACAATCTGTCCCATGCCCGCATCATCTCGGTTGGTGGGCACACCCCTCAGATCGATCCCGATGCGTTCATCGCCGCCGGTGCCACCCTGGTCGGGGACGTGAGGGTGAAGAAGGGGGCCAGCATCTTCTACGGCTGCGTGCTTCGCGCAGAAGCCGCCCCGATCACCATCGGCGAGGACTCGAATGTGCAGGACAACACGGTCATGCACACTGATGAGGGCAAACCCGTCGTCATCGGTTCGCGAGTCTCCATCGGCCATCAGGCTCTTGTTCATGGGGCAGTGGTTGACGACGACGTCCTCATCGGCATGCACGCCACCGTCCTCAACGATGCCCACGTGGGCTCCGAGTCGCTTGTCGCCGCAGGTGCGATCGTCCTCGAGGGCACCGAGATCGCGCCCCGGTCGCTGGTGGCAGGAGTCCCGGCCAAGGTCCGTCGGGAGATGACGGACGAAGGAGTGGAGAAGGTACGCCAGAACGCGCAGTCGTACCTGCGTCTGTCGGCGCTCCATCGGGATACTGCCGAAATCGTCGATGGGCTCTGAGGTGTCTCCGGCTCTGAGGCGTCTGGAAGCCGCAGATACATCGAATGGCCTTTTCGATGCTGTTCCGCAGTCGTTTTCAGAACCGCAGCGCCCATTCGCCCTGTCGTCCACTATTTGAGAGAATTGCACTGTGAACACTGAAACTGAATCCACTGCAGATCGAGTCGTCATCATCGGTGGTGGCCCGGGCGGATACGAGGCCGCACTGGTTGCCGCCCAATTGGGCGCGGATGTGATGCTCATCGAGCGCAACCGTTGTGGTGGGGCCGCCGTCATCACCGACGTCGTACCGTCGAAATCACTCATTGCCACGGCCGAGATGATGGAAGAGATCTGCCGCTCTGAGAGCATGGGCATCCGTATCCACGGCAGCGAGGGCGATGACGGCGATACGGTCACCGCAGACCTCAAGGCCGTCAACAAGCGCATCCTGTCCCTGGCCGACGCTCAGGCCAACGACATCTACGAAGGTCTCATCCGCTCCGGCGTCAAGGTGATCCAGGGGACTGCGACCCTGGCTGACCGTGACCACGTCGATGTCGTCGAAGACGGCGGCACGGAGTACACCCTCGAGGCCTCGACGATCCTCCTGTCGGTGGGCTCTCATCCTCGTGAACTCGACTCGGCGAAGCCGGACGGGGAGCGAATCCTGACATGGACACAGCTCTACGGCCTCGATGAGCTGCCCGAACACCTCATCGTCGTCGGTTCCGGTGTCACCGGTGCTGAGTTCGCATCCGCCTACCGTGCGCTGGGAACGAAGGTCACTCTGGTCTCCTCCCGTGAGAAGGTCCTGCCGGGTCAGGACGAGGATGCCGCCGACGTATTGGAGTTCGTTTTCCGCAATAAGGGGATGAACGTCCTCTCCCGGTCGCGTGCCGACTCGGTCAAGCGCACCGAGAACGGTGTGGAGGTGACCCTGTCCGATGGGCGCCGGGTCGAAGGTTCGCACTGTCTGATGGCGGTCGGTTCCATCCCGAATACCGAAAACCTGGGTCTGAGTGCCGCGAAGGTCAAGGTCAAGGAGTCCGGTCATATCAAGGTCGACGGTGTCTCGCGCACCTCCCGCTCCGGCGTCTACGCGGCAGGAGACTGCACCGGTGTGTTTCCCCTGGCGTCCGTGGCCGCTATGCAGGGGCGGATTGCGATGTTCCATGCGCTCGGCGATGCCGTGCAGCCGCTGAAGCTTCGTCACGTGGCATCAAACGTGTTCACGGCCCCTGAGATCGCAACCGTCGGCTTCACCCAGTCCGACTATCTGGAGAACTCGACGGACATCGATACGGTGATGCTGCCTCTGGACACGAATCCTCGCGCCAAGATGCTGGGCATCAAGGACGGCTTCGTCAAGCTCTTCGCCCGCCGAGGTTCGGGTTCGATTCTGGGCGGAGTCATCGTCGGCCCTCGTGCCAGCGAGCTCATCCTGCCGATCACCATGGCCGTGGAGAACCGTCTGACAGTCGATCAGCTCTCCGCCTCGTTCGTCGTGTACCCGTCGGTGAGTGGATCCCTGACCGAGGCATCACGGCGGCTGCACCGCCACCTATAGAAGATTTCTCTCTCCGAGCTGTCGATATCGGTATCCTTCACCCGTCAGTATGGTGTCAGGCGCCTTCGCTTGACGTGCCCGGCAGATGTCGGCGCACCTTTGATGTAGGGAGAGAGAAATGAAGTATGCACTTCTGCTCATGGGAAATGTCGCCGATGCCGAATGCGGTGCGGACGAGGGACCTGATCCCAGCGAGTTCATGGCCTTCGACGAGGAGATCAATGCGGCGGGCATCGTTGTCGGAGGCTTCTCCCTCGAAGGCCCTGACACTGGTGTGCGAGTCAGTACTCAATTCGCGGAAACTGTAGTCACGTCAGGACCGTTCGCAGAAGGCGGTGACTTCGTCGGCGGAAGCTACATCATCGAGGTCGCAGGTATTGACGAGGCGATCGCGTGGGCAGAGAAGAGCCCGGCCTCCACTCTGGGACACATCGAGATACGGCCCCTCGCCGATTACTGATGTTCTCTGCAGACAATGCCGAGCAGTCGGCGGTCGCCCGGATCCTCCACACAATCGATGTCGAGGACCGTGGGCGACTGCTTGCAGCTCTGGCAGCAAAATTTCATGATCTCGACCTAGCCGCCGACGTCCTCCAAGAGGCAATGGTGCGCGCCTTGGAAACGTGGACCAAGCGGGGTATCCCGCAGAATCCACAGGCATGGCTGATGACGGCTGCGAAGAATCGAGCGCTCGACATCATCCGCTCTGATGCGGTGAAGGCACGCCAACTTGCCAGACTTCGAATCGAATCTGAAGTCTGCAGTGGTGATCACTTGAACCACGCGGGCCGCCTCGGCGAAGAGCTGAGCTCGGTGAGCATTCCCGACGAACGCCTGAGCCTGTTCTTCACCTGCTCACACCCGACGTTGAAGGAACGGGAGAAGATCGCTCTCATCCTGCGCTTCCTGGCCGGTCTGAGTACAGCTGAGGTGGCAGCAGTATTCCTCGTGGATACGGCGACCATGCAGCAGCGGATCGTCAGAGCCAAGAAAAGGATCACCACGACGGGAGTACCTTTTGGCACACCCACAGCGGAGCAGTTGCACGAGCGCCTTCCCGGGGTCCTGCGGGTTGTCTATCTCATCTTCACACAGGGGTTCACACCAACGACCGGTGGCGCCCACAGCCGTATCGATATGCAGCGGGAGGCAATTGCATTGGCCGTGACGCTGCTGCCCCAAGAGACGGAGGCCAGAGGCCTGCTGTCGTTGTTGCTGCTCACGGGTGCGCGAGCCGAGGCACGCATCGACTCTGCAGGGGCACCTGTGCCTTTGGCCGAGCAGGATCGCAGGCTGTGGGATTCGAGGCACATCGCCGAAGGGCTGGGACTGGCGCTCACCGCCGCGGGTGAACCAGAGGCTGGCCCCTACACAGTGCAAGCCACTATTGCGGCACTGCACGCAGAAGCGGCCACCTATTCGGACACCGACTGGGAGCAGATCCTTGTCCTCTACGGCATCCTCTCGAGGATGGAGCCTGGCCCCGTGGTGGAGCTGAACCGGGCCGTGGCCAGGGGGAAGGCGAAGGGCCCTGAGGACGGGCTCACTGCGCTCGAGGATTTGGCTGCAGAACCAGGGTTGGAGGGATATCGCCCGTTCCACATCGCACGGGCCCTCACCCTCAGGGAGTTGGGCATGCCCGAACTTGCAGGGGCGGCCTTCAGGAGGGCACTGGACTGCCCGGGGAATGATGCCGAATCCGATTACCTCGAGACACAGATCAGGGATCTGCTCTCCTGAAGCTGACTCAGGCGACGAAAGGCCGACTCAGGCGGCGAAACGGACGATCGGCTCGCCGGACTTCACCGAGACACCGGAGTCGACGAGCACCTCGGCGACGGTTCCCGAATGACCGGCCTTGAGCGGCTGCTCCATCTTCATCGCCTCGATCACGGCCAGCGTGTCGCCGGCTTCGACCGTGTCACCGGCAGCGACGGTCACGGACACGATCGTGCCCTGCATGGGCGCGTTGAGCGAGTTCGAATCGTCGGCCAGCTGAGCTCCCTTGCGGCTGAGGCCGCGTTTGCGGCGCGGCACACTCGGGCTGGGGACATGCCCGAGGTCGGCGATGACGTCCTTGGGGACCGAGACGGTCATCCGACGGCCATCGACCTCGACCACAACACTGAAACTGTCGGTTGCTGTGCTCATCTGATCTCCTGGTTGCGGGTCGGTGAGTGGATTGACGAAAGTGGTTTCGAGCCAATTGGTCCAGACCTCGAAGTCCTGGGCGAAGGCCTTCTGTGCGACGAGGACGCGGTGGAGGGGAAGCAGAGTCGATACGCCCTCGATGCGGTACTCGTCCAAGGCCCGTCGAGCGCGCGCCAAAGCCTGCTTCCTGTCGGCTCCAGTGATGATGAGCTTGGCCAGCATCGGATCGAAGTCGGTGCCCACGATGCTGCCTTCGCCGATGCCCGAGTCCAGGCGCACGCCTGGCCCGGCTGGAGCCCGGTGGTTCTTCACCATGCCTGTGGCGGGGAAATAAGTCGTGGGGTCTTCGGCATTGATCCGAAATTGGATCGAGTGACCACGGACCGGCGGGAACGCCTCCGGCAGGTGCTCTCCCGAGGCGATGCGCAGCTGCCAGGCGACGAGGTCGACTCCCGTGACCTCTTCTGTCACGGTGTGCTCGACCTGGATCCGCGCGTTGGCCTCCATGAAGATGATCGTGCCGTCCGTGCCCAAAAGGAATTCGCATGTGGCCGCACCTACATAGCCGACATGGGCGAGAACGCGGATGGAGGCTTCGGTGATGAGTCCTTCTTGAGCGGAGGTGAGGAACGGCGCCGGAGCCTCCTCGACGATCTTCTGATTCCGGCGCTGCAGCGTGCAGTCGCGGGTGGAGAGGACGTGCACGTTCCCGTGGGCATCGGCGAGGCACTGGGTCTCGATGTGGCGCGGGCGCACAATCTGCTTCTCGATGAGGCATTCTCCGCGTCCGAAGGCGCTGAGTGCTTCCCGGGTTGCTGCAGCGTAGGCGGTCTCGAGGTCTTCGGCTGCGGCACAGGCGCGAAATCCACGCCCGCCGCCGCCATGCACTGCCTTGATGACGACTGGATAACCGATCCGCTGGGCCACCTCGGCGGCCTCTGTCAGATCTGCGACGGCGCCGTCGGAACCGGGGGCGACCGGAGCAGAAACGGCCTCTGCGACTTCGCGAGCACCGGACTTGTCACCAAGGAGCTCGATCGCGGACGGGGGAGGACCGATCCAGGTCAGGCCGGCGTCAATCACGGCCTGAGCGAACAGTGCGTTCTCGGCCAGATAGCCGTAGCCGGGGTGGATCGCATCGGCGCCTGAGCGTTTGGCCAGGGCAAGGATCTTGCCGATGTCGAGATAGGTCTCCCCAGGGCCGGCTCCTTCGAGGAGCCATGCGTCGTCGGCCAGCTGCACGAAATCGGCGTCCGAGTCGGCGCGGGTATAGATGGCGATGGCCTTGACACCGAGGTCGTGGGCCGCCCGGATGATGCGCAGTGCGATCTCACCGCGGTTGGCGATGAGGACGCGGCGCACAGCAGCTGTGGGGACGCGGGTGTGCAACGGTGCAGGCGACTGTTCGGGGAGAACTGTGGTCATGGCGCTCCTTTGTATGATCACAGAACAATTTAGAGATCTACGCCAAGCGTTTGTAGGTGAGAGCTAAAAACTTCGGCCGAAAACTTACATGCCTTCGGGCGTGTCCGTGTGCTCTCAGCGATTCTACGCCCGTGGTGACCACAGATCGGGCCAGAACAGGCCCGCGTCGCGAACCAAATCACGGACCACAGGGAGGCTGAGACCGAGGACGGTGAGATGGTCGCCTACAAGTCGTTCGACAAATGCTCCGCCGTACCCGTCGATGGTCAGTGCACCGGCCACGTGGAAGGGCTCCTCGGTCGCGATGTATGCTTCGAGCTCTTCAGGAGTGGGTTCGCCGATGAGCACCGAGGTCGTCGATCGCTTCGAGCGGATGTCGACGAGTTCGAAGTTCGCTGCCGACGTGTCCGCGCGTTTGAGCACGGCGAGCGTGTGCCCCGAGTGCAGAGCGGTCCACGCCCCGGCTATGTCCGCCCACACCTCGCGCGTACGTTCGGCCGTTCCAGGTTTGCCGATCGCTTGGCCATCATGCTCGAGCAGCGAATCCCCGGCGATGATCACCGCCGTATCCGCTGTGTCCAGCTGTGCCGGAGGGGAGGCGAGCACACGGTCGACGACGGCACGCGACTTCGCCTCGGACAGTGCCGTGGTGAGATCCGCAACGGTGCCCTCGAAGGTTGCTTCGATGGCGGGTTCGTCGACTTCGGAGACGATGATGATCGGGTCGATTCCCGATGCGGTGAGGACCTGTCGGCGGGCCGGGGACTGTGAGGCCAGGACGACAGGGATCACGGGGCTGCCTCAGCTGCGAGGGCAGGGTCGGGGTCTGCCTCAGGTTCCGTCTCCGACTGCGGTGCAGGGGCGGGCCTGCGGGCGACTTCGCCCTTTTCCGGTATGTCGAGGCTGCGATCGACTTCGATGGGAGCCTCGATGCGATCGGCGATCGCTGCGAGAACGGTCGAGGACAACTGGGCATAGCCCAGGGTGCTGGGGAAGCGCCCGGATTCATTGAGCAATGATTTTCGCGTGGTCCCACTCAGTGAACCGGTGGCCCGCAACGGGGTGGCGCGGGCAGCCAGAGCGGCCAGCCACTGTGAACCGGCGAGCACACGCGAAGTCCGTCGCAAGGAGGTCTTGAGTGGATCCCGCAGCCCCGGAAGGCCGCCGAGGTTGGGGCAGACCAGAACGAACACCGTGTACCTGCCCTCCCTCTGGAGTCGATTGATCGCCTGGTTGAGTACGGGGATGCCGATGGTGCCGTGAATCGGGTGGATGATGTCGCCGGTACCGATGGAGATGATCGCGAATCGACGCTGTTGGGTCCAGGATTCGGAGAGCTGCCGCGAGAGCCAGGCGGAGCGCAGAATCTCATCGACTTGGCGCGGCAGATCCTCGGACAGGGTTGAGGGTCGTGCAGCTGATTGGACGCGAACGGTGGTGCCGAGGATGCGGCCAAGCCCCCGGGCGATGAGTTTCGGAGGAGCCAACGCTGGGTCGTCGACATCGATTCCACAGAGCCAGGAGTCGCCGATGATCGCCAGCGCGGCGGAATCATCGTCATCGTAGCCGCGTGGGGGAGCGACCGCCTCGGCGAAGGTGGAATATGTGCGCTGTGCGTCATCGTCGAATGCCTTGCGGAGCGCGCCTGCCTGGTGGCGGAGGAGACCAACGGCCGATGCGCCGACACCGACGGCCGTTCCCGTCAGGGTGGCGAAAGTGTACAACATGCGTTTTCCCACGAAACTCCCTCCTTTATCCGTCATCATTGCACTTCCCAGAGCCTCCCAACAACTATTGTTGAGTTATGTCTGACAAAGAGAAGAAGCAATCCCCGAATCGGTTCCGTGGGGCCTGGGAGGCGTTCCGCAAGGGCCGCAATGACGGCCGTTCCACACCGTCCAAGCAGGCTCCACGTGCGCAGGACGTCAGTGCCGAGGAGATCGCGCACAGCCGCATCGAAGCCGAAGCTGTCCCCTATGTGGCCCCGGGCCTCAAACTCGCAGCCGCGTGGTCCTGGCGCTCGATAGTCGTACTCGTCGCTATCGGCGTCGCATTCTGGCTGTTGGCGAAGATCTCGAGCGTCGTTCTGCCGGTGCTCATCGCCCTCCTGCTCACAGCGCTCCTGGCGCCATTCACCAACTGGATGGTGAAGAAGGGGCTGCCCCGGGTCGCCGCCGCGCTCACCGCCTTCCTCGGGTTCATCGTCGTCGTCTCGGGACTCCTGACCTTGGTCGGCCAGCAGATCTACTCGGGTATGCCAGACCTCGTCGACCAGGTGATCACAGGGTTCTCCGGAATCAGCGACTGGTTGGCCACCAGGCCCTTCGGTCTGGACGCGTCGACGGTCTCCGGTTATATCGACGATTCGATCGATACGGCCACGAACTTCTTCCAGAACAACAGCTCCCAGCTCCTCGGCGGCGCGTGGCAGGCGACGTCGTCGGTCGGCACATTCCTCACCGGTGCCGCAGTGTGCCTGTTCGCCACCTTCTTCTTCCTCTATGACGGAGAGAAGATCTTCCGCTGGGCGATGCGTCTGCTGCCTCTGCCGGCCCAGCCCACCGCCACCGGAGCTTCGGAGCGTGGCTGGACCACCCTCGTCCAGTACGTGCGTGTTCAGGTCCTCGTGGCCGGCGTCGACGCCATCGGCATCGGCATCGGTGCCGCGTTCCTCGGGATCCCGCTGGTCATTCCGCTGACAGTGCTCGTATTCCTGGCCTCGTTCGTCCCCGTCGTCGGTGCGATCGCCTCGGGCGTCGTGGCTATTATCGTCGCCCTGGTCTCCAGCGGTCCGGTCAGTGCCATCATCATGCTGGCTGTGGTCATCGCCGTGCAGCAGATCGAAAGTCAGATCCTGCAGCCCTTCCTCATGGGCAAGGCCGTTTCAGTCCACCCGCTCGCAGTCATCCTCGCAGTGACCGGCGGTGGCTTCCTGTTCGGCATCGTCGGCGCGCTGTTCGCGGTCCCTATGGTCGCCGTCCTCAACACGGTAGTGACCTACATCGTCCGAGCCAAGAACCCGAATGGTCCGTCCGATGGGGAAGGGGATCAGGCCTCAGCCGTGCTGGAGAGGGCGAAGGGCAAGCTCGACACCACCATCCACGAGGCTGCGGTCGAGACATCCGACGATGACTTGACGAAGGGCGGAGGCCAAACCGAATGAGTCGGTCCGTGTGAGCAGGGTGACGGTGTGAATAACGCAGCAGCACAGTGAATGAAGCAGTGGGCGGGTGATGATCACCCGCCCACTGCTTCATGGCTGCACCCCGAGTGGGGCTGTTCGATCAGCCGGAGAAAGGTTCGATGTTCTTGACCTCGACCTTGATCTCCTTGCCATTGGGGGCTTCGTAGCTGGACTTTCCTCCGACGGCGACACCGAGCACCGCGGCGCCCAGTGGGGACTTCTCCGAAAACACGTCGATATCGGAATCGCCGGCGATCTCACGGCTGCCCAGCAGGAACCGCATGTCGTTTCCGGCCACCTTCGCGGTGACGACGGAACCGGGGGACACGGTTTTGCCATCGCTGTCGCTGGATCCGACCTTCGCAGACTGCAGGAGCAGCTCGAGCTGGCGAATGCGTGCCTCTTGCTTGCCCTGCTCCTCGCGCGCCGCGTGGTATCCGCCGTTCTCCTTCAAGTCACCCTCGTCGCGGGCGGCTTCGATCTTCTCAGCAATCTCTGCACGTCCCGGTCCGGAGAGGTGTTCAAGTTCCTGCGACAGACGGTCGAAGGCTTCCTGAGTCAACCATGTTTCTTCCTGGGTGACATCCTCGGTCATGACTTCTCCTTCTTCGGTTCGGTGCGCTGACAGGCGCGTCAGGCAACGAAAAACCGGGCGTTGGGTACGCCCGGATGGTGAATGAAACTACAGTCTAACGCATCTGCACGCGAAAACGATGATCTCCGTCACGCCTGCTTACTCCTGTTGTGACAGTGCAGTTGTGCCAGAGGTGAGGCGTGCAGACAGCGCTATTCGAACCAGCAGGCGTCGGCGTGGCCGGACGAAGCCAGCTGCGTCGTGGCCAGATCGATGTCCATCTGCCTGGGCGAGTGGGGATCGGCGGTGGGATCGGCTGGGAGGGTGATCTCGGTGAAGCCGACGATGGCCTCATAGTCGTTCGTCGCCTGCACGATGCAGTGCACATCCCGATCCTGATCAGGAAATATTGCCACTGTGACCTGTGTTAAGGAAGAGTCGACAACTGAATAGCCGAGTGTCTTGGGAGTCGTGGGAGTGGTCTGGGGGCGGAATGCCACGAACGCAATCGCGATGACCAGGGCAGAGACGATGACGACAGCGATGATCGTGGCCGTCTTTCCCAGACGGCGCTTGGGCTCGCGGACGCGGCCATAGCGATCATCATGCAGTGGTTTTTCCACTGTTACCTCAGTCATTGAATTCCTCATCTACGAACATTGCGCACTAACCTAGAGTAGTCGATCCGTCTCCTGCGATCATTTCAGCCGTTGCGCAGGAAACGGAACGTCACCAGGCTGAATCGAAAGGGACACACCAAACATGACTTCGCTTCCGTACCATGGACTGCGTCTGCTGACGGTTCATGCCCATCCTGACGACGAATCCTCGAAGGGTGCGGCGACGAGCGCGAAGTACGCCTCACTCGGAGCTCGAGTCCTCATCGCCAGCATGACCGGTGGTGAAGCCGGAGACATCCTCAACCCTGCACTGCTGCAGAGTCCGAAGGCCAGCCGCGACATCGCAGGTCTGCGTCGCGAAGAGATGGCCACGGCCGCAGCCGCTCTGGGCGCCGAGCATGTGTGGGTCGGACACGTCGACTCGGGACTGCCCGATGGTGACTTCGACAACCAGACGCCCCCCGGTTGCTTCTACCGAGTCCCCGACGAAGTGGCCATGCTGCCCCTGGTGCACATCATCCGCAGCTTCCGCCCACAGGTCGTGACGACCTACGATGAGCTGGGCGGGTACCCTCACCCCGATCACATCAAGAACCACGCGGTGACGATGGCGGCGGTGGCGGCCGCCGCAGACCCGGAGAAGAACCCGGAACTCGGCGAGCCCTGGCAGGTTGAGAAGGTCTACTTCAACCAGGATCTGTCCGCGAAGAAGTGGGTGACCATCCACGAGAAGATGACCGAGGCAGGTCTCGAGTCTCCCTTCGCCGGCCACATCGAGGACTTCAAGAAACGCGATGCCCAGAGGGTCAACTGGTTGAGCACGACGATTGACTGTGCAGAGTTCTTTCCTTCCCGTGATCGTGCTCTTCTGTCACACGCCACACAGATCGATCCCGACGGCGGGTTCTTCTCCGCCTCGCGCAAAGCCGCGCGGACGTACTGGCCGACAGAGGAGTTCGAGCTCGCCATCGACAACACTGATCGGATCGCGTTGACACCCGGCGTTGATTTTCAAGAGACCGACCTCTTCGCCTCGGTGACCTTGGATGATGGTCGGAAGGTGCCAGCAGAGGGCATGCTGCCTGCTTCACCGAACGAAGACGAGTACGACGAAGTGACAGGTGAGAGTGCATGATTCTGGCTGCAGCACAGGACGCGACCCCCAGCGGAGCCCCCGACCCTGATCTGGTGACTCCCGGCACGATCGGCTTCGTGGTCACACTGGTCATCGTCATCGCCATCATCTTCCTCATTCGTGATGCCCTCAAACGAGTTCGTCGCGTGCGCGCACGCGCACATGCCGATGATGCGTATCCGATCCCGATGCGTAAGTATGCCGTGCCCAACCAGTCAAAGCTCTCCGGCGAATCTGCACCAGTCGCAGATGAGGAGGCGTCAACGGCGGCAGAGACTGAGAATTCCCAAACGGAGCAGGACGCCCCGGGTCAGAACGTGACCGACCCCGAGCAGGGCGACCCTGCACGATCTCAGGACTGATCTGTCAGAAGCTGAGTAACAGGCGTCTAGTAGGCAGCCACCGCGGCAACGAGAAGCGCCGCGAGATGGCAGCCGTAGCCGGCGATCGTCAGAATGTGGAAGATCTCATGGAAGCCAAGCCACTTCGGTGAGGGATTGGGCTTTTTGATTCCGTAGATCACGGCACCCACGACATAGCAGACTCCGCCTGCCACGACGAGGATGCCCACCGCAGGGTTGCTCGCCCAGATCTGGGGAATGTAGCCGACTCCGGCGACGCCGAAGCCCACATAGATGGGAACGAAGAGCCACCGCGGCGCGGTTGTGAAGATGGTCCTGAAGGCTGCTCCCAGGATTGCTGCACCCCAGAGGACGGACAGGAGCAGGATCGTCTGATCTGTCCGCAGAGTCAGCACCGCCAACGGCGTATAGGTGCCCGCGGTGATAAGGAAGATGTTCGCATGGTCGAGCCGGCGCAGGATCAGTCGGGCTCGAGTCCGCCACCGCCCCCGGTGATAGACGGCAGAGGTCCCGAAGAGCAACATCCCGGTGATGGCGAAGATCGCAGCCGCGATCCGAGACTCGATTGTGGGGGAGATGATGACCAGAGCCAAGCCGCCGAACGTCGCGAGGGGAAAGGCTGCTGCGTGGAACCAGCCACGCAGTTTGGGTTTGACCTGACCTGCCAGTTTGTCCAACTCACGCCGCAGAGCGGAGCGCCTGCGGGCGATGTGCACAGGGTAGCCGGAGCGCGACTGCGCTGGGGATGTGGAGTCGACTGACCTCTGATCTTCGGAGCTGGGTGAGGGCGGTTCAGTGACTGGTGCGTTCATGGTTTCAGGATATCGACCTCACCTGAGGGATCGTTCAACGGCACCCTCGGGGTGCGCCAGCTGACGTGAAGCCGTTCGGGATAGTACTGTGTAAGGTGGTCGAATCGACCGGAATCCGAGTGTGAAAGAGGACAGTGTGGCGCGACCGGTGAGCCTGCTCTACCGTCTCTATGAGCGGCGGCTCCTGCGCGAGCTGGACAAATCTGTCCCAGTGCCCAGGCATGTCGGTGTCATCACCGACGGCAACCGCCGCTGGGCGAAGGAATTCGGTGCCACCACCGCCGACGGGCACCGGGCCGGAGCCGAGAAGATCGTCGAGTTCCTCGGGTGGTGTGATGAGATCGACGTCGATATCGTCACGCTCTACGTCCTGTCCAAGGAGAACCTCGCCAGATCCGCCGAAGAGGTCGAGGTCCTCATCGAGATCATCTCCGACCTGGTCGAGAAGATCGCAGCTCTCAAAGGCGTACGGGTGCAGTTGGTCGGGGACCTGGAGATCCTGCCACCGGGCCTGCGGGCACGTTTGGAGGCGGCCACCTCGGCGGGGGACTGCCAGATGCGCGTCAACGTCGCAGTCGGCTACGGCGGACGGCAGGAGATCGTCAACGCGGTGAAGTCGCTGTTGCGCCTGCGCACGGATGAAGGCACCGACTTGGAGACGATCATCTCCGAACTCTCCCCACAGCAGATCAGCGAACATCTGTACACCAAGGGCCAGCCGGACCCCGACCTCATCATCCGTTCGTCGGGTGAGCAGCGCCTGTCCGGGTTCCTCATGTGGCAGAGCGCCTACTCGGAGTTCTATTTCTGCGAAGCGTACTGGCCCGACTTCCGACGCACCGACTTCCTGCGCGCGGTCCGCGACTACGGCCTGCGCCAGCGCCGCTTCGGAAAATAGGTCCCGGGCCGTCCGCGGTTCACGCGAAGTTCACAACCGCGACTCTCCCGAACACGCGAGCCGTTGCCCACTTGGCCTCGAATCGGGGTTAGGTTGGCAGTAGTTGGTCGACACCAACCCGAGATCGGGGGATGTCAGGACTCGGATCTCGGCGGTACTCACGCCACAGGGGTCCTCATGACCGCACACGTCCACATTTACGTTCTCGACACCTCGGTGCTGCTCTCCGACCCGGGTGCTCTGTTGAGATTCGCAGAACACCATCTCGTCATTCCGCTGGTCGTCGTGTCCGAGTTGGAAGCCAAACGCAATCATCCAGAACTGGGTTTCACCGCCCGCAAAGCACTGCACATCCTCGATGACTTCCGTTCCGAATTCGACCGGCTTGATGAGCCTGTTCCCGTCGGCGATGCCGGTGGCACACTGCGGGTTGAACTCAACCACGTCGATGTATCGACGATGCCGATCGGCTTCGATCGCGCGGAGAACGACACTCGCATCCTCGCAGTCGCCCGAAATCTGGCTGCTGAAGGCCAGGACGTGGTGGTTGTGACCAAGGATGTGCCTATGCGGGTGAAGGCTTCTGCCCTCGGCCTGCGGGCTGAGGAGTATCTGGCGGAACTCGCCACCGACTCCGGGTTCACGGGGATGAGCGAACTGTCACTGGACGAGGACGAGATGTCGCAGTTCTACGACAAGGGGTGGGCCACCACCGAGGCGGTTGCCGATGAGGTCGTCAACACCGGCGTCGTCATCACCTCACCTCGTGGTTCCGCACTTGGTCGTGTCCGCTCGGGAAAGCGCGTGTCGCTGGTGCGCGGTGATCGTGACATCTTCGGTGTCCACGGCCGGTCTGCTGAGCAGCGGGTGGCCATCGACATGCTCCTCGACGATGCGCTGGGAATCGTGTCCTTGGGAGGCCGAGCCGGAACGGGGAAGTCCGCACTCGCCCTCATGGCGGGACTGCAGAAGGTGCTCGAGGAGAACAAGCATTCGAAGATCATGGTCTTCCGTCCGATCTATGCCGTCGGCGGCCAGAGCCTCGGCTTCCTGCCCGGCACCGAGGGGGAGAAGATGAATCCGTGGGCCGAAGCGGTCTTCGACACCCTTGGGGCATTGGTCAGCAAGAACGTCATCGAAGAGGTGATGAACCGCGACTTGCTCGAGGTTCTGCCGCTCACGCACATTCGGGGCCGGTCGTTGCACGATGCGTTCGTCATCGTCGACGAGGCTCAGTCGCTGGAACGCAATGTGCTGCTGACCGTGCTTTCACGCATCGGGATGAATTCGAAGGTGGTGCTCACCCACGATGTGGCGCAGCGCGACAATCTTCGAGTGGGTCGACATGACGGCGTCGCGGCGGTGATCGAGAAGCTCAAGGGCCATGATCTGTTCGCCCACGTGACGTTGACCAGATCGGAACGCTCCGAGATCGCAGCACTGGTCACCGATGTGCTCGAGGAATTCGATCCCTTCCGCTCCTAACACGCAGTGTGCGCTCGATGAGGTGAATGCGAGGGGCCCGGTGCCAGGATGTGAAGTCCTGCCACCGGGCCCCTCTGCTGTGTGACTTACTTGTAGTTGCCGATCATCGTGGTGACATCGAGTGCCTTGTCGAGGTCGGCCTCGGTGATGGAGCCGTCGGAGACGAAGCCGAGGTCCATGGTGGCTTCCTTCACGGTCATTTTGTTGGCCACGGCGTGCTTGGCGATCTTCGCCGCCGATTCGTAGCCGATGACCTTGTTCAGCGGAGTCACGATGGAGGGGCTGGCCTCGGCGAGGAAACGGGCACGCTCCTCATTGGCCTGGAGTCCGTCGATCATCTTCTCGGCCATGACGGTCGAGGAGTTCGCGAGCAGACGAATGGATTCGAGCAGGTTCGACGCCATCACCGGGATGCCGACGTTGAGCTCGAAGGCACCATTGGTCGAGGACAGCGCCACGGTGGTGTCGTTGCCGATGACCTGGGCAGCGACCTGGATCGTGGCTTCGCAGATGACCGGGTTGACCTTGCCGGGCATGATCGAGGAACCGGGCTGCAGGTCGGGGATCGCGATTTCGCCGAGGCCGGTGTTCGGCCCCGATCCCATCCACCGCAGATCGTTGCAGATCTTCATGTAGCCGTAGGCGATCGTGCGCAGCTGGCCCGAGGCTTCGATGAGTCCGTCGCGATTGGCCTGAGCCTCGAAATGGTTGCGTGCTTCCGTGATGGGAAGGCCGGTCTCCTCGGCGAGGATCTCAACGACGCGTGCGGAGAATCCGTCGGGTGTGTTGATGCCGGTGCCCACGGCGGTGCCGCCCTGGGGGACCTCGGCGACGCGGGGCAGCGAGGCCTCGATGCGTTCGATGCCGTAGCGGACCTGGGCGGCATAGCCGCCGAATTCCTGTCCCAGCGTCACCGGTGTGGCATCCATGAGGTGGGTGCGGCCCGACTTGACGATCGAAGCGAATTCTTTCGCCTTCTTCTCCAGTGAGGAGGCCAGGGTCTCCATCGCCGGGATCAGCGAGTTGACCAGCGCCTTGGTCACGGCGACGTGCACGGAGGTGGGGAACACGTCGTTCGAGGACTGCGAAGCGTTGACGTGGTCGTTGGGGTGAACGTCGATGCCCTGGGATTCCAGGGCCTTCGTCGCCAGGGAGGCAAGCACCTCGTTGGTGTTCATGTTCGAGGATGTACCCGAACCGGTCTGGAACACATCGATGGGGAAGTGGGCGTCATATTCGCCGGCGATGACCGCCTCGGCGGCCTTCTGGATGGCTTCTGCCCGGTCAGCGTCGAGGACTCCGAGTTCGAGGTTGGCCTTCGCCGCTGCCTTCTTCACCTGGGCCAGAGCGGCGATATGCGCTGATTCCAGGGTTTTGCCTGAGATCGGGAAGTTCTGCACAGCGCGCTGTGTCTGTGCGCTGTACAGAGCATCTTTGGGAACCTTCACTTCTCCCATGGTGTCGTGTTCGATGCGAAACTCTTCGCTCATAGTTGTCCTTTCCGACATAATGTCTGGGCTGTTCGTCATTGTGTCTGCTGAGGCCGCGGGTGCAGCCGTGCTCAGGAAGCGTCGGTCGAGGCCGCGTCCTCGTCGCCTCCGTGCTGGGCGACGACCGTGATGCGACCGTCATGCAGCTGGTAGGTCAGGCCGACGATGATGAGACGACCTTCATTGACTGCACGGGCGATGATCGCTGAGAGCTGCATGATCTTCTCAACCGTGTCCATGGTGTTCTGCGCGACCGTCTCATTGACGGTTGTGCGGTTGTTCTTGCGGGCCCTGGCCACAGTGGGCAGGATCCGCGCCACGACATCGGAGATGAACCCTGGGGGAGTCTCTCCGGAGTCGTAGGAGTCATACGCAGCCGTCACAGCACCGCAGCTGTCGTGGCCGAGCACGACCAGCAGCGGAGTGCCGAGGATCTCGACCCCGTACTCGAGGGAACCGAGTGTCACCGGATCGACGACCTGACCGGCGTTGCGCACGACGAACATGTCGCCGAGGCCGACGTCGAAGATCATCTCCGCTGCCACGCGTGAGTCGGAGCAGCCAAAAAGCGTGACGAAGGGCATCTGGTTGTTCGACAGTGCCTCACGTCGAGCGGTGTCCTGATTGGGATGCTGCGGAACGTCGTCGACGAAGCGATGATTTCCTTCGAGCAGACGTGTCCAAGCTTCGTTCGGCATCGGTCAAGAACCTACTTCCGGGTTGTGAGGTCAGGGGGTCGAATCGGTTGCGTCCGGTGTCGACGGTGATGAGGTGTGGAGGCCAGAGGCCGAGGCTCAGATGAGTCCGCGGCGAGCCGCCTCTTCGGCAGCTTCGACATACGAATGGGTCTTCGCCGCCTGATGCTCGGCGAAGACCGAACGCACGGTTCCGGACTTGGAGCGCATTACCAGCGAGTGAGTGGTGACGTGTCCGCCGTCGAACTTCACACCGTCGAGCAGATCACCGTTGGTGATGCCAGTGGCCACGAAGTAGCAGTTGTCACCGGTGACGAGATCATCGGTGTTGAGCACCTTGTCGACATCGAGTCCGGCTGCGGCTGCAGCCTCACGCTCGGAATCGTCCTGCGGCCACAGACGGCCCTGGATGACTCCGCCCAGTGCCTTGATCGCGCAGGCGGTGATGATGCCTTCGGGGGTGCCGCCGATGCCCATCAGCATGTCAACACCGGTTCCGGGACGGCAGGCGGCGATGGCGCCGGCGACATCGCCGTCGGTGATGAGCTGGATGCGTGCTCCTGCAGCACGGATCTCATCGATCATCTTCTGATGGCGCGGACGATCGAGGATCATCACGGTCACAGAGGCCGGATCGTTTGTGCCTTTGCCCTTCGCTACACGGCGGATGTTCTCTGCCACAGGCAGGCGCAGGTCGACGGCGTCAGCGGCAGCAGGGCCAGTGACGAGCTTCTCCATGTAGAAGACGGCTGACGGGTCGTACATGGCACCATCTTCGGTGACCGCCATGACCGAAATCGCGTTGGGCATCCCCAGCGCGGTCAGACGGGTGCCGTCGATCGGGTCCACAGCCACATCGCAGTGGGCGCCTTCGCCGTCGCCGATCTGCTCACCGTTGAAGAGCATCGGCGCTTCGTCCTTCTCACCTTCGCCGATGACGACTCGTCCGGCCATGCGCACAGTCGAGATGACGTTGCGCATTGCAGCAACAGCGGCACCGTCGGCAGCGATCTTGTCGCCGCGGCCCACCCAGGGGGCGGCTGCAATGGCGGCGGCCTCGGTGACTCTGACGAGTTCGAGGGCGAGGTTGCGGTCGGGGGCGTCTGCTCCGACCTGTGCCTTCTGGGACCAGGCATCGGTCACAGCTACCGGAGGGGCCTCGGCATCCACTCGGCCTCGGTCATGATGAGATTTCACGTCAGCAGATTCATTGGAGTCACTCATAAGTCCAATTGTGCCACCCCACACGTTCGGCGCCGACATCGGGACGATTTCGTTCCGTCCCTGTGGCCTCCACCATGAATGCCCGCCCAGGATTGGCCCTTGGCGGCATCCGCGAGGACAATGGCGATGTGAACGCCCAATCCGAAACCTACGCTGAGGGAGCGCAGGCGCCCGTGACACGCACGGATGCCAGTTCCAAGGGAGTGCCAATGGCTGACGAGTCCGAAGTGATGCTCCCGGGGTCCAGAGAAGAGATGCGCTTCCTGCGGAATAACTCGAACTGGGTCAACATGATCATCGCGATCTTGGCCTGTCTGGCCGTCGTCGCAGTGGTTCTGCTGATCGCGCCGCAACCGGAGGTCGACTCCCAGCGCGTGGTCGACTACCAGACTATTGCGGAGCAATCCGAGGACAGTGCCGACTTCGAACTCATCGTGCCTGAAATCCCGAGTGGATGGACTTCGAACGAGGCGAGCCTGGACCGCGTGGGCGAATCCGACTACACCTCCTGGTATATGTCCTTCATCGGCACCGAACGGCAATGGGTGAGCATCGAGCAGGCGAAGGCCACCGAGAACTGGGCTGAGAACCAAGTCGACGATGCAGTTGCCGCTGAGACGGTGACCGTCGGCGGCTCGGACTTCCAGATCTATCGGACCGAAGACGCCAAGGAATACTGGGTTACAGGCAAGGGCGACACCTTCGTCGTCATCACCGCAATCGCGACTCCCGAGACCATCGACTCCTTCGCGAAGCAGGTCGCCGAACAGCTGAGCTGAGGCTCAGTCCTCGTCGTCTGAAGATTCTTCGCGCGCCTTGTCAAGGCGTTCCCGTGCCCCATCGAGCCACCCCTGGCAACGGTCGGCCAAAGCCTCGCCGCGTTCCCACAGACTCAGCGAATCCTCCAAAGGGAGATTTCCGGCTTCGAGTCGTTTGACGATTCCGACCAGCTCTTCGCGAGCCTGCTCGTAGCTGAGGGAGTTGATGTCGGCCGGGGTCTGCTGGACTGTCGGTTCTGTCATGATTGTGTCCTTCGTGGGATTGATCGAGTGTGATTGGGCTAGATGCTGTTAGTGCTCGGAGGCTCGACTGTCATCGGTGCTCTCCTGCACCGCTGTCACCTCGGCGTCAAAGCGTCCGCGAGCGACACGGACGTGGACGCCGGCGCCGGTGACTACCTCGGCTGAGTCTCTGATGGCCTGACCATCGTCGTTTTGGACGACGGCGTAGCCGCGTTCGAGGGTCCGCAAGGGTGAAAGTGAACGTGCCTGTGAACGCAGATGGCTGATCTCGGTCTGCCCCTGCATGATGCGCGTCGTGGTCGCTTGGAGACTGCGTCGACGGACCAGTCGCAGCTGCTCTTCGTGCGCATCCACCATGGTCTGAGGCTCGGCAAGGACCGGGCGTGAGCGGACTGCGGTGAGCATCTCCTGCTCCCGGTCGATGATCCGATTGACGGCGGCATCGAGTTCAGCCCGAGCGCGCAGTAGGTTCATCGCCTCCTCGGATACATCGGGCACGATGCGTTTGGCTGCATCGGTGGGAGTTGATGCGCGCATGTCAGCGACTTCGTCGAGGATCGGGCGGTCGGCTTCGTGACCGATTGCCGACACGATGGGGGTGTTCGCCTCAGACACCGCTCGGACCAGAGCCTCGTTGGAGAACGGCAACAGGTCCTCCATGCTCCCGCCCCCGCGAGCGATGACGATGATGTCGATCTGTGGATCGGCATCGAGTTCGGCCAGATTCTTCATCACACCTGGCACCGCATCGGGTCCCTGCACGGCGCAGTTGCGGATTTCGAATTCGGCGGCCGGCCAGCGCAGAGCGACGTTGCGAACGACGTCCTTCTGCGCATCGGAATCCCTGCCGGTGATGAGGCCGATCCGATTGGGCAGGAACGGCAGACGCTTCTTCCGGTTCGGGTCGAACAGGCCTTCTGCGCCGAGCTGTTTCTTCAGCCGCTCGAGTCGGGCAAGAAGTTCGCCGAGGCCGACGGCCCGGATGTCATTGGCACGCATGGTCAGACGACCGGTCTTCGTCCAGAAATCAGCCTTGAGGTTGGCGACGACATGACTGCCTTCCGACAGTGGTGCACCGGTGCGTTCAAGCACGTTCTTCCAGATCTGCACCGGCAGTGACATCTCGACATCGGTGTCGCGCAGAGTCAGATAGCTGGCCTTGCCGCGGTGGTTGAGCTCGACGACCTGTCCCTCGATCCATACGCTCGACATACGATCGATATAGGACTTCATCTTGCTTGAGAGCAGACTCAGGGGCCACGGGTTCTCTGCCGTCGTCTCGCCTGCTGTCGCGGCCAGCTCCTGAGTCTCGAGCGTTTCGCCGAGAGTCCCGGGAGTGCCGGAAATTCGTTGCGCCATGTTGTCTCCCCTTCCAGTCCACCACCCTAACGAACGGTGGTGACATGAGGAATGAGCGCCGCGCGGGAACGCCATCGGTGAGGGGGATGATGTGGATTGCTTCACCTTTGTAGCCGTTGTTCAGGTCCTCGGCCTAAACTGAGCTTGTGACTGCCGTATCTGTACCCATGCCCACCATTCCGCGCAAACGTCTTGCCCCGGAGGATATCCGGACGCCCGAAGGCGCTGACCAGAAGGTCCTTCTGGCGGCCCCGCGCGGATACTGTGCCGGTGTCGACCGCGCAGTGATCGCCGTCGAGCGTGCACTCGAGCACTACGGTGCTCCTGTCTATGTGCGCAAGGAGATTGTGCACAACCGGCACGTGGTCGACACTCTGTCCGAACGCGGCGCTGTCTTCGTCAACGAGACTGACGAAGTTCCCGAGGGGGCCCGGCTCGTGTTCTCCGCCCACGGTGTCTCGCCTGCGGTCCACGCCGAGGCTGCCGCACGTGAGCTGTCCACAATCGACGCCACGTGCCCTTTGGTCACGAAGGTCCACCGCGAGGCCGTCCGCTTCGCCCGCGACGGCTACCACATTCTGCTTGTCGGTCACGCAGGTCACGAAGAGGTCGAAGGCACCATGGGAGAGGTTCCCGACGACATCACGCTGATCCAGAACCCGGAAGAAGCCAAGACTGTCGAGATCGACGATGCACAGAGCCTGGTCTGGCTTTCACAGACGACGTTGAGTGTCGACGAAACGATGGCCACGGTCGATATCCTGCGCGGACGGTTCCCACACCTGCAGGACCCTCCAAGCGATGACATCTGCTATGCCACGTCGAACCGGCAGGTGGCGGTGAAGAAGATCGCCCCGCAGTCCGATCTGGTTCTGGTCGTCGGCTCGGCCAACTCGTCGAATTCCGTGCGTCTTGTCGAAGTTGCTCTGGAACATGGGGCTAAGGACGCGCGTCGCGTCGATTTCGCTCGTGAGGTCGACGAAACCTGGTTCCATGATGTCGCGTCTGTCGGAGTGACCTCAGGAGCGAGCGTGCCAGAAGGGCTGGTTCAGGATCTTCTGAAGCTGTTGGCCGAGTACGGTTTCGGCTCGGTCGAGGAAATCGTCACGGCAGAGGAAGACATCATGTTCTCCCTGCCTCGCGAACTGCGCAAAGATCTCAAGGCCGCAGGCGAGAAGACCTCGAACAAGCGCGACGGTGCCGACCGGAAGCACGACCTCATCTAGATAGGCCCGTTCCCTAATCGGTGCCGGTGTGGCGACCGCGCAGATCATTCCGGTCTGGTGTCGCGAAAAGATCTTGTCCTGAGAAGCGTGGCCGCGAGAGTTCTTCAGCGCTGATCCCACGGCTACGTGAGTCAAGCTCCGCTACTGTGTCCAGCTCGGTCGCGACGATTCCCGTGGATGGAAACTTCCGGGCCGTGACGAGGAACCGTGATTCCAACGACGATACGAAACGGTTGTAGTCCTCAACCGAGCGGTCGAGACTCGAGCCCATTCGCGTCACGTGGGTGACCAACGTGCCGATGCGTTCGTAGAGTTCGGTGCCGAGCTTGAGGACCTCAGCCGCAGATGTGCTCATGTCCGCGTGCCGCCAATTGAGCGCCACGGTCTTGAGCAGGACCAGAAGCGTGGCGGGGGAGGCGAGCACGACGTTCTTGCCGAGAGCATGATCGATCATCTTCGGATAGGTCGATGCCGCCGCGGACAGCAGTCCGTCCGTGGGGACGAAGCAGACGACGAAATCCGGCGCGGTGTCGAAGGACTTCCAATACTCCTTGGACGCCAGAGAATCGATATGGCGCAGAAGTGCTCGAGCATGATCTTCATCGCTGGCATCTGCGTCGTCCATGCGAGCTGACAGCGGCGTCTTGGCATCGATGATGATCGTTCCGCCTCCGGGTAGGTTGACGGTCATATCGGGTCGATGGCGTTTACCATCACGCACGCTGCTGACCTGTGTCTCAAAGTCCACATGGGGGAGGAGTCCCGCATATTCGACGATTCGTCTGAGCTGGACTTCACCCCAGTCACCGCGCTGAGTCGTCGAGTTCAGGGCACTGGCCAGTGAACCCGTCGACTCCTGCAACCGGAGATTCTGTTGGCTGAGGTGGCCGATCTGCGTATTGAGGCGAGTGATCTGCTCGAGCTGAGTTCGGTCCTGAGCCTGAAGATTCTCCTGCAGATGGTTGACGCTTGCCGCCAGCGGCCCGATTGCAGCGGTGATCTCACCGGCCATCTGCGCATCGGCTTCCAGATCCTCCGTCCGGCTGGTGAGGATCCGAGACGTGGTCTCTGCTCTGGTGAGTCGCTCGATATAGCGAGAACGCATGTGCGCGCGACCGAGGAGGAAGCCGAGGGCGGCGCTGATGATGATCGCCAGGATGAAGACGATGGGAAGTCCAGCGGTGGGGAAAGAATTCATGACTCGAGCGTGACAGACGGCACTGACACGAGATTTAGACCCGCACCTCGGCGGCGGGATAGACTTAGCTACCGTGGCTCTAACTATCGGAATCGTGGGACTGCCCAATGTCGGCAAGTCGACCATGTTTAATGCATTGACCAAGAACCAAGTTCTCGCGGCGAACTACCCGTTTGCGACGATCGAACCGAACGTCGGCGTGGTGCCGTTGCCCGACGCGCGACTCACTCGACTGGCAGAGATCTTCAGCTCCGAACGCATCCTCAATGCAACCGTCGACTTCGTCGATATTGCCGGGATCGTCCGAGGCGCGTCCGAAGGCGAAGGCCTGGGCAACCAGTTCCTGGCTAACATCCGCGAGGCGGAAGCGATCTGCCAGGTCATCCGCGGTTTCGTCGATGACGATGTCATTCACGTCGAGGGCAAGATCAGCCCCGCCGACGACATCGACACCATCAACACTGAGCTCATCCTCGCGGACCTGCAGACCTTGGAGAAGGCGCGGCCGAGGATCGAAAAAGAAGTGAAGGGCAAGCGTGCACCGGCAGAACAGCTGACCGTCATCGATGCCGCCGTGGAGATCCTCGAGAGCGGAAAGACCCTTTTCCAGGCGATGCAGGCCGACAAATTCGATGTCACGCAGCTGCGCGAACTGCAGCTGATGACCGTCAAGCCGTTCCTCTATGTCTTCAACGTCGACGACGATGTGCTCGCCGATGAAGAGAAGAAGGCTGAGATGCGTGCTCTGGTGGCCCCGGTCGAAGCGATCTTCTTGGACGCCAAGTTCGAGTCGGAGCTCTCCGAACTCGACGAAGAAGAGGCCCGGGAGATGCTGGAATCGACCGGGCAGGAGGAAGCCGGTCTGGACAAGCTGGCACGCGTCGGCTTCGACACCTTGGGTCTGCAGACCTATCTGACCGCTGGGCCCAAGGAATCCCGTGCCTGGACGATCCCGAAGGGCGCGACGGCCCCCGAAGCAGCCGGAGTCATCCACACCGACTTCCAGAAGGGCTTCATCAAGGCCGAGGTGGTCTCATTCGACGACCTCGATGCCAACGGCACCATGGCCGCTGCCAAATCCGCCGGCAAGGTCCGGATGGAAGGCAAAGACTATGTGATGGCCGACGGCGATGTGGTGGAGTTTAGGTTTTCAATCTAACCTCTGGCGTGGGGACGAGCAATTTCATGTATCGGCAAGCAACCTGTCGAAGAAGTTGGAGCTGCTCACACCACCATTGTCCCCGGTGGGCTGTCAGACGGGCGAAGGCCAAGCAGGCCGCTCCTTAGACGGACAAGAACCTCGGCGGCATCGTTGCCAAGGTCTTGGCGACGGTGGGTGTTGGAGAGCGTCTCAGCGCGGTTGAATGATCACTGGTTGGCGATCCTTGGCGACGCAGACGTTGTTCTGGACGATGTACATCTCGACGTAGTGGCTCCCCACAAACGCCGTGCTCTCGTATCGGGTGTCCCCGCCCACTATGACGTCACCACGTGGCTGGCCTGCCTGGACAGCTTCCGAACCGTGGTTCTTCACTTTCCAATAGACCTCGTAAGGTCCTGTGACATCTAGGTCTCGCAATTCGAAGTCGATTGTTCGATCCTTCTGCACTCGGTCTTCGCGGCGGGGTAGGTCGTACGCTCGTACAACTCCGGCGCGGCGGACCCTTCCGAACAAGGTGACGCGATTCTCCAATCGGATCGGAATGCGGAGCATTGTGTCGATGAACTGCTCGGCGGGCAACGACTTCTGCGCAGCCTCGACAGCCGGCTTATTGAACGACGGTCCGAAGGCGTCCTGCCAGGCTGCCACGGAGTCGTTGACAGTCTCAGCGTCGTACGCCTCCCGCATCTTCGTGGCGTAGTGGAGAATCTGGGCCCGGAAGTTCGAGCATCCATCCTGGTCCCATCGTTCCCGGAAATCTCGGCCGGTGCTTGCCGGATCGTAAATCGACGGCATCGTCGGGTTGGACTGAAGGTAGTCGTTGAGGTCTTCGATGACGTGCACGAGCGCTGTCGCGATGTCGCCGTATTACTCCGGATCGTCCGCGGAGCGCCAGCTCTCGATGGAGTTACCGACTAGGATTGTGAGTAGCACGGACTTGATGGAGAACGTCGTTTTCGTATCGCGCAGGTACTTCAGTAGTCGCAGTGCTGCCTCAAGGCGACCTCCACCAACGATGCGGGGGCTGGCCTAGGGTGGGCGCCATGGCGAAGCCCCTCGCCCGCATCGCGGGCGACCTCCTCGACGAGCACGGCACCACCTACGCCCAGCAGGCCAGCATCGATCTGGCCGATCGCCCCGCGCCCCTCTTCCAGCTGCTCGTGCTCGCCAACCTCCTGGCCGCGCGGATCGGGGCGGACATCGCGGTGGCCGCAGCGCGTGAGCTGTGGGACGCCGGCCTCACCACCCCCGCGCACATGCGCGCCTCGACGCACTGCCAGCGCGTCGCCGCGCCGGCTACCGCCGCTACGACGAGAGCACTGCCACCCGCCTGGGCCGCATGTCCGAGCAGCTGCTCGCGGACTACGGCGGTGACCTGCGCCGGCTGCGCGCAGCGGGGCACGCGGAGCCCGCGGCCCTGAGCCGCCTGCTGCGCCCCTTTCCCGAAATCGGGTCCGCCGGGGCGCAGATCTTCCTGGGCGAGGTCCAGGGGATCTGGTCCCTCCCGCCGGTCTTCGATTCTTCGATGCTAAGGCGCTCGAGGGCGCGCGCCGGGCGGGGCTGCCAGCCGAGCCCGAGGCGCTTGCCGGGCTGGTCGCGCCCGCCGACCGGGCGCGGTTCGCCGCCGCGCGCTGCGGAAGTGGCCCGGACGCTAGGGGAGCGGGCGCCGGGCCGCGCCCTTGCCGAGCGCGGAAAAATGAGTACACTCAAAAATAGGCGCGCAGGTTGCGCGGCTGCCGCCCCCGGCGGCCCATCGAGGAGGAACACCATGAGCGACATCGCCCGCGTCACCGTGCTGGGCGCCGGAGTGCTCGGCGCCCAGATCGCCTACCAGACCGCCTACTCCGGCTTCGACGTCACCGTCTACGACATCGGCGACGAGGCCCTGAGCGCCGGCCGCAAGCGCCTGGACGCGCTCGTCACCGCCTACCGGGCTGAGGTCGAGGGCGCCACCGAGGCCAGCACACAGGCAGCGCTCGAGCGCCTGGCGATGACGACGGACCTCGCGCGGGCCGCGGGGAATGCCGATCTCATCATCGAGGCCGTCCCGGAGCGCCTCGACATCAAGCGCGAGACCTACGAGAAGCTCGCGGCGCTCGCCCCCGAGCACACGATCTTCGCGACGAACTCCTCGACCCTGCTGCCCAGCGACATGAAGGACTTCACCGGGCGGCCCGACCGCTTCCTCGCCCTGCACTTCGCCAACCAGATCTGGAAGTTCAACACCGCCGAGGTCATGGGCACGGCGGAGACGAGCCCCGCGGTCTTCGACACGGTCGTGGAGTTCGCCCGCGCCATCGGCATGGTGCCCATCCCCGTGCTCAAGGAGCGCCCCGGCTACGTGCTCAACTCGCTGCTCGTGCCCTTCCTCAATGCGGCCCTCGACCTGCCGGCGGGCGGCTACGCACAGCCAGAGGACGTCGACAACGTCTGGCGGATCGCCACGGGCGCGCCCATGGGACCGTTCCAGATCTACGACGTCGTGGGCCTCGGCACCGCCTACAACATCCTGTCGAGCGGCGATGAACACAGCCAGCGCCTCGCCGCCTGGCTCAAGGAGCACTACATCGACCGCGGCCGCATGGGCGCCGGCGCGGGCGGCGGCTTCTACGACGACCCGCAGGGCTGAGTCCCGCCCGCTCTGTGGTGGAGGTGGGCCGCGCTCGGTAGGCTTGACCTGCCGCGCCACGGTGCGGCGGGCGCGCCGCCGGGCGGCCCGGTCGCGAGGAGGTTCGTGTGGGTGCAGCGCTGAGGGACGGCGATACCGAGGCGGGCCCGGCCCGCCGGGAGACCGCCGCCGACCGCCGCGCATGGGCGGCCATGTGCCGCCACGCCCGCGTGCCCACTATGTGGGGCATCCCCCTGCGCCTCTTCCTGCTCGCCCTCGCACTCGGCGCCGTGCTGCTTGCCCCCGACCGCGCGCTCGCGCCGCCGCTTCACTACCCGCAGCTCGACGCGGGGGGCGTGGGCTCGCTGCTGGGCATCATCTTCGGGGCCATGGTCACCTTGGCCGGCCTCGTCTTCAGCGCGCTGACGGCCGCCATGAGCCTGGGCGTCACCGCCCTGTCGGTGCGCATCTCGCCGGTATTCCAGGCCGGTCGCGTCATGCAGTGGGGGCTGGGCTGCTTCGTGGGCACGTTCGCCTATGCGTTCCTCATCGCGCTCTCGATCGCGGTGGGCGGGGACGCCTATCGCCCCTGGGCCTCGACCGTCGGCGCGGTGGCCATCACCGTGGGCTGAGGCGTCATGTTCATCGCGGTCGCCGTGCGCGTGTGCCGGCTGCTCGACCCCGGCGCGCTGCTGCGCCACCTCGCCGCCGAGGGCCGCGATTCCACCCGCTACGACGCGGCCCGCTTCCACACCCGCGCCGCGGAGCTCGCCACCGGCACCGCCGCCGGCGGCCGCCCGGTTTGCCGGCGCCGCCGCGCCCCGCGGGGGACGTCGTGCTCGCCGTCAACATCCCGCGCCTGCTCGACTGCGAGGACACGTGGGGCATGCGCATCAGCTGGGCGGCGCGCGCCGTGGTCCGTCCCACGAGGTTGGCGATCCCGATCCCGCGCTCGGCCAGCAGGCGCTCGTCGTCCGGGCTCAGCCCCCGCGAGGCATCGACGGTGCGGGGGAGGATGACTGCCGCAGCGAGCGAGGGCCAGAAGCGGTTGCCCGGGCGCGCGAAGGGGGCGTTGACCGCGGTCGTCCACGGGCTCGGGTTGATGCCCACGATGAGCAGGCGCACCAGGCCCGCGGACTCGGCATCGCCGGGCAGCGGCAGCACGTCGTCGCGAGCCGGGCCGTCCGCCGCCGCGGCGAGCTGGGCCGGCGTGGGCCGCGCACCGGCCAGCGGCGAGGGCCGGCGCCAGGGGCGCCAGGCGGCGGGCAGGCGGGATTCGGAGCCGAGGGGAGCGGTGGGCGACATGAGACCAGCCTAGGCGCGCCTCGGGACCGGGCCCGAGGCGCACCCGCGGTGGGCGGGGCTCAGATGAGGCCGTGCTCCTCGAGGAGCTGGCCGATCTCCCCGTGCTCGAGCCTGCCGCGCAGGTAGCCGCGCAGCGCGGCCGGGCCGGGCATCTCCACCTTCTTGCCGTCGCGCATGCGCGCCGAGGCCTCGAGCAGGTCGCGCACATCGTACGTGGAGCCCCAGGTCTCCGGCACGCCGCGCTCCACGTCGAGGAGTTCGTAGACGGCCTCCATGCCGGTGCGCACCGAGTACTCGGTCGTGAAGATCGTGTCGCGGCCGGTCTCCGCGAACTGCCCGAGGAACGCGAAGTTCGTCGCCCCCTCCGGCACGACCTGCGGCCGGTCACCCGCGCGGCGGGGCATGAAGAAGCTCGTCACGTAGGGCATCATGACCGGCACGCACCGGGCGCCGGTCGCCGCGAGCTCGGGGATCTCCTCGACGGGCACGCCCAGGTGGTAGAGCCACTCCTGGGTGATCTCCTCGCCGGTGCACTGCGCCAGGGGCTTCTTCACGTAGTCGCCGTCGACGTCGACGAACAGGCCGTAGACCCAGACGACGATTTGATCCTTCGGCTGCTTCTTGAAGTGCGGCTGGCGGTTGACCGTCCAGCTCAGCAGCCAGGAGGAGTCCTCGGCGGTGACGATGCCGCCAGTGACCACGCGGCCGCTGAACGGATCGCGCTGGGCGATGCGCTCGATATAGGCCGGGATGCGCTGATCGAGCGTGGTGACGGTGGCCGACTCCCACTTCGTCTCCTCGATCGAGGAGCAGAAGACCTCCGGACGCCCGAACGACGGGTCCTTCTTCGCGATGCGCTTCCACAGGTCCCAGGCCGGGGCCGGGGCCTCGTTGAGCACGGCGGCCGTGTGGTGGTCGCCGTCATCGGAGTTGTCCACCAGCGAGCCGATCGTCATCAGCGCGAGGTCGTGCTCACCGAGCTCGATGGTCTCCTCGGCGCCGTCGCGGCGGCAGTGGATCGCGGTGGCGCGGATCTCGCCGTTGCGGTGGGCGAAGTCCACATCGAGGACCTCGGTGCCGGAGCGGAAGACGACGCCGTGCTCGGTGAGGTAGTGCATGAGCGGCAGGACGAAGGACTCGTACTGGTTGTACTTCGTGAACTTCAGCGCCGTGAAGTCGGGCAGTCCGCCGATGTGGTGGACGAACCTGTGGAGATAGAGCTTGAACTCAAGCGCGGAGTGCCACTCCTCGAAGGCGAACATCGTCCGCCAGTACATCCAGAACGGCGAGTCGAGGAACTCACGGCCCATCACCTCGTCGATGCGCTTGCCCTCCATCTCCGCACGCTCGGCGAGGAAGATCCTGAGCAGATCCTTCTGGGCCCGCTTCGGCAGGTCGAAGCGGCCCTCGTGGCCCGCATCCTCGCCCCGGCGCACGGTGGCCCGACGCAGCGAGTAGTTGGGGTCATCCTTGTTGAGCCAGTAGAACTCGTCGAGCACGGAGGCGCCCTCGAGCTCGAGGGAGGGGATGGAGCGCATCATGTCCCACAGGCACTCCATGTGGTTCTCCAGCTCCCGGCCGCCGCGGATGACGAAGCCCTTCTCCGGGACGTCGAGGCCGTCGAGCGCACCACCGGCGATGTCGTCCTTCTCGAGGATCGTAACGTTGGCACCGGGGACCCCGGCGTCGCGGATGAGGAAGACGGCCGCCGCGAGTCCGGCCAGCCCGCTGCCGACGATGTAGGCCTTCGTCTCCCGCGCGTGCTGTGCGGGGCGGGGACGCGCGAACGCCTCGTAGTTACCTGCCGTGTGCTGCATGATCCATCCTTCCTGAAGCGTGCCGGATGCCGATCACCCGGCGTCGATATTGAGTCTACTCAGAATTGAGTCGACTACAATTTCCGCATGGGAACTCGGGATGACACGGAGCTGGCGCCCTCGGCGATGCTGGGCAGGCGCGAGCGGGCGAAGGCGGAGAAGCGCGCCCGCATCCTCGCCGCGGCGCGCGCGCTGTTCGAGGAGCGCGGTTTTGAGCGGACCTCGATGAGCGAGGTCGCGCGCGCGGCAGATGTGGCCGAGGGCACTGTCTTCCAGTACGCGGCGACGAAGGTCGAACTGCTCATGATGGTCGTCGATGCGCTCTGGGGAGCCCACGAGCGCGCGACGACCACCACTTCGCTCTCTGCGTTCGCCGCGCCCGGCACCGCGACGGCGGGCGGGGAGACCGCGGAACGGATCGCGGAGCTGATCTCGCCGCTCGTCACCGCGATGCGGCGCTGGTCCGAGCTTGCGACGTGGGTCGCGCGCGAGATCCTCTTCGGTGCGGACATGCCGCATCGCCGGCGGGTCCTCGACCGCGTCGATCGCCTCGAAGAGCAGATCGCCGCGCGCCTGAAGGACGGCCGGGCCGACGCTTCCGGTGCGATCGGAGCTGCGCGGGACGGTGCGACAGGCACTGCCGTCGAGGAGCCCGGTGCGGCTGCGGCGGCCGGCGCCCGCCTCATCGTCGCCGGGGTGCTGGCCGAGCTCAACCGCTCCCGGCAGAGACGGATCGACGGCGAGGACGTCGATGTGGTGCTCCGCCGGCTCATCGACCTCGTGGTGGCGGGGGCGGGCGCCGCCCGGTGACCCGGAAGCCGTCCGGGCCGGTCGGGCAGCCGTTGGCACCGGCCGGCGCCGCCGCGATTGCCCACCGCGCGGCCGGCAGGCGCGTGCCCGCCCCCGGTCGTGTAGGCCCCCACGGTCAGGTCCTCGCCCAGCAGGGCGGGGGAGATGGCGCCATCGGAGAACTCCACTGCCGGAGATGTCGTTGTCCTCGTAGACCCCTGCTGGAGTCCATCCTCTAGCCTTGATGAGCGCCTCGGCGTCCTCCCTGTGGCGGTCCACACCCAGGCGACGGTTCTCGCGATCCTGAGAGATCCGCAGGTAGACGGCGGCCCGCCGAGGCTCAGCACTCATGGAGTCAATCTACGTCAAAGGTTATTCGGCTACCGAACGTGTTGGAGTTTCGGTTCAATGTGTAGGTGGGAGTCGGATGACTGACGTAGCGCTGGCGCTTTGGTCGGGAACGCTAGGCGTGGTCGCGGGCACCATTGTGACTCTTGTCGGGAGCTACTTTCAACAGAGGTGGTCGTTCTCAAAGCAGCTTCAAGAGCGGCAGGAGCAGGCTCGAGTCGGTCTCGTGCGAGAAATCATGCGATGGCGACTCGATCAGGGTCAACTCGTTCTTAGGCTCAATGAGCTGCCGTTACTCTTTGGTCACGACGCGGAAACTATGAGACTTTACAGGGCTCTCATATCCGCTAAGGACGGTGCCGAGGGCACGAGAGTCTTGGGTGACTTGGTTGCGCACGTAGCTAAGTTAGTCGGCCTAGATGGGGGCGTTCAGCCATCTGACATCTCGACCGGATTCCACATGACTAATTCTTGAAATGTCTAAGCGACGGTGATTGCCCTGCTCGCCCAATTCACGAGCAAGATGCCTCATGGTGACCTAGGTTGGTGGAGCTCCGGCTTATTGGGTAGAGCGTGTGAATTCGGGAGCCTTCTCTAAACCGATGCCAACGTGTCACGTAACCATCAAGTAGGCCCAATCTAGCTAGTTTCTTTAATGGGGGGCCAATCGGGTACCACCGGTACCGTTCTTCACCTTCGCGCAGGAACGTGGAGCGTGATCGACGCAGCAGTGCAGTTGATTGAAGGCTCGCCGTGTGCCACGACTGCAAGAGACAAATCCCCATACGTGAATGTGCCACCGCGTCGATGCCGGTTGCGGAATCGCTTCCACTTCTTCCACGCAGTCGGTTGCGCTAGCATCACCGTATCGACGCAATGGGTCCATCCTGGCGCATGTGTGGTCCTCGCCAGTGCGTCCGTGACATCTGCAGGAACACCAGTTCCCGGTTTCTCGGCAGCCAGACCGAGCTCGCGCGAAGTATAGAATTCGTTTAGCTCATCAGCGGAATAGCCGATGATTACGCGATCGAATTCGTTCAAACTCGGTTGGTCAATGATGCGCAGGCGATCGGCTAGATAGGCGCCGAGGAGATCCGCTTCTGAGGCGGCCATGGTCTTGGATCCGACCATACCACCTCGCGTTTTCGCGTAGTGGCTGAACTCGCCTGGTGTTTTCAAAACGTCCGCCACCATAAACATATCGGTCAGCGAAACTATCCAAGTTGGTCGACGAACGGAGTCGAGCACGTCCGTTCCGCTGAATGCCAAGGGGTCCATGCGCTCGAACGTAACAACGACCGCTGTGCCGCCCGAGACTGCGTCTGGTAGCAGTTTTTCTGCTCGACTAGAAGGTTTGGGCGAGAACTCACGTCCTTCTTCCTCAAGGATGTAGCTCAATGCTCGATTTGTCTGGCCTAGGGCCTTTCCAAGGATCTCCGCGAGCTTCGTTTCGACCCGACGCGCTTTTCCCTGGCGACCTGCCTCCGTCAGGCTAATTGCTTTGCCTTCGATAACGAGCGGCCACTCTGATATGACCAATGTGTCAATTTCTCCGCCTTCGCCTGAAGGAGATAGATAATGCCGAGACCCACACGCGTGTTCACCGTATACACTCTGCAACGAGTTCAGGATCAAACGCTCGTGCGCGTCTTGTCGGTGTTTGTGATACTTTGCCGGATCGTATCCGAGACGCTGTTGCACCGCGAGTCGGTTATGGAGGACAGCAGACATCGCCCAAGGGTCTGGAACCAGGTACCTTCCGTCGTCGAGCTCGACAACGGGGTGCGTTCGTGCAATATTTTTGTCACCGGGTAGACGGAAATCAGGCTGGCAGTGGAGATTTGTTGCGAAAAAGTCCAGTATGGCTCTGACCTGTTCAACCGAGACGCCCGAATGTTCTGCAACGACGTCCGGCTCCCACAGCGTTGGCGCGTCGAATGCCTGCCGGAGGGGTAGTGCCGCAGCCTCAGGATCAATGTCTGCGTTGTTGTGTAGGTTCGCCATATCAAAAAGCGCCGAATTCAACGACTCGTTCGCCCAGCGTGCGTGCTTGCGAGTAATCCTAATCACGTCAGCAGGGCAGAACCCCAGAGCCTTCAAGTAGTAGTCCCGATGTCGGGCGAAGACCTCGTCATCCACCCGCTGAAGATGTACGGCATAACCCGGCATCCGATCCGATTGATACTCCATCTTCAACTGTTGCAACAGCAACTCCCGCTCAGGCTCGTCACCGTTCGCGTTAGACAGTTCCTCCGTGATCATTCGTGCGGAGTCCGCTTCGAAAATCGCGCTAACGAGCTGGAGCACTCTCTCTGTGATCACCCGAGGGGTGTCCGCCTCACCAGAGGGATCAATCGACAGTACGACTCCCACCAGGTACTCGATCTTTGCAGCCCACGACGAGGTTCGATCCCCGTCAGCCAGACCCTCTCCTTCGCCGAGGCTGACCATCGAGGCAGGGACCACCACCGAATTGAGCAGCTGCACCAAGTCTCTTCCAGAAATTATGTTGCGGAGTTCATCGACCAAACTCGGCAATTTTGCAGCGTTCGACGTCATTGCGTTTCGAAGCTCGACCAATCGCTTCTCACGCCCCGGGCCAGGAGGCAAAAACTTTTGGACTGTCTCAAAGTCCCCAGCCGTCGTGCTTTCGATCAAGATCTGCTCGTCAAGAGAGCTAGAATCGGGAAAACCTCCAAGCCGAACCATGACTCAACTATAGTGCCGCCCACCGGCGTTCGCCGCTTGTCCTCGGGGCGGCCAGTCACCATCAGCTGCAGATGCAAGTTCCCGGGTCAGATTCCAGCGATCGTGGGGACCACTTTCGGCCGATGACCGGGGTTGGCACCTAGTGGAGTCAGTCAGGTCGGTAGATAGTCGCGTACTTGACGTTGTCGCCCGGGGCGAGGTCTCGGCTGTCTCCGAGTTCGGCAATTGATGCACGGTCGTTGAGCAGTATCCGGGCGTAGTCGATCAGTGTCAGCCGTAGCGCCGCCAACGGCACTGGCATCCATAAGCAGAACTCAGCTAGCTGATGTGTGAACTTTGTGTACTCCTGGCCGTCGATGTCAATCCGCAAATTCAGCCGCCCCGCGGACCGCTCTGGCACCAACGTTACTGCCGCACCTTCGTGATCGAACCCTGCCGCAAAGTTGCCTGTATCGACTAATCTGACCAGTTGCAGGTCACCTTCAAGCAGCCGCCATCGTCGTTCACCTCCGATCGGATAGCTGGACGGTGCCATCAGCCGGTAACTGGCGGTGTCGATCAGCTCCGAGTAGAACGCCACCGACGGATTCTTTGAATCCCCTAAGGCGGCCATCACTCTCCCGACCTGTTCCACTGTCGCCTGTGAAGTTGCGGCCACGAGGATGTCGTTCGGCCCGAGCGAGTGAACCGCGACATTAGTCGGCGATGCCTCGCAGCGTTCGAGCAGGCCGGCGACCGCGGCCCAATCTGGAGACGGCAATGATATGGCGTGCGCCTGCCGCACGAAGTCGCCTTCATCGAGAGTGCTACTGGTCAAGTATGTCTCGAGCTGTTCCCCGCGCCGACGCTGCCGAGCCAGTCGCCCGGTCGTGGGCTCGTGCTGCGGGGCTGGCCGGTTCTTGCACTCCAAAACCATCACGCCGTCGGCGCTCCAGCCAACGATGTCGCCAACGCCGATGAGAGTGGTCAAATCGGCGATGATTGGGATTAAGGGGTATCCATCTTGGTGCCGATAGGTGGATCGGTGCGGGCTGGTGGTCAGGGAGTTCGGCGCCAGGGCCTGGGAGAGGTTGCCTGGTCGAGGCTACTGGGCCTCGAGCGAGGTCCTCTTCGCCC
>NZ_FXZD01000034.1 GCF_900169145.1 Brevibacterium antiquum CNRZ 918 | reverse complement strand
ATGAGTGTGTAAGAGCGCATGGTGGATGCCTTGGCATCAGGAGCCGATGAAGGACGTGGAAATCTGCGATAAGCCTCGGGGAGCCGATAAACGGGCTGTGATCCGAGGGTGTCCGAATGGGGAAACCCCGCCACATGAGAGTGTGGTGACCCGCATCTGAATATATAGGGTGTGTGGGGGGAACGCGGGGAAGTGAAACATCTCAGTACCCGTAGGAAGAGAAAATAAAATATGATTCCGGGAGTAGTGGCGAGCGAAACTGGAAGAGCCTAAACCTTGTCAGTGTCAAACGTGCTGGTGTTGCTGGCTTGGTGTTGTGGGGTATGCGTGTTCGGTCCAGCATGACCGAGGCGTTGATGAGTGCTAGATGTAGTCGAAGCTGGTGGGAAACAGTACCGGAGTGGGTGAGAGTCCCGTAGACGAAACATGTGGCCCCAATGTTGTGCATATACCCGAGTAGCACGGTACTCGTGGAATGTCGTGTGAATCTGCCAGGACCACCTGGTAAGGCTAAATACTTCCTGATGACCGATAGCGGATAGTACCGTGAGGGAATGGTGAAAAGTACCCCGGGAGGGGAGTGAAATAGTACCTGAAACCATGTGCTTACAATCCGTCAGAGCCTCCTTGTTGGGGTGATGGCGTGCCTTTTGAAGAATGAGCCTGCGAGTTAGCGGTGCGTGGCGAGGTTAACCCGTTGTGGGGTAGTCGTAGCGAAAGCGAGTCCGAATAGGGCGTTTCAGTCGCGTGTCCTAGACCCGAAGCGGAGTGATCTAGCCATGGGCAGGGTGAAGCGTGTGTAAGAGCGCGTGGAGGCCCGCACCCACTTCAGTTGAAAATGGAGGGGATGACCTGTGGTTAGGGGTGAAAGGCCAATCAAACTCTGTGATAGCTGGTTCTCCCCGAAATGCATTTAGGTGCAGCGTTGCGTGGTTCTTGCCGGAGGTAGAGCTACTGGATGGCTGATGGGCCCCACCGGGTTACTGACGTCAACTAAACTCCGAATGCCGGTAAGGTTCAGCGTGGCAGTGAGACAGTGGGGGATAAGCTTCATTGTCGAGAGGGAAACAGCCCAGACCATCAACTAAGGCCCCTAAGCGTGTGCTAAGTGGGAAAGGATGTTCAGTTGCGAAGACAACCAGGAGGTTGGCTTAGAAGCAGCCATCCTTGAAAGAGTGCGTAATAGCTCACTGGTCAAGTGATTGAGCGCCGATAATGTAGCGGGGCTAAGTACACCGCCGAAGTTGTGGCAGCACCCCTTATAGCCGTAATGGTGGGGTGTTGGGTAGGGGAGCGTCGTGCTGGCAGTGAAGTCGCCGTGTGAACGAGTGGTGGAGCCGGTACGAGTGAGAATGCAGGCATGAGTAGCGAAAGACGGGTGAGAAACCCGTCCACCGGATGACCAAGGGTTCCAGGGCTAGGCTAATCCGCCCTGGGTAAGTCGGGACCTAAGGCGAGGCCGACAGGCGTAGTCGATGGACAACCAGTTGATATTCTGGTACCGACGCATAACCGTCAATACCAAAACACACGATACTAACCTTGCCACATGCCCGTGATGTCTTCGGATGTCTGGTTGGTGTGTGGTGTGGAACCTGAGTGTGGAGTCGGTAAGCGCGAGGTGTGACGCAGGAAGGTAGCCAGGCCACGCGATGGTAGTCGTGGTCTAAGGTCGTAGCACGTGGGGGTAGGTAAATCCGTCCCCACATTGAGTGTGAGAGCTGATGGGCGCCCCATTTTGGTGGGGTGATCTGGTGATCCTATGCTGCCGAGAAAAGCATCGGCGTGAGGTTGTGTGTTGCCCGTACCCTATAACCGACACAGGTGGTCAGGTAGAGAATACTAAGGTGATCGAGAGAATCGTGGTTAAGGAACTCGGCAAAATGCCCCCGTAACTTCGGGAGAAGGGGGACCATCCCGGTGAAGCCAACTTGCTTGGTGATGTGCTGGTGGTGGTCGCAGAGGCCAGAGAGAAGCGACTGTTTATTAAAAACACAGGTCCGTGCGAAGATGTAAGTCGATGTATACGGACTGACGCCTGCCCGGTGCTGGAAGGTTAAGAGGACTCGTTAACCCCGTAAGGGGTGAAGCGGAGAATTTAAGCCCCAGTAAACGGCGGTGGTAACTATAACCATCCTAAGGTAGCGAAATTCCTTGTCGGGTAAGTTCCGACCTGCACGAATGGCGTAACGACTTCTCTGCTGTCTCAACCACGAACTCGGCGAAATTGCATTACGAGTAAAGATGCTCGTTACGCGCAGCAGGACGGAAAGACCCCGAGACCTTCACTATAGTTTGGTATTGGGATTCGGTGTGGTTTGTGTAGGATAGGTGGGAGACTGTGAGACCTTCACGCTAGTGGGGGTGGAGTCGTCAAGTGAAATACCACTCTGACTATACTGGATTTCTTAACTTCGGACCCTGATCGGGTTCAGGGACAGTGCCTGATGGGTAGTTTAACTGGGGCGGTTGCCTCCTAAAGAGTAACGGAGGCGCCCAAAGGTTCCCTCAGCCTGGTTGGCAATCAGGTGTCGAGTGTAAGTGCACAAGGGAGCTTGACTGTGAGACGGACGTGTCGAGCAGGAGCGAAAGCTGGGACTAGTGACCCGGCCATGGCTTGTGGAAGCGTGGTCGCTCAACGGATAAAAGGTACCTCGGGGATAACAGGCTGATCTTGCCCAAGAGTCCATATCGACGGCATGGTTTGGCACCTCGATGTCGGCTCGTCGCATCCTGGGGCTGTAGTCGGTCCCAAGGGTTGGGCTGTTCGCCCATTAAAGCGGTACGCGAGCTGGGTTTAGAACGTCGTGAGACAGTTCGGTCCCTATCCGCTGCGTGCGTAGGAAATTTGTGGAGGCCTGTCCTTAGTACGAGAGGACCGGGACGGACGAACCTCTGGTGTGCCAGTTGTACCGCCAGGTGCATGGCTGGTTGGCTACGTTCGGGAAGGATAACCGCTGAAAGCATCTAAGCGGGAAGCCTGCTTCGAGATGAGATTTCCAACCCCACTTGTTGGGGGTGAGGTGTCCTATAGATTATGGGTTTGATAGGCC
>NZ_FXZD01000004.1 GCF_900169145.1 Brevibacterium antiquum CNRZ 918 | reverse complement strand
CAAGTACTTCGATTGTTACCTGATGGTGGACATCCATTCGAGGTTCATCGTCGGCGCGCACGTGCACGCCACCGAATCAGGGGTCCTGGCGATGGAGATGATGAAGGAGATCTTCGGCATCCACGGCATCCCCGAAATCGTCCACGCCGACCGCGGGACCTCGATGACGTCGAAGACCGTTGCCGGACTGCTCTCGGATCTGGAGGTCACCCGATCCCATTCCAGGCCCCGGGTGAGCAACGACAACCCGTACAGCGAAAGTCTCTTCAAAACCATGAAGTACGGGCCAACCTTCCCCGATCGCTTCGCGTCCCTGAGCGACGCGCGGGCCTTCATCAGTGAATTCGTGGATTGGTACAATCACGCTCATCAGCATTCTGGCATCGGGTTCCATACTCCAGCCAACGTCCACTATGGCTTCGCCGATAGCGTCGCCGTGAAACGCTCACAGACCTTGGCTGCCGCGCGGGCCAAACACCCCCAAAGGTTCAGCAAGGCCACAGATCCCAAGATCCTGGCCCTACCCGGACCGGCATGGATCAACCAACCAAAGGAGGGCACCGAAACAGAGGCAGCCTAACCACTGCCTCACTCACCCTGGTACCGCTTGACTTGAAAAATTCCGGTCAGGCAAATTCTCAGCAAGACGAACGGCCAAGGAACGCGGTGCTGCTTCTGTCTTTTGCATAGGGACAATATTTGCACAACTTGAAGAGCCCAGCACTGCAAACTGGCAATGTTATTCAGCTATTAAGACCTCAAAGAGGCAAGAGAGTTTGCGATGCAAAAGGGGCCGAGTCCGATGCCGAACGCATACCAAAGGTACGTGTGCCTTTACTTCGCAATCCCTAGTTGAAGTCGATAATTTGGCGTGGACGGCCACCCTTTACGGTCCTCGTTGATAACGGACTTGACCATGCGTGTGAAATCAACTCAGCTTTAAGCACTCCCGACAGCCTGACTGCCGGCTACCTCGCCGGTTTCGATCAGAGGTTTTCGGCAGAACCGAGCTCAGCCAGTAAGGTGAAACGGCGATCATTCAGACTGCCCTAGTCTCGAAATCTATCCTTGACAGACGCCAATCCCTTTCGGGTCGCCCAGAGTAACCGCAGGACTGCACTCGAGCCGATGCGACAGCACTTTTGGTAAAACGTTAGCACGTAACCCGGCCTTGCCCGAGCTAACTCCTCATAAGACGTCGATAGCGTGCCTCGAATGCCGATTCGCCGCCTTCCATAATGAGACAGATCGATTCCTTGACCTTAGGTATTTGAATTGATCCCTGCGCCTCCACTCGGGGTACTGGGCCGTGGCTAAGGATCGTCACATGTTCAGAGTCAGCGTTCACCACGACGTTCGCATTGTGAGTAACTACTATGATTTGCCTGCTTGATTTGATCCTCTTTAAGGTCGAGACAACAAGGTCATAGATCAATTTGTTGTCGAGGTCGTCCTCCGGCTGGTCTAGCAAAAGGGGGTCATTGCTGAGCTGAAGGATCACGGCAAGAAGGGCAGCCGTCTTCTCGCCAGGAGAACCCTGATTAATTTCGTGAAACTTGCCCGAGGCACCTCTCCTGTATTGGACGCGCAATAGGTCTTCGGGGAACCACAGGTCAATCTCGGTCGCATAGTCGTGACCGTCGAGAGTTTCGAGATGTGAGTAAAACCGCTGATCGAATACAAGTCCCGTAGCAGTTAGGGTTTCTGCCGACGCGCCATGCCGGCGAAGGTCTTTCAGTAGCTCTTTTAACTTGAATACTCTGTCGTCTCGGCCTGGTTGTAGCTGGTGACCTAACACTGAGGGAAGGCCGTCTTCGTCAAATATGTTGCCATATGCCGTGGGCTTGTTCACGAGCCTTCTCAGGTCGCGTTCGAGGGTGCTTGCGTCCGCCTGGGCGAGTACGTTGAGTTTCAGTTCGGCACTGTTGAGGTTCACAGCAACTTCGGCCCGGCGGGCTGTAAGGACTCCACGAAGTGCACACAGCTCTTCTAAGGTTGTCTGTGCGTCCTTTTCGAGCTGGCATCGACGCTCTTTTACAGCTTTGAGTTCCTCTAGACTGGAAAGACGATCACCTTTCATTTTCACCAACCGCGCGTTCGCTTCGTTCGGGTCTTCGAGGGTATCGCCGTCTGACTTGTCCGAATCGACTTGAGAAGCACTTATGTGGTGTTCAAGCTCTTGAATCTTATTCTTTCGAGGAGACTCTGCGGCAACGGACTCCAATGCCGCTCGTGCCTCGCCCAGCTTCTCGGAGAGGACCCTGACTTCCTCATATGTCGAACGAGCTACTGCTATTAGGGCGTTCTCTTCTTTCGACGCAAACTCTTCATTCTCCGTGTCCCCTGTTGAAGACAGGCCTGAGTCGTCGCCGGACTTGGCCACTTTAAAGTCTCGTACTATCGCCAGGAGCGCCCGCTCGATCGATTCAGCCCGGGAGCGTTCCCGATCCACGCATCGCTGCTGAAACAAGAGGTTGTCGAGTTCTTTAGCTTCGGCAGAGTCGCGAATCTTTGCAATTTGTTTGAGTCCTGCTTCGGCGTCCGCAAGCTCACCCTTCAGTCTACTTTCGCTGTTGATCTTGGTCGAGAGTTCCGAGATGGAGGCTCTCTGTGTCCGGTATTTGCTCTTAAGCGCGTCAAAGGTTTCTTTCCACCCGACATAATCGACTGACGGTTGATCGTCTATAGCCTTCAGAAGACTCTGGGGATCTCTCGCAGTCTCGTAGATCTGCTTCTGACTGTTGATCATCAGGGGGAACCGGTCCCTCGGCGAACCTGACTCTGGGATCCACTCCCCGTCGACGAAGGATTCTATCGCACCATTTTCTGGAGATTCTCCATTCCAAAGGATTCGGTAGCGTCGCCCGAGCTTGTGAACATGGACTTCAATGATAGTGTCCTGATCCCAGAAGCGTGCCCCCGCACCTTTGCCCCGCGACGGCGAGAACCACTCGCTAGAATCACGTAACCCTGCGGGCAAGTCGTTATGCCTACCCATCGCAAGGCGGACAACCTCGACGACAGTGGATTTTCCGACCCCTCTTCCACCGATGATGGCATTCATCCAAGGACCGAAGACATAACAGGACTCGGCTTCGCCCTTCTTGACAATAACCCGATCGAGAACAGGGTGGAAGTATCCACCCGGATTCTCTGTCGCTTGTGTAGAGCGAAGGACCGATGAAGTCTCGTCAGAGAGCGCCAGTTTGACCCCCAGGAGATTCGGCGTCTCCATTTTCATCCAGGTAAAATGGCTTCCAGGGAACTTAGCCTCCACTCCGGGGGGCGCCCCGGCCCCGTCTAGGAAGTGCGAATCAGACCCGAGTACGCTCGCCCAGCCTTGCCTCTTGGCCTTCTCGACTCCCTCTTCCGTAACGGCTTCGATCGCAATGACATACCCCGCATCACGGATCGCGTCTTGGTTCCTTTGATCGTGCCCAAAGAGACCTTTGGGCGCGTCAGCGTGTGCTGGAATGGCAAGGCCACCGGCATCCTCTATCTCACGGACCACCTCGGCAAACGCCTTGCTCGTCGTGCTCAGGCTCTCGCCTCGGGGACCGTCAAATCCGCAACGATACAGAAGACCGTTGATCGAATCACTATCGGTATCTACATCAAAAACGCCTAGAAGATGGTATCCACCCTCGACGGTGATCTCGACTCCTGCGAAGATGCAGATCTCACGAAACCCTTCCACTTCGTCTTCTCGCATACGAATCAGCTCATCTCGCGCTTCGCCGATTCCTTCATGTGTGTTGTGATCCGTGACGACGATGGCGTCAATCTCGGCTTTCATATAGGCAAGAAGCCAGCTTCGGTACGATGTTTCGGTCGTCGCGCGATGACCTTCCATCGCGCCGAAGTCAAAAGAAGCAGGGCTATGAGAGTGGAAGTCCACTTTCCACCATCGAGCTCCCGGGTGAGTAGGTGCTGCGTCGTTCTCGGGCGCGTTCGTCATTGATGTTCCTCAGCTCTTCACCGTTTGTCGCGATTTGAAATCACCGCCTGCGTCTAATCATAACAATTGTAGTCGATAGCCGCGCCTCCGCACGCCAAGCCAAGGCACTGTTGCCTCGTCATAAGTTGGGAAGTACGGTAAAGATTCTCTCCGGTTCGAACAAACAGCACGAGAAAACCTACCCTCGATTATCAGTCTAACCGTGCTTGTCGACAACGCCGCGACTGAATATCGTTTCTTACCGCGCCGGCACTCTTACGAGCCCGGAAGTCAGGGGCTGTCGATCCGGGACATTATTGATCTGCAACTAGGCTAGTGAACCTCGTATCAACGAGTAAGTCACCTGTAGAGCCGTTGTTCCCCATGGCTATCAAATCAGTTTCATCTCGCGTTCGAGCCATGTCTTCCATTCCCAGAACCAGGAAGGGGCCGACCCATGAACACGAGTAGAGACAGAAGCAAAGTCGAGCGAGCCGGACCAGGCTCTGATGCGTCTGATTCCATGTAGGGCGTTGACAAGCCATACTTCGTGTCCAATCAGATCTTCTGGTTGTACCCGTCGATACTCGATGCTGATGGACCGTCTGCGGGCTCCGTCTTGGATCAGTGAGGTGGTCACGCCTGGGAGTTGGGCCAGGTCCGGGTGCGGAACGCACAGCGTCTCGTCCTCCCACCACAGCAGGCTCGAGGTTGCCGATTCGACAGCGAACCCGTGTTCGTCGACGAGCAGCACCTCATCACACCCGTGCTCTTCGTGTGCCCGCGTCCGCAGCTCGCCGAGACGCGCGATGTCCGACCCCTTCGTCTGTGGGTGTCGACGCGGATCGGCAAATGGCGGGATCCACACATCGAGTTCGTCGGTGCGAGGCGGTGCTGGTCTCAGCCGAAATCCGAGCGCAGGTTCGTCGTCGCCGAGGATCTCTGCTCTGGGAAACCACTCCCCCGAGCGCGGAATGAGGGCGATGAGCGCCGACCAGAAGTCGGCCGAGTCCGCGTCAGTGCCCCCCAGTTCAAGTGCGGCCGTGCTGAATCGTCGGCGATGCCGGTCGAATGCGCGGACTCTGCCATCACCGACGAACCAGGAATCTGCGAGGCGGAGTGCGCCCTTGGCACCACCCGATACGAATTCTCTCTGCTGCTGATCCCAGGTCCAGATTGTCATGTCACGAGACCTTCCGTGTCAGTGGATTTCTCAGTGTCGAGCTCCGCGTCACTGCTTCCCTGTCCAAGCGGCATGTCCTCAACTGCGCCGGGAAATGTGGCATCGTCGAACAGCCTTAGCAGTGGTGCAGCCTTGGCCACGGTTTCTGCGTATTCGTCCTCGGGGTCAGAGAGGGTGACGATTGCACCACCGACCCCGTACCGGACGGTGCCATCGGCAACGACCAGCGTCCTGATGACCACGCTGAGATCGACGGCGCCGTTGAGGGAGAAGTAGCCGATCGCCCCGCTGTAGATACCTCGGGGACCGGTCTCGAGTTCGTCGATGATCGACATCGTCCGCAGCTTAGGCGCTCCAGTCATCGACCCCGGTGGGAAGGCCGCTCGGACACACGCCACCGAGGAATGCTCGGAGTCGAGGACTGCGCTGACCGTGCTGACCATCTGGTGGACGGTGGCATAGGTTTCGATGCCGAAGAGCTCATCGACTGACACGGATCCGAGCTGGGCAGTGGCGCCAAGATCATGGCGAACGAGGTCGACGATCATGAGGTTCTCCGAGCGATCCTTCTCCGAAAACTGCAGCTCCTCTTTGATCGCAGCGTCGTCCTCGTCTGTGCGGCCGCGTGCGCGTGTACCTTTGATCGGTTTAGATTCGACCTGTCTGTCAGAGCCGATGCGCAGGAAGCGTTCCGGAGATGTGCTGAGTATCGTCGCGTCTTTCGACACGAGATAGACGCCGAACGGGGTCGGATTCTGTGTCCGCAGCGCTAGGTACGCGCTCAGAGTGTCGAACTCTCCCTCGGCTTCGAGCATGTTGGTCAGACAGACCTCATAGGTCTCACCATCGGTGATTTTGTCCAGCGCTCGTGCGATGTTGTCACTGTATTGCTTACGGGACTGTCGGGCGACCATCGACGTCGCGGTAAGCGCAGCGGTCTGGGAAGCCGCGCCAATCCGAGGTCCCCCAGGAGTCGATGGGTCGGCGGAAGCGAGTTCCTGGATCGCCGTGTTCGTCTGCGCGCACCAGGTCTTGCAGTCCGTTGGTGACGAACCGAGTCCATTGAGTGCCAGCAGGTAGACCGTCGACTCATCGTGGTCAATGACGACGGCGCGGTCGAGGAACATCAGGGAGGCATCTGGCAGGTCTGAGTGGTGCCGGTTGGGCGAACCGACCTCGGACTTCAGCTCGTATCCCAGGTATCCGACCCAGCCGAGGCGAAAGTCGAAGGGCAGTGCCGGAGCCTCAACGACCATGGTGTTCAGCTCGCCCTCGAGCCAGTCGAAGAGACCGCTGCTGACCGCTGTCTCCGCACCTGCCTGGTCGGCCGGAGCACGACCCGTGTGGCGTATGTGGATCGTCCCGGCGGACGTATCCGACGTAGCGACTCGGCCATTCGGTCCGGTGGGTGTACCCATGATGGTGAACCTCGACGAACCACTGCTCGGGTCATTGCCGTCGAGCCAGACGGCTTCTTCTTCGTTTCCGTACAGCGCTGCGAAGATGGACTCGTCCGGCACTGACAGCTCCAAGGCTTCTACATGAAGCGCCACCGTGACCGGCTCGGGTCGGTCGGGTGTGCCGGAGCCTGGAGTCCCAGGAGTCGCGGCTTCAGTCTCTCCGCCTGCCCATTCCCGGGTCAGTCGCGCGAAGTTGCCCAGCAGCGCCAGGCCGTGTTCGGTCGATATCGATTCGGGGTGGAATTGGACGCCCCACTGCGGCAGGCTGCGGTGGCGCAGACCCATGACGACGCCGTCATCCGAATACGCAGTCACCTCCAATTCCTCGGGAACGTCGGTGATGGCCAGCGAGTGATAACGGACCGCGTCGAACGTCGGCGGAATTCCTGAGAAGAGGTCGACGCCGAAGTTCCGGATCTCAGACTGTCGCCCGTGCCGTGGAGCAGGTGCGTGAGCGACGGTCCCACCGTGGGCCAGGGCGATTCCCTGGTGTCCCAGACAGATGCCGAGGATGGGAATTCTCGCTTCGGCAATCACCTCGGCGCAGATCCCGAAGTCGTCGGACTTGTCCGGCGACCCAGGCCCCGGGGAGATCACCACATTGTCGAACTCCTTGAGGGCACCGATGCTCCAGTCCTCCCAGTCATTGGGCACGATGACTGGTGGGCAGCCGTTGACCTCGGCGAGGTAGTGGTACAGGTTATTGGTGAACGAGTCGTAGTTGTCGATGAGCAGCGTGCGTATCACTGATGTGCCGATGTCCCAGTCTGTCCGTGAGCTCTGCGAAAGCCTGGGAACTCAGCCGAGGACGAGACGTCGTGTGGACTCGGTGAACCCGGCAGCCACCTCGGCGAGAAGCGATTCCTCGGTGTCAGCACCTGCCCGCACATACCGCCCGGTGAACGCATCAAGCGTGCCTGAGGACAAAGCCAACGCCAGGTCGGTGACCTGCTGCGGGCTGGTCCAATCGCCTTCACCGCGGAAGTCATGTACGGGCATGGACTTCGTCATCGACGTCTCCACGACTCCCGGTGCCATCTCGAAGATCCGCAGACCCAGATCATGGCCGAAGTGGACGACGGAGTCGGCGATGCGGAACAGGGACGCCTTCGATGCCGAATACACGGCGTAGGCGGGAGTGCCCTGGGCACCGGATCCTGAGTTGAGGTCGATGATGCGGCTGGGACGACCGGTCGCCTCGGCGCTAGAGATGAGCACAGGGGCGAAGGCGTTGACCATGAGGGCGACGCCGAGGACGTTGGCGTCGACCACGCCCTTGATGCTCTCCGGCTCGGCCTCCCACAGCGGTCCTTCGGTGGATTCGATGCGGCCGGCATTGTTGACCAGCACCTGGAGGCTGCGTCCGGTCTCGGTTTCGAGTCCGCGCACCGAGTTCTTCAGTTCGGCGACCGAGGCGGCATCGTCGGCGGTGAGGCCGAATCCGGTCACCGCTCCCCCGGTGCTGCCAATGATCTCGGCGGCCGCAGCCTCGGCACGATCGGCCGAGGTGGCCGTGATGACCACGTGATAACCGGCGTGCGCGAACGCTTCGGACAGGTAGCGGCCGATGCCGCGGGCTCCACCGGTGACGATCGCGATGGTCTCGGACGGCACGGCGGACGCTTCAGCGGCCGTCGAGTCATCGGGCAGGTTGGTTCCGTAGGGCAGCTTCTCGGACATGGTCTGGGTTCCTCTCAGCTTCTTACTTCGGCACCGTGGCGCTCAGCGGCCAACTGCGTCGCGGCCTCACGCATCGCCGAGGCATCATCGGCCTTGAGCGTGCGATCCGCTGCTCGGAACGTCAGGCGGAAGGCCAGGGACTTCTTGCCCTCGGGCAGCTGGTCACCGGTGTAGAGGTCGAAGGTCTCGAGCAGTTCGAGCTCCTCCCCCGCACCCTCGCGCAGAGTCGCCGCCAGCGTCTGGGTGGGCAGTGACTCGTCGACGATGAGTGCGACGTCCTGGCGGGAGACTGGGTAGGTCGACAGGGCGCCGTCCCAGGTCCGCAGGTCCTCCTGTGCCAGGAGCGCGTCGAGATCGATCTCGAAGGCAACCGTCCGAGCCGGCAGGCCGAGGTTCTCGCACACCTTCGGGTGGAGTTCACCCGCATGTCCGAGCTCCTGACCGTCGGCAAGGAGGAACTTCGCCGCGCGTCCTGGGTGCCAGGGTGCGATCTGGTCGGCTTCAACGCTGACCTCGATGCCGTTGACGCCGGCGATGCGGCGGACGGTGTCGATGACGTCGGTGGCCTCGGCCTTCCGACCCTTGCCCCAGACGCCGGGCAGTTCGACGTTGCCGGAGATGATGCCGGCGTAGTGGTAGGGCTGAGCCGGCACGGAAGCGTAGATCTCCTCGAGTTCCGCATCAGTCGGGTGGTAGCCAGGCAGGTGCCGTGGTCCGGGACCTGTAGGCAGTCCCGCCGAGGTGGAGACGAGACCGGCCTCGAACAGGGCGACGTCCTTGGCTCCGCGACCGAAGTTGCGTGCCACCAGTTCGACCAGGGTCGAGAGCAGGTTGGTGCGCATCAGCGGCAGGTCCTCGGACATCGGGTTCGCCAGGCGGATGTGCTTGCGGCGCACGTCCTCGGCCTCGAGGCGCAGCTGATCGTCGCGTTTGGCGCTCGTGAACGGGTAGGACAGCACCTCGGTGTAGCCGTCGGCGGCCAGCAGGTTGGAGATCCGGCGTCGCGTGCGCTGTGCTTCGGTCATGCCCTGTCCGGCGCGAGCAGCCGGCTGGATCGACGGGATCCGGTCGTAGCCGCCGGTGCGGGCTACTTCCTCGATGAGGTCGACGTCTGCGGTGATGTCCGTGCGCCAACTGGGCACGGTCACAGCCAGCTTGTCCTTGCCGATGACGTCGATGCTCGCACCGATGTCCTCGAGCAGACCGGTCACCTCTGCGGTGGTGTAGCCGACGCCGACGAGGGAGCCGACACGCTCGACCGGAAGCTCGATGACGGTGGGCTCGGGAACCTCACCGACCTGTGTTGTCGCCGGGCTGAGTGTGCCGCCGGCGAGTTCGACGAGCAGGTCAGCGCAGCGGCGTGCCGCCACCGGTCCGAGCAACGGGTCGACTCCACGTTCGAAGCGACGCGAGGCCTCGGAGGACAGCTTGTGCCTCCGTGCGGTCCTGGCGATCGAGATCGGATCGAAGTGAGCGGACTCGATGACCACGTCGGTCGTCTTATCGTTGACCTCGACCGCGGCTCCGCCCATGACCCCGGCGAGACCGATGATCTTGCCGCCGGTGCTGTCTGAACCCTGTCCACCACGGTCGGTGATGAGGAGATCCTCGGCATCCAAAGTGCGTTCGACGTCGTCGAGGGTCGTGAACTTCTCCCCCGCCTGCGCACGGCGCACGACGATCTCCTCGCCCAGCAGCGACGTGTCATAGGCGTGGAGGGGCTGGCCCAATTCGAGCATGACGTAGTTCGTGACATCAACGATCAGGCTGATGGGGCGCATGCCTGCGGCGATGAGGCGACGCTGCATCCAGAACGGAGTCTGTGCACTCGTGTCCAGGCCGGTCACCTGGACGGCGGTGAACTGGTCGCAGCCGACGTTGCCGTCGATGGGGTTGGAGTCCTCGATCACGACAGGGAAGCCGTCAGCGGTGGGGGCGTTCACCTCGGCGATGGACGGGCTTCCGATGTCGGTGAAGGACTGGCCCTTCATCTGCGCGTACTCGCGGGCGATGCCGCGCATCGACAGCTGGTAGCCGCGATCGGGGGTGACGTTGACGTCGAGGGTGACCTGGTCGAGTCCGAGGAGGGCAATCGCATCGTCACCGGGTTCACCGCTCAGGCCGAGGTTCTTCAACACGATGATGCCATCGTGGTCCTCACCCAGGCCGAGTTCCTTGGCCGAGCAGATCATGCCATCGGACTTGTGTCCGTAGGTTTTGCGGGCAGCGATCTGGAAATCACCGGGCAGGACGGCTCCGGGCAGGCAGGCGACAATGAGGTCGCCGACGACGAAGTTGTGGGCACCGCAGATGATGCCGCGGCTGGGTCGTTCCTCGCCGGGCTGCGGGTCCTTCGGGTCATCGGCATCTTCATTGTGCTCGGGTCCGACGTCGACGCGGCACCAGTTGACGGTCTTACCGTTCGAGTGCTCTTCCTTGACGAGTTCAAGGACACGGCCGACGACGAGGGGTCCGGTGATCTCGGGGCCGAAGAAGTCCTCTTCTTCGAGTCCGATCGACGCGAACTCCGCGGCCAGGGCATGGGGATCCGTATCGGCCGGGAGATCGACATAGTCGGCCAGCCAGTTCAGTGGGACGCGCATATCAAGCCTTCATTCCGAAACGGGCCGAGAAGCGCACATCGCCTTCGACCATGTCATGCATATCGTTGATTCCCTCGCGCAGCATCAGTGTCCGCTCGATGCCCATACCGAAGGCGAAGCCCTGGTAGACCTCGGGGTCGATGCCCGCGGCGCGCAGCACATTGGGGTGGACCATGCCGCAGCCGCCCCATTCGATCCAGCCAGGCCCACCGACCTTGTTGGGGAACCAGAAGTCCATTTCCGCGCTCGGTTCGGTGAATGGGAAGAAGCTGGGGCGCAGGCGGGTCTTCGACTCCGGGCCGAACATCTCACGGGCGAAGCCGTCGAGGGTGCCCTGCAGGTTGGCCATGGTCAGGCCCTTGTCGATGGCGATGCCCTCGATCTGGTGGAAGACCGGGGTATGGGTGGCATCGAGCTCGTCCGTGCGGAAGGTCTTGCCCGGGCACACGATGTAGAGCGGGACACCGCGCTGCAGGAGTGAGCGGGACTGAACCGGTGAGGTGTGGGTGCGCAGGACGAGGCCGGCCTCAGGAGGGTCGACGAAGAACGTGTCCTGCATCTGGCGAGCAGGATGGTCGGGTCCGAAGTTGAGGGAATCGAAGTTGAGCCACTCGGATTCGATCTCGGGGCCTTCGGCAACTTCCCAGCCGAGGCCGATGAAGTAGTCGGCGGCCTGTTCCTGGATGAGGGAGAGCGGATGGCGAGCGCCGAGGCGGTTGCGGTCTGTGGGCAGAGTGACGTCGATGGACTCTTCGATGAGCACGGCTGCGTCGCGCTCGGCCTCGAGCTCGGCCTGACGGGCGTCGAGGGCCTTCTTGACCTGACCCCTGGACTTGCCGACGATTTTGCCGGCGGCGGCCTTATCGGCCTTGTCGAGTCCGCCGATGGCTCGGTTGGCCAGCGCCAGCGGGGCCTTGTCGCCCGTGAACTCGATCTTCGCGGCCTTGAGATCGTCGAGCGTGCGTGCGTCCGCGAATGCCCTCAGTGCCGCGTCAACGGCCGCATTCACGGCCGACTCGTCCAATGGGTCGAGCTGGTCAGTCATCAATGTCCTTCATCTGCGTAATCTGCATCTTCTGCGTACTTCAATGCCGTTTGTCTGCTGGGGTCAAGTCTATCGCCTGTGATTCGGTGCCAGACCACTCGTCCGGATCGTGTCCTGTCACCCCTGTGACTTCCACCCTCGCCGAGGTGGCTCCACCGGATCCCGGTCCGTCCCCACATCTGTGAGCTGAGTCATCGAGGCCCCACTCCAAAAGATGTAGTGTCGAAACATGACGACTCAGCGAGCTTCCGATGTCATGGTCAAGGCCCTGGAGAACGAGGGAGTCGAACGCATCTTCGGCATCCCCGGTGAGGAGAACATCGATTTCATCGATTCTCTTCGCCAGTCCTCGATCGAATTCGTCCTCACCCGCCACGAACAGGCCGCTGCCTTCATGGCCGCGACCTACGGGCGGCTGACGGGCAAACCGGGGGTGTGTCTGACCACCCTGGGCCCGGGCGCACTTAACCTAGCGACCGGTGCGGCCTACGCCCACCTCGGCGGGATGCCGGTGATCATGATCACCGGACAGAAGGGGATCCGCACGGCCGAGCAGGCGCGCTTCCAGATCGTGAATACTGTGGCGACGATGAAGCCGCTGACGAAGGACAGCCGACAGATCACCTCGGCGAACATGGTCCCCACCATGATCAGGGAGGCCTTCCGCGTCGCCCGGTCCGAACGGCCGGGCCCGGTCCACCTGGAGCTTCCCGAGGACATTGCCGCCATGCCTGTCGAGCATGCAGACCTGATCCAACCGCACACGAATGGACGGGCGACTGCCAGCGATGACGCCGTCGATGCCGCAGCCCAGGTGATCCGGAATGCCAAGCGGCCACTGCTCATGCTCGGCGCCGATGCCTCGCGCTCGGACTGCAGCGAGGCGCTCTCACGGTTCGTCTCCCGGGTGCGCATCCCCTATTTCACCACTCAGATGGGCAAGGGATCCGTGTCCGGCTCGTCCGGCCTGTACATGGGCACGGCGGCCCTGACCAGCCGGGACTACGTCCACGACGCAATCGAGAAGGCCGACGTCATCGTCACCATCGGCCACGATACGACCGAGAAGCCACCGTTTACGATGGATGAGAACGGACCGACTGTCGTCCACGTCGGCTACCGGGCAGCCGTCGTCGAGCAGGTCTACTTCCCGCAGGTTGAGACCATCGGTGACCTCGGGCCCAGCCTCGACCGTCTCGCCGTGGAACTCGTCGGACACGTGCCCAATGCCGGAGCACTGCTGCCGATGCGGGCAGGAATTCTGGAGAAGATCGAAGAACGGTCGAACGATGACCGGTTCATTCCGCAGCGCATCGTCGCCGAGGTACGCGAGGTCATGCCCGTCGACGGGATCGTGGCGTTGGACAACGGCATGTACAAGATCTGGTTCGCCCGAAACTACCGCACCACCCGGGCCAATACACTCCTCCTCGACAATGCACTTGCCACCATGGGGGCCGGTCTGCCGTCTGCCATGGCAGCGAAGCTGACCTACCCGGAACGCCGGGTCATGGCAGTCGTCGGAGACGGCGGGTTCATGATGAACAGCCAGGAGATGGAGACCGCTGTTCGCCTCGGCCTTGACCTCGTGGTGCTCGTCCTCGAAGACAGCTCCTACGGCATGATCCGGTGGAAGCAGGCCGTGGACGGCATGCCCGACTACGGCCTGACGTTCGGCAATCCGGAGTTCGTCGCCTATGCCGAGTCCTACGGGGCCACCGGGCACCGGCTGGAAAATGTCGACGACATGCATGACGTCCTCGAGTCCGCCTTTGCCGCCGGCGGAGTCCACCTCGTGGTCGTACCCGTGGACTATTCGGAGAACGAGCGAGTGCTCATCGACGAACTGGGTCAGCGGGAGGCTGCGGCGCTGGACGCGCAGTAAGGCCGGTAAACGGTGCGGGTCAGCCAACGGCCGGATTGGCCTCACTGGCCGGCTGATCTCGATGCAGCATTTGCCGCTCTGACGGCAAGTACTGCGCAGACGAGGATGAGAACCCACCCGAGCAGGGCCAGTATGTGGCCGGCCGTCGTGGCATTCGAGAGTTCAACGCACAGCAGTGCCACGGCATGGCCGATACTGATGACGGCCATGCCAAAGAGGTAGGGCACGCCTGCTCGTTGGCCTGCCTCCCATGCGGCATCGGAGGCCAGCGTGTGCCGCGTACGTATGCCTATCGCAGAGTTCCTGCCGATCGCCTGTCTGCGCACAGCGACGATCAGAACGACGCTGACTGCAGCCACGATCAGGTAACCCGCCATGGGCGCGTAGAACATCAGCGCTGCTCCTCTCGTTCCTGACCCGATTGACCAGCTGCACCAACCTCGGCGGCGGTCATTCGACCGTGATGCCGAGTTCGCTGGCGAAGAGTTCGGCGAAGAGCATCATCTGCATCTCATCGATGGTGGCACCCCGCAGCGAGTGGACACCCGAGATCTTATGCGGCTGCAGACCCCGCAGATCCACATTGCCCAAAGTCGCGCTCTCGCACTGCAGCACCCCGACGCTCGAACCGGGAAATGACACCCTGTTGACTTTGGCCCGGTCGAGGTCGATCTCGTCGATGACGCAGTCGCGGAATTCGACGTCGGTGAGTTTGGCTCCGCGCAGGTTGAGGTAGGAGATCCGACAGTTGCTGAGAACGACCTTCTCCCACACGCTGTCATGAACCACCCCTGCACCGATCCGAGTGCCCGAGATCTCGGTGTGGACGAGACTCCCCCGCGGCATAGTCCAGGTGTCGGCCCGGCAGTCCTCGATTCTGCTGCCGGAGAACCGTGCACCGGTGAGGTTCACGGGAGACTCGGCGTCACCGAAGTTCACCCGGGACAAAGATGAGTCCAGGTACGTGGCCTGGGTGGAATCCACCTCGGCGAGGTCAAGGTCCTTCAACTCCATGCCCTCGAGGAACTCCTCCGGACCAATGTCGCCGAGGTAGCCGGGCGTCAAGTTCGTCAGCGTGATCTTCGGTGCGCGTGGAGCTTCAGTCGTCATGGTGTCCACCGTATCGGCTGGGTAGGACACGTCCCTATTGTCGTCACTGCGTCGACTATTCGACGACGAAGTTACTCAGCCCAGCCGCCTTAAGAATGAACGGGGCGATTGACATCAGCACCAGGATCGATGCAACGATCCAGAGCCACATCATTTTTCGCCGCTCGCGCCTGAGACTGGTCGACAGAGCGAACAGCGGACTCAACAACGGCAGGCCGTAGAACACCGGAGTGAGAACGAACGCGAGTGCAAAAAAGCCAACGAATTTCCACTCAGTCTTCGAGAAGAATCCTTCGTGTTGCTGTGTGGTCATAAACCCTACTTCTCCCCGTTGTCAATAGGTGGAATAACCGCAGGCAGTTAGACGACGCAACTGCTGCAGCGACTTCCACCTGAGAGAGCTTAAGCCGGCGACGCCCCAGCAGGCAACGGCTGTACGAAGTCGAAACGCCTCTTTGCACGGAAGTAACGAATAAGGTCCCCGAAAATCATAGCTGGCATCGTCGCAGTGACGAGCAGGCGCGGGACCGAGGGCGAAGAGCTGGTACCGAAGTTGATGGCCCAGAACAGTGCGGCGATCGCGATGCATACCAGGACAGAGTTCAGCACATCCCGCGCGCACCTCGCTTGCAGTTCCGACAGCGACTGCGGCCAAATTTTCGTGCCAGGCATTGCTTCGCTCCGTCCTGCGCCTCACGCATTAATAGACAGGTACCTTGCTTTCAACGCTAGCAGACGTCGCTCTGATCTGGAACACTTGCTCGGTTCAAGCCGGACGCAGTCGAATCACGTTCGGCAGCAGAATTCGTTGAACGCTAGGCCTGCGACTCACATCCGCTGGTTGCGAGCACTCTCGTAGATGCACACGCTGGCAGCAGTCGCCAGGTTGAGGCTCTCAGCTTTACCGTAGATCGGAACAGCCGCCGAGGAGTCACAGAGTTCGAGGTCTTCTGTCCTCATCCCCCAGGCTTCGTTGCCGAAGACCCAGGTGGTGCGGGCGGTCAGGTCGAGTCCGCTATCCCAGGGATGGTGGATGTCGTGAGACTGGTCGTTGGCATCGGCGGCGAGTATCTGCAGGCCGCGGGCACGAGCCAGTTCGGTCACCTCGGCGAGTCCGACCCCGGTGACCACGGGAACATGGAACAGGGAACCGGCTGTGGAGCGGACGGTCTTGTCGTTGTAGATGTCGACGCTTGACGAGGTGAGGACCACAGCATCGGCCCCTGCGGCATCGGCGAGACGGATGATCGTGCCGGCATTACCGGGGTCGCGGACCTGGGAGAGGACGACGATGAGCTGCGCTTCCTTGTCAATGACCGAAGTCAGGTCGACGTCGATGCGTTCGCAGACGGCGACGACGCCCTGTGAGTTCACGGTTGCGGACAGCTCGGTGAGCACCTCGTCGGTGATGATGTTCCAGCGGATGTCGCAGTCCTTGACGGTCTCGACGAACTCCGGATGCGCCTCGGCGGCCTCTTCGGTGATGAAGAGCTCGACGACTGCGCCTCGCGGATCCACGGCCGATCCCACCCAGTCTGGAACGCCAGGCGCCTGGCCGGGAAGATCGAGTTCGGCGTGTCGTTCCAGGGCCTCACGCACGGCCTGGGGCCCTTCGACGAGGAACTGTCCCATCGTCTTGCGGCTGTGACGTTTAAGCAGCTTGACCGCGTTCTTAACCCGCTTCGAGTTCGGTGAGGAGATGGCGTCTGGAAGTTTCATGAAGTTCGCTGGCCCGCATTCTTGCTGGAGAGACTAGGTGTGAGACAAAATCAACGGCCCCGAACCAAGTAAGTTCGGGGCCGTTGAGAGGATGAGGACCGGCAGCTCAGGCTGCGGCGGTCTTCGCTGCGTTGACGTCAGCCGGAAGAGCTTCCTTGGCGACCTTGATCAGGTGCGCGAAGGTGGCTGAATCATTGACGGCGAGCTCAGCGAGCATACGGCGGTCGACCACGACGTCAGCGGCCTTGAGGCCCTGGATGAAGCGGTTGTACGTCATGCCGTTGGCGCGAGCACCGGCGTTGATGCGCTGGATCCACAGGCGACGGAAGTCACCCTTGCGGGCGCGACGGTCACGGTAGCTGTAAACCAGCGAGTGAATGACCTGCTCTTTGGCCTTGCGGTACAGGCGCGAACGCTGTCCCCGGTAGCCGCTTGCCCGGTCAAGGATGACCCGGCGCTTCTTGTGAGCGTTGACCGCTCTCTTAACACGTGCCACGTGTTACTCCTTCAAAATTAGTTCTACCGGCAGTGCCGGAGTCTGGTTCAAGCTATGGGAACCACATCAGTGGCTGCCCGGGATGGAGACCCGAGTGGGTCTCACCTGCCCTTGAGCTTGCCCAGAAGCTTGCGGGCTTTGGCGCGATCTCCGCCGGTGAGGACCTGGTCCTCCGCAACGCGACGCTTACGGGCCGAGGACTTGCCCTCGAACTTGTGCTGGTTGTTCACACCTTCACGCATGATCTTGCCAGTACCCGTCACACGCATGCGCTTCTTGGCGCTGCTGTTCGTCTTCTGCTTCGGCATCGAGCCGTTCTCCTTTGCATTTCGTTGTCGGTGGCGACCACCGGCAACTACTTCACACGCTGGAACCGTTCAGGATCCAGCGAATCGGTACTTACTTCTCACGCGTCGGGCGCTGCCTGCTTCTCTGCAGCGACACGATCACGTCGGGACTTCACCTCGGCGACGTTGCCCTTGGCATCTGATGATGCCTTGCGGGCCTCGGCCTTGGCGTCGGATTTTGACTTATGTGGGGCAATGACCATCACCATGTTGCGTCCGTCGACCCGTGGTGAGGATTCGACGGTGCCGAGGTCCGACACATCTTCGGCCAGGCGGTTGAGCAGTTTGATGCCCATTTCAGGGCGGGACTGTTCACGTCCGCGGAACATGATCATGACTTTGACCTTGTCGCCACCGTCCAGGAAGCGGGTCACATGCCCCTTCTTCGTCTCGTAGTCGTGTTCATCGATCTTGAGACGGAAGCGGATCTCTTTCAGCGCAGTGTTCGCCTGGTTCTTACGGGCTTCTCTGGCCTTCTGAGCAGATTCGTATTTGAATTTCCCGTAGTCCATGAGTTTGGCGACGGGAGGCTTCGCCTGCGGTGCAACCTCGACCAAGTCGAGATCTGCCTCGCGAGCGAGGTCGAGTGCCTTGCGAATGGCAACGATACCGACCTGTTCACCGTTGGGTCCGACCAACCGGACCTCGGGAACCCGAATCCGGTCATTGATGCGCGTCTCGCTGATGTGTTCACTCCTTTTTCGCTCAAATGATGTCGTGGCAATAGAAAAGGCTCCCATTGACCACATGCCAAGGGAGCCTGCACACACATCAGAGCACGGTATTGAAACCGCAGCACTTCAAGTGAATACACCTCGATCTGAAATCTTCTGCCTCAGGCTTGCACCTGGACTGTCGATCATCAGATCATTGGACCCGATCGCTCTACGCGATCAAGGTGGGAGTCAGACCCCGCTTCGCACCACGACTTAGTGTACTACGCTTCATGACTCTTCGCACATCGAGGCCGAACGTGCAATCGACGCGTCGTTCATATGTCAAGCTAGTCCCATGAGTTCTGAAAATTCTGTACCCGCCGAGGCGGTTGCCGATGTCACGCGTGACATCGCCGAAGTACCAGCCATCGAGGTCATCACATCAGCAGCCGTGCACTTGATGTCCGCTGCCGCCGTCAAATGCGGACTGGCCGAAGACTCCCCCGAGGCTCCCGCAGCAGAGCTGCAGGACCTGGACGAGGCACGCAAGCTCATCACTGCGCTGGCCGGCCTGGTCACCGGCGCCGCCACCGTCATCGGCGACCACCATGCTCGCCCTCTGCGCGACGGCCTGCGCAGCCTCCAGCTGGCCTTCCGCGAAGCCTCGGCGATTCAGGATGAGCCAGGACAGGGTCCCGGCGAGAAGTACACAGGCCCTGTTCGCTGAGACACCCCACCGTGCGTGCCGACTCTTTCGTCTTGCGCCATGGCCCCAAGATATCCGCTGCGGCTCCCGACCACTGGTCGGGGGCCGCTTCTGTCATGTCAGTGCCGGGTGAGACCATCGTCCTATGTCTCCCGTAGAATTGCCGTACGTGAGTGCCAAGGAGTTGCAGGACTACTTCGGCACCACGTTCTACGAGCGCGGACGCAGCTACGCCAACAAGGGCATGGTCGGGCAGGCACGTTGGGACCCCGAGGACAATACTCTGCGGGCAGACGTCGCAGGCAGCGCGGCACAGGATTACACCAGCATCGTGCGGCTGAAGCGACACAGTCCCACGGCGAAATCATTCACCGTGCTCTCCTCGCAGTGCACATGCCCCGTGGGCGGAGACTGCAAACATGTGGTGGCTGCGCTCATGGCGGCATCGGTTCGGCAGGTGGCTCCATTCGGTTCGACGGCACTGCACGACCCGGACCAACGCAGTTCCCCCGACCCTCCCAGCTGGCAGACTGCCCGCAGCAGAACAGCTTCCCGCAGTGGGACGTCGTCACCTCGGCGTGCGGAGTCGGATTGGAAGTCGATCCTCTCCGGTTTCTCCTCCGACCGCGTCGATGCATCGGTGTGGGCCTCTGGCCCCGGCGGCACCCTGGCTGGGACTGCACCGACGCGGCTTGCGCTCGGCTTCGAGATCTCCGAACTGCGGCGCACTCGCTTCGGGAACTTCGAAGTGCACCCGATCACGCGCACGAAGCTGACCGGTTACACCGACCTCGTCGTCACTCTGCGTCCTCTGATGGAGGGGGCACGCCGCAACTGGATCAAGGGCAACGTGTCCTGGTCCAACATCGCCAACAACTCCACCACCCGCGCCTATGCGCGCGGTCAGGCGGCATGGTTCGCTCAGCTGTACGGGCTCTCTGCCATCAACTCGAATCGCCTTGTGACCAATGAGGACACTGTGGTCCTTGACTGGTTCGCCTCACCCTTGCTGTGGCATCTCTTCGATCAGGCGAGGACTTTGGGCATCGAACTTGTCGGCACCCGCCGCGAGCTCACGGTCCGCCTGGCTGACGAGGCCACCACGGAATGCGATGTGGTCGCGACGCCACAGGGGCTCGAGGTTCGCTCCCTGATCACCGTTGACGAAGAACCGTTCGACCAAGGGCTCAGCGGGCCGATCGACGATCATGGCTTCTACGGAATCTCGACCGCGGCAGGACTCGCCCTCGTCCTGGCACCTGCAGAGAAGACCACCGACCATGCGGTCGTTGAGATGCTGCGTCGTTCGGAGCCGGTCACCATCTCGAAGGACCAGATGGATGACTTCTTCACAGGCTTCTATCCCAAGCTCGCCTATGCCACCACCGTCATCTCCTCTGACGATTCGGTGACCCTGCCCGTGCTCGTCCCTCCCGACCTCGCGCTCACCGTCACCTACGGAGATCATGGTGCACATCTGACGTGGGAGTGGCACTACCATCACCCGACTCATACGTTCCCGATCCGCCGAGGTTCAGCACCAGACCGCGACCGCAGCATTGAACACGAAGACACCGTGCTCGCGAATCTCAGCTCCACGGTTGCGGCAATCCCAGTCCCACTGACCCTCCCCAGTGCGTTGGGTCATGCAGGCACCGTGGACCTCGACGGTCTGCAGACGGCTGTCTTCGTCGACAAGCTCCTGCCCACCCTGAGCGACATCGACCATCTCGAGGTCCATGAGGTCGGCGATCGCCCGGACTATCGGGAAGTCACCGAAGCACCGTTGGTGTCGATGTCGACCGACGAGGCCGAAGACAGCGACTGGTTCGACATTCGCTTCCACATCATGATTGCCGGACAGAAGGTTCGCTTCGCCGACCTGTTCGTCGCCCTCGCACAGGGGGCAGAGATGATAGTCCTGCCCGATGGCGCGTACTTCTCCCTCGACGGGCCCTTCTTCGACAAGTTTCGTCGCATGCTCGCTGAATCGGATGTCATTGCGGATTGGCAGCCGGACTCACCTCGCCTCTCGCGCTATCACATGGATCTGTGGGCCGAATTCGACGAACTCGTCGACGACTCCACAGCGGCGGCCTCATGGCGACGTTCGGTCGAAGCGCTCAGCCACCTCGGCGAGATTCCGTCTCTCGACGTGCCGGAGGGAATCGAGGCCACACTGCGGCCCTACCAACAGGAAGGGTTCAGCTGGCTGGCCGCACTGTGGTCCAGCGGACTCGGCGGCATCCTGGCCGACGATATGGGTTTGGGTAAAACTCTGCAGGCACTTAGCCTGTTCACTCATATCAAGAACACGACGGCGAATGCCTCCCCCATTCTCGTCGTCGCACCCACATCGGTGATGTCGACGTGGCGTGCGGAGGCCGAGAAGTTCGCACCTGGTCTGCGAGTCACCACTATCTCGGCCACAGAGAAGAAGCGGAAGACTGCCCTGGCCGAGGAGATCGAGGATGCCGACCTCGTCATCACCTCCTATGCGATTCTGCGCCTCGACGCTCAGGCCTTCAGGTCGATCGTGTGGGACACCTTCGTCCTCGACGAGGCGCAGTTCGTCAAGAACCGGACGGCCAAGGTCCACACTGCGGCGAAGGGGATCCAGGCGCGATTCCGCCTGGCCATCACAGGCACTCCGATGGAGAACTCGCTGACCGACCTGTGGTCGCTGTACTCGATCACCTCACCGGGGCTGCTGCCGGGCATCGAGAAGTTCCGTCGCGAGATCGTCTTACCCATCGAATCGGGAGAGAGTCCGGAGGGCATGGCGCTGCTGCGGCGGCGGATCAGACCGTTCATGAAACGGCGGAACAAGGAACTGGTGGCAGCCGACCTCCCGCCGAAGCAGGAACAGATCCTCAGCGTCGAACTCAGCTCCAAGCACCGGGATCTCTACAACACGGTCCTGCAGAAGGAGAGGAAGAAGCTCCTCGGCCTCATCAACGACATGGATCGCAACCGCTTCGCCATCTTCCGGTCACTGACACTGCTGCGGATGTTGGCCATCGACCCCTATCTCATCGATGAGAAGTACGAGGCGATCGGATCGAGCAAGCTCAGCGCGCTCTTCTCCCACCTCGATGACATCATCGCCGAGGGGCACCGCACCATCATCTTCAGCCAGTTCACCTCGTTCCTGTCACGGGTCGGCGAACAGCTCGATCATCGCAACATCAACTACTGCTACCTCGACGGCTCCACTCGGAACCGCGGCGCGGTCATCGATGATTTCAGGGCTGGGGAGGCACCGGTGTTCCTGATCAGCCTCAAGGCCGGCGGATTCGGGCTGACGCTGACAGAGGCCGACTATGTCTTCTTGCTTGACCCCTGGTGGAATCCGGCGGTCGAGGCTCAGGCGGTTGATCGTGCGCACCGCATCGGGCAGACGAAGAACGTCATGGTCTATCGAATGGTGTCTGAGAAGACCATTGAGGAGAAGGTTCTGGCACTGCAGGAGAGGAAGGCACAGCTCTTCGACTCCCTGGTCAATGAGGGCGAGGGCTTCTCCTCGGCAATCACGAGTGAGGACATTCGCGGGCTTCTCGACGGGTGAAGGACTCCTCGTAGCGGCCGCTGACGCCAGCTCGGTGCCGTTCGCTGGCTCAGTGCCCGAGGGACGATACGACTCCTCGCATGAGCTCGTCCTCGACGAGTTCGACTCCCGGACCGAACTGCCCGAAGCGCAGTGCATTGATGAGACCGATGAGTGCTGCCCAAACGGTCACAGAGCGCACGATCACCTGATCATCGGGCTCCAACCCCAGCTCCCGCAGCCCTTCACGCAATGGGTCCAAGGCGTGAGATGGCGGAAGCTCAGAGGAAATCTGGCCTGCCGAGGACTCTTCCAACAGATTCGTCAGCGTCACCATGATCCTGGTCCCGGGCACTACGGTCTCATCCCTTGGGGCCTGATAGTCCGGGATGGGTGTGCCGTAGATGAGCGCCCACCGATTGGGATGCCGGCGCGACCAGGCAAGCATCGTCACACCGACTGTGAGAACGGACTCGTCGCGTGTCAGTGCCTCATCGACCTCGTCGGCGATCGCAGTGAACGCGTCACGGATGAGTATTGTCAGCAGCTCATCGCGGTTCTTCACGTATCGGTAGATGGCGCTTGAGACGATTCCGAGTTCTCGAGCAATGGCGCGAAGTGAGACTCCCTCGAGCCCATCGTCGTCGAGCATACGGTTCCCGATCCGGGTGATCTGGGCTTCGGTTTCCAGCCGGGCCCGCTGTCGCGGAGTCGAGTTCGTCATGCCTCAACCCTAAAACGAGAGAGCGAAGATAACAATAGTGAGCACTGATCTTGAATTGCCGATAGGATCGGCCTACTCTGATTTCAGAGAGCAGTGCTCTCGTTAATCGTGGACTCAGAGGTCCGCACGACATCACGAAGGATGATCATCATGAAATCTGCACTCGTCATCGGCTACGGACAGATCGGCAACGAAATCGCCTCCCAGCTCGCAGCAGCAGGGGCACACGTTGCAGTTGCAACCCGTTCGGCTCCAGCCGCTGTCCCAGTTGTCGCCGCCGGCTCAGGATCGGCAGACTCGCCCTACACCGACCACGCCAGGATCGACCGTATCCGCGCGGACGCAACCGACTCAGAGCAGTTGCGCGAGGCCGCCGCTGGCAGCGAAGTCATCTTCGCCTGCGTTCATGCTCCCTATGACAGCCGAGTGTGGGCACAGGTACTGCCGCAGATGGAGAAGACGATCATGGATGTCGCCGCGGAACTGGGCATGCCGGTCATCTTCCCCGAATCGGTCTACGCCTTCGCTGGCCTCCACAGCGCGGTGACGGAGTCCTCTCCGTTTGCCCCGGTCGAGGAGAAGGGACGGATCAGGCAGCAGCTCATGGAGGCGAGGCTGGAACACCCGGCCACCTCGGCGAGCATCATTGCAGGAGACCTGCTCGGCCGAAGCGCACAGCCGTGGTCCTCAGTGGTGAAGATGTGCATTACCACTCCGATCGCCAAATGGCATCGGGCCATTGTGCCCGCACGCTCCGATGTCGCCCACGGCATCACCGTGATCGAAGACCTCGCTGCCGCGATGATCCGCGCGGCACAGCTGCTCGAAGACGTCCCCGCGGGGACGCATCGCCGGCTCATCGCACCGTCTTCGAATCCGACACTCGGCGAGATCGCGGAGTTCACTCACGAGCATCTGGGAACGAGACCGCGGAGGCCACTGTCCCTCCCCCGCTGGACGACTCGCGTCGCCGGAGTCTTCGAGAGGTCGATGTACGAACTCAACCAGCTCGCCCCGATCTGGTACTCCCCCTGCGTGATCGAGACCGGAGAGTTTGCGAAGGATCTGGGCACCACAGATTGGCGTGAAGGCGTCACACAGATGCTGTGATGCTGCCTCGGCGTGGAAGACGTGGCGTGCGCCGAGCTCGGACGAACAGGTCCTCGCTGCCGGCCTATTTGAGGAAGATGCCGTTGCCGGGGCCCAGCGGCAGGTCGAAGAAGAACCAGATCGCCAGGAGCGCAGCCCACGCCAGCCAAAAGGGTATGACGAACGGGAACATCCTGGAGATGATGGTACCCAGTCCGGCATTGGGCTCATACCGGCGCACGAGACCCAGAAGCACGATCATGTAGGGGTTGAGTGGGGTGATGACCTGGGTCGCCGAGTCGCCGACTCGGAATCCGGCCTGGATGAAGGCCGGTTCGTAGCCGAGCAGCGCGAACAGCGGAACGAACACCGCGGCCATGAGCGTCCACATCGAGGACCCGGAGACGATGAAGAGGTTGAGCACACTGGCCAGGAGCATGAACCCGATGACCGCTGCGAAGCCGGTGAGGCCTATCGCTTCGAGGCCGGAGGCACCGGCCACGGCGATCCAGGAACCGATCCCCGTCCAATTGAACAGCGCGATGAACTGACCGAGGATGAAGGCGAGAATGAGGAAGGACATCATGTCGACGATCGACTGGCTCATCATACGCACGAGATCGTTCATCGACCGCACGGTGCGCACGACGAAACCGTAGACCACGCCCATGAGCATGAAGTAGGCGAAGACGATGAAGACAATTGAGGACAGCAACGGGGACTTCGGCAGGAACCCGCCGTCCTCATTGCGCCAGGGTGAGTCGGGAATGAGCACTGCGAAGAGCAGTACCGCAGTCAGCAGCAGTGCCGAAGCCAGGGACCACACCAGGCCCCGCTTCTCCTCGGGTTCGAGTTCGGCTTTGACCTCCTTCTGCGATTCCTCGACCTCTTCGGCAGACACGGAGTTCTCGCCGTAGGGGTTGTCCTTCGCCTGGTATTCCTTGGCCAGGCCCGAACCCTTGGCATCGGCGTATTCGCGCGGAACGCCTTTGCGAACCATGTTCGGTTCGATGAGCTTGTCGATGATGAATCCGGCGATAACCGCCAGCACGATCGAGGCGACGATGTTGAAGAAGTAGTTCGACACCGGGTTGACGGCCGTATAGTCAGTGTCTGGCAACGTCTCCATCACCGAGGTGGTGATTCCGGCGAAGAGCGCATCGAGGCTGGTCGGCACGATCGAGGTCGAATACCCGGCGCCGGTGGCGGCAAATCCGCCGATGAGGCCGGCCATCGGGTGTCGACCGGCGGCCTTGAACACGAGCGCAGCCAGCGGCGGGATGATGATGAAGGCGGAATCGGCCATGATCGACCCGACCACGCCGACGAAGCCGACGGCATAGGGCAGCAGCCAGCGCGGGCTCTTGCCGAAGGCGATTCGCACAGCCGCGGCGAGCATGCCCGACTTCTCGGCCACGCCCACGGCCAGGAGGATCGGCAGTACGGTGGCCAAGGGCGGGAATCCGATGTAGTTGTCGCCCATCGTCGTCGTCAGCCACGACAGCCCTTCGCCGGTGAACAGTCCCTTGATCGCCACGGTCTCGTCGCTGCCGGGAATTGAGACCGACACGTCTGCTATAGCCATGCCGGTTGAGATTGCTCCTGTGATGAGGAACAGTCCGAGAAAGAGGGTGAACGGCTCGGGCAGTTTGTTGCCTATCCGTTCAATCCCGTCCAGCAGACGCTGGCCGATACCGATTTTCGCTGATGTCGTCGTTGACATGTGTCTTCCTTCTCTTCGATGGTCGCGATCCGAGCGGACTCCCCGGACTAGTTGAAGTAGTTCTCCACGTCTACTGCTCCTCCGTCGCGTTCGAATTCTGCAACCACCTCGGAGGCCAGGTCATCGTCGACGAGGAAGTCCAAAGCAGTACACGCCAGCCCGTAGCCGGCATCATGGGCGGCAGCTTCGGCGGCGGGCGTGATCGAGGCTGCCGCGAACTCGCGGGTATGCAGCGCCACCTCGGCGTCGGCGGTTTTGATGAGTGGGTGGATGCCCGGTATCCGATAGGAGACATTGCCGAAGTCGGTCGACGCTGCAATCGACTCATCGAGCACCCCACCGGGCAGCGGTGTTCGCCCCTGCGTCTCCTCATGCACGGCCCAGCGCTGTGTGAGAGCGGAGTTCGTACGCACCGGAAGCGAAGGCGGATGCTCGTCCCAGTCGACTTCTACTCCGGTGCCGGTCATAAGGGCCGCGCCCTTGGCCGCGTCCTCGACCCTGTCGGACAGCTCCTTGAGCGTTTCGGGGAACTTCGACCGCACATAGCACTGCACTGTGGCGGCTTCCGTGATGATCGAGGGCCGGGTCCCGCCGTCAGCGATGACGGCGTGCAATCGGGAGATCGGCGGCATCTGCTGGCGAATAAGGCCAAGACCCTGGTAGAAGAGGTTCGCGGCGTCGAGTGCGTTGCGGCCCATGAACGGCTGCGCCGAGGCGTGGGCGGCGATCCCTGAGTAGTTGACGGTCAGCAGACGCCTGCCCAACCACACCTGTTCCGCGCAGTCGTACCCGTAGCCGTGAACCATAATGGCTGCGTCGATCCCCTCGAATGCGCCGCCGCGGGCCATGACCTCTTTGCCCGAGTGGCCCTCTTCCGCAGGCGTACCGAGCAGCACCACGCTGCCGGGAACAGTGCTGGGGTCCCGTTCCCAGAGGGCATGCAGGGCGAGGAATGCTCCGACTCCGGAGGCGGCGATGAGGTTGTGCCCGCAGGCATGACCGATCTCCGGCAGTGCGTCGTATTCGGCGAGGATCGCGATCGTGCGTCCGTCACCATTTCCCGTGGTCGCGCGCAGACTCGTCTCGACACCGAAAAGTCCGGTCTCGACCTCGACGCCTCGTGAGCGCAGCAGCGAGGCGATCGCACTGACAGACTCGTATTCGACGAACGCGGTCTCTGCCAATTTGTGGATGGTATGCAGCAGCCTGTCGAGATCAGATCTTGCTGCTGCGAGAGCTGCGGCGAGGCCTGCCGTGCTTGACTCGGGAGCCCCGCTGAACTCGGAGCTCCACTCGCCTGCTCGCTCGCTGCGTGTTTGAGTCTCGGCGGCGATCTGGTCGAGATAGCTCGCGTTCGGGACGGTCGGTTGGCTCAGGTCGCGAATCTCACTCATGGAGATCAAGCATAGGAGACTTCGGGCAAGTGCACATGCCTTTTCCCTGTATTCGGGACTCGACCCGAAGTATTGGGTGCGCTGCGGTTCGGGAGTCTACGACTCGGCGATCTGCAGAGCCAATGAGTCCACCTTCTCCACGATCGTCTCATCGGCGGCCAGAGCTAGTTGGAATCGCTTCATCTCCTCGGCGGAGACTTGAGAGCGTACTCCAAGTCGGATGCCGACCTCGGGCCCCTCGACATGGACTCGGGCACTGCCGGGACTCAGACTGATCTGCGCCAGCCAAGGAAAATCCTCGGCGATGGCGACCAACGCCTGGCCCACCTCGGCGTCGGCCCAGGACGGAGTCCAGGGCTGTCCCTGGGCAAATGCGAACATTGCGGTACGACGCAGCAGGAACGAGGTCTCGGCCCCGGGGTCGAGGACAACGAGCTGCGAATCGGCTTCAATCGCCCCGAGGACGAGCCGCTCCGATTCGATCGGCACGGGCCGAGCGTCGGGATGCCACGCAGTCAACGGTGGAATCGAGCAGAAACCGGGTGTGCACTCGCGGCCGTCTTCGGCCTGCAGCCGAACCATGGCCATCTCCGAGGAGTTGTCGACCATCAGTCCGTTCTCGCCGACCTCCTGGTCGACTGCCATCGGAACGATCGGTGCGTACAGCCTGGCCCCCGACAGTGCGGAGAGCACCTTGCTGTGCAGCGTCGGGTTCAACGGCTCCTGGCGCACCTGGTTCAGTGCTTCGATCAGACCGGCATCGGCGAGCCCGGAGTCGCCTGAGAACGGGTTCGGCCGCAGATCACGGCCGGACCATGATTGTCCGGCCGAGTCCGAGCGATCGCCCGTATCCGATGCCACTTCTTCAGCCTCCAGCGACTTCGAGGGCTTCTTCCAAGGTGAACTTTCCGGCGTAGAGGGCCTTGCCTACGATCGCCGAGTCCACGCCATAGGGAACCAGCTCGCGCAGGTTGCGCAGATCGTCGAGGCTCGAGACTCCGCCCGATGCCACGATCGGCTTGTCGGTCTTCTCCGCCATCGACTTCAGCAGCTCCACATTGGGTCCCTGCAGCGTGCCGTCCTTGCGGACGTCGGTGACGACATAGCGGGCGCAGCCTGCCTTCTCGAGTGTCGAGAGGACCTCGTAGAGGTCTCCCCCGTCCTTGGTCCAGCCGCGGGCTGCGAGAGTGGTGCCGCGAACGTCGAGGCCGATGGCGACCTGATCGCCGAAGCGAGAGATCATATCAGCGGTCCATTCCGGGTTCTCCAAGGCGGCGGTGCCGATGTTCACCCGCTCAGCTCCCGTGTCGAGTGCTCGTTCGAGGCTCTCGGTGTCGCGGATGCCTCCGGAGAGTTCGACCTTGATGCCGACGGCCTTGACGACCTGGTTGAGCAGATCTGAGTTCGATCCGCGACCGAATGCGGCGTCGAGGTCGACGAGGTGGATCCACTCCGCTCCCCGGTTTTCGAAGTCCTGGGCTGCGTCGATGGGTGAACCGTAGTCGGTCTCCGTGCCGGCTTCGCCCTGGACGAGGCGGACGGCTTTGCCATCGGCGACGTCAACGGCGGGAAGGAGGACGAGCTTGTTGGGGGTTTGAGTCATTGTGACCTTTCTCAAGAGGCTGTCGAGACTGATGTGAACGAGTTGGAGCAGATGAACCTGGAGGGTTCGGACAATCCTAGTGGCGGGCCGCGCCCGCTTCTGGGAAGGAGCCGATCCAGTTGCGCAGCAGACGTGCACCTGCGTCGGCTGACTTCTCGGGGTGGAACTGGGATGCCCAGGTGGTGCCGTCCTCGACTGCTGCGATGAAGCTGCTGCCATGGGTTGCTGTGGTCACCACCGTGTCCGGCGGGGTTTCGGTCGCCGCATAGGAGTGGACGAAGTAGAAACGTTCCTCGGCCACACCGTCGAACATCCGCGACGACGTCGGCGCGCTGACCTGCGACCATCCCATATGGGGAACGACCGGAGCCTCGAGCGCGGTGACGGCGCCGGGCCAGAGTCCGATGCCTTCGGTCTTCACACCGTGCTCTTCTCCGCTGGCGAAGAAGACCTGCAACCCGACGCAGATGCCGAGCAGAGGTCGCTGGCTCTCGTGCCAGGAGCGGATCAGTTCGTCTCCGCCGATTCGCGTCAATCCGGCCATCACGGCCGAATAGGCACCGACGCCGGGGACGAGCAGACCGTCGGCGGCATCGATGGCGGACCGGTCAGCTGTGAGAACGACCTCGGCGCCGGCTGCTTCCACCGCGCGTACGGCTGAACGGACGTTTCCTGCCCCGTAGTCAAGGACAGCGACCGTGCTCATTGCTTTGCTCCCTTGGTCAGGACGCTGTAGATCCTCCACAGGGAGAAGCCGAGGACGATCGCGCCGAAGACGGCGACGACCCAGGCCATCGTGTTCCCGGTGAGCCCAATGGTGATGCCGAAGGCAGTGATGAGTCCGGCGAGTACTGCCACGACGATCCACAGCAGTGCAGTTCGGGCCACGGCGGCCCGGCCAGGAGACATTGTGGCGGCGCTGGCCTGCAGCTTCGTCATGGAGGAGGTGGGGATGTTGCCCTCCACCTCGTCGGCCGACTTGATTTCGAGCAGGAGCTGCTCGAGGACGTCTGGAAGGTTCTTCAGCGCCAGCCCTGCCGGCACATCCGATTCGCGGGCACCGTGGCGGAAATGACCGGCATCGATCTGCTCTTCGCTGCGGGCAAGGAGGAGAACCTCGTGTTTGCCCGAGAGTTTGGAGATCGCTGCGGCCGCCTCGTTGCCCGCCTGCACATCGGTGTCGGCCAGGACGATTCCGGTGAAGTCTCCGATGGGAACGATGGTTCCCTTGATGTTCGACAGCACGCAGGCAGCGGCCAGCTGCTCGGCTACACCGAACGGGGTCACGACGACGGTGGTGCTCACAAGACTCCCTTGGTGCTGGGTACCGAGTTGTTGCGCTCATCGGGTTCGACTGCCTCACGCAGAGCACGGGCGAAGGCCTTGAACTCTGCTTCGGCGATGTGGTGCGGATCCCGGCCGCGCAGCAGGTCGAGGTGCACGGTGAGGCCGGCGTGGAAGGCGATCGACTCAAGCGAGTGTGAGGTCATCGACCCGGTGAAGTGACCGCCGATGAGGTGGTACTGCTGGCCTTCGGGCTCACCTTCGTGCACGAAGTAAGGTCGGCCGGCCACATCGACGACGCAGCGAGCCAGAGCCTCATCCAACGGCACGGCGGCCAGACCGTAGCGGCGGATGCCGGACTTGTCGCCCAGAGCTTCGAGCAGTGCCTGGCCCAGGACGATGGAGGTGTCCTCAACCGTGTGGTGGACGTCGATGTGTGTATCGCCGTCGGCCTTGATCTCCATGTCGATGAGTGAGTGCTTCGACAGCGCCGTGAGCATGTGGTCGAAGAAGGGAACACTCGTCGAAATGTCGGACTGACCGGTTCCGTCGAGGTTGATGGAAACGTTGACCGAGGATTCCGAGGTCGTACGGGAGCGTTGTGCCTGCCTCATGGATGGCCTTTCGTAGGAAGGGTAAGTGCCGTCTGAAGACCATTGTCCTCTGACTCAAGCGAAGCGGTATGTCGGGGTGTGCGCATCTCAGCGATGTCGACTCAGTTGGCGGACAGCACGATGGCCGGGTCCTCGGCCAATATCTCGTCGACTGCGGTGAGGAACGCGGTGGTTTCCTCATCCGTGCCGGCATTGACCCGTGCGTGATGGTCGATGCCGATGTCGCGGATGAGAATTCCGCGATCGAGCAGCTTCTGCCACAGATCATGAGGTGAGGCGATGCTGCCGAAGAGAACGAAGTTCGAATCGCTGGGGTAGACGGTGAACCCCGCCGCATCCAGGTGTTGCGAGATTCGGTCGCGGGAGTCGATGAGCCTGTCCACGTTCTCCAGGAGGAGGTCGGCGTGCTCCAAAGCGGTGGACGCAAGCACCTGCGTGATTTCCGAGAGGTGGTAGGGCAGTCGCACGAGGCGCAGAACATCGATGAGGTCCGGTGACGCAATGGCGTAACCGAGACGCAGTCCGGCGCAGGCGAAGGCCTTACTCATCGTCCGTGACACGACCAACCGGGGACGGCCGTCCAGCAGCGTCATGGCAGAGGCGCGTGCAGGTCGGGAGAATTCGGCGTAGGCCTCATCGACGATGACAATGCCTGAGCAGTTGTCGTAGGCGGCTTCGATGACGTCGAGGTCGATCGAGGTGCCTGTCGGGTTGTTGGGGGTGCACAGGAAGACGATGTCCGGGTTCAATGCGGCCACCTCGGCGGCGACGGTTTCCGCATCAAGCGTGAAGTCGTCGTTGCGCGCCGAGGCCTGCCAGGTGGCACCGGTGCCAGTTGTGATCAGGGGGTGCATGGAGTAGCTGGGGGTGAATCCGAGGACAGTGCGCCCGGGTCCGCCGAAGGCCTGCACAATATGGGAGAGGACCTCGTTCGACCCGTTTGCCGCCCAGATCATGTCGGAGCTGAGCTCGACGGACTGTCCGGCGCGGTCATTGACGCCCTGCAGATAGGTGACGAGATGCTCGCGCAGGTCCTCGAACTCACGGTCGGGATAGCGGTTGAGTCCGGCGAAGTGTCCGTCGACGGCTGCGCGCATACTCTCGACGACCACATCGGGGATCGGATAGGCGTTCTCGTTGACGTTCAGCTGCACTGGCACATCCAGATGCGGAGCGCCGTAGGGCTTGAGGCCGACTAGGTCCGAACGCACTGGCAATGACTCGTTATTTCCCACCGCATCAGTCTAGCGTTTGGGCACATCCAAGGTCTGCCCCGGGTGCACCACAGGCGAGGACAGGTGGTTGATGTCGACGATGTCAGCGACGACATCGCGGGTGTCGCGGTCGATCCCGAGATCCACGGCCACTGCCCACAGTGACTCCCCTTCACCGACGACGACTGCCTCGGCGTCGATTCCGATGTCCTCAGTCTCTGCTCCGGCGGCTGCCGAGAACGACTGTGTGGCGACGAAGAATGCTCCGCCGACGATGACGAGAGCGCACACCATGGTCCGAAGCAGGCGCATGGCCTGGCGTCCACGAGTGGTGAAACGCAGTTCCTGGTTCAGTGCAGACATCGCTTAACCTCTTTCCTTCGTACGATTCCACCCGTAATAGGTAGAACGTCTGTTCTATTCAACATGCCAATCGAACATATGTCCAGTCCAACTCGAACATTTATGCGACAATGAGAGAGAACCAGCGTTGTTGATTGATCTGAAAGAACCATCTCAGGCGGCACTGACACGAGAATTCTCGACGTGAGGATCAAGCGGTGAGGCTGGCGGGAATAGAACGAAGGGGAACGAGCAATGGTTCAGAACAAACGAGGGAGGGGCCGTCCCCGCAACGAGGACGTCGCCAGCGAAATCGCAGCCGCCCGCAGCGATGACGAGGACGTCTCGATTCCGGAAGGCTCCACCGGCGAGGGCGATTTTCGTCTGACCCCACGACAGCGTCTGGTCCTCGAGACCATCGAACGCGCAGTCGTGACCAACGGCTACCCGCCGAGCATGCGCGAGATCGGCAAGGCTGCCGGGCTGGCCTCGCTCTCCAGCGTGGCTCACCAGCTATCCCAGCTCGAACGCCTCGGCTATGTCCGTCGAGACCCGAAGCGCCCGCGCGCCATCGAAGTGGTCAATCCCTTCGAGGAAGAAGAGGCAGAGCGGGCCAAGTACGAAGAGCTGGCCAACAACACCGTCCAGGTCCCCGTCGTCGGCCGCATCGCCGCCGGTGGGCCCATCTTGGCTGAGCAGGAGGTCGACGATGTCTTCTCCCTGCCGACACAGGTCGTGGGCTCGGGCGACATGTTCCTGCTCAAGGTCGTCGGTGACTCGATGATCGAAGCCGCGATCTGTCACGACGACTGGGTGGTCGTGCGCAAGCAGCACACCGCTGACAACGGTCAGATCGTCGCCGCCCTGCTCGATGGTGAGGCGACTGTGAAGACCCTCAAGCGCAAGGCCGGCCACCAGTGGCTGCTCCCCCAGAACAAGGACTATGAACCGATCGACGGCACCTATGCCCAGATCATGGGTCTCGTCGTGTCAGTGATCCGTCGCCTCTGACTTTTCTCCCCAGGTCTTCGACCACTGAGGTTCCGATGACTGTGCCCCCGACCGATGACGGTCGGGGGCACAGTGCGTCTCGGGCTCAAATCAGTCGTCGGTGGCTGCCAGACGTCCCAGGCTGGACTTCACGAGTGCCGCATCCGTCGTCGGCCACATCGTTGGCATCGAATTCACCAGGTAGCCGCCGTATCGAGCCGAGCGCAGGCGTGAGTCGAGGACCGCCACGACTCCCCTGTCAGAGGTCGACCGGATGAGGCGGCCCGCGCCCTGGGCCAGGCGCAGTGCGGCATGTGTGGCGCTGACGGCCATGAACCCGTTGACTCCCCGATCGTCGGCATCTCTCGACCTCGCCTGCATCAGAGGGTCATCGGGTCGTGGGAACGGAAGTCTGTCGATGATGACGAGACGATTGGTCCGGCCCGGTACGTCCACTCCCTGCCACAGTGACATGGTGCCGAACAGGCAGGCGCGGTCATCTGCGGTGAATTGAGAGACGAGAGACGGCAGTCCGTCATCGCCTTGGAGCAGGATCGGGATGTCCAGTTTCGCTCTCAGATGTTCCGCTGCGGCGTTCGCGGCCGCACGTGAGGAGAACAGTCCCAGCGCCCCACCCTTAGATGCGGTGACCAGTGCTTCAAGCTCATCCAGTGCCTGTTCGCTCAGGCCGCTGCGGCCCGGGCGCGGGAGATGGGCGGCGACATAGAGGATGCTCTGTTTGCCGTAATCGAAGGGTGATCCGACGTCGAGGCTGTCCCATTTGGGTGCGTCGGGGCCGAACAGCCCCAACGAGGCTGCGACCGCGTCGAAGTTGCCACCCAGTGACAGAGTCGCCGAGGTGGCCACCACCGTCGAATCTTCAAAGATTCCTGACCGCATGGTGCCGGCAACGCTCAGCGGCGCGACGACGAGATTGGTGGTCTCGCGCTCGCGGAAGGTGCTTCGAGACAGCCACACGACGTCGTTCTTACCCGGTGAGCAGAAGCGCTCGGCGAGGTCGAAGATCTCCTGGCAGCGGGCCTTGGCCATCTGTCGACCGGCGTCGGACTCTTCGGTCTTGCCGCCGATGTCGTTGATGATCTGTCGTGTGGAGTCACGAATCTGGGCCAGCGCGAGGGACAGCGCCTCGCTCATATTCATGATCAGGCCCTCGCTGACACCGCTTTGGGCCCTCTCCAGTGCTGCAGCGGCAGAATCGAGCAGTGCGACAACACCATCCTGCACGATGGTGTGTTTGCGCACGGAGCTCGTGGCGGCCGAGAGCATGTTTGTGTTGATCTGACCGGACAGGGCGTTCGTGACCCGATCCTTGAGTTCGTGGGCCTCATCGATGATGATGACATCGTGTTCGGGAAGCACGGTGTTCTCACCGAATGCGTCGATGGCCAGCAGGGCGTGGTTGGTCACGACGATGTCAGCCTCGGCCGCGTTATTGCGGGCCAGCTCTGCGAAGCACTCCGTGTACAGGGGGCAGTTCGAACCGAGGCAGTCGAAGGCGTTGACAGAGACCTCTGACCAGGCCCTGTCACTGACTCCGGGCAGCAGATCGTCGCGATCGCCGGTGTCCGTGGTCTTCTCCCACGTCCGGATCCGCTGGATCTCCTCTCCCAGGCCGGACCGGTCGTTCGGCTTTCGACCGGCCTCTGCATCGGCGCCGAGGTCGAAGAGCATGCCTTCACCCTCATCGGGATAACCGCCGGAGAGTTTGTGTTTGCAGACATAGTTGCGCCGGCCCTTGAGCAGGGCGGCCCGTGGCAGCGGGTCGAGGGTCTTCTTCACCGCTTTGAACAATCGCGGCAGATCCCTGTGGATGATCTGTGTCTGCAGGGCCAAGGTCGCCGTCGACACGATGACGCGCTTGCCTGTCCGGCTGGAGTACTCGGCCGCAGGAACCAGGTACGCCAAAGACTTTCCTGTGCCGGTGCCTGCCTGAACCAACAGATGGATGCCCTTGTCCACCGATGAGGCGACTGCCTCGGCCATCTCTGTCTGACCCTTCCTGGTCGAGCCGCCGATGGCCCCTACGGCGGACTCGAGCAGATCTTCGACGCTGCTCACTCTCCGATGACCAAGTCCGGACGTCGGAAGTCTGCGAGTTCCGCGGCCAGGTCTGCTGGAACCTTCGCCTGCATAGCGGTTCCCTCACCACCGTGCTCTTCATGCTCGACCATGCCCAGGGCATAGATCTTCGACACGAGGTCGCCGCGTTCATAGGGAATGAGCACTGTGACGTCGATGTTCGGCGAAGGCAGCATCGCCTCGATCGTTTCGACGAGCTCGGCAATTCCTTCCGTGGTCACGGCGGAGACGAAGCGTGCTTCCGGGTACTCTGCATGGAGTCCTGTCACCACTGCTTCATCGGCGATGTCGGCCTTGTTGAAGACGAGGAGTTCGGGGATGTCTCCCGTATCGACGTCTTTCAGCACTTCCCGAACGGCGTGAATCTGACCGTGCGGATCTGGATGCGAGGCATCAACGATGTGGAGGAGCAGATCCGAATCGGAGGCCTCCTCCAATGTCGACCGGAATGCTTCGACCAATTGGTGCGGAAGGTTCCGGACGAAACCGACGGTATCCGTGTAGGTGAAGGTGATGCCGTCCGCGGTCCGGGACTGCCTGACAGTCGGATCCAGGGTGGCGAAGAGCGCATTCTGCACCATCACCTCGGCGTCGGTGAGGTGGTTGAGCAGTGAGGACTTGCCGGCGTTGGTGTAGCCGACGATTGCCACCGAAGGGATGTGATTGCGCGCGCGATTCTTCCGCTTCGTCGATCTCGAGGGTGCCATCCCAGCGATCTGTCGGCGCAGCTTCGACATTCTGGCCCTGATCCGGCGGCGGTCGAGTTCGATCTTCGTCTCACCGGGGCCGCGCGAACCGATGCCGGCGCCCCCAGCAACTCGGCCACCCGCCTGACGCGACAGTGACTCGCCCCAACCGCGCAGGCGTGGCAGAAGGTATTCGAGCTGAGCCAGTTCAACCTGGGCCTTGCCCTCGCGGGACTTCGCGTGCTGAGCGAAGATGTCGAGGATGAGAGCAACACGATCGACGACCTTGACCTTGATGACGTCTTCGAGGCCGCGTCGTTGGCTGGGTGCGAGTTCGGAGTCGATGATCACGGTGTCAGCGCCCACGGAGGCAACGATCTCGGCCAGCTCGGCGGCCTTGCCCTTGCCGAGGTAGGTGCCGGGGTCCGGCGTCTCACGTCGTTGGATGATGGCGTCGAGGACCTCCGATCCGGCGGTCTCTGCGAGTGCCGCGAGTTCCCTGATCGAGTTCTCGGCGTCGGCCTGTGTCGTGTTCCACAGTCCTGCGAGGACGACCTTCTCCAGGCGAACCTGACGGTATTCGACCTCGGTGATGTCTTCGAGTTCGGTGGACAGGCCAGCGACTCGTTTGAGTGCCGCCCTCTCAGCCAGATCGAACTGCGAGGTGTCGTCGACGTTTGATTCCTTGGTGCCCAACGCCTGGGCGCCTCGTGCGAGAACGCGGTCGAGCATCGCGTCCCGACGTTCTTTGTCAGTAGACGTCATTCATTCCTTTGTTCGTTTCCACTCTCGGCGGCGCTGCTGCCGTGCGGAGAGTTTCCTCTCAGATGAGAGAGGTGTCCTTCAATTCTCCCACAGCCGTCTAGACTGGAGCAGTGTCAGAGCACTATTTCACGCAATCGCCTAGCAGCGAGGCCAAAACACGCGAGCTCACACTCGATATCGCGGGCCGGGAAGTCACGGTCGAGACCGTCTCGGGGACCTTCTCCCCCACCCGTTTGGATCTGGGAACCGCGGTCCTGCTGCGGCATCTGCCGGCGCCAGAGCCTGGCGACATTCTTGATCTGGGGTGCGGCTGGGGCCCTATCTCCTTAGACGCAGCCCTCAGAGCCAAGGACGCCGAGGCGGATATCCGGGTGTGGGCGCTCGACGTCAACTCCCGGTCCCTTGACGCGACTCGAAAGAATGCGCAGCGCCACGGGCTGACTTCGATTCGTCCCGTCACCGCTGACGAGATTCCGTCCGACATGCAGTTCACTGCGATCCGTTCGAATCCGCCGATCCGGGTTGGCAAGGACGCTCTGCATGACCTGCTGACCACCTGGCTGCCACGGCTGGCTCCAGGTGGGCGCGCTGATCTCGTCGTCTCGAAGAACCTCGGTGCGGATTCGCTCCAAAAATGGCTCATCGAAACTCTGGGTGAGGGATTCAACGTCGTACGAACTGGATCGTCGAAGGGTTACCGGGTCCTCACCGTCGACCGCGACTGACGGTCTCGTCGACCGGCTTGGACCAGTGCCTCATCGGCAAGCGATGAGGCACTGAGAGAATCAACGCCGAGCCATTGTTCGGTTCTGAATTCCACACGATCTGAGCCAGTTCCTTGAACCCGAGCTTCTGCGAGGCGTTCACAGACTGAGGGTCGGCCACCCTGGGAGCGGCCTCCGCGAGTTCGACCTCAACCCCGTGACCCAAACACGTCTTCTCGCTTCGTGTCTGCAACTCCACTGCCCTCTGATTCGAGCTGTGCCGGCTACTGCTGTGGTGGCCTGCCCGAACCGCCGGCATCCTCCTCGGTGCCGCCGTCTGCCCGCACGGGATCTTGGCGCACATTCTTGCCGCGACTCTCCCAGAACGCGGTCGTGGTGACCTCGTCCGTATCGTCCCAAGCTTCGACCTCTGTATTGATGTGCTTGAAACTGGGCAGATCGTCACGGCGGAAGATGGGCTCCTGTCCGGCACGGCGCTGATTCATATAGTTCTTCAACAGACTGAACACGAGCGGAGAGAGCATCAGCAAGGCGAACAGGTTGATCAGCGCCATGATCGCCATGAAGATGTTTGCGGCAGTCCAGACAATGTCCAGGGCGGCAATCGCGCCGACGAACACGGCGACCATCACAATCACCTGATAGATGCGCAGTGCCACCCTGCTGCGGGTCAGATGCTCGATATTGGCCTCACCGTAGTAGTAATTGCCCAGAATCGATGAGAACGCGAAGAGGAAGATCGCGAAGGTGAGGAAGTGGATCGCCCACTGGCCGAGTTGTCCGCTCAACGCGGTCTGCGTCAGCTGGACCCCTTCGGCCGAGCTGCCGTATTCGGGGTTGGAGAGCAGGATGATGAAAGCAGTGATCGAGCAGACAAGGATCGTGTCGAAGTACACGCCCAGGGATTGCACGAAGCCCTGTTTGGCAGGGTGCGAGGCGGATGCCGTCGCGGCGGCGTTCGGGACAGAGCCGATGCCTGCCTCGTTGGAGAACAACCCGCGCTGGACGCCCACCAGCATGATCGAACCGATCGATCCGCCGGCGATCGAATGCATGCTGAAGGCGTCGGAGAAGATGGTGCCGATCATCCCGGGGACAGCACCGATGTTCATCACCACGACGATGATCCCCACGATCAGGTACAGTCCGGCCATGATCGGCACGAGGTACGCGGAAACATTTGAGATGCGCTTGGCACCACCGACGAAGATCGCGTAGGCGCCGACGGCGATGACCAGTCCGCCGATCGCGGAGAACATGAAGTTGTTGGAGCCATCGATGTCGAACGACGCTCCGACCGCATCGACGATGGAGTTGGACTGCACCGTGTTGAATACGATGCCATAGGTGATGGCAACGATCACAGCGAAGATCAACCCGAGCCATTTCATCTTCAGCCCGTGCGTGATGTAGTAGGCCGGGCCTCCTCGGAAGTTGGGGCCGTCCTTGACCTTGTAGAGCTGACCGAGTGCGGACTCGGCGAACGCCGTCGCCCCGCCGACGATGGCGGTCAACCACATCCAGAACATCGCGCCGGGACCGCCCAAGGAGATGGCAAGTGCCACACCGGCGATATTCGCGGTGCCTACGCGCGAGGCTGCGGATATAGAGAAAGCCCGGAACGGTGAAATGTTCTTCTTGCCTTCGGCATCCCGGCCCCCGGGCTGCGTGAGCGTGCGGAACATTTCGGGAAGCAGCCGTATCTGGACTGCACCCGTGCGAATCGTGAAGTACAACCCGGTGGGAATCAAAACAGCGACGAGAACGTATGTGAAGACAGTGTCGACGCTGTCAAAGACGTTCTGGAACATCTCCATAGAGCTGAGCCTCCTTCACCACGCGCACCGCGTGGGGTTAGGGCGAGCGAATGCAACGCCCCTTCAAATCATATTTCTCCAGTCTGCCATCGAAAGCCACGTTTGGAAGCAACAATTTCAACCCGGACACTGTTTAGATTTGGCTGCCTCGTGCCGGCAGACCGCGATCACGCTTCGCCGCCCAGGCACAGGGCCCCGAGCCAACTCAACTTTCAGCATTTCCATCTTTGTTTCGGGCGAAGTTGGAGCGTTCCAAGGTGCTAATCGTCGGGCGCGCAACTCGCGCATGCTGGCGCCGAGTCGGGTCTGATGGGGGCATTGCGGCATCCTTTCTGGGTTGAAAGGGCACAGAAAAAATGGTTCGACTCCCACATGTCTCGTCTCACATGGATACAAGATATTTGAAAGCACCGAATTGGTGTCATGTGAAAGGCGCCTGAGCGCGAACCTTCGACGAGCGGACCAACCGACACAGTCAGCTTTGTCTGCCAATGGAAGTCCGTGACCCCATATGGGTGTCCAGTCACCAGCTGGCTTGCAGGCAGTCGTCCGGGTCATTCAAATCGTCTGGAGCTCGGTTATCTCGTATCGGAAGAATTCTTGATCCGGCCAACGATCGATACCGAAGTTCCAGCCGAGTCGCCCTGAGCTGGGTATGTTCAACCCACCAAATGTGCGACTCATCGGTAGCGGACCACGTCACTTACAAATCGAGGCAGCAGTGCTGTCGGAACCCAGACGGCCTCTACTCCACCACGACCAGCAGCGCTACGAGACACATCTGGGCCAGCAGCGGACGCGACGGTGAACAACCCGAAGAGTTTCCAATCCATGCCACCGATACCGTCAAGGTACTGATCGGATCCAACAATAACTCCGGCAACACGAGCTGCCCAGACGAAACCTCTGTGTGGGTTGAGTATCTGCGTGGCTTGAAACGGCAACCATCGACCCAGCTTGATGCTGCCGCGCATCTTCAGTTTTATGGTCCTCGTCAGCGGACACCAACACATATTGCACATCGGAGATGCCGTTGTACAGGTTCCGGCAGCCCGGCAATCTCCTGGCTGGTGAAGGTCGCGTGAGACGAGACTTCCTTAAGTCGTTCCTCCCCTTCGGTCCGACTTTTAGGTTCACACCGATCGAAGCTCACAACGATTCACTCGCGGTCGCGGAACTCCGGCTCAATGACCCGTCATGCTGTCTCGCAATTGAAGTGCTTTAAAACCCATGCGTTTAGCGACGGGTACGTTATGACACACTCCACTGACGACGTGGATCCAGTTTCGATGACATCAGACCCTGCATCCGTCCGGTTCCGAACCTATCCTTCCTGACCCGCTGCCGTTGCGGGACAGAGCACGCCTACTTCTTCTTGTCCTTGTGGTCTGGGATGACGACGAAGGGACATTTGGAATGGGCCACACAGTGCTGACTGACCGAGCCCAAGAGCATTCCGGCGAAGGCACCGTGACCGCGGGTGCCCAGCACCAGCAGCTGCGCGGACTTCGAAAGATCGACCAGCGTCTCTGCCGGAATGCCGCGAAGCACCTTCTCGATCACTCCGGAATCCTCACCTACGGCGTCACGCACCGTTTCGGCCAACATCTCGCTGGTCCGTTTCGCGACTTTCTGTTCCGGTTCAAGATAGGCGATCATGCTTGAATATGCCACTGGAATCTGCCAGACGGCGGTCGCTTCCACCACGGAGTCATACTTGTGTGCGAATTCGACAGCCCACCGCAGGGCTTCCTTTGAGTTCTCAGATCCATCGACACCGACCACGACTGTTTGTGTTGCCATGCCTCGTTCACCACCTCCGGTGCACCAAGGGCACCATCGAAGACTGAACCCATCCCGACCTGCTCTGCGAAGTATCTGCCACCAGCATGCAACCTGATGGCGACACCCTCAAAGGTGCGAGACGAGGTGGGTCAGGGTCTCCGGCACAAGAACCGGATCGCCCCATCCCCTGGCTCTTACCATAGCAGACCCCTACTGCGCCCCTAGTGTTTTGTCAAATTAGTCCACCCAAACAGTGGGACAAGAGGTCAGCCACGACAGCACGGAGGACTGGTACAGAGCTCAATAGCGCCCAAACCGGCTGAAAACCGCCAAAGCAGACGATACAAGGTCGGCACCACTCCCACAGGTGCGGGATTCTTATTCCCATGTCCTGCAGCCTCACCGGCGAATCGGCGCACCTATCGTCAGCTGTGAGACACGTCAGCTGTGAGACACGTTGGAGCACCTGTGACGCTCAGACACCGGGCGACTTACGGCTCAGGCGCCGCTACTCAGCTGATCGTTCCGCTGGCCACCAGCACGGCGGGTCCCGACAGCGCGACACGTCCTCGTGTTCCGTCCTCGTTCGGGGTGATGCCGATGCGCAGCTGACCGCCGGGAACGTCCACGCGCCATTGCAGGGGCGAGGCTGGGCCGGCCCAATGGTGGGCGGCAATGGCTGCGGCGCAGGCTCCTGTCCCGCATGAGCGGGTCTCGCCGACGCCGCGTTCGAACACGCGCATGCGCAGTGCGCCCTCTCCCCCGGCCACATCGCTGCGCATCGGTTCCATGACGATGTATTCGACATTCGAGCCCTGTGGCGGTACGGGGTCGAGGACTGGTGCGTCCCGCAGTTCGGCGCTCTCAAGTTCAGCCGATTCTGCGAGTGCGACCACGGTGTGAGGGTTTCCAGTCTCGACGCGCACGCCCGGGCGGGGCACCTCGATGCCAGATGTCGAAACGAGAACGTCGTCGCTGTCATCGAGAGACCATTCGCCCATGTCGATCGTGTACCAGGCATCAGCTGCGGAGCCGGGAGGCGTCGGTCCTGCCGACGCGGCCGCTGTCGCGTCACCGGTCTGCATGCCCAGTGCCGGTTTGAGGACAGTGCGCACGGTCTTGATTCCGTCACGTGTGCCGATGAGGATCTCTCGCGCATCAGCGGCGACGCGACCGGTCGTCGCAAGCACATGGGCGAAGACCCGAACTCCGTTGCCGCACATCTCAGAAAGACTGCCGTCGTGGTTGTAGTAGTCCATGAACCATTCGGCACCGGCCTCGGCCTGGTCGAGCGCCCCGGGAATCCCGCTGCTGGCCGAGCGTACGATGCGGATGACACCGTCGGCTCCCAGACCGGACCTGCGATCGGCCAAGAGTGCGATCGTTTCGGGATGCATCTCCAAGGCGCTGTCGTCGTCGGCCAAGAGGACGAAGTCGTTCTGTGTGCCGTGACCCTTGGTGAAGGCGGTGCCTGCGATATCGGCGAATGGTGCATGGGAGGAGCTCATGAACTCATCCTATCCGCGTGGGATCCCCTAGCGGCACAGTCGGCATTCAGTTCTCGCAGTGTGGGCTTCAGCTTGCCCGCAATGGGTGTCAGCTCTCGAGGAGCCTGCCGTCCGTGATGGCCTCGAGCGCGCGGGCCGTGTTGGCCTCATGGTCTCCGGCGGTTGAGTCGATCCAGACGATTCGCGGGTCCCGGCGGAACCATGTGTCCTGTCTGCGCGCGAACTGGCGAGTCCTGATGGTCGTCTGCTCCTGAGCGGCTTCTCGGTCGAGTTCGTCGGCCAGATACTGTTGGATCTGCGCATATCCGATCGCTCGAGATGCGGTTCGACCCTCGGCAAGGCCACGCTCGAGCAGGCAACGGACCTCATCAACCCATCCCTGCTCCCACATGAGACCCACGCGAGCCGCGATCCGTTTGTGCAGAGCCTCTCGTTCGACTGCCAGTCCGAGGTGGATGGTCGGTTCGATCGCCTGATAGTCAGGCAGCTGAGCGCTGAAGGGTCGGCCTGTCAGTTCGATGACTTCAAGAGCACGCACGATGCGCCGTGAGTCATTGGGCGTGATCTTCGCAGCTGCAGCCGGGTCAAGTTCCTGCAGGTGCCGGTGTCGGCCCCAGCGGTCTGCATCGACTTCGGACTCGAGCCGTGCCCGCACGTGGGGGTCGGTGCCGGGGAATTCCATCCGATCGGTCGCGGCTCGCACATAAAGCCCTGATCCACCGACGAGGATGGGTCGCTTCCCTCTGCTACGAATATCGACGATGGCCTCACGTGCCTGCTGTTGGAAGGTCTGTACGTTCGCGCCCTCCCGAACATCGAGTATGTCGATGAGGTGATGCTGGACCCCACGCCGCTGGCTGACCGGCAGTTTCGCGGTGCCGATATCCATGCCCCGGTAAAACTGCATGGAATCGGTGTTGATGATCTCCCCGCCGAGGTGTTCGGCAAGGTTCAGGGCAAGATCCGATTTGCCGGTGGCTGTGGCCCCGGCAATGGTGACTACAGGTGCGTCTGCGCTCACAGCACACTCATCTCAGTACGTCCCAGCCCCACACAGCGAACGCACGTCGTGAACCGCCTCATCGAAGGTGGTGGTGAACGAGTACTCGCTGATCCCCTGGGCCATCATGCATGTGACCGCGGCGTCGAGGAGTTCAAGATCGGCGTGAGCATCATCGCTGACGGCGATCGTCGCGGCCACTGCAGGGGCATCGCCGGCGGTGATTGCCTGGACGAGCTGCTCATCAACCTCTGCAGCACCTGGCACGGGGGCCAATGGTGCGTCTTCGGAGGCAGCGACAGACAGGTCGACGGGGATGAGCAGATGCTCACTGCTGCCCAGCGGTCCGACCTGGACTCCGGTGGCATGCGCATGCAGGAGCGCCACGCCGGTGGCCGGATGGGCAGATTCGCAGGCTGCACGGTCGAGCACGTCAAGCGCGGCCACCGCCTCAACCCATTCCTGGCCCTCAAGCAGTTCACCTGTTCGGGTATCGATGCCGCGATCGATCCCCAAGCCGCCGAGGCCGGCCAAAGGAGGCAGCTCACGCACCGGTAGGGCCCAGTTCGCGCGTGCTGCCAGTTGGGATTCGATCGACGCTCTCAACTCCGAAATCCTCGCACTCTCGGCCAGATTCACGTCGGCTACCAGGATCGGTGCTGCCGGGATGATCGCAAATGAGGGCATCTCAGCTGCGGGCGCGAATGGTCGGCATGCCCAGATTCGTGGAAGCGGTGCTCGACTGACCCTGTGTTGGTGCCCCGCAGCTCTCGGCCTGAGCACGATCATAGGCGTCGCCTGCTGATGAGGGACGAACTGCGTAGCCCGAATCGGCCAGGAGGAAGTAGGGCTTGGCCTCGGTCACGGTCGCAGTGACGAAGTCACCCGGACGCGGCATGTCCGCTCCTTCGGGGATGCCGACGTGGACGAGTCTGTTGTCCGCGGCACGGCCGCTGAGTCGTGGCGAGTCATCGTGCGGTCTGGTAGTGACGAGCACTTCGACCTCGCGCCCGATCTGTGCTGTGTTCTCCTCCCAGGAGATTTCATCCTGGAGGGCAGTCAACCGCTCGAAGCGTTCCTGCACGACGTGCTTGGGTACCTGATCGTCCATCGTGGCGGCGGGGGTGCCGGGTCGTATGGAGTATTGGAAGGTGAAGGCCTGCGAAAAACGCGCGCGTCGGACGATGTCCATGGTTCCCAGGAAGTCCTCTTCGGTCTCCCCGGGGAAACCGACGATGATGTCGGTGGTGATCGCTGCGTGCGGGATCTTCTCGCGCACGGAGTCGAGGATGCGCATGAATCTGCTGGTGCGGTAGGAGCGGCGCATCGATTTGAGGATCGAGTCGGACCCGGACTGCAGCGGCATGTGAAGCTGCGGCATCACGGTCGGTGTCTCTGCCATAGCATCGATCACGTCGTCGGAGAATGCAGCAGGATGCGGACTGGTGAAACGGACACGCTCGATGCCCTCCACCTTGCCTACGGCCCGCAGCAGTTTCGCGAATGCGCCCTTGTCTCGGAATTCTGCGCCGTAGGAGTTCACGTTCTGGCCCAGAAGCGTGACTTCGACGACTCCATCGGCGACGAGTGCCTCGACTTCTGCCAAGATGTCGCCGGGCCTGCGGTCTTTCTCCTTGCCGCGCAGGCTCGGAACGATGCAGAACGTGCAGGAGTTGTTGCATCCGACCGAGATCGACACCCACCCGGAATGCTGCGACTCGCGTCGGCTGGGCAGGGTCGACGGGAAGACGTCGAGACTCTCAAGGATCTCGACTTGGGCTTCCTGGTTGTGTCGGGCTCGTTCGAGCAGCGCTGGCAGTGAACCCATGTTGTGGGTGCCGAAGACAACGTCGACCCATGGGGCCTTCTTGACGATCGTGTCCCGATCCTTCTGTGCCATGCAGCCGCCGACTGCGATCTGGAAACCGGGGTTGCGTTCCTTGACGTGGGCCAGCTGACCCAGGTTTCCGTAGAGTCGATTGTCCGCATTTTCCCGCACCGCGCAGGTGTTGAAGACGATGACGTCGGCTTGGTCATCGGTGTTTGCAGGAACATAGCCCGCATCGTCGAGAAGTCCGGAGAGCCGTTCGGAGTCGTGGACATTCATCTGACAGCCGTAGGTCTTCACCTCGTAGCTGCGCGGTGATTTCTCGGTGGTGGCAGGTGCATCAATCAGTTCAGTCATGGCGGAACTATTGTAGCCGTTGTCTGTCATCGGCGATGCTCAGTCCTCGTCGAGGACTTCGCGTGTCACCTTGAGACAGACCGAGGATGCGAATCCGCGTCGGGCGAGCATCCCCAGGATTCGACGTTCGCGGACTTCGTAGTCGAGTCCGCGCGTCGATGCGGCCTTCTTCTCGGCAACTTGACGGGCGAGGTCATCTTCCCCGTCCACGTCTTCGACGGCGCCGGAGACGATCTCGGCGGCCAACCCCTTCTTGCTCAGTTCTCGTTTGAGAGCGGTTCGAGACAGTTTTCTTCGCTCCCTGTGAGCGCGCACGTAGCGGTGAGCGAATTCCTCGTCATCAAGGAGCCGGGACTTCTGCAGTTTGGCAATGAGTTCGTCGACTGCTTCGGGCAGAAAGTCGCGCTTGAGCAGTTTGTCCCGCAGTTCGCCGCTGGCATGGTCACGCATGGCCAGCATGTTCATGGCCGTCTTCTTCGCCTTCGCATAGGAGGCATCGAAGTCCTCCGGCCCATCACCATCGTCATCGAACGACAGCGCGTCGGCGAACGAGGGAACGTCCTTCGCTGATGCGAGATCCGGGGCCACCGGAGATTCCGGGGCCGAGGTGGTTTCGCCGAAGTACTCGGACTCCCCCTCGGCATGACGTTGGTCGATCTCGGTGATGGCCTCGCGCAGTTTGGCCAGCTTTGTGGTCGGCGCAGATGATCTCGCCGAGTCGCCCACGCGGGGTCTCGACTCGGCGAGATCGCTGTCGCGATCGATCGGGTCAGGAGACTTCGACGTCATCCGATTTCGAGCTCTCTGCTGCAGTGTCTTCAGCCTGGTCGGCTCCGGCCTCGGCCTCGGCCTCGGGTTCGGGCTCGTCGACCTTGATCAGACCCATCTTGTGTTTGATCTTGAGTTCGATCTCTTCCGCAAGTCCCGGATTGTCGCGCAGGAAGTTACGAACATTCTCCTTGCCCTGACCGAGCTGATCACCGTCGTAGGTGAACCAGGACCCGGATTTGCGGACGATTCCGTTCTCCACACCCATATCGATGAGGCTGCCTTCACGGGAGATCCCTTGACCGTAGATGATGTCGAATTCGGCCTGTTTGAATGGTGGAGCGATTTTGTTCTTGACGATCTTGGCGCGGGTACGGTTGCCCACCGCGTCCTGGCCCTCTTTCAGAGTCTCGATGCGTCGCACATCGATGCGCACGGAGGCGTAGAACTTCAGAGCCTTACCACCGGAGGTGGTCTCTGGTGAGCCGAAGAAGACGCCGACCTTCTCACGCAGCTGGTTGATGAAGATTGCGGTGGTCTTCGACTGGGACAGTGCACCAGCGATCTTGCGCAGTGCCTGCGACATCAGTCGCGCCTGGAGACCCACGTGGCTGTCGCCCATCTCGCCTTCGATCTCGGCCTTCGGCACAAGTGCCGCGACGGAGTCGATGACGATGACGTCGAGTGCTCCGGAACGGATGAGCATGTCGGCGATCTCGAGCGCCTGCTCACCGGTGTCCGGCTGAGACACGAGCAGCTGGTCGGTGTCGACGCCGAGCTTCTTCGCGTATTCCGGGTCAAGGGCGTGCTCAGCATCGATGAATGCCGCGATTCCGCCCGTCTTCTGTGCATTGGCGACAGCGTGCAGTGCCACTGTGGTCTTACCCGAGGATTCCGGGCCGTAGATCTCGACGACACGACCGCGTGGGAGGCCGCCGATGCCCAAAGCGATGTCGAGTGCGATGGAACCGGTGGGAATGCAGGCGATCGGTTCACGGACCCCTTCACCCAGACGCATGATCGCGCCCTTGCCGTAGTTGCGGTCGATCTGGCCCAGCGCGGCGTCAAGCGCCTTCGACTTATCTCCGCCGGTTGGGATCTGCAGGTTCTTCGGTGTACGAGCCATGGTCTCTCCTAAAAATTTCGTTTCCCGTTGAGACCAAGGCTAGAAGGTGGCACTGACATAACAACAGAGGAACGAATTCCCCCGTGGATAATCAGCCACTCATGGTCACAGGTCCCGTGATTCATTACCAGCATAACCGACATGGGAACAAGTGTTCTATATGTCGGAGCGTGTCGCACTATTTTGTATCCGAGGCTTCTCCACCGCATGGAAGACGATCCCTGTGCGTTCGAGTGATTGCCTCGTGCAAGCGATCCGCCATCAGCAATGGCTTCGTCACCGCGCAGCTGCGATCTCGCAACGACAGGGGCCAGGGAGTGAGTCAGCACGAGGCAGGATGTCTGAGACGACAGACAGTCCGGGAAGGACTGCCCTAGAAGGGACGTGAGCGCGGTTTTTCTTTACCCAACCGGTGTGATTCGGGCACGCCCGAGGCATCACATACTGCAATCCAGATGTCGCGGGGTTCGATGCCTGCGCGGAACGCCTCTTCGGCGGTTCGGGAGCCCAGGCTGCTGAGCGCAAGGTCGGTGTGCAGCGATGCAGCACGAGCCTCCCCGAATTCCTCATTCATCAGGACCCAGTAGAGGGTGTGACGCATTACGGTTTGGCTGCCAGTCGTGGCACCGGGTATCCGCCGGGGCGACCGAGGATCGTATCGGAGAGTTCCTGTGGAATGGTGTCGGGGATTTCGACGCCCTCTTCGAGTGCGAAACGACCGGAGACCGATGACAGCAGAGCCGACAACGGCAGGTCGAGAGCTTCACAGATCGCGGAGAGGAGCTCCGAGGAGGCTTCCTTCTGTCCGCGTTCGATCTCGCTGAGGTACCCCAGCGATACGCTGGCTCCTGTGGAGACATCGCGCAGGGTCCGCCCCTGGCGCCGACGAACGGAACGCAGTGCGTCACCGATTTCAACTCTCAGTAACATTGTGCGTCCCTCCCCTTGTCTCCGCGAGCAGTCCTGATGATGTACTCGACTTTACAGCCCGGTCGCTGCCGAGCGCCAACCTGGGTGCGTGACCTGATGGTTTTGCCAGTCCATTCGAAGGTACTGGTGCATATTCGTCCAAGTGCCATTACCTGTTCAACTGCGCCGAGGCTGAACTTATTCCACGACTGCGCGATCATGATCGGTCGTGGGCGTCCGCCGCCGGCCCGAACGCCAATTGCGTGACGAAGTCATCGAGATCTGCCACCATGGCCGCAACTGTCAGGCTGCGAACCGTGTCTCGGCCCCCGGCGAAATGATGCTCGCTGACCTGTGCCTTTCCGGCGAAGGCGATGGCAGTGTAGACGAGTCCGACCGGCTTGCCATCCTGCGGTTCGGGCCCGGCTACACCAGTGCAGGCGACACCGATGTCGGCGACACACTCTCTGGCTGCGCCGGCCGCCATCTGCGCGGCGACAACCTCATCAATGGGGCCTTTGTCTTCGAGTTGATCGGCGTCGACCCCGGCCAGACTCGCCTTGAGGTCGGTGGCATAGGTGATGAGTCCGCCGCGCACCACAGCGGAGGCGCCCGGGACGTCGACGAGCGTTGCCACGAAACGGCCGCCGGTCAGCGATTCCGCCGCAGCGACCGAGAGTCCCACCTGCGTACAAGTGGCGATGAGGTGCTGACTTCGGGAGAAGAGCTCGGTGTCGTTCACAGGCTCACTTCGGGTTCGTACCGGCGGGATCATCGCCTGCAGCCGCGTTGCCCCCACGTGAGTCCTTGGCGAGTTTCGCGGCTTGGAGACAGTAGTCGATTCCAGTCACGACGGTCACGACGATCGCCGCGACCATGACCAGCCAGGCCAGGATCAACAAGGCGAATGTCACGCCCTCGGGTACGAATTGCGCCACGGGGCGCAGCAGGAGGAAGAGTCCGATGGCGACGGTCTGGAGCACCGTTTTGATCTTGCCGCCTCTGGACGCGGGCATGACGGCGATGCGGATCATGAAGAAGCGCAGCACGGTGATGCCCAGTTCCCGGATGAGGATGATGATGGGAACCCACCAGGGAATCTCCGCGATCGCGGCCAGGCCGATGAGTGCCGCCGCCATGAGAGATTTGTCGGCGATCGGGTCGGCGATCTTGCCGAAGTTCGTGACGAGGTTGTATTTGCGTGCCAGATCTCCGTCGATCTTGTCAGTGGCCATCGCCAGCAGGAAGACGACCAGCGCCCACCACCGCATGCTCGTGTCCTGGCCTGCATCGGCCAGGAGAAGGACGAGGAAGACGGGTACGAGCAGGATCCGCAGTACGGTCAGGGCATTGGGAACATTCCACGGGCTGGGCTCTGCCGGTGCGTGTCCCGGGGCGCTGTTCTCTGGTCGATCATTCACAGACTAACCCTATCGGAGTGACATGTGAATGGTGTGGAGCCGACCGCTCGTTTCAGCGACCTGTCAGTGACCAAGCGTCCTCACCGCTGGTCTCGACGACTTCCAATCCTGTCTCGGGGTCGACCTCGCCGACATGCAGGTCGCCGGCATGTCCGACTCCTGTCGCGTAACGATCGTTGGCACCGGAACCTGATGACGCCGCCGGTGAGCTCGCCCCCGAGTCTCCGAAGTCGTCGAATTTCTCGTCGTAGTCTGCGGCCGCCGACTGCCCGTTCGCACCATGCGTTCGGTTGCTCGCACCAGAGCCGTAGCCGGAGCCGTCGCCGTCCGCACCGCCGTCGCCGCCTGTCGCCGGGTTCGGTTCCTCATCCGGAGGGGTCTCGCCCTTGATAATCGCCAGTGTTCCCGGCAGATCCTCGGGCCGGACGAGGACGTCGCGGGCCTTCGACCCCTCGGAGGGTCCGACGATTCCGCGTGATTCCATGAGGTCCATGAGGCGCCCGGCCTTGGCGAAGCCGACGCGCAGTTTGCGCTGCAGCATCGAGGTCGAGCCGAACTGTGTGGTCACAACCTGCTCGGCCGCCTGAAGCAGCAGTTCGAGGTCGTCGCCGATCTCCTCGTCGATCTGCTTCGTCGGCTTCTCGACCGCAACGTCTTCACGGTAGTTCGGTTTGAGTTCGCCCTTGACATGGTTGACGACCTTTTCGATCTCCGACTCATTGACCCAGGCACCCTGGACACGCATCGGCTTGGCGGCACCCATGGGCAGGAACAGTGCGTCGCCCTGTCCGATGAGCTTCTCCGCACCTGGCTGGTCGAGCACGACGCGGGAGTCAGCCAGGGATGAGGTCGCGAATGCCAGACGTGAGGGCACGTTGGCCTTGATGAGGCCGGTGACGACGTCGACGCTGGGTCGCTGTGTGGCCAGGACCAGGTGGATGCCGGCCGCACGCGCCAGCTGGGTGATGCGCTGAATCGAGGCTTCGACGTCGCGTGGGGCGACCATCATCAGGTCGGCGAGCTCGTCGACGACGACCAGCAGGTAGGGGTAGGGCTGGAGCACCCGTTCCGATCCTGCGGGAACTTCGACGCGGCCCTCTCGGACGGCCTTGTTGAATTCGTTGATGTGTTTGAACCCGAAGTTCGCGAGGTCGTCGTAGCGAGCGTCCATTTCGCGCACGACCCATTCGAGCGCCTCGGCGGCCTTCTTGGGGTTCGTGATGATCGGGGTGATGAGGTGTGGGATGCCCTCGTAGATCGTGAGCTCCACGCGCTTGGGGTCGACGAGGATCATGCGCACCTCGTCGGGGGTCGCACGCATCATGATCGAGGTGATCATGGAGTTCACGAAGCTCGACTTACCGGCACCGGTGGCACCGGCGACAAGCAGGTGAGGCATCTTCGACAGGTCGGCGACGACGAAGCCGCCTTCGACGTCCTTGCCCACGCCCATGACCAGTGAGTTCTCGGTCTTGCGGGCGGCCTTCGAGCGCAGCACATCGCCGAGGGCGACGTTCTCACGGTCGGAGTTGGGGATCTCGATGCCGATCGCCTTCTTGCCGGGAATCGGCGAGAGGATACGGACATCGGCGCTGGCCACCGCGTAGGCGATGTTCTTCGACAGCGCCGTGACCTTCTCGACCTTGGTGCCCGCGCCGAGTTCGACCTCGTAGCGGGTGACCGTGGGGCCGCGGGAGAATCCGGTGACCGCCGCGTCGATCTTGAACTGCTCGAGAACGTCGCGCAGTGCTTCGACGACGCGGTCGTTGGCCTCGGACCGCTCCTTCGCAGGAGGTCCGGGCAGGAGGTTGTCCGATGCCGGCAGGGTGTAGGTGACGTCGCCGGCCAGGGTGAGCTGCTCGACGCGTTCGGGCAGCTGTTCCGTGGGTGGGGGTGCCGGGTTGTTCGTCAACGGCACCGGCGCCGAGGTGTCGCCTGGCGTGGTCTTGTTCGCCACCATGGCAGCGTCATCGTCCATGCCGATGGTCTTCTTCAGCGCGGCAGTTTCACGCTCAGCCTTCGTCGGGCGACGTTCACCGGGCTTGAACTGCGGCCGCTCGATGACCGTGGTGTCAGCATCTTCGTCGCTGACGTCGTCTTCGTGGATGTAGGCCTTGTCGTAGGCCTTGGTCGCAGTGTCATCGTCGGCCGAGATCGGTGCATCGGCATCGGGGACCTCGGTCTTCTTCTTCCGGCTCCGACGCTTGGTCCCCATGACGGGCTTGAGGGTGGAGGTGCGCGCATTGTCGGCGACCAGGTCGGTCCGGTTGCCGTCGGCGTCCACCTCGGCGGACTTCTCCGGGCGCGCTCCCCCGGTCAGACGCAGGTAGAGGGCTGTCAGACGTTGGGGAATCGATCGCACTGGTGTCGCGGTGATGACCAGGACCGAGAAGAGTCCGAGCAGGATCAGCAGCGGCACCGCCACATAGTTGGTGGTCGCCACGACGAGGGGCGAAGAGATGACGAATCCGAGCGCGCCGCCGCCGTTGGCCATGGCCTCACTGGAGTTGGTGAATGTTGGGTTGCCTGCGGCGATGTGGGCCAGGCTCGAGGCGGAGAGAAGCAAGAAGATGATGCCGATGAGGATCCGGTTGTTGCCCCTGTTGTCGTCACCTTTGAGGAACAGTCGGATCGCATAGCCGGTGAAGATCACCGGCAGGGCCAGGGCCACTCGGCCGAAGGTGCCTTCGACGACGCCTCGGACGGCTTCGCTGATCGCACCGGGAATGTTCCACCATTCGAAGGCCGCAATGACGATGGAGAGACCGATCAGGAAGAAGGCAGTGCCGTCTCGCTTCGTCGGTGAATCACTCGGTTCGTCACTGAGGATCTTTCGCGCACGGTTTCCGGCCATGTGGGACACTCCCCTCCACGCACCGGTGACAACGTTTGTCCCGGGGTCCTTGGTCCCCGCTTGCCCGGTCCGACCAGCAGTTTTGCGCGCTGAGCCTTTTCCGGTACCAGAAGCGGGGGAAGTCGTTCTGGTCGCCATGCTTCTCATCTTAGGGTGATTTTGCGCGCCTGCCCAGTAAATCCGCAGGGTTCGGCGCGCCGAACGGACCGGCGAGGGCCAGTTCACGAGGGCGTGTCGGGCTGAAGACAATGGTGAGATCGGCAACCAATACCTGAGACCACCACGAGCATCGTGGGTTCAGCCCACCCCATAGAGGTGTTCGGGCCGGCCGGTGCTTCCGTACTGGAGTGAGACGGTGACGGCTCGGGACTCGGCCAGCCTGGCCAGGTGGCGCTGAGCTGTCGCGCGGGAGGCGCCGACGACATCGGAGACCTCCGTGGCCGTCAGCGCACGATCCGCACCTTGAAGCGCCTCAAGGATCCGACCGCTGGTCGACGAGCCCGATCCCCGGGCCGGGGCGCTCCCGGGCGAAGAGACGTCATGCAGACTGCGCAGCTGACGTTCGAGTTCCGGCTGGCTCACCTTCTCGCGTTCCCAGTAACGCCGGAAGCGGGCATAGCGCCGAAGGAAGTCCTGCAGCTCCTTCGCAGCGAAGGGTTTGAGAATATAGGTCATCGCTCCCGCCCGCAGAGCCGAGCGCACCACGTCGGGATCGGCCACCGCCGAAAGCACGATGGCATCGACATCACTCTCACGAATCAGGTCAACACCATTGCCTTCGGGCAGAACGTAGTCGACCAACAACAGGTCCACGTCTTCTTCGGCGATGATCGTGCGTGCGGTGCGGAGATCTCTGACCGGTTCCAGAGCGTGGAATCCCGCAACCTCGTTGACGTACCGGCAGTGGATCTGCCCCACATAGAAGTCGTCGTCGAGAACCAGAACGTTGACCATCATCTCTCCTTGTCGTCCGCGTCGTCGCTGAGCACATCGGGCAGGCGCATGGCGAAGCCGGCACCGCCGAGCTGAGGATCGTGACCTGCCAGCAGCCACACCCTGCCGCCGTGTCGCCGTGCAGTCCTTCGGCACAGAACCAGGCCGATGCCGTGGCCATGCTCCGGGCCATGGCCATGCTCGGGATCGAGGCCATCGGCGCTGCTGATCCCCTCGTCGAAGACGGACGGCGCATCCTCATCCTCCACTCCCCCACCGGAGTCTGTGACAACGGCATGCAGCTCCGGACCCGAACCCAGCAGCGTCACCTCGACTCTGCCGAACACCTCGTCGGTCCGAGCGGCACTCTCAGCACCGCTGCCGCTTGCATTCATCACCACTGCACGCACCGCATTGTCGATGAGGTTGCCGAGGATGAGTGTGACGTCCTCGGGCTCCTTCACCCGGCCCAGCACCAGGGAATCCGCGGTGACGGCAAGGGCCACACCCACCTCGGCGGCGGTGGTCCCCTTCGCTTCGAGCAGGGCAGAAAGATATGGGTCGGTGATCACCTCGATGCCTTCGACGGGCGTCGCGATCGGTCCGGTCCGCAGAATTGTGGCCAGGTAGTTCCGTGCCTCCTCGGTGGCCCCCGTATCGACGAGGCCGAGGACCGTGTGCAGACGGTTGGCGAATTCGTGGCGCTGGGTGCGCAGGGCACGCGCCATCGACGTCACCGATTCGAGCTGTCGTGCCATGGTCAGCACCTGGGTCTCATCGCGCAGGGTGACGACTCCGCCGACCGAGACTCCATCACGACTCACACGAACAGCGGTGGCCAACAGGATCCGATCGCCGACGTTGACTCGCCGCCGGAGGGCACCGTGATCGGGGGCCTGAAGCATCATGCTGCGGATCACCTCGGGCACATCCGCGCGTGAGCTGGTCGAGGTGTCCTCCGGCACCGAAACCGTCGTGTCCCTGCCGGTATCGACATGGGCGATCCCCAGCAGCTGCTCCGCCGTGGAGTTGCTCAGGGTCGGGACTCCGGAGGAGCTGAAGGCCAGAACACCGTCGTCGAGGCCGCGGAGGACCGCACCCTGATCACGTGCCATCTCCGCCAGCTCCTCGGGACCCACGCCCAGAGTCTCGCGGCGCAGCCTGCGTCCCAGAGCGAGCGAGGCGATCACACCGATGACCAGGGCGAAGACGGCGACAGAGCCGAGGGCGAGGAATTCACGTCGCAGGTCCGCGTCGAGCACCGAAGCGTGGATGCCCACGGAGACCTCCCCGACGACGGTCTCGTCATCAGCGGCGGAATAGATCGGCACCTTGGCGCGCACCGTCTCTCCCAGAGTGCCTCTCTCATGCGTCACGGACTCTCTGCCGGCCAGTGCCTCATCCGGGGAGGTGGATACCCGTCTGCCGATGTTGTCCCGGTTCGGGTGGGTCAGGCGGATGCCCCGGTCGTCGGTGATGACCGCGAACTCAATGCCCGAGGAGCTGCGCAGGTTGCCGGTGATCTCAAGCAGCGCAGAGGTGATCGCATCGTCGGCCTCCCCCGCAGGTTCGGCCGAGGCCTGGGTGGCGCCCTTCCTCACCTCAGGATCGATCGCCAGCGTACGTGCTGTCGCCAGAGCCTTGGTCTCGGTGACCTCGGTGACCGAGCGGGCACCCATCCAGGCGAAGACCCCCGTCACCAGCGCCAGAGTCACCACGATGACCGCGAGCTGACTGAGCAGCACACGGCGGGAGAACGATCGGGTCGGGCGTGGCACCGGCTCACACTATCCAGGCATGAGCGAAATGCGCAAAAGGCGCCGAGGCGGCAATGACGTCGGGCATGGGCCACGACACCTTCTGCCGCAACCTCACCTGGCCAGCAGCAGCTCGGCACCCGCACCGGTGAGTGAGGCATCGAGGAGTTCGATCGTGTGTGCGCTCGGCAGGGTCGCCTCTCCCCGCCTGCGGAGTGCATCAGTGACCTGCAGCAGACAACCCGGGTTGCCGGTGACGACGATGTCGGCTCCGGTGGCGGCGATGTTCGTGGCCTTCTTGTCCCCCAGCTCGCGGGCTGCCTCCGGGCGCACCAGATTGTAGATGCCGGCCGAGCCGCAGCAGGTGTCGGCGTCCTTGATCGCAGCCAGCTCCACCCCGGGGATCTGACCCAGCAGTTCACGTGGCGGATTGCGCACTCCTTGGGCATGGGAAAGGTGGCAGGCGTCGTGGTAGGCCACGCGCAGCCCACCGTTGGCCACCGGATGCCGAGGAGCACTGGGTCCGAGTTCGACGAGGATCTCGGTCACGTCTCTGACCTTGTCCGCCAACACCTTTGCGCGCTCGGCATAGGCGGGATCATCGGCAAGGATGTCGGCGTACTCCTTCATCGTCGATCCGCAGCCAGCGGAGTTGACGACCAGATAGTCGACCTCGGCGAGGGTGAAAGTGTCCACGATTTTTCGTGCGAAGTCCTCACCCTCCTCACTGCGCCCGGCGTGGACCGACAGAGCACCGCAGCATCCCTGTGACTGGGGCACCACGACCTCGCAGCCTTCCATATTGAGCACGCGCACCGTCGCGGCGTTGACCTGGGGGTAGAAGGTTCGCTGCACACATCCCAGCAGCATCCCCACTCGCGACCTGACCGGCAGGCTGTCGCCTTCGGCGCTGCGTGGCGGGTTCGACGCTGGAATGGTGACTCGCTTGGTCACCGGCGGTGCGATGGCCTCCATCGTGGCCAGGGTCGGTGAGAGCTTCTCGAGGATCTTGGACTTGCGGATGAGCGAGGACAGTCCCGTCCGCTGGTAGGCCTTGAGCGGTGCCAGCAGGGTGGCCAGACGGCCCGGGTATGGGAACAGTTGGAAGATCGCGGCCCGCAGCGCCACCTCGGCGCGGCTGCGATGCTCTTTTCCGTTGCGCTCGACCTGTCCGCGGGTGGCTTCGATGAGCTTGTCGTACTGAACTCCCGACGGGCAGGCGGTGACACAGGCCATGCAGCCCAGGCAGGCGTCGAAGTGTTCGACCATGGATGCGCTCATCGGCCCGTTCTCCAGACCCTCCTGCATGAGGTAGATGCGTCCGCGCGGTGAGTCCTCCTCGTTTCCCCACAGTTGGTAGGTGGGACAGGCGGGAAGGCAGAAGCCGCAGTGGACGCAGTCGGCGATGAGGCTCGGATCCGGCGGGTTGAAGACATCGAAGGCCGAATGGTCCAAGGTCGGCGGCGCCATTTCCATCGTGGCATGACCCGCGGTGGCCATCGTCGCCTCCAGAGATGTCGGCCCGGTCCCTTCGCTTGGCGTTCCGCCGCCCTGGCAGCCTCCTGCGCCACCGCAATCGCATGACATCACAGTCCTCCTATTCCACGTCCGGGTGAGAGCAGACCGTCGGGATCGAACCGGTCCTTGATGGTGGCCATGAGGCCGAACCCGGGGATGTCACCCCAGGCATCGACGTCGCCCCACACCGAGGCGGGGGCACACAGAACGGTCGCGCTCAGCTGCTTCTGGCCCCATGAGCGCAGGTGTTCGAGAACCACTCGGGTCGCGATCGTGGGATCCGAGTCAAGGGCACCGATGCCAAGATCGAAGACCCCCATGGCGGACCCGCGCAGTTGGATCGGATGGCCGATGGCGTCTTCGAGGCGCGAGATTTCGGCAACCAGCTGCGGGACCAGTGCCGGTGAGACTGCAGTCCGGATGGTCACCGGTGCCTGGGCTCGCCGTGACCACCAGCTGGGGCGGACACTGTGCGCCGCCCCGGGGAAGGTGTCGACGATGGTGCCGGTTCGGGACTCGACCGATTCCGGGAGTCCGTCGACCATGACCACGGTCGAGGCCTGCTCACCCGGTGAACGGTTGATCTCGACGGCCGCCGGAGCCACCTGGGAGCCGATGGCCCAGAGGGCGGAATCGGCGCCCGGGATCTCGACGAATCCCTGGGCCTGGGGTTTCGGGTACAGCCGGAGTGCGGCGCTGGTGATGATCCCCAACGTCCCCCAGGACCCGGTCATGAGCTTGGCGAGGTCGTAGCCCGCGACGTTCTTCACGACCTTGCCTCCGGCCTTCGCGATCGTGCCGTCGGCGAGGACGACGGTGACCCCGAGGACGACCTCACGCAGCGGCAGGCGGCCGATGCGCCGCGGGCCCACGGCGCGGGTGGCGATGGCTCCGCCCAAGGTTGAGCCGGAGTCGGTGCGATCGGCAGGAAAGTCCGGGAGGAGCTCCTGGTCTCCGGTGTCGGCGACACGGTTCAGTTCGGAGATCGTGGTTCCTGCCTCGGCCACGACGATGAGGTCGCCGGGAGAGTGTTCGGTGACCTGGTTGAGCCCGCCCATGTCGATGAGGAGGCCAGGGGTGTGCCCCGGCGGGTGATCATCGAGCGCGGTCCCACCACCGAAGACGGCGATGGTGCGTGAGTCGCGGTGCGCGCGGGAGACGAGTTCGGACAGTTCTTCGACACTGTCTGGTCGGGCGATCCTGGGAAGTTCCTGCGTCAAAACAGCTCCGCCTTTCCTGCTGCTTGGAGTGGGTGCTCCCCCGAAGTTCGCCGAGGCGGTTCCCCGCACAGCCGTGGTGTCGGGAAGATCTTTCCCGGGTTGGACAGATAGTCCGGGTCGAACGCGCAGCGCAGAATCTGCATCGTGTCCAAGTCCTCATGCGTGAACATGCGCGGCATGAATTTGGCTTTGTCGGATCCGACCCCATGCTCCCCGGTGATCGAACCACCTTCACTCAGGCACAGGTCGAGGATCCGACCCGAGGCGGTCTCCGCCAATTCGGTCTGGCCCTCGACACTGCCGTCGAAGAGCACAAGCGGATGCAGATTGCCGTCTCCGGCGTGGAAAACGTTGGCGACTCGCACGCCGCATTCCTCCGCGATCGTCGAGATCGAAGCCAGCACGGGCCCGAGCCGAGACCGTGGGATCACTCCGTCCTGGACGATGTAGTCGGGGCTGATCCGGCCGACGGCAGCGAAGGCCGATTTCCGGCCCTTCCAGATCAGACCGCGTTCGACATCGTCGACGGCGACGCGAACCTCACCAGCACCGTGGTCCTTCGCCCGGGCGATGACCGTCTCCCGCTCGAGATCGACGTCAATGGCCGGCCCATCGAGTTCGACGACGAGGACGGCACCGGCACCGTCGGGATAGTTGCAGGCCACGGCCTTCTCTGCGGCCTCGATGGCCAGCGCGTCCATCATCTCGATGGCGGCGGGCATGATTCCCGCAGAGATGATGTCACTGACCGCCTCCCCCGCCGCATCGGTCGACTCGAACCCGATGAGCAGCGTCTCCACGGCTTCGGGCAGCCGGGTCAGCCGCACGGTCACCTCGGTGACGATGCCAAGAGTCCCTTCGGATCCGCAGAGCACGCCGAGGAGGTCGTAGCCGGGGTATTCGGGAGCCTGTCCCCCGATCTCGACGATGTCACCCTGGGCGGTGACGAGGGTGAGACCGGTGACGTGATTGGTGGTGAACCCGTATTTCAGGCAGTGGGCACCGCCGGAGTTCTCAGCGACATTCCCGCCGATCGAGCACACGCTCTGACTCGAGGGGTCCGGGGCGAAGTAGTAGCCGTGCGGGTTGGCCTCATCGGAGAGCGTGAGGTTGATGACCCCTGGCTGCACGATCGCGCGCTGGGCCAGCGGGTCGATGTCGAGGATGTCTCGCATCGTCGACATGACGATGAGCACACCCTCTGCGTGCGGTTGGGCCCCACCGGAGAGCCCGGTGCCCGAACCGCGGGCGACGAAGGGGACGTCGAACTCATGGCAGGCACGCACGGTCAGGGCCACCTCGGCGGTGGAGGTGACGCGGATGACCAGCGCTGGGACGGTTCTGTGCACGGCCAGACCGTCGCACTCATACGTTTTGCGTTCGTTCTCGTCGGTGACGATCGCCTTTGGTGGCAAATGTGGTTCGATCCGTGTGAGAACCGAGTCGATTCTGCTCATGCCCACTCCCGCTTCCCTGCGTCAATGATGTCGAGCTTAGCGAAGAACGCCGCCGAAAATGTGGACTTAGACACATTTTCGACGGCGTTCTTACGTGGTGAGACTCCTGAACCGTGCAGGCTCAGGACCATGCGGGCTCAGGGCATGCGGGCTCAGGGCATGCGGGCGTAGGCCGGCAGTGTCAGGAAGTCGACGTACTCATCGGCGACGGCCACGGACAGGAACGTGTCAGTGGCATCCTTCCAGTCCGACTCCTCGCCCGGGAGCTTCGCAACCTCTTCGGTCACGACCTGGCGCACGAAATCAGCGGTGACGGTGACTCCGGTGTCGAGTTCGACTCCCGCGTCCATCCACTGCCAGACCTGGGAGCGTGAGATCTCCGCGGTCGCGGCGTCCTCCATGAGTCCGTTGATGGCCACAGCACCATTGCCTTCGAGCCAGGCGCGCAGGTACTGGATGCCCACTGAGACATTGGTCCGCAGACCCTTCTCCGTGCTCGACCCCGGGGTCGACTTCACGTCGAGGAGCTCAGCGGCGGACACGGAGACGTCATCGCGCTTGTTCTCAATCTGGTTCGCGTTGTCTCCCAGCGTCTCGGTGAAGACCTCCTTGCACAGGGCGACCATGCCGGGGTGAGCCACCCAGGAACCGTCGAAGCCCTTGCCGGCCTCGCGGGACTTGTCCTCGCGGACCTTGTTGAAAGCGGCTTCGTTCTCGTCAGGATCCTTCGAGGGAACGAAGGCGGACATGCCGCCGATCGCGTGTGCGCCGCGCTTGTGGCAGGTGTGCACGAGGAGCTCGGTGTAGGCGCGCATGAACGGCACCGTCATCGTGACATCCGAGCGGTCGGGCAGCAGGAAGTCGGAGCCGCGGGCGCGGAAGTTCTTGATTACGGAGAAGATGTAGTCCCAGCGGCCGGCGTTGAGTCCCGAGGAGTGCTCACGCAGTTCGTAGAGGATCTCCTCCATCTCGAAGGCCGCGGGGTAGGTTTCGATGAGCACGGTGGCACGGATGGTGCCCCGCGCCAGGTCGAAGGAGTCCTCGGCATGGTCGAAGACCTGGTTCCACAGGCGCGCCTCGAGGTGGGACTCCATCTTCGGCAGGTAGAAGTAGGGGCCCTTGCCCTTCTCGATCTGGAGCTGCCCGGCGGTGGCGAAGTAGAGCGCGAAATCCACGAGGGAACCCGAGGACTCCTCACCGTCGACGAGGATGTGCTTCTCTGGCATGTGCCAGCCGCGGGGGCGGACGACGATGGTCGGCAGCTCCTCGTCGGGAGCCAGGGTGTAGGACTTGCCCTCAGGTGAGGTGAAGTCGATCTCACGGTTCAACGAGTCAAGCAGGTTGACCTGTCCGCCGATGACCGAGCCCCACTCCGGGGTGTTCGCATCCTCCTGGTCGGCCAGCCACACCTTGGCCCCGGAGTTCAGGGCATTGATCGTCATCTTCTTGTACGTCGGCCCGGTCATCTCCACGCGCCGGTCCTCGAGGCCCGGTGCCGGCGGTGCGACCTGCCAGCTGGGATCATTGCGGATCTCGGCGGTCTCGGGGAGGAAGTCGAGGTCGGCGCCGGCGGCAATCTGAGCCTGGCGCTCCTTGCGGGCCTCCAGCCGTTCGAGGCGGTCCCCATTGAACTTCCGGTTCAGCTCGACGATGAGTTCGAGGGCCTTCGGGGTGAGCACCTTCTCTGCCCCGTCCGGCAGTTCGCCGGTGATCTCCATGCCTGCTGGAATGTCCAGATTCTCAATATGAGCAGTCATCGGTCGTTCTCCTTAGTCGGCACATTCACTAGTGCATCGCTTGTCGCTGGCAACGGGGTTTAGCCTGCGAAACTTTCACATCGTGAAATCTATTGTTCACACACCGAAAAGAATAGGAGGTGATGCACATCTCGTCAAACGCTTCCCTCGAGGTGAGACGCAGGATTCCCTTGACGGTACAACAATCCACCAGGCATGATGAACCCAGGTACTTCGTTTGCGGAGTCGGCACCACATCGTCTGCTGATCAACCGATCAGAGATGGGCGGACTCCTCGACCAAGCGGCAACGATGCCGCGGATCGGATTCACGATGGACAACCTCGCTGTCGCGGCGCTTCTTGCGCTCGCCCCCATCCTCCTGGCAGGAATCCTGCTCATCGGGTTTCGCTGGCCCGCGAAATATGCCATGCCGATCGGCCTGGTCGCTGCCGCACTCGTCGCGAACTTCGCGTGGCAGATCGACTGGGTGACGATCAGCGCTTCGGTGGTCCAAGGCCTGCTCACCGCGATCGGGCTGCTGTGGATCGTCTTCGGCGCCCTCCTGCTCCTGGCCACCGTCACACGATCGGGAGCAATCCAGACGATTCGCGCCGGCTTCGTCTCGATCTCTCCGGATCGACGTGTCCAGGTCATCATCATCGCCTGGCTCTTCGGTTCCTTCATCGAAGGCGCAGCCGGCTTCGGCACACCCGCCGCAGTGGTTGCACCGCTGCTGCTCGCCCTCGGCTTCCCCGCCATCGCAGCGGTCCTCGCCGGTCTCATCATCCAGTCCACACCGGTGAGCTTCGGTGCTGTGGGAACACCCATGATCGTCGGAATCGGCACCGGGCTGTCGAAGGAAGACGGCAGCATGTCTGCCGATGTCGCGGCAAGAGCGTCCGAACTCGGTCTCAGCCAATCCGAATTCATCGCCCACACTGCCGCCCAGGTCGCCCTCATGCACGGCATCTGCGGAATCCTCATCCCGCTTCTGCTGTCCTGCCTGATGACCGGATTCTTCGGCCGCAACAGGCGCTTCGCCGACGGTCTGGCGATCGCGCCGTTCGCTATCTTCTCGGCCCTGGCCATGATCGTGCCCTACCTCCTCGTGGCCAACCTGCTCGGGCCTGAATTCCCCTCGCTCATCGGCGGCCTCGTCGGTTTGGCGATCGTGGTCTCGGCCAGCAAAGCCGGATTCCTCATGCCGAAGAAGACCTGGGACTTCGCCCCGCGTGAGATGTGGCCCAAACACTGGATGGGCACCGTGGACCCGGCCGATGAGGCAGCGGAGCTGACGAAGAAGATGTCGATGATCCGCGCGTGGTCGCCCTACCTCATCGTCGTCGCGCTCCTGCTCTTCACTCGCAACGTGCCCCCGGTCAAGGAATTCCTCACCGGGCCTGCCGTCATCAAGGTCAAGGAGATCTTCGGCACCGCGATCAGTTCGGATATGGACCTCCTGTGGTCCCCGGGCTTCATCTTCGTCATCGCCTGCCTCTGCACCTATCTCATCCACCGGATGACCGGTTCGCAGATCGCCGGTTCGTGGAAGATCGCGGGTTCGCAGATCGCCGGCGCCGCCGTGGCGCTGCTGTGTTCACTGCCCTTGGTGCGCGTGTTCATCAACTCCGGCAGCGACTACAACGCCTCCGGTTTGGACTCGATGCCGGTGACCCTCGCCGAGGCGGCCGCGAGTACCGTCGGCAGCGGCTGGCCGCTGTTGGCTCCGTTCGTCGGTGCCCTGGGCGCCTTCGTCGCCGGTTCGAACACGGTCTCGAACATCATGTTCTCGCAGTTCCAGTTCTCCACCGGATCGGCGATCGGGGCTGCCAGTCCCGAAACGGTCGTCGCCGCGCAGGCCGTGGGCGGAGCGGCCGGAAACATGGTCGCCGTCCACAATGTCGTCGCCGCCTCGGCGACGGTCGGTCTGGTCGGGCGTGAAGGAGAGCTCATCAGGCGCACCTCCATTCCGATGCTCGTCTACTCCCTGACCGCCGGTGCTCTGGCCTTCATCGGCATCAACGGACTCGGGTTCAATTCGGGAACGATCGTCTTCGGTGCAGTCCTTGTGGGACTCATCGTTGCCGTCGTCCTCGCCCGGAAGTCACCTGGCAAGGAACTCGTGGCCGAGACGCCACGACCCAAGGAGAAGGCAGTCGAGGACTGAGGCGACGACCTCCGGCCGGGCCCTGAGATGCACTTCGCCCGCGGTGGACCCTCCTGTGAGGGCTACCGCGGGCGAACTGTATGTGCGTGGTCGAACGAACTCAGACGATGACGACCATGGGGACGATCATCGGCTTGCGACGCAGCTTCGAGGACGCCCAGCGTCCCACCGTGCGGCGTACGACCTGCTGCAGCTGGTACTGGTCCGTCGTTCCGTCCTTGAGGGCGTCTTCGACGGCCTTGGTGACCTTCGGCATGATCGAGTCGAAGACCGAATCGGATTCGGCCACACCGCGGGCATGGATCTCGGGCCCGGCGATGAGGGACTTGGTCTGGCTGTTGATGGCCATGAAGATCGTGACGAAGCCTTCGCCGGAGAGCACGAGACGGTCCTTGAGGTCCGCCTCGGTGATCTCACCGACCGAGGAGCCGTCGACGAAGACGAAGTTGCAGTCCACTGCACCCACAACCTCGGCGTGGCCGTCCTTGAGGTCGACGACCCAACCGTCATCGGCCAGGACGATGTTGTCCGGGTTCACTCCGGTCGCCTCGGCGTGCCTGGCGTTGGCCAGCATGTGTCGCCATTCACCGTGGACGGGCATGACGCCGCGCGGCTTGACGATGTTGTAGCAGTAGAGCAGCTCGCCGCCGGAAGCGTGTCCGGAGACGTGGATCTTGGCGTCTGCCTTCGAGATGACGTTGGCGCCCAGCTTCATCAGCCCGTTGATGACCTTGAACACTGAGTTCTCGTTGCCGGGGATGAGCGAGGAGGCGAGGATGACGGTGTCGCCGTCGCCCACCTCGACGCGGTGGCTGCGGTTGGCCATGCGTGAGAGCGCGGCCATCGGCTCACCCTGCGAACCGGTGCACATGAGCACGACCTGGTCATCGGGGAGTTTGTCGACCTCTTTGATGTCGATGAGGGCACCGCGCGGAACCTCGAGGTAGCCGAGGTCTTCGGCGATCTTCATGTTGCGCACCATCGAGCGACCGACGAGGGCAACCTTGCGGCCGTGCGCGTCTGCGGCGTTGAGCACCTGCTGGACGCGGTGGATGTGCGAGGAGAACGAGGCGACGATGATGCGACGCTCGGCGTGACCGAAGAGGTTCTCGAGAACCGGTCCGATGTCCTTCTCCAGGGCGGTGAACCCGGGGACCTCGGCGTTCGTCGAGTCCGTCATGAACAGGTCCACGCCTTCTTCGCCGAGGCGGGCGAAGGCGCGCAGGTCAGTGATCCGGCCGTCGAGAGGGAGCTGGTCCATCTTGAAGTCGCCGGTGTGGAGGATATTTCCGGCGCCGGTGCGGATGAAGACCGCGAGGGCGTCGGGGATCGAGTGGTTGACGGCGACGAACTCGAGGTCGAAGGGACCGAGCTGATCGACGTCGTCTTCCTTGACCACACGGGTGATCGGCTTGATCCGGTGTTCCTTGAGCTTGGCCTCGATGAGCGCGATCGTCAGCTTCGAGCCGAGGATCGGGATGTCGGCCCGCCGGCGCAGCAGGTAGGGAACGGCACCGATATGGTCTTCGTGGCCGTGGGTCAGCACGAGGCCGACGATGTCGTCGAGGCGATCATCGAGGTAGGCGAAGTCGGGGAGAATAAGGTCGACGCCGGGCTGGTCCTCTTCGGGGAAGAGGACGCCGCAGTCAACGATGAGCAGCTTGCCGTGGTACTCGAACACGGTCATGTTGCGTCCGACTTCGCCGAGGCCGCCGAGCGCGACGATGCGGACGGCTTCTGCGTCCATCTTCGGCGGAAGCTTCAATTCTTGGGTCAATGCATTATTCACTGAGGTAACCACTCCTGGTCAATTGGGCGGTCACGAGCGCCATCTGCTCTTCGTCTGCTGGGAGCAGCGGCATTCGCGTTCCGCGGTTGTCGAGTATTCCTTGGGCCTGCAATGCGGCCTTGGCCGAGATGACTCCCGGCATGTGATTCATGAGCGCGTCGACCATGTCCCCGGTACCGAGGGAGATTGCGCGAGCGGTGGTGAGGTCATTGTTCGCCACAGCCTGCACCATGTCCGCGAACCGCGTTGTGCAGACATGGCCCGCTACTGACACGACGCCCAGGGCACCGAGGGCCAGCAGCGGAAGGTTGAGCGAGTCCTCGCCCGAGTAGTAGACGAGGGAGCTGCGGTTCATCACCTGCGCCGAGGCGAAGAGGTCGCCCTTGGCGTCCTTGACCGCGAGGATGTTGGGGTGATCGGCCAACCCGAGGAGGGTCTCCGTTCTGATGGGCACGCCCGATCGTCCCGGGATGTCGTAGAGCATGACGGGAAGATCAGTGGAGTCCGCGGCCGCGCGCATGTGGGCGGCGATGGCCGGCTGTGTCGGCTTCGAGTAGTAGGGCGTGACGATGAGGATGCCGTCCGCACCAGCGGCCGCCGAGCGCTTGGACAGATCAATGGTGTGTGAGGTGACGTTGTTGCCGGTGCCTGCAATGATCTTCGCGCGAGTGCCGATGACACCGCGGACGACCTTGAGCAGCTCGATCTTCTCATCATCGGTCGTCGTCGGTGATTCGCCGGTGGTGCCGGACACGACGAGCATATTGTTGCCCAAGTCGACGAGGTGGTTCGCCACCTTCTCCACGGCAGGATAATCGATGGTTCCGTCGTCCTTGAACGGCGTCACCATCGCCGTACCGACCGTACCGAACGCATCAATTGCAGCGGCTGCTGCGCTGTCACCGAGAATCGCCATACGAAAAGGATACCGCGCAGAGCCAACGACTGCGGCAGCGGCCGTCCGCGCGCCACGGGTGCGTTTTCCCATCACCGCCTGCCACCCGTCGCTGCATGCCGCTCATCGGCGGCTTACCAGGCGTTCATCTGGGGTGATCCTTGGCGTTGAGACCACGAGAGACAGATCACACGGACCGGAACCTGGCCTCTGCGTTGCCTGCGGCGATGTCGGCGGCGATGTCAGCGACACCCAGCAGACTCCCAGCAGTGAGCTCAAGGGAGGCAGCGATCCGATCGGACGTGGCGGAACTGCGACCGGTGGCCGCCGCAATGTCGAAGCCGTCAATGGCTGCGATGAGGGTGTCGACGATGAGATCCACACCGGCATGCGGTAAGAAGCTCCCGTCGTCGATGCCGATCGCGATGAGCGCGCGGAAGTGGGCACTCCATGTGTCGAAGACTGCGTCGACCGAGTCTGCCAGATAGTCATTGCGCGACGAGGCAGCGACGAGTTCGATCCATACCTGTGAGCGTCGTTGCAGGTCACCGATCATCGGGACGGCCCGCAGACTTGACTGCAGCCTCTCCCACGCTGTCCCCTGCTCCTGAGTCAGACCCGCGATGGCTTCGACCACCGAGCTGGTGTGGGCTGAGAACGCGCGGACGAGCAGATCCTCACGCGACCCGAAATAGTACTGCACGGTGCCCACGGAGAATCCCGCCGCCTCGGCGATGTCGCTCATCCGCACTGCTTCCGGGCCGCGCTTCGCGATCTGGTCAAGGACGGATTCGAGGATGATCCCGCGCCTGGCTGCGACCTCGACCGCGGAATACTGGGGACGCGGGCTCACGCTGCTGCCGCCCTTACGTCGCTCACGAGACTGCAGCCAGACTGCTCGCGGCCTGCAGGCCCTCAAAGACGGCTTCCTCCACGGTTCGCGGTGCCACGGCATCGCCGATGGTGCGAACGCTGGCGGACCCGAAGTCGAGATCGGGGACCACGGATTGCGGCGCACCGGAGACGATGGTCGCGGCGACACCGTCGACCTCGTGGACGATCTCGCACAGCGTCGACTGCAGGTAGCCGGTCGTCGCGTCGACTCCGACCAGGCGGGCATCGTTGACGAAGTCGACTCCTGCCCGCAGGGCCTGGGACATGAGCAGTGTGCGTGTGTACTGCTGGATCGCGGCTCCGGCGAAGTTCGCGGCGGTCGCCAAGGTCACCGGCACCCGAGCCTCGGCCAGGCGCAGAGCGATGCCCAGGCCGATCCAATCACCCTTCCAGTCGCTCACAAGCACACGGCCGGCAGGCAGGCTCGGCTGGGTGCGCAGATAGTCGCGGGCACCGATGACGAGAGCCTCATCGTCGACCTCGAGGTGCGGCATGCGCTGCTTCGCACCCGTCGCGACGATCACGTGATCGGTTGCCAACTCGTCAAAGACCTGCTGGGTCACCGGAGTCGAGGTGCGGAGGTCGACTCCTGCGCGCCTGGCCTCGGCGCTGAGGTTCGTCGCCGCTCCCCCGAATTCAGATCGATAGGGCAGCTCCTGTGCCAGCAGCACGGCCCCGCCGAGGTGGGGCTCGCGTTCGCAGAGTACGACGTCATCGCCCTGTTCGGCTGCCACTGCTGCCGCCTTGAGGCCGGCAGGTCCGCCGCCGATGACGAGCACACGACGTCGGGTCCTCACCCGTGGCCGGGGCAGGAATGTCAGCTCCCTGCCCGATTCGGGGTACTGGATGCAGGAGATGGGCACACCCATCTGGAAGTGACCGATGCAGGCCTGGTTGCAGCCGATGCAGGCCTGGTTGCAGCCGATGCAGGCTCGGATCTCGTCCACGGCGTCGCGGTCTGCCTTGCTGGCGATCGCCGGGTCACAGATCATCGCCCGGGTCATGATCGCCATGTCGGTGCGGCCCTCTGCGATGGCTGTCTCCGCTTCGTGGGGCTGGTTGATCCGTCCGGCGACCATGACCGGCTTGTCGGTGATCTTCTTGACCTGCTCGGACAGGGTCGCGGCATAAGCTGGGTCGATCTGCATCGAGGGCACGATGTGCACTGCACCCTGCAGCGTCGAGGAGTCCCCTGCCGTGATCGAGAAGTAGTCGAGGCAGTCCACCTGCCCGCCAGAGCCGTCGACGCTGTTGCGTGCGTATTCGTCACCACTGCCCGTCTTCAGCGCGTCGAGGTGACCGATGAGGTCAAGAACTTCGGTGGCGACCAGACCGTCCTCGGTCTTCTCCTCCCCCGAGATCCTCAGGCCGACCACAACATCGGGGCCCACCGCTTCGCGCACTCCGGCGACGACCTCGGTGAGGAAGCGGCGACGATTGGCCGGGCTGCCGCCGTATTCATCGGTGCGCGTGTTCACTCGCGGGTTGAAGAACTGGATGGGCAGGTAACCGTGGCTGGCCACGATCTCGACCCCGTCGATGCCGCTGTCGGCGATTCGCTTCGCCGCGCTCGCATACCCGGCGATGATCTCCTTGATCTTGGAGGTGCTCAACGCCTCGGGGACGACCTTGAACCTCTCCTGCGGTTCGTCGCTGGGAGCCACGGCACGCGGTGCCATGCCGGCCTCGCCGTCCATGACCTCACGGCCGGGGTGGAAGAGCTGGGCGAAGATGGTGGCACCGTGACGGTGGACCGCCTCGGCGACGGCTCGGTATCCGGGCACCGAGGAATCGTCGGTGGCCATGAGCACGTGGTTGGTGTAGCGGGCGGTCTCGTGGACCCCGGAGACCTGGAGGACGATGAGTCCGCAGCCGCCTTCGGCTCGTGCCTCGTGATAGGCGACGAGATCGTCGCCGATCATCCCGTTCTCGTCGAGGACGGTGTCGTGGCCCGAGGACACGATGCGGTTGCGGATGGTTCGCCGACCCAGCGTGATGGGCTCGAAGAGGCGAGGGAACAGTGAAGACATGATCATCCTTGATCCATGCGGTTACGGCCTGACGCATAATTCATATCACGATATTAATAACAGTGGAAGGCCCCACTGTTCGATGTTTAACACCGGGGGTGGACACGACCATGTGAGAATCGAGGCATGAGCACTCACCGCTCCCCCACCTCGGCGTCGCCATCTGGTTCAACGGTCCGTGACCGACTGAGCCCCGCCGGCCGTCTCATCGGACTTGATGCCGCGCGTGGGATCGCCCTGTTCGCAATGATGGTCACGCACATCTTCGCCCTGTCCGACCCTGCGGGCTTCCCGACCTGGGCCGCCGTGTTTGCGGGCCGAGCGTCGGCTCTGTTCGCGGTCCTTGCCGGCTGTTCTCTTGTCCTCTCGACACGGTCGCGAATGGCAGCATCTGGCCGTCTGCGCGATGCGGTGCCCAGTGTGCTCATCCGCGCGGGAGCGATCGTCATCATCGGCCTCTGTCTGGGGTCGGTATCGTCACTGCTGGCCGTCATCCTCGTCAACTACGGGGTCATGTTCGCCATTGCGATGCTGTTCCTGCGCCTGCGCGCCCGCACCCTGTTCATCATCGCCGTGGTGTGGATGATCCTCAGCCCTGTGCTCTCGACACTCATCCGCAGTCAGTTCGGGCTCGAGCCGATGTACTCCTCCATGTCATGGTTCGACCTGGCGAGTCCGCTGACGATGCTGAACGATCTGGTGCTGACCGGCTATTACCCGATCCTGCAATGGCTGTCCTACATCCTGTTGGGGATGGCGGTCGCGAAGATCGATATCGGCAAGCACCTGATGTCCCTCTTCGCCGCGGGACTCGGGCTGTTCCTCGTCGGCAAGGGAGTCTCCTGGCTGCTCATCAACGTCGCCGGAGGAGGTCCTGGACTGGTCCGGGTCTCCCAGCTGTATGGGACCGATCTCAATGCGGCGCTGTTCACTGGAAGCTATGGAGTGACGCCGACAACGTCGTGGTGGTGGCTGGCGATCGCGGGCCCGCACTCAGGTACGCCCTTCGACCTGCTCTCCACAGCCGGGACCGCGCTGGTGACCATCGTCGGCTGCCAGTCACTGGCCATGCTCCTGGGGCGACAAACCTGGCTGCTGGCGCCGCTGACGGCTCCCGGTTCAATGCCCTTAAGCGTGTACTCAGCCCACGTCGTCCTGCTCGAGATCACCCGGCGCTGGATCGAGGCCAACCCGATGCTCGGCGGTGAGGCGATGACACCGCCGACCGTCGAGTTCGGTCTGCATGCTCTCGTGTTCGTCGGGTTTGCGCTGATGTGGAAGCTGGCGATCGGTGCGCACGGCCCACTTGAAGCGGGCGTCGCAGCTATCATCCGGTCCGCGTCGCCTGTTCCGGCGCCTGGGCTGGAGACGTCAGAACCCGTGCCCGGGGCCGAGTCAGAGTCAGAGTCAGAGTCGACTAGGAAGTCTGCTTCGCGCCCGCCCGATACATATTGACCGACTTGCGCATCATTGAACGGGCGCGCTTGCGGTCCCCGCACGCATCATAGGCGCAGGAGAGGCGGAACCATGAGCGCCAGTCCTCGGGTGCAGCTTCGGCCTCAGACTGGTATTGGCCGAAAGCCTCGTCAGCGGATTCCCGGATGATCCTTCCACCCGGAGTTCGCGGCAGATCATCGACAGGAAGACCGCCCTCAGATTTGAGGATGCGTGCCAGCTTCTCGGTCCGTGCACCGAACATGAGTTCGACGACCAGAGTCCACGCGCCGACGAGTGGCAGGACGAAGAGGGCGATACCCATCAGACGGGGAACGAGATCGGGTTCTCGGACCAAAATCCACGCCCGCTGTCCCATGAGGACGAAGTAGAAGACGAGCAGTATGGAGACGACGATCGCCCCGATTTTGCCTTTGGACATCAGAGGTCGAGCATATTCTCGAGGCCGTGCACCAGACCGGTGTAGTCGGAGATCGACCGCACCGCGGTGACAATTCCCGGCATGAACGCCGAGGTGGAGTGTGAGTCCGTGCGGATCGTCAGGGCCTCGCCGCTGGAGCCGAAGTGGATCTCCTCCGAGGCGGTCATGCCCTGTTGGCGGATCGCGTGCACGTGGATGCCGTCGACGACAGCGCCGCGGGCACCGTTCGGATCGATTTCGGTGGCGTCGGGAACCGGGGGCAGGCCCGCGTCATTCCGGGCTGCCGCGATCCGCTGCGCGGTGTGGTTGGCAGTTCCCGATGGCGCATCGAGCTTGCGCGGGTGGTGGATCTCGACCACCTCGGCGGAATCGAAGTAGGGTGCAGCCAGCTCAGCAAAGCGCATCGCCAGGACCGCGCCGATCGAGAAGTTCGGAGCGATGAGCACTGCCGTGTCCGCATGCTCGGCAAGGAGTTCTTTGAGCCCGGACAGCTTGTCAGCATCCCAACCGGTCGTACCGACCACGGTGTCGATGTCGTGGTCGACGAGGAAGGCCACGTTCGTTTCGGTCGAGGCGGGAACCGTGAGTTCGACCGCAACGTCGACGTTCTTCTCGAGCAGGCTCTCCAGGGAGTCGCTGCTGCCCAGGGTCGCTACGAGTTCGAGGCCCTCGGCCTCGGTGATGGCGTCGACAGCTTGGGCACCCATGCGGCCCTGCGCTCCGATGACGGCTACCCGAATCGCATTCATAAATTCGTAACTCCTTGCTCGACGATCTCCGCAAGCCAGTCTAACGACTCCCGTTGCCGCGCCCGTCATCTGGTGACGTAATCGGCAGTCGTCAGAATCGGCAGTCGAGGGCCCGAAGCTCGTTGATCCCCGCTCAGTCGGGCACACGCCTCGGTGTCGAACCGGAGACCGTCGTAGAGCAGGCGTTCGCGTTCTCTGCCCTCGACTAAGAATCCGGCGCTCTTGGCAACTCCGCCCGATGCCGGATTGTTTATGCGGTATCCCAATTCGAGGCGATAGACGTCAAGCTCATCGTGGAGGTGGTCGACGAGACTGCGCAGTCCGGCTGCGGCCAGACCGTGACCGCGAACGGTCGAGTCGAGCCAATAGGAGATCCAGGCGGTCGAATGGCGCCGATCGATGGCTGTTGCCATGACGTTGCCGACCGGGACATTGCCTGCTGTTGTCGGCTCATCGCGCATGATCGCGAAAGCCACCGCCGCCCCCTCACCCTCGGCGGCACGGATCCAGTCGATCCATGTGTGGGCGCCAGCAAGCGAGCGATCGTCGGGGATGTTGCTGAGGAGGTCTGTGTCCGCCCGGGCATAGATGTCGGCGAGAGCGTCCGCATCATCGCGGTGCCAGTGTCGGAGGAATTCGGCCATGCGCTCAGCGTATCGGCACTCTAAGCAACCTGGCGGGCGCGCCGCAACCTTGCGCCAGGTTGCTGCGCGCCCGCCAGGTTGCTGACTTCCTTGACGGCACACGCCGCACGCGCGGACACGACAACGGCGGCCCCGCCGCTATGGGTCGGAGCCGCCGTTGTGGGGTCTGTACGGCTATCAGCCGAGCAGGAGTCCCTTGGTCTGAGTCACGGCGCGGTCGAAGCGGGCGCCTGCATCTGCCCAGTTCACGATGTTCCACCAGGCCTTGACGTAGTCAGGCTTGACGTTCTGGTAGTCGAGGTAGAAGGCGTGCTCCCACATATCGAGCTGGAGAACCGGGGTTCCGCCGAGCTGGATGTCCGACTGCTGGTCCTTGAGCTGTTCGATGAAGAGGTTTCCACCGAGCTGATCGTAGACGAGCACGGCCCAGCCGGAGCCCTGGATCGTGGTGGCTGCCGTGGTGAAGTGCTCACGGAACTTGTCGAAGGAGCCGAACTGGTCGTCGATGGCTGCTGCGAGCTCACCGACGGGCTTGTCGCCACCGTCTGGAGACATGTTGTTCCAGAAGATCGAGTGGTTGACGTGTCCGCCGAGGTTGAACGCGAGATCGCGGGTCAGCTTCGGCACGCTGGCGAGGTTGCCGCTCTCGCGGGCTTCGGCCAGCTGTTCAACAGCAGTGTTGGCACCCTTGACGTAGGTTGCGTGGTGCTTGTCGTGGTGCAGCTCCATGATGCGAGCCGAGATGTGCGGCTCAAGTGCGGAGTAGTCGTAGGGCAGTTCCGGAAGGACATACTGCTCAGCCATGAAATTCCTCCTGAAGAGAATTGATGTCCGCCCAAGTCGGCGGCTTCATTTCGACCCTATAGCAGGGTCTCATCTCGAACAACACGGTAATAGTAAGGACTATTCCAGATAGAGCTCGGTGACCTCGGAAAAGCCTGCCTCAGCTCATGTGAGATTGCGCGAGATGAGCAGACGCATGATGTCCGAGGTGCCTTCCTCGATCTCTTCGAGCTTCGCATCGCGCATCCACTGTTCGACCGGGTGCTCACGCGAATAGCCCCATCCGCCCAGGGTCTGGACTCCCGCCCAGGTGCAGAACATCGCAGTCTCCGAGGCATTCAGCTTCGCCATCGCCGCCGAGGCGGTGACCTTCTCCCGCGGCACGGCCTCACCCGCGTCGATCATCCGGGCCGCGTTGAGGACCTGGAGCCAGGCCGCGTCGATGCGCGCGGACATGTCGGCGAGCCGGAATGCCACGGCCTGGTGGTCGATGATCGGCTTGCCGAACTGACTCCGCTCCCTGGCATAGTCACGGGCGTATTCGTAGGCGGCTCTGGCTGTCCCCAGGGCCGCTGCGCCGAGGACCACACGAGAGATGTCGAAGGTGCGCATGAGGCCGTAGAAGCCCTGTCCCTCCTCACCGAGGAGGTTATGGGCGGGAACGAATGCATCGGAGAAGAAGACCTCGCGGCAGACGATCGCCCGCTGTCCCATCTTCTTCATCGGCGCCCCGAATTCCATCCCTTCGGTATCGCGCGGGAGGAGGAAGGCGCTGACACCGCGCGATCGCTGCGAGGTATCTGTCTTGGCGAAGACGACGTAGGAGTCGGCCAGTCCAGCATTGGAGATCCAGGCCTTCTGCCCGTTGAGACGGTACCCCCCGTCGACCTTGTCGGCCCGGGTGATGATGGCCGCGGAGTCGGACCCGGACCCGGGCTCCGTCGTCGCCAAGGCAGTGAATTGCGGGGAGGTTCCGGTCAGCGGGCGCAGCCAGGTCTCCTTCTGTTCCGCGGTGCCCAGAGCCATGATCGGGTCGGCGAAGAAGCCGTTCGAGCACACGAAGTTGCCGATGCCGGGGTCGCCGAAGCACAGCTGCTCCTGGACGAGGCATTGGGTGAAGACGTCGGTGAAGCCGCCTCCCCCATATTCCTCGGGGATCATGAAGTCCGTGATGCCCACGCGTGCGGCTTCGCGGAACAGTTCGACAGGCGATTCGGTGTCCGCTTCGTCGACGCCGCGACCGGCGGGACGGATCCGGTCCTTCGCAAACGATCGACACAGCTCGATGATGTCGTTCTGTTCATCGGACAGCGGCCAGGGTGTGTAGCTCATGTCAAGTCCTTCTGATCGATCGGAGCGGTGTGTTCGGGCAGCCGCGGAGGGCTGGAGGAGCCCAGCATGTCCGCAGCTGCACGGGAGTTCTCGGTAAGATGGATGAGGGTCGGGCCGGCGCAGTCCTCGGCCTCTTTCAGCGCGCTCAGCAGTTGGTCCTGCGTGTCGACGTGGAGGCCGCGTGCGCCCAGCGATGTCGCCAACGCGGGGAAATCCGGTCCCAGCAGTGCCACGCCGGCCGGGGTGTCGCCGCGGTCGGCCATTTCGTTTCTGATCTCCCCGTAGCCGCCGTTGTCGACGATGATGAGCGACATCGACACCTGTGCCTGCACCGCGGCGGCGAGTTCGGCAATCGTGAACATCGCACCGCCGTCGCCTTCGATCGCCACGACCCGCGCCGCAGGCACAGCGAGCTTCGCGCCGATCCCTGCCGGCAGACCGTAGCCCAGCGTCCCGGCGCCGGCCGGATAGAGGAAGTGGTCGCCGCGGCGAGCCTTCCACCCGGTCTGCACACCGTAGTAGCAGCACATCGTCGAGTCCGCGGCCACGATGACGGGGGCAGTGCCCGAGACGGTGAAGTCGTTGAGCGCGGCGCTGAGCTGCGCCCACGGTGCCCCGTCGTCCGCGGCTGCCGCGGTGATCGTCTTCTGCCATCCGCGCAGCCATGCGGTTGCCGATTCGGTTAGCTGCGAGGGTCTGATCTCTCGCAGCTCCTGTGCCAGCGCGATCGTCGACGCCTTGGCCTGTGCCGGGATCGGATGAGTGACACGGGCATTGCGCAGCATCTGCACCTCATCGATGTCGATGCGGACCACGGTGTCCGGCAGCGGCAGCGGCTCAGGCCAGAAGTCGCTGGGCGCCAGCTCTGTGCCGATCGCCACGACGGCATCGGCCGCGGTGAGCAGATCAGGCAGCTGCTCCAGGACCCCGATGGCGCCGAGGCTGTTCGCGAACTCGTCGTCGATTGCTCCCTTGGCGTTCGAGGACAGAACGATGCCGGCTCCGAGCGCGTCGGAGAGCTCTTCGACCTCGGTCCCTGCGTCACGGGCCCCTGCCCCGACGATGAGGAGCGGACGCTGAGATCCCGCCAGTGCCTCGGCGGCGGAGGTGATCGCATCCGCCTCGGGTGCCGGAAGCGGCCGGGTCACCGCCGGATGGAGCCACCCGGGCCCGGAGGTCTCGATGAGGTCGAGTGGGATCTCGATGAATGCCGGCCGCGTGCGACCCGATCGCATCGTCGACAGCGCCTGTCCGACCGCCAAGGACACCTCACCCGGGCTTGTCACTCGGTGGCTGTCGCCCAGGACTGCTTCAAGGGCCTGACTCTGGTTGCGCACCTCATGGAGGAGACCGTTGCCGCGACCGGGGTGGGTCAGCGGCATCCCGGGACTGACGAGCAGAACCGGAACCGAGTCGGTGAATGACTGCAGCAGCGCGGTGAGGGCGTTGAGCACCGCAGGTCCGGTGGTCGTGACGACGACCTGGACCTCGCCGGAGACGCGGGCTGCGCCATCAGCCATGAATCCGGCACCCTGTTCGTGCCGCGGCGAGACGATCTCGATGCCGTGGGCCGCCAGCTGCGCGAAGATCTCGAGGTTGTGTGTCCCGGGGATCCCGAAGACCCGCGTGATGCCCTCAGCGCTCAGCGCACGAGCCAGGTGTGCACCACCGGTGATCTGTGACGTCTCTTCTGTCATGGTGACTCCTTGTCGCTGTTGCCGTTGCTGTTGCTGTCGCCGTTGCCGTCGCCGTTGCTATTGCCCTCGTCGCTGTCACTGTCGCTGTCGTCGTCGCGGTTCGTGACGACGAGGGCGTCCACCGCAAGTGCTCCTTCGGGCGTCACGCGCACCGGGTTGATCTCGATCTCCTGGATCTCATTGTTAGCCGCGATCAGGCGGGACACGGAGACGATGACCTCGGCCAGTCCATCCAGATCCGCGGCGGGCCTGCCCCGCCACCCGGTGAGCAGCCGATAACACGTGAGCCTCGAGACCATGTCGAGTGCTTCAGCGTGCGAGACCGGTGCCAGCTCGAGCCAGGTGTCGCCGTAGAGTTCGGTCTCGGTTCCTCCTGCTCCCACCATCACGATGGGGCCGAAGTTCTCGTCCTGTCTGCCGCCGACGAGGATTTCGACGACCTCACCGCGAGTGTCCATCTCCTCGACGATGTATTCGCCGTCGCCGAGGCGGCCGGCCATCTCCGCATAGGCGGTCTCGAGCGCGACGGTGTCGCCCAGCCCCAGGGCGATAGCTCCGACTTCGGTCTTGTGCGTGGGCCAGCCGGCCTTGAGCACGAACGGTGGTGTCAGAGGTGAGTCCGCCATCGCCTCGGCGAGCCCGGTGCCGCGGCCGAAGGTCGTTGCCCGCGGCACCGGCACCCCTGCGGCCATAATCGTCTCCCGGGCAGCCCCGTAGCCGGTCCCCCAGGGGGTGACCGGTCCCGACTGTTCCAGGGCCTCGGTGATGCGCCCCGAGTGGGAGGCGTAGAAACCTGCCCCGGCTATGACCCGCATGGCCGATTCGATCGAGGCGTATGCGGGAATCGAGTTCTCCCACAGCGCCGCGACCGCCGAAGAATCGGCACTCATCGAGTGGACGACGAGGGGTTTGCGGTGGGTGCGAACTGTCCGGCCCAGCTGTTGGACCTCGGCCAGCTCCGCCTCAAGCAGATCGGGAATGTCCTCGCCGTAGCAGCCGAAGTATCCGCTGAGGACGACGGCGTCGATCGTGTCATCGCCCAGGAGCGCGTCGACGAGACGGGAATAGACCCCCAGGTCTGCCTCCCCCGCCCCATCGAGGTCGATGGGATTGTCGATGTGCGCGGCTTCCGGAAGGTGCTGCTTCACCTGCTGACGAGTCGTGGCCTCGAGGACCTCCACGCCCAGACGGTGACTGACGGCCCTGTCGGCAGCGATGGCGCCCTGCCCGCCGGAGTCGGAGATGATCGCGACCCGTCTGGCCGCAGGCAGCCAGGAGGTGGCGAAGAAGCCAGCGAGTTCGACCGCTTCGCCGGGCGTGGACAGGCGAATCGCACCGGCTGCGCGACAGGCAGCGTCGACGGTGTCGATCGCCGAGGTGAGCGATCCCGTATGCGATTTCGCAAGCCTGGCACCCGCGTTCGACTGGCCCGTGGTGAGGATCATCGTGGGTTTGCCCGCCGCACGAAGGGCCTGCATGGCCGCGACGAGTGCCGCACCGCCGGTGAAGGACTCGAGATAGAGCACGACCTGCGTGGTGTCGGGATCATCGACGAGGGTCCTCAGGATCTCTGCGGCTCGCACGTCCGATTGACCGCCGATCGAGGCAAATCGTGAGATCCCGAGACCGCTGCGTGCCGAGAGTGTGGCGATCTCCGTGCCCAGTTGGCCGCTCTGTGTCACGACGGCCAGTGACCCCGGGGTGAAGTTGCCCCAGGCCAGAAGCAGGTCGTTGCTCGAATCCACCAGCCCCAGTGACGAGGGGCCGATGAGGCGGGCTCCGGCGGAGACGATTCGCTGAGCCAAGTCTGCCGCGTGGGGCACCCGCGCGGAGATGATGAGGAACGCCCTGACTCCGGCCGTCAGCGCTTCGTCGACCACGGCAGGGACCGCGGCTCCCGGAATCGAGATGACCAGGAGCTCCGGAGTCTCCGGCAGGTCGCTGAGCGTCGGATAGGTCGGCTGTGCCTGAATCGAGGCGACGCGGGAGTTGATGAGATGGACCCGGCGCCTGTCTGCCCCCTTCAGGGCACCGGCGGAGAGCCAGAACCCCCATTTGGATGGGTCGTTCGAGGCCCCGAGGATAGCGACGCTGGCGGGATCGAAGAATTGCTTCACTGTTCTGCTACCTTGTGGGGTCGTTCGAGGACAGGGCGACGCGGTTGTCATCGACTGTGGCCTGCGCTGCTGCACGGGGACTGATGTCCTTGGCCTTCGCCGTCGCCAGCACCTCAGTCGTGAGGGTGCCAAGCGTCTCCGAGATGATGTCGCGGCTGGACTCCCAGCTGCCATCGATGTCGCCGAAGGTCACCCACCACCACCACGCATTGGTGGCCGAGTTGGCGAGGAAGTCGGGAACGACGATGACCCCACGCGCTGCGAGTTCGGCTTCGGCTTCGGGCAGCACCGGCATGTTCGCGGCCTCGACGATGTACTTGGCATTGATCTGCCCACAGTTCTCGCTCGTGATTGCATAGCTGACGGCGGCGGGAACCAAGATATCGCAGTCAGCGGCCAGCCAGTCTCCGCGATCACTGACCAGATCTTCGGGACGCAGTGCGCCCCGGTCGATGCCGCCGAAGGGATCACGCGTAGCCAGCAGGGCCTCAACGTCGAGGCCCGACGGGTTGGACACGAACCCGTCGGCATCGGCGATGCCGACGATGCGCACTCCCGCCTCGGCGAGGAATCGGGCGCTCGCCCCGCCCATCGATCCGAATCCTTGGATCACTGCGGCCGCGGTTGCCGGTTCGCGCCCGTCGGCTTCGAGCGCTGCGATCGCCGAGGTGGCCACCCCGAGCCCGCCGACGAGTTCGTCCTGAGCCAGACCGTCAACGATCGTGGAGAAGGCCATCTCAGCCCGCGCCTCGGCCGCCGTCGGGTCCGTCAGCAGCTTCTGAACGGCTGCCAGTCCGCTCCCGAGTCCACGCTTGGCAAGGATGTCGTCGATATCGTTCTGGCGCACGCCCAGGTCCTCACCGAGGGCCCAATAGGCACGCATGATCGGGTTCACGGCGACGAGGAACCGTTCGAGGACGTCTGTGGCCCCGGGGGCGCGTGGGTCGAAGTCGATGCCGCCCTTCGCACCGCCGACGGGAACGTAGCGCCGGCCCGGTCGCAGATGAATCGCTTCCTTGCGCGTCATCCCCTGAGCCAGACCCCGAACCTCGTCGAGAGTGCACCCCTGACGCATTCGCAGTCCGCCCGAGGCCGTTCCCCTCACCAGCGTGTCGATGACGACGAACCCGTGTGTTCCGGTGACCGGATCCTGCCAGGTGATGTCCGTGAACATATCGCTCCAAAGGGTTTAACTGAATAGCCATTCAGTAGAGATCAGACTCTCATTCTGACCGTCCGAGGGCAGGTCCGTCAAGACCGGCTCAGCAACTGGGCGAGGTTCATTCCAGTTCACGTGCGACGAACGTCTCGACCCAGTGGGACAGAGTCGTCGTGGACACGGAATCGGGGTTGAAGATGAGCTGGACCGCCAGCCCATCCAGGTAGGCGAGGATCCTCGTCGCACAGTCCTCGGCCGCCCTGGCGACTGCGGTACCGGCCTCATCCTGCGCGGCATCGGACCGAACCTCGTCCGCGTCGTCGCCTCGGACCTCGTCCGCGTTGCGGCAGAGGAACTCCCCAGTCTCGAGCCCATCGACGATGAGGCCCGCCAGAATCGTCTTCCACTCTCGATCGAGGGCCGCGAACGTCGACCTCACATCCGCGTCGAAGAGACCGGCCGACCAGCCGTCGATCCAGATCTTCCAGCTTCTCGTCGACCCGGCCGGCATGTACCACCGGACGACATCTCTCAACCTCTGACGCGCCGGCTTCCGCGCCGCTGCCAGTCGACGCGCGCGATAGAGGTCGTTCTCCCCGGCATGTGCGAAGGCTGCGGCGACGAGCGCCTCCTTCGTCACGAAGTGGTAGATGACGAGGCTCGGACTCAGCCCCAGCCGGGCGGCGACATCGGCGACTCGCAGGGTGCGCAGGCCGGTGCTCTCGATCTCCTCCACGGTCGCGGCCAGGATCTCCTCCCGACGGACCGATGCGCTCTTCCTGGGCATGAACCTCTCCCCCACACAGACAGAAATGGCTGTACAACAAGATTCTTGTTGTACAGCCATTCTAGATGCTCACTCTGCCGAGCCCCCGACCATTGCCTTCAAGCAACGTCGGGGCAGCGTCATCTCAGCCTCAGGGCAGTGCGACGTCGGTTTGCGGTCCCACGAGGGACAGCGACGTCGGGCGACTCATGAGGTCTCCTGCCATCGTCGATACCTGCTCAGCAGTGACCGACCGGACGCGTTCGATGAGGTCGAGAGGAGATTCGAGGGAGATGCCGAAGAGCTCGGATCTGGCCAGGCGATTCATGCGCGCGGCCGAGGATTCGAGCCCGAGAACCATCGAGCCCGAGAGCTGGGAGACGATCGCGTCCAGCTCCGAGCGCTTTGGCGCCTCAGTTGCCAAACGGTCCCATTCGGCCAGTGCCAGGTCGACGACGGCCTGCCCGTTCTCCGGTGTGCAGCCGGCGTAGATGCCGAACGTGCCGAAGTCGGTGAACTGGCTTGCCACACAATTGACGGCGTAGGCCAGACCGCGGTCTTCTCGCACGCTCTGGAAGAGTCGCGAGGACATGCCTCCACCGAGCATCGTCAGCAGCACCGAATAGACGAAGCGATCCGGATGCCCCTCCTCAAGGCCTTCGCCGCCGAGCAGGATTCCCAGCTGTTCAGTGTCTTTGACCGTGTGTGAGCGACCCGATTGGAACGCCGGCACCTCGCGTGCGCCGCGGCCATGCCCGGTGCCTGCAGTCGCGGAACCGCTGTCCCAGGGATGAGACCCGGCCTCGGAGCCGACGCCGGCCTGAGCCAATGCGTCTTCCACCATGCCCAGGACCTCGTCGTGGGTGGCGCCGCCGGCAGCGGCGATGACCAGACGTGGGGGAACATAGGTCGTCGAATGGTGATCGAGGAGTGTGTGATGATCCAGCACACGGATCTGGTCTTTGGTCGCACCCACCGGACGCGCCAGGGGGTGATCGCCGAAGATGAGCTCGTCGAAGTCGTCGAACAGGACATCACCGGGGTCATCGGCGGACATCGCCAACTCTTCGATGATGACTCCGCGTTCACGTTCGAACTCCTCGGCGTCCAGGTTCGAGTTCGAGACCATGTCGACGAGCAGAGCGGTGATGTCCGACAGGTCCGTGACCAGGCAGCGAGAGTAGTAGCAGGTGAGTTCCTTGGCCGTGATGGCGTTGGAGTCTCCCCCTGTCCGGTCGAAGGCCGCTGCGATCGTCTTCGCATCCTTCGTCGGCGTTCCCTTGAAGAGCATGTGCTCGAGGAAATGGGTCGATCCGGCGGTCTCTCTCGATTCGTCGCGCGAACCTGCCGCGACCCAGATGCCGATGGTCTCCGACGCCAGTCCGGGCATGTGTTCAGTGGTCACTGTCAAACCACCGGGGAGGACAGACCGATCGATTCGGCTGTCCTCCCCGGTGTGAGAATCCTTGAGTATCAGTTGTCTGATTCCTCTTCTGCTTCTTCATCATCGTCGCCGACAGGCGAGAGCGACAGCTTGCCGCGGTCGTCGATCTTCGTGATCTCGACCTGAACCTTCTGGCCGACTCCGACGACGTTTTCGACGTCCTCGACGCGCTTGCCATCGTTGAGCTTGCGCAGCTCAGAGATGTGCAGCAAGCCGTCCTTGCCCGGTGTCAGGGAGACGAACGCGCCGAAGCTCATCGTCTTCACGACGGTTCCGAGGTAGCGTTCGCCGACCTCGGGCACCTGCGGGTTGGCAATGGCGTTGATCATCGAGCGGGCTGCCTCAGCGGACTGTCCGTCGGTGGCACCGATGAGAACGGTTCCGTCATCTTCGATGCTGATATCAGCGCCGGTGTCTTCCTGCATCTGGTTGATCATCTTGCCCTTGGGTCCGATGACCTCGCCGATCTTGTCGACGGGGATGTTCACCGAGATGATGCGTGGAGCAGTCGGAGCCATCTCTGCCGGAGCGTCGATGGCCTCGGCGATGACGTCGAGGATGACCATGCGTGCTTCATAAGCCTGCTTGAGCGCGGCACCGAGGACCGAGGCGGGAAGGCCGTCGAGCTTGGTGTCGAGCTGGATCGCGGTGATGAAGTCGCGCGTACCGGCGACCTTGAAGTCCATGTCGCCGAAGGCGTCTTCGGCACCGAGGATGTCGGTCAGTGCCGCGTATGCGGTCTGGTCACCGGTGTCGGTGGAGATGACGTCGGAGACGAGGCCCATGGCAATGCCTGCGACAGGAGCCTGCAGCGGCACACCGGCCGAGAGCATGGCCAGAGTCGAGGCGCAGACCGAGCCCATCGAGGTCGAGCCGTTGGACCCGAGTGCCTCTGAGACCTCACGGATGGCGTAGGGGAAGTCCTCGCGCTTGGGCAGAACCGGCACGAGCGCACGTTCAGCCAGTGCACCGTGTCCGATCTCGCGACGCTTCGGGCTGCCCACACGGCCGGTTTCTCCGACCGAGTAGGGCGGGAAGTTGTAGTGGTGCATGTAGCGCTTCGTAGTCACAGGCGACAGCGAGTCGATGTGCTGTTCGAGCTTGAGCATGTTCAGCGTGGTGACACCGAGGATCTGGGTCTCTCCGCGCTCGAAGATGGCCGAGCCGTGAGCCCGTGGGATCACGTTGGTCTCTGCAGTCAGCGGACGGATGTCCTTGAGACCGCGACCGTCGATGCGGATCTGATCGGTGAGGATGCGCTTGCGCACTACCTGCTTGGTCAGGGCGTTGAGGGCACCGGCGATTTCCTTTTCGCGGCCCGCGAAGCGCTCACCGAGCTTGTCGAAGAGTTCAGACAGCAGGACTTCTCCTGCTGCTTCACGTTCCTGCTTGTCAGCGATCTGGAAGTTCTCAGTCTGCTTGGCTTCGGCGAGTTCGCGCACAGCCTCGTAGACGTCGTCCTGGTAGTCGCGGAAGACTGGGAATTCGACGGTGGGCTTGGCAGCGCTGTCGGCCAGCTCCTGCTGTGCACGGCAGAGTTCGCTGATGAAAGGCTTGGCGGCTTCCAGGCCTTCGGCCACGACCTCTTCGGTCGGTGCGGTGGCACCGGTCTTGATGCGGTCGATGGCGTTGTCCGTGGCTTCTGCCTCGACCATCATGATGGCAACGTCGTCACCGACGACACGGCCGGCGACAACCATATTGAAGACGGCGTCGTCGAGCTGCGAATGGTTCGGGAAGGCGACCCACTGGTCGTCGATGAGTGCGATGCGCACGCCGCCGATGGGACCGGAGAAGGGCAGCCCGGAGAGCTGGGTCGACATCGAGGCCGCGTTGATGGCCAGGGCGTCGTAGATGTGGTCAGGGTGGATCGACATCACAGTGACGACCACCTGGACCTCGTTGCGCAGTCCCTTCACGAAGGAGGGGCGCAGCGGGCGGTCGATGAGTCGGCAGGTGAGAACCGCGTCGGTCGAGGGACGTCCTTCACGGCGGAAGAACGATCCGGGGATGCGACCCGCGGCGTACATGCGTTCTTCGACGTCGACGGTCAGGGGGAAGAAGTCGAAGCCCTCACGGGGGTGCTTGCCGGCCGAGGTGGCCGAGAGGAGCATGGTTTCATCGTCGAGGTAGGCGACGGCCGAACCGGCGGCCTGCTGTGCGAGCCGTCCTGTTTCGAAGCGGATGGTGTGTGAACCGTAGCTGCCATTGTCAATGTGCGCTACGGCGGATTCAGGGTTGAGTCCCACGTATTCTCCTTGTTCGTAACCGGCGCGCGGACACCTTCGAAGCCCGAAGGCGGAAAGCCCGCGTCAATCCGGTGGATATTGACTTGGACATCCCATGGATCCAAGCCGGTCATCGATCGGGGCCCACGGAACCGGCAACTGTTTGCCCGTTCTTCCGGAGGCCACTACCGAGGACCGAAACGTCCATGGCATGATTGTCCACTTTGAAGTCTACCGCAGTTGCCCCCTTGGGCCATCGAGACGCGTACCACCCGGGCATGCCGAGAAGAAATCGCCGGTCCAAACGAGGTCTGGTCAGAACGAGGTCTGGCCTGAAGACGGTGTACTCGGAAAGAGGTGTGGTCGGCAGGCGAAGACGAAGAAGCGCCCTGCATGATGCAGGACGCTTCATATCGTCTGAGGTGTCTCGTTCGAGTCTGTGTCAGCTCGTCCGAGTCGTGCTCAACATGAGGGGGCTGGTCTCAGCGACGCAGGCCCAGGCGCTTGATGAGCGAACGGTAGCGCTCGATCTCGACGCGCTGCAAGTACTTGAGCATCCGGCGACGCTGACCGACGAGGAGCAGCAGGCCACGGCGCGAGTGATGGTCGTGCTTGTGATCCTTGAAGTGCTCGGTGAGCTCGATGATCCGGCGGGTCAGCAGCGCAACCTGAACCTCGGGAGAACCGGTGTCGCCCTCGTGAGTTGCATATTCCTTGATGACTTCTTGCTTTTCAGCAGTACTGAGAGCCATGGACTTCTCCTTGTGATCGTTGCGCGGCGCTCAGACCTGTCAGTCTCAGCACTATCGAACCGCGGCCGGTGAAAACGGCAGAGTTCAGTTTATCAGGTGTGGAGCACCTCGCGCACATCGGCAATATCCTCGTGCATCTTCACGACGAGTTCGTCCATGCCGGTGAATGTCACCTGTCCACGAATCCGCGACACGAACTCGAGAGTCATGTGCCTGCCGTAGACGTCGAATTCGCCGAATTCCTTATCGAGCACATGCGCTTCGACCCGTCGGACACAACCTTCGAACGTGGGATTGGTACCCACCGAGATGGCTGCGGGGTAAGCCTGGTCCTCATCCGAGAACGTCGCCCATCCGGCATAGACGCCATCGGCGGGAATCAGGCCTGCCGCATCCTCGGACAGGTTCGCGGTCGGGAATCCGAGGTCGCGACCGCGGGCGTCGCCGTGGACGACAGTCCCTTCAACCCGGTGGTAGCGACCCAGCTGGTCAGCAGCCTCGGCGACGTCACCGCCGACGATCTGCTCACGGATCCGCGAGGAGGAGTACCGTCCCCCACGTCCGACCTCCTCGATCGTCTCGGTCCGGAACCCGTATTTCTCGCCGAGGTGGCGCAGAGTCTCGATGGTGCCCTCGTTGTCTTTGCCGAATCGCACATCATCACCGACGACGACGATCTCGCAGTGCAGTGCCTCAACGAAGTACGTGCGGACGAACTCCTCAGCAGACTGGGCCGCGAAGTCGAGGTCATAGTGCTGGACGAACAGGGCGTCGATGCCCGTGTCCGCAATGAAGTCGGCCTTCTGATCGGTGCTCGTGATCATCAACGTGGGCTCATCCGGGCGGTGGACCGTGCGCGGATGCGGATCGAAGGTCATGGCCACGGAGCGCAGAGATCGCTTAGCGGCCAGTGCTGCTACGGCTCGGAGAACGGTTTGATGACCGCGGTGGACCCCGTCGAAGTTGCCCAGGGTCACGACGGTGCCGACATCATCGGCCCCGACCTCATTCAGTCCGTGATAAAGCTCCACTCGACGCTTGCTCCTTCCGTGCACCGAATCAGGTTATCGCAGAGATGTTCCCACGTGCTAACCCACGCGCGCCTCAGGAGATGACGGCCCAGCCGATCACACCGGCCAAGGATGCGATCGCAATGGAGACGAACGTTCCGATGATGAATCGCTCGCCTGCGGCGGCAGAGGATTTGATCTCCGCGAAGCGTCCGAGTCCTTTGACCGCGACGACGACGGCCATGAGCTCGGGCCGTCCCAGCACGATGGCTCCGGCCACGAGTGCGCGCTCGACGATGCCGATCCACATTCCGCCCCGCAAGACCTCGATGTCCTCGCTGCCGGTGCGACCCGGCTTCGAACCGGACCCGTCGTGGGTCATGCGCAGAAACAACGGAACGAGCGGGTAACCACCCGCTGCGGCCACGATCGCCGCGAGGACTGCGACGAGAACATCAAACCACATGGTCACCTGCCTGAGAGTCGCTGTCCCGGGCCTCTCCAGCATGGGCGAGGTGAAAGGTCGACAGCGCGCAGGCCCCCTCGATGAGTTCCACACCGCCGGGAGAGAGCACCCGTGACACAGCCTGCTGGGAGACATCGAAGTGTTCAGCGATGTCGTGCTGAGTGGATTCGGGGTGGTCGAGCCTGCGGTCGATGTAGCGACGAGCTTGGGACCTGATGGTCTCGAACGTCCAGACCATCAGGCGCAGCGCGCTTTCGGCCAGACGCGAGTGGTCTGTCGCCGGATCCACGACAAGATGAGCGGGCGCACCCTTCGCGGCTTCGACCGCGCGCCTGGCCGCATAGAAGGCCTCTCCCCTGCCTTCGACAGTGGAGGCCGGCAATGGAGTGTCGACCGAGCCGACTCCGATTCCGATGTGCCAACCAGTCTGCGCAGCCAGCAGACGCACGGCCAGAGTCACCTGGTCGGGTGAGTCGAGGACGCCCTGCACCTCATCGCCGATCGTGCGCTCGAAGCCCCGTCGTGTCTCAACACGAGCCAGGATGTCGAGCAGTCCGGGCACCTCATCGGTGCGGTCACGAGATCCCCGCTGATCGATGGTCATGACGTACATGACTCAAGTACACCAAACCCTACCGCAATATACAACCTTTTCAGTTGTATTTATCGAATACAAGCAAGCAACTTGTAGTGTCAGGCGAGGTCGATCGCGAAGGCCGTCTGGGACTTCAGCACTCCCCCAGCTCGCACCTCGGCGATCGATACGAGCTCGTCGCCGACGATCACGGCGACCTCATTGCCCTGATCCGGGCTCCGATCGGTGCTGACCGTCTTGCCCTGCATCAGCGCTGTGGCCTGCCCGGAGTCCACGCGCACGGTCGGAAGCAGGGTCCGGGCCACCTCGGCGAGAGAAGTCAGAGCAGGTGCTTCGGTATCGAGATCATCGGGGATCGTCACGGCATCATCAAGACCGAAGGCGCCCACACGAGTGCGCCGCAGAGCGGTGAGATGACCATGGACGCCGAGGCTGCTGCCGAGATCTCGCGCCAGAGCACGAACATAGGTTCCCGAAGAGCAGTCGACTTCGACGTCGACATCGATGTGGCCCTGAGAAACGGAGTACCGCGTATCGAGGATGGTGAAGTTCGAGATCTCGACTCTGCGCGCCTTGAGCTCAACGTCTTCGCCCGCACGCACGCGGGCATAAGAGCGTTGGCCGTTGACCTTGATCGCGGAGACCGCGCTGGGAACCTGGTCGATAGAGCCCGTCAGCGCTGAGACGGCTTGGGCGATCCCATCATCGGTGACTGCCGACAGCGCCACAGGCTCGGCGAAGAGATCTGGCTCGGAGTCCGCGTCATCGGTCGGCGTGGCCGAGCCGAGGCGGACCGTGGCCAGATAGGTCTTGGACACGCCGGTGATGTAGCCCAGAAGCTTGGTCCCGCGACCCAGTCCGAGCACGAGCACACCCGTGGCCATCGGGTCGAGGGTTCCGGCATGCCCGACCTTGCGGGTGCCGTACCAGCGCCGAATCCGAGAGACGACGCCGTGGGAAGTCAGGCCTTGGGGCTTGTCGCAGACAAGGACACCCTGCGGCGAGGTATCGCTCACGTGGCAGATGCGATCAGTTGAACGATACGTGCACGTGGTCGAAGTGATTGTCCGTGGGTGAACCGCGGTCTGCCATGCTGGACCAACCGCTGCCCGGGTTCCAGATGCGCTGTTTCCAGATCACGTACTTGACGTTGAGAGCGCCGCGATTCTGGATCAGGTACTCGGCGATGCGGTCGCCGGAGGCGCCGGTGATCATGATGTCGACGGCCCCGCCGGTGTAGTGGTCGGAGCTGCCGGAGCCCGGCCGACGGCCACCGTAGGTCTTGACTTCGGGGAACTTCGCACACACGGCACGGTAGCCGTTGACCGCGTTGGCCTGCAGCCCGGATTCGATTGAGGACGAGACCGAGCAGGGAGCGTTGGACACACCGTCGGGCGTGGCCCCACCCTTGGAGGACTTCTCCTCGGAGCCCGAAGACTTCTCCTCGGAGCCCGAAGGCTTCTTGTCGGAGGACTGCGCACTGCTGGACTCCGTATCGGCCTTCTCCGTCGTCGGGGATGGCTTGGGCTTGGGAGCCTTGACGTCGAGTTTCGTCTTCGAGGTCTTGTTCTTGTACTTGGGATCGTCCTTGACGTCCTTGAGGTACTCTTCGCCGGCCTTCTGCCGCTGGGCGTCGATCTCATCCTGACTGACAGCCGAGGGGCTCGACTTCTGGTGCTGGACAGAGGTGTCAGCGGCCTCCGTCGTGACATTGCCGGCCTCAGGCGGGCCCATGACCACGGTGGAGCCGACAACGGCAGCGGTGGCTGCGGCCGGAACCGCGATCGCGGCAACGACGGGACGCTGCCTGACGGTTGCCAGCACCGAGGTGGCAGTCGACGGCGCATCCGAGGAGTGCCGACCGGCAGAGCGCTTGCTGGCGGGGGTCAGATCCCGGACCAGCTGCTTGGCAAAGCTAGGCTTTGGCGAAGAGTGCTTACCCAATACAGAAATCCCTTAACAGAGTCGTAATCATTTCGTTACCGGAAAAAGTCTAAACCAGAAGTGAAAGATAACAAAACTGTTACGTGATGTTTTTTCCTGAGAGTGACTGACATCGCGATCGCGGCAACGGGACCCGACGCGCGCCACTGCCGCGTTTGTGCTCTGTCGCGGCGGTGTGACGAGTCAGTCTTGGTCGTCGGTCTTCTTGTACGGATCTTCATCACCGGCAGGTTTAGCGTCCTGGGCCAGTCCGGCCACCCGGGCGTCATCGGCTGCGGCTTGAGCGAGAAGGCCGTCCAGGTGGGCGGCAGCTTCCGGCACGGCATCGGCAATGAATTCGAGGCTGGGAGTCAGTCGGATCGTGAGGCCTTTGCCGACCTCTGACCGGATGAAGCCGTTCGCTGACTCCAGTGCCTTGCCGGTGGCTTCGAGGTCCTGTCCGTCGCCGAATACCGTGTAGAAGATCGATGCGTGCTGCAGATCTCCGGTCACGCGCACATCGGTGACCGTGACGAAACCGAGACGGGGATCTTTGAGTCTGCGTTCTATCGTGCTGGCGACGATGACCTTGATCTGGTCGGCGATCTTACGCGCCCGAGTTGAATCTGCCATGGTGTCTTCCTTCTTAGTCTGAGCTGTGACAGTGACCGAGTTCGGCTGGAACTGCCACGTGAGTATCTGGGGTTGTTGCTGCGTCCATGAGGGAACTTCTCCGCCACATTCTCTCATCACCAGGAACGCCAGTGCGGAGGAGTGCTCTCTGCGGAACAGTGCCCAGCGCGGAACCGTGCGGAGGCCCGCAAACCGCAGACCGGGTCCTGCCCGGGCCGTGTGCAGGCGGGTGGACTCATGCCACCCGCTCGCACACTCCCCGTTCAGAACCCGGTATGGGAAAGCGATGCGCTGATCAGTCGCGAGGCTTCTCGCGCATCTCGACGGTCTCGATGATGTCACCGGTTCGCAGATCGTTGAAGCTGCCCAGGCCGATACCGCACTCGTAGCCTTCGCGGACCTCTGTGGCATCGTCCTTGAAGCGACGCAGGGACTCGATCTTGACCTTGTCCCCGACGACCACGCCATCACGGGTGACGCGAGCAGACGCGTTCCTGGTGATGTGACCATCGCGAACAATGGAGCCGGCGATGTTGCCGAACTTGGAGGACCGGAAGACTTCGCGGATCTCCGCGGTGCCTGTCTGGACTTCTTCGTACTCCGGCTTGAGCATGCCCTTGAGCGAGCTCTCGATGTCGTCGATCGCCTGGTAGATGACCGAGTAGTACCTGACGTCGACGCCTTCGCGTTCGGCCAGGTCGCGAGCCTTCGCTTCCGGACGGACATTGAAGCCGAGGACGATCGCGTTGTCGACCGTCGCCAGGTTGATGTCGTTCTCCGTGATCGCACCCACACCGCGGTGGATGATTCGCAGGTCGACGTCGTCGCCCACATCGATCTTGAGCAGCGAATCCTCCAGTGCTTCGACAGCACCGGACACGTCGCCCTTGAGGATGAGGTTGAGCATGTCGACCTTGCCCTCGGCGAGTGCCTTGGTGAAGTCCTCGAGGCTGATGCGCTTGCGACCGCGAGCCTGAGCGGCATTGCGTTCGATGGCGTCACGCTTCTCAGCGATCTGGCGTGCGGTGCGGTCGTCATCTGTGGAGATGAACGTGTCACCGGCGCGCGGCACGGAGGACAGACCCAGCACCTGGACTGGACGCGATGGTCCCGCTTCCTCGACGAGGTTGCCGTTCTCATCGAACATCGCACGCACACGTCCATAGGCGGTGCCACACACGATGGCATCTCCCTGACGCAGAGTCCCTGATTCGACGAGCACGGTCGCAACCGCGCCACGGCCCTTGTCCAGCTTGGCTTCGATCGCGATGCCGCGAGCGGACTTGTCCGGGTTGGCCCGGAGGTCCAGCGCAGCATCGGTGGTCAGCAGCACGGATTCCAGCAGCTGGTCGATGCCCTCGCGCTTGAGCGCAGAGATCGGAACGAACATGGTCTCGCCGCCGTATTCCTCGGCTACCAGGTTGTACTCGGTCAGCTGCTGCATCACCTTGGAAGGGTTCGCGCCTTCCTTATCGGTCTTGTTCACTGCGACCACGATCGGCACATTCGCCGCCTGTGCGTGGTTGAGTGCTTCAACTGTCTGCGGCATCACGCCGTCATCGGCCGCGACCACGAGGATCGCAAGGTCGGTCGACTTCGCACCACGGGCACGCATGGCGGTGAACGCCTCGTGACCTGGGGTATCGAGGAAGGTGATCTTGCGATCGAGGCCATCATGTTCAACCTCGGCCTGGTAGGCACCGATGTGCTGTGTGATTCCGCCGGCTTCGCGGGCCGCCACATTCGCTGAGCGAATGGCATCGAGAAGCTTGGTCTTACCGTGGTCGACGTGACCCATGACGGTGACGACCGGTGGACGTGCTGCGAGATCCTCGTCGTCCTCGTCCGCGGCTTCCGCGTCAAGGTCGAGGCCGAAGGTTCCCAGCAGCTCACGGTCCTCGTCCTCGGGTGAGACGATCTCGATCTTGTAGCCGAGCTCGTCACCGAGGACCTCGAAAGTGCCCTCGTCCAAAGACTGGGTGATCGTCGCCATCTCGCCGAGGTGGAAAAGCACCGTCACGAGGTTCGTCGGATCGGTGTTGATCTTCTCGGCGAAGTCAGCCAGAGAGGATCCGCGACGCAGACGCAGCGGAGTGGTGCCGTTGCCGCGTGGAACAGAGACGCCACCGACCGACGGTGTCTGCATCTGTTCGAACTCGGCGCGCTTGGCCCGCTTCGACTTGCGTCCCTTCTGACGAGGACCGCCACCACGGCCGAATGCGCCCTGAGTGCTTCCGCGACCGCGACCTGAGCCACGACCGCCTGGGCCACCTCCGGGTCCGCGACGACCTGCGGGTGCGCCTCCCGGAGCTGCTCCCGGTGCTGCGCCTGGTCCGCCGGCAGGCGCGTTACCGCGTCCTCCGCCGCGACCGCGGCCTGGGGCCGGCTTGTTCAGCGCAGAGTTCTTCATCATCGATGGGTTGGGGCGAGGTGCGCCCGGACGTGGTGCCGGACGCGGACCCGCAGCGCCCTCTTCACCGGATGCACGAGGCGGCTTCTGCCCTGGCTTCGGCATCCCTTGCGAATTCGCGAACGGGTTGTTGCCCGGGCGCGCTCCTGGACCGCCCTGACCGCTCTGACCACCCTGGCCGCCGGGGCGATTACCGGACTTCGGTCCACCGCGTCCGGCTGCTTTGGGCATGCCCTGCGCTGGAGCGAAGGGGTTGTTTCCGGGACGGGCCGGCGAGCGGCCGCCCGGCTTCGGAGCAGAGCCCGGCTTTGGCGCCGAACCCGGCTTGGGAGCAGCAGCCGGCTTCGGAGCCGCACCTGGCTTCGGCGCGTTCGAACGCGCCGCGGGCTTGGCTTCCTCGGCGGAGGAGCCTGCTGCGGCCTCAGCGGGCGCAGCAGCGGACGCATCAGCCTCAGCAGGCTTCGCGTCTGCGGCGGGCTTGTCATCTGCAGCGGGCTTGTCATCTGCGGCAGGCTTCGCGTCTGCGGCAGACTTCGCATCCGCGGCAGGCTTAGCGCCCGGCTTCGCCCCGGTTGACTTGGCTGCGGGTGTCGTCTCTGCGGGTGTGGATTCAGCTGCATCGGTCGGCGCCGATGCTGCCTTGGCACCGGGCTTGGCTGCTGGCTTGGCTGCTGGCTTGGCCGCAGTTTTTGCACCGGGCTTGGGAGCACCGGGCTTCGCCGCGGGCTTTGCGCCCGGCTTGGCGGCCGACTTCGAATCGGCGGATGCGCCGGATGCCTTGTCTGCGCTGGAGGTCTCCGGAGCGGAATCGGCGAATGCTTCCTTCACCTTACGCACAACGGGTGCCTCGAGGGTCGAGGAAGCGGAGCGAACGAATTCGCCCAGGCCCTGGAGTTTCTCGAGGACGTTCTTACTTGTAGTGCCGAGCTCTTTCGCGAGCTCATGAACACGGGGCTTTGCCACAGTTCTCCTGTCCGGGTTCTTTCCCGGTCAGGAAAGAACCTCATCAATGAAGAGCAGTTCTCATTTCACTGCTCTCTCGAATTCCGATAGCGGTGTCATCGCACGACACTCACAACTTGTTGTCCATTCGGGCTACCCGCTCTTCTTGGGTTCGGTATCCATCCTCGGCAGGTCCGAGGCGGTGACCTTCGTTCGAAAGGCTCGAGCGAAGGATGCAGCCGTCAATGCCTTCTTCAGGCATATGGCGTCCGGGTGCACCCAGGCTCCTCGTCCCGGAAGTGTCGCTGACACGTCATGGACGATCGCCGGATGCTGATCGGGTCGAATCACGAATCGTGTGAGTTCGCCCCGGTCTGCCTTTTGCCTGCAGGCGATGCACGTCCTTCGGGGTGCCGCGCCTACAATCACAGTACACAATTCTACAGCACTTCCATCCCCACCAGTGCCACGCCCCGAGTGGCTCAGATCACGCCCGATGCCTACTCGCCAGGGACGATGTCGATCTTCCAGCCGGTGAGCTTGGCCGCCAAGCGCGCGTTCTGCCCTTCCTTGCCGATGGCCAGGGAGAGCTGGTCCCTGGGCACGATGGCACGTGATTCCTGCAGGTCGGGATCGAGGATGTCGACCTTCGTCGTCTTCGCGGGTGAGAGTGCATGGCCGATGAACTTGGCCGGGTCGTCGCTGTAGTCGATGATGTCGATCTTCTCCTGGCCCAGTTCGTTCATCACGGCCCGCACGCGGGAACCGAGCTCGCCGATGCATGAGCCCTTCGCATTCACTCCGGGCTTTGTGGCGCGCACTGCCAGTTTGGTTCGGTGGCCGGCCTCGCGGGCCAGAGAGACGATCTCTACGGTGCCGTCTGCGATCTCCGGTGCTTCGTGCGCGAACAGCCTGCGCACGAGGTTCGGGTGCGTGCGCGAGACGGTGACGGATGTTCCCTTGAGTCCCTTGTGGACGTCGGCGATGTAGACGCGGAGGCGTCTTCCGTGGCGGTAGGACTCACCGGGAACCTGTTCGTGCGGAGGCAGGACTGCTTCGACATCTCCGAGGTCGACCTGCACCATCTGCGGATCTCTGCCCTGCTGAATGGTGCCGGAGACGATCTCACCCTCGCGGCCCTTGAAGCTGCCGAGCAACGTTTCGTCTTCGACATCGCGCAGACGCTGGTAGATGACCTGGCGAGCCGTCTGCGCAGCGATGCGTCCGAAGCCGGTGGGAGTGTCGTCGAATTCGCCGATCGGATTGTCATCGTTGTCGAACTCGACCGCAAGGATGCGGACTTCGCCTGAGGTCTTGTCCAGTTCGGCACGGGAATCTGGCCACGCACCCTCGGTCTTCTGATAGGCAAGGTAGAGCGCTTGTTCGATCAGTTCGATCAGAGTGTCGAGCGGAATCTCCCGCTCTCGCTCGATAATGCGCAGAACACTGAGGTCGATATCCATGGCCTATATCCTCTCCGGCTCCCTCGAGCATTGAATTGTCGGTCTTCATTTATGCAGGCGTGACATTCTATCTCAGATTGCGCTCACCGAAATTTGAGTTCGACCTGCGCTTTGACGATGTCGCGCAGCGAGACTGTCCGCTTCTCATGGCTGGCGGGATCCATTCCGGAAATTGAGTTCTCGCCCACATCATCGAGATCGAGCTTGAAATTGCCCTTCTTCGTGCTGATTTCGAGTCGACGGCCGAGCACTCGCTTGAAGTGCCGCGGGGACTCGAGCTTCCTCGTCGCTCCCGGACTCGTGACCTCGAGCTGATAGGGCTTGTCGCGGAAGATCTCGACCTCGTCGAGGGTGTCACCGACAAGTCGGCTGGACTCGGCGATTTTGTCCATCGACATCGGTTCCGTACTGGACTCGTCCAGGTCGACGACAACCGTCAGCGCCCGCCGTTGGCCGGCAGCGACGGCCTTCACCGATTCCAGGTAGAACCCGGAGGTCTTCAGCGGCTCCCGCAGGAGTTCCTCGATCTGCGCCACGTCCTCATCCATGTGTCCTCCAGTCCTCGTCCCGCGCCCGAGGTGTGCCCCGCGCGGATACGTCGTTTCTGCCCCTGCTGATTGCCTATGCCCAACCCTAAGCGACTCCCCCGGGTGAGGCTAAGCATCCGCTAGGATTGGCCTATGCGTTTTCCCGTCAGCCGTCGCGCTCTTCTCCTCGTCGGTGCGAGCGGGGCGAGCCTGAGCCTGCTGTCCGGGTGCGGTGTGAGACTCGATACTCCCCCGGACGTGCCGACCCTCGATGAGACGAACCAGCTGCGCAACCGCGTCGCCAGAATCCTTGCCGCCACCACCGCAGGAGACGACGACCCAGAGACCGCAGGTGAGGACCTGCAGAAACTCCGGGATGCCATCGGTCCGGTGTGGTCACCACCCACCGAAATCGCCACCGAGTCCCCACCGGCCGAGGAGCCCCGCACCTACATCGCCGCCTCCGAGGCGGTGTCCACTGCCGTGTTCACAGCTGTGCCGACACTGGGCTCGGGCCTCATCCCCGTGCTGGTCGACGTGGCGACCGGCCTGGCTCTGACGGCAGGGGCAGAGCACGCCGAGATCATTCGCAGCGCAGACGCTCTGATCCAGGACTCACGCAGGTCCGGCCGCGACGACGTTTCCGGTGAACCGGAATCCGCGACGGCCTCGGGCTCGTCCGATGCAGGGTCCCCGAGGGCCGAGGATTCCACTGCTGTCTCGATGTGGAATGCGATCCTCGACCAGGCCAGGGCCGCGTCTTACGGGTATGAGCGACTCGCCGTGAATTTCGATGCGAAGTCGCGCGAGCGCAGTCGTGCTGTGGCCCGGCTGGAGTCGTTGGGCTTACTGGCAGGAGAAATGCTCGAAAACCTCGGTGAGAAGAACGCAGATCCAGGTGCCCCGGCATGGACGCTTAACCCCAGCCCCACCGACCCGGAGGCCGCCAAGGAGCTGGCTGGTTCCCTCGAGGACAATCTCGCAGCGGCCCTCCTGCCGTGGCTGCACTCCGATCCGCGAGCCGCTGTGCGACTGTGGGAATCGGCCCGAACGCGCACGGTCTTCGCGAGCCCACAGGTTCTGCGCTACTCCTATTCCGGAGGCTCGGGAGAGGCGGAGGCGAGAAAGTGAAGGTCCCACCGGTTCTGTTCAACGCCACTGCCGACATCATCGGCGACTTCCGCACCACTTCCTGGGTCGCCGCACTGGATTTCATGGCCAATGAGCTCGCCGATCGGTGGCAGCTGAGCTTCGACGATGCCCCCGGCTCACCGTGGGCCGGCTGTGAGAGCCTCGTCATCCCGGTCCTGACCCAGGAGAACTATCAAGGCGTGCTGCGGTTCGCGGCCCCCACCTCGGCGCACACAGCCGCGCATGCGCAGGCTCTGCGGGCGCTGAAGATGTGGAACGGGCACGGCGCCGTCCGGGTGATCAGGGACGATCGCAGCTTCAGGGTGACGCTGCAGGAGCGGTTGCGGACGACGGATAATCTCTCCGTGTTGCCCTTAGCTGATGTGCCCCCGGTCTGGGGTGCCCTGCAGCGGTCGCTCGAGATTCCCGCGGATTCGGAGTTTCTGCGTGTCCAGGATGTGGCCGCAGGATGGCTGAGCACCTTCGATGCCGATGCGGGTCTGCTCAGCGGCTGGTCCGAGGCAGGTCCAGATGATTCACGCCTGCTCTCGTTCGCACGCAACTGGATGCACACTCTTGCCGCATCTGAGGAGAAATGGCTCATCCACGCCGATCTGCATTACTACAACATCCTCGCTGGCAACCCCGATGCCGCCGGCATCTCGACGTGGAAGGCCATCGACCCGCAGCCGCTGTCGGGGCCCACCGCCTACACACTGGCACCGGTGCTGTGGAACCGTCTCGTGGAGATCCCGTCCCAGCATTCGCAGGCTCAAGCCGCTTGGCTGCGCGGGTTCGCCACCGACCTCGCTCTGTGCGCGGGCATGGACCCGCAGTACGGGATGGGTGCCGCCGTCGCGCGGGAGGTCACGAACATGTTCTGGTACCTCAGGTCCGCCCGCAGCGGATCGTCCGGGGCACTGGCCGATGCCGCGAGGTCCTTGTGGGTGGCGCGCGCGCTGTCAGGGGCAGACGTCGCCGGCGTCAATGCCCACGCTCTCAAACCCATCGGCTGACCGCTCTCGAACTACCTGACGGCGGCCCAGCTACCTCGCGCGAGGTTGCTGGGCCGCCGTCAGGTAGCAGTCAGTGGATCAGGCCGGAGATCACGTCGTAGCCGAGTTTGAGGATCATCGCGGAGACCACGACGACGAAGATGACCCGGACGAAGCCGGACCCCTTCTTCAATGCCGTGCGCGCGCCGAAGATTCCGCCGAGCACATTGCCCACAGCCACAACGAGGCCGAGTGCCCAGACGACTTGGCCGTCGGGAATGAAGTAGACCAAAGCTCCGAAGTTCGTCGCCCAGTTGATGACCTTCGCTGTGGCCGAGGCCTGGAGGAATGAGAACCCGATGACCGTGACGAACGCGATGACGAGGAAGGATCCAGTGCCTGGACCGAGCACTCCGTCGTAGACACCGATCGTGAGTCCGATCAGCCATGACAGCCCATGGTGGCGTTTCGAGGACTCCCCGAACCGCAGACTCGCATCGGCGCCGAGGCTGGGGTTGAGGACCGTGAAGAGTCCGACCCCGATGAGTGCGGCGAGAATGATCGGAGTGAAGAGTGTACCAGGGACCAGGGTCGCGAGTTTGGCACCGAACACGGCTCCGAGGAAGGCCGTGGCAGCGGCGGGGATCGTCGCCGATCGGTCAGGGGTGATCTTGCGCAGATAGGTCACCGCCGAGGCGGTCGTGCCCGCGATCGATCCCACCTTGTTCGTCGCGACCGCTTGGACCGGCGTCATGCCCGGCACCAATAGCAGGGCCGGCAGCTGGATCAGGCCGCCACCACCGACAACGGCATCGATCCACCCAGCCAGCACGCCCGCGGCCAACAGCCACAGAAGCATGCCAAGGGTGACATCGATGCCGGCGGTGAGCGCCTCCATCACCTGCGTCGGTTCAACGTGCAGATGTGTGTGCGATTGCAGCGTCTGCCGCGGCAGACGCCGTGGCGTAAGCGGCGCGGATCGTGGCCACAGTGGAGGCGACCACCTCGGCGACGGGCACCTCCGATTTCTCATCGGCCAGACGGTTGCGGACTTCCACCACTCCCTCGGCCAGGCCGCGACCGACGACGATCACGGTCGGGATGCCGATGAGTTCGGCATCGGCGAACTTGAAGCCGGGTGAGACCTTGAGGCGGTCGTCGAGGAGGACGGTGACGCCCTCGGATTCAAGCTCGCCTGTCAGCTTCTCGGCAGCCTCGGCGATGTCCTCGCCCTTGCCCGCGGCGATGACGTGCACATCGGCCGGGGCCAGGTGCTGAGGCCAGAGGAGACCGGATTCGCTGTGGTACTCCTCCGCGATGCAGGCCATGACACGGGTGACGCCGAGGCCGTAGGAGCCCATCGTCACGGTCGTGGCCTTGCCGTTCTGGTCAAGGACCTTGAGGTCAAGAGACTCGGCGTACTTGCGGCCGAGCTTGAAGATCTGACCGATCTCGACACCACGAGCCAACTCGAGCGGGCCCGAACCGTCGGGTGCGGGGTCACCGAGGACCACCTCGGCGGCTTCGATGCTGCCATCGGAGGTGAAGTCGCGACCGGCGACGAGATCGAAGACGTGCCGCCCGGGCTCGTTGGCCCCGGTGATCCAGCGGGTGCCGTCGACGACGCGCGGGTCGAGGAGGAAGCGGACCTTCGAGGTGCCCTCGAGGCCAAGAACCTGATTGTCGAGGTCGAGGCCCGGTCCGATGTAGCCCCTGACGAGCTCCGGGTGGGCGACGAGGTCGTCGCTCGTGGCCGCTTCGAGATCGACTTCGCCGTTGCCCAGCATTCCGGTGCCGGCGGCTCGGTCGAGGTCGACGGCACGGTCACCGGGCAGACCGATGACGATGATCTCGCGGGTACCGTCGGGGTGAGTGACGGCGCAGACGACGTTCTTGAGCGTGTCTGCTGCCGTCCAGGCCCGATCCTCGCGAGGATGGTTCTCGTTGGCGGCGGCGACGAGAGTCTCGATCGTGGATGTCTCGGGCGTGTCCTCGACGTGGGCTGCGGGTGAGAGTGAGAAGTCGATCGGCTGGGGCACGATCGAGGTCACGGCCTCAACATTGGCGGCGTACCCGCCGGGTGAGCGCACGAAGGTGTCTTCACCGACCTCGGAGGGGTAGATGAATTCCTCAGTGCCCGATCCACCCATGGCGCCGGGGGTGGCCTTGACCGGCAGGCAGGGCAGGCCGAGGCGGGCGAAGGCGCGCAGGTAGGCCACGCGCATCGCTTCGTAGGAGGCGTCGAGACCGGCGTCGTCGATATCGAAGGAGTAGGCGTCCTTCATGATGAATTCGCGTCCGCGCAGCAGACCCGCGCGGGGCCTGGCCTCGTCACGGTATTTGGTCTGGACCTGGTAGATCGAAAGTGGGAGATCTTTGTAGGAGGAGTACAGGTCCTTGACGAGGAGGGTGAAGACCTCTTCGTGGGTGGGGGCAAGGATGTAGTCGTTGTCTCTGCGGTCCTTGAGGTGGAACAGATCGGGGCCGAAGGCCTCCCATCGTCCGGACTTTCTGTACGGGTCGGCGGGCAGCAGGCCGGGGAAGTGGACTTCCTGTGATCCGGCTCGGGCCATTTCCTCGCGCACGATGGCTTCGATCTTGCCCAGGACGCTCAGTCCCAGCGGCAGCCATGTGTAGATCCCCGGGGCCGATCGGCGGATGTATCCCGCACGGTGCAGAAGTTTGTGGCTGGCGACCTCGGCTCCGACCGGGTCCTCCTTCTGGGTTCGCACAAACAGGGACGACATGCGCAGGGCCATGGGTGATACTCCTCAACTTGTCAGGACTCAGATCGAACACTATCGCACGCGAGTATCCGCACGGCAATTGCGGTTCAGAACCGACCAGAGTGACGATCGGGATCAGGCAGCTACTGGGTCCGGATCTGCCGTGTGCTGATCATAGAACCGTCAGCTGGCGGGGTTGGATTCGTTAGTTGGCAGGGTCGGATTCGTCAGGTGGTGGAAGCGAATTAGACTGGTAGGCACAGACGTCCACCAGGGTCTGAGCGATTCAGGCCGAATCGCTGACCGACCGACTCGCTGACCGATACGAAGAGCATGCCTGATTCCACTCAACTGACGCAGTTCCCGCGGCCATCGGTCGCGGTCGACACCGCGGTCCTCTGCCCAGTCCCCCGACGTGGTCTGCACGTGCTCCTCACCCATTCCGGCGACGGCGCGTGGCAGCTGCCGGGATCGATTCTGCGGCCCCAGGAGCGACTCGCCGAGGCTGTTGCACGGTGCCTGCGCGAAAAGGCGCGGCTCGTCGATCGCGCCCCCGTCCAGCTCCATGTCTTCGACCAGCCCGATCGTGATGATCGCGGGTGGGTGATCTCGGTGGCGCACCTCGATGTGCTGTCGACGACCGATGTGGGATTCGGCGACGCGAGTTCTCCAGAGACCGAGCCCGATCCGCAGGATGCGCGGCGGCGAAAGCTGGCGCCCGTGCATTCGGTGCGTGAGCTCAGCGCCGAGCATCAGGAGATCGTCCGGGTTGCGGTCCACCGCCTGCGTTCCCTGCATGAGCGCACACCCGACCCGTTCGGGCTGTTGCCGGACGAGTTCTCGCTGCGGCAGCTGCGTGAGCTGCATCAGATCGTCTCGGGAGAGGATCTGCAGGCAGATACGTTCCGCCGCACGATGCTGCCGCTGCTCGCACCCACCGGGCAGGCTGTGTCTCAGGGACGTGGCCGCCCCGCCCAGACATTCACTCGCCGCACCGAGATCGCTCTGCATCGCGATGCAGGCAGCGTGGCCTCGACCGCCGGCGCTGACGATGGTGGCGATAGTGGACACTGAGGATAGTGGGCACCGACGCAGCAGAGGCTGACTGTGGTGCACACTGACAGAAGGGAGGCTGACTGTGGAGATTGACCGTTCGCCGGGCAAGCACGTTCGCGTGGACGTCTGGCTATGGACGACTCGGATGTTCAAGACCCGGAACTTAGCGACTCAGGCCTGCCGTGGTGGCCACGTCCAGGTCGAGGGTCAGCGTGTCAAGGCGGCGCAGAAGGTCTCCATCGGCCAGGAGGTGCGCGTGCGCAAGGCCAGCACCGAGTTCACCTGGAAGATCACCGGCTTCGTCCCCACACGTCCGCAGGCATCGATCGCCGTGCAGTGCTACGAGGATCTCACCCCGGAACCGGATCCTGCTCTGCGCGGTTTCGTCCCCCGCAGAGACAAGGGGTTGGGCCGGCCGACGAAGAAGGACCGCCGGGAGATGGAGAAGTTTCTGGGAGACCTGGCAAAGCCCCGGAACCGGGACCGCTGAGGCCGCAGAGACCCCTGAGGCCGCTGAGACCCCTGAGGCCGCTGACGTCGTCGAGAGACGATTGCACCTTCGAGAGCAGACTCCCGGCCCTCGGCTCTCCAGGCTAGCCTCTGCTCTCGACGCGCAACTCTGCTGTCGACGCGGAGTCTGCCTCGCGTTGCTGGACTGAGGTCGGTCAGTACATGACCGTGGCGAAGGTGCCCACCTGTTCGAAACCGACACGTGTGTACATACGTAGGGCCACCTCGTTGTAATCATTGGCGTAGAGGCTCACCGTGGTGTGCCCGGCCGCTCGAGTCTGCGCCACGACTGCCGCCATTCCGGCAGCGCCCAGGCCCTGCTGCCTAACGTCGGGATGAACCCAGACGCCCTGAACCTGAACAATGCGCGGTGCGCGGATGCCGATGTCTGCTTTGAACAGCACCTGCTCGGGTTGGTCCGTCGCGGGCCAGCGTGCCACCGATCCGCCTTGGGGCAGAGTGTCCGAGATGCGCGCAAAGCAGTTCTTGCCCCTGATGATGTTGCGGACTCGAGCCATATAGCTTGACTGGCCGCCTTCTACCGGCGAGAAGCCCACCTCGTTGGTGAACATGTCAACACTGGCCGAGAACACCGCAGGCAACTGTTCCACCGTCACCAGATCCACCGACTCGTCGGGTTGGACCAAGGGGTCGGAACTGATCGCCAGCAACGGCTGCCGATCACGGACCCCGCGGGGACGTCCCCAGTTCAGGCGGCTGTGCAGATCGAGGATGATCTCACGGGCACCGATGAGGGAGCAGGAATAGCGGCCATCGGCGTTGAGCTTCTCGGCGAGGGCCTGATTGGTCCCCGGGGTCGCCGCGACGGGGATGATGTTGCCGCCCACCCAGTAGGCTGCGACCGGTCGGTCATCGTCGAAGACGCCCAGCAGGGAACCGGCGGGTGAGCCCATCTGCGCTGTGCCCGTGACTTCGAGCAGCGCGATGAGGTAGACGTTCTCACACGGGTTGAGCGCGAGCAGGCTCTTCAGCCAACGGGTGTGCTGATGTCCCAGACGAGCGACTCTCAACACGAGAGAGCCTCCTTGTTCAGATACTCACACACCAGGCAGCTTTTCGGACAGGTCAGATCTCAGCCGACGACGACGTCGGGCGCCCCGGATGGGACGTCGGACTCCGCTGCGATGCGATTGGCTTCTTCAATGAGGGTCTCGACGATCATGTCCTCGGGCACGGTCTTGATGACCTCCCCCTTGACGAAGATCTGACCCTTGCCGTTGCCGCTGGCCACACCGAGGTCGGCCTCACGGGCTTCGCCGGGACCATTGACGACGCAGCCCATGACAGCGACTCGCAGAGGAACTTCCATGCCTTCAAGCCCGGCGGTGACCTTGTCAGCGAGCGTGTAGACGTCCACCTGGGCACGTCCACAGGACGGGCACGAGACGATCTCGAGCTTGCGAGGTCTGAGGTTGAGGCTCTCGAGGATCTGATTGCCGACCTTGATCTCCTCCACGGGTGGTGCGGAGAGTGAGACGCGAATCGTGTCGCCGATGCCCTGCGACAGCAGTGCGCCGAAGGCGGTGGCGGATTTGATCGTGCCCTGGAAGGCGGGCCCAGCCTCGGTGACACCGAGGTGCAGGGGCCAGTCACCGCGCTCGGCGAGCATCTCGTAGGCGCGGACCATGACCACGGGGTCATTGTGTTTGACAGAGATCTTGAAATCGTGGAAGTCGTGTTCTTCGAACAGCGAGGCCTCCCACACAGCGGACTCGACGAGCGCCTCCGGAGTGGCCTTGCCGTATTTCTCCATGATCCGCTTGTCCAACGAACCGGCGTTGACACCGATCCGGATCGAGGTTCCGGCGTCCTTCGCAGCCTTGGCGATCTCCTTGACCTGATCGTCGAACTTGCGGATGTTGCCGGGATTGACGCGTACAGCGGCGCAACCGGCGTCGATCGCAGCGTAGACGTACTTCGGCTGGAAGTGGATGTCGGCGATGACCGGGATCTGCGACTTCTGCGCGATCGCCGGAAGTGCCGCAGCATCATCAGGCGATGGACAGGCCACGCGCACGATGTCGCAGCCTGAGGCTGTGAGTTCGGCGATCTGCTGCAGAGTCCCGTTGATGTCTGTGGTCTGAGTCGTCGTCATCGACTGGACGCTGACGGGGAAATCGGAACCGACGCCGACCTTTCCGACCTGGATCTGTCTCGTCTTCCGTCGCGGCGAAAGCACAGGAGGTGGTGGGGCAGGCATTCCGAGGTTGACCGATGTCACGAAGACATTCCCTTCATTGACGACTGGTGACCAGACTGAACGTTCGAGTCATTCATATTGTAGGACTTCAAACCGTGTCCGGCCTCTCCGACCACGGTGTGATCGCTCACCACAGCATCCTTTCGCAGGTATCGTGAAGGAAACTTGCCGTCCGTGCAGAGGAGAAGTCTGTGAGCCGAGTTGCTTCCGTGCCGTTCACCCACCCCGATACCCAGGCCGTCATCGGCCGACTCGAAGCTGCAGCGAAGTCTCTCGCGGACCAGGGCGGAACACTCGCCTGGGGAGTCTTTCGCCGAGGCGAGACCGGGACGGCTGCCCACGGCGACGTTCCGTACCGGATCGCATCGATGACGAAGTCGTTCACCGCCGCTGCGATAGGCTGCCTCGCGGCCAACGGCCTGGATCTTGACAGGTCGCTGGGCCAGATCGTTCCCGAGCTCAGGGGCACATCGATTGCCGACCGCACCTGCCGACAGGCGCTGACGATGGGCACCGGATTCACCAAGGACGATCCCTGGGCTGATCGGGTGGAGGCGATGACGAGTGCCGAACTCATCGACTACCTCAAACGCGGAGCCATCCCCATCGCGCCCGCAGACACCGGATACGAGTACTCCAACCTCGGTTACGCACTCCTCGGGCTCGTCGCCGAGTCCGTGACCGGGAAGCCGTTCATCGACATCGTCACCGCCGAGGTGCTTCAGCCTCTGAGCCTCAGTCGCACTGGTTTCGACGTCGCCGACTTCCCAGACTTGATGCCCGGCATCCGCATCGACCGAAACGGCCAGGGCCACCCGACCGAACTCACCGGCCCCGGAGCCTTCTCCCCCATTGGCGGAGTCATCTCCACGGTCAACGACATCGGGACCTGGATGAACGCCCATATGGACGCCCTGGACAGCCTCGACGCCTATGCGCCGGGAGCACTGCCGCGGATCCTGAGTGACAATCAGCAGTCGCATCGACTCATCGAGGTCCAGACAAGCGAGCACCACGCCGAATCCGTCAACTACGGCTTCGGTCTGCAGCCCCGCCTCGACTCCCGGTTCGGCCGCGTCGTCTGCCATTCCGGCGGCTACCCCGGATACGGCTCGCACATGCGTTGGTTCCCGGACCTGGGACTGAGCATCGTCGTGTTCGGCAATACGACGTACTACCCGGCTGAACGCACCGTCAGGGAGGCCATCGACGCCGGTTGGGCCGCCGCCACGGCCAGTCCCGATCGGCAGCTGATACGCACAAGCTTCGCGGTGCCGGCACCCCACCACCGCGTCGCACCCGAACAGTCAGAGACTGTGCTGCGCGCAGCGAACCTGGTCATCGACTTCGACGAGGAGGTCGCGAACGAACTCTTCACTGTCAACATGGACCTCGATGAGCCCCGTACCGAACGCCGTGAGCGCTTCGACGCGTGGAAAGACGACCGGCAGCTCACTCAGTCCTTCACTGATGAGGATGTCACCATGACGACCCCGCTGAAGGGGACGGTGACGGCACACACGACACAGACGGCGACGATCACGGTCAGCTTGGACCACCTCGGCGAGGTGCAGACGATCTCGCTGAGCAGCTGAGGAGGCCTACCCGGAATTGAAGATCGCGTCGAGCGTGACGGGTTTGACGAGGTCGACGTAGACGAGCAGCGCCGTCATGCACAGCATCAGCCCGATGACGACGTAAGTCAGCGGCAGCAGCCGGGCCGTATCGAAGGGACCGATTCGTCCGCGTCCGCGGAATTTGTTGATCTGGCGCCGTGCGCCTTCGTAGAGGCCCACTGCGATGTGTCCACCGTCGAGCGGCAGCAGCGGGATCATGTTGAAGGCGAACAGGAAGATGTTGAGTGATCCCAGCATGCCCAGCCCCAACTGTGCCTTCTCCATGATCTGGAACTTATCGGTTGAGACGATCTCACCGGCGATGCGCCCGACTCCGACCATGCCGACCAGCCCCTCGGCGTCGCGTTCCTTCGAACCGGTGGCCACCTCGGCGATGTCGATGAGCTTGACCGGCAGGGTCACGATCGCGTGGAAGACGCCACTGACCTGCTCCCAGACCGCGCCGGGGAACTCGTTCAGCGGCAGCGGCTGACGCTCTTGGACGGGCCCGACGCCGAAGAAGCCCTCCGTGACCGTTTGTGGTGTGCCATCGGCATTCATCACGGGCCGTCCGCTGTCGTCGACGCGGACGCTCTCATGCGCGATGATCGGGACATTGACGGACTGAGAGCGACCATCGCGGGTGAACTCCACGTCGACTCGCTCACCGGCATGCTCCTTGATGACGCCGGAGAGTTCGTCCCAGCTGTCGGTGGAGACTCCGGCCACCGAGGTGATGTCATCGCCTGGTTTGATCCCGGCTTCCCACGCGGGAGTGAGCGGATCATCGTCCTGGCAGCTCTTCTTCTGGTCTGCGGGACGCTGCGCCGCTTCGGAAGCCGGTACCGCGCATTCGACCACCGTCTGCACCGTGGTCGTCGGGGTCATGATCCCGATGCCGATGAGTGAGATCGCCATGATGATGATCCCGAGAACAAGGTTGACCAGAGGCCCGGAGAACATCACGACGAGTCGTTTGGGCACGTTCAGGGCGTAGAACGTCCGGTGTTCCTCCCCCGGTTCGATCTCCTGGTTCGAGAAATCCCGGGCATCGGCCATCGTGTTCTCGAACAGGCGACCGCGCCGCTGCTTCCGCGGGCGAGGGGCCTCGGTCACGACGTCGGCGCCGGTGTTTCCCTCGGCGGTGCCATCGCCGAGGTGATCGTCCCCGACCGCGTCTTCAGCGTGGAGGGCATCGCCGCCTGAGGCTGTGTCGGCCCGGCGTGTCGTCGCAGTCAGCGGAGGATACATTCCCGGCATGGCGATGAACCCGCCCAAGGGCAGTGCCTTGATTCCGTATTCCGTCTCGCCGCGGCGGAAGGAGAACACCGTCGGGCCGAAGCCGACCATGTAATGGGTGACCTTGACCCCGAACCTCTTCGCCGGAGTCAGATGGCCGAGCTCGTGCAGTCCGATCGAGATCGAGATCCCGATCAGGAACAGGACGATCCCGACGATGTAGAGCACGACTGTCATATCAGGAGCCGCCGAGGGTCTTGCCCTGTGCTGCCAAGTCCCGGCGGGCGAACTCCCTGGCCCAGGCGTCGGCGGCAAGGACGGTGTCGACCGTGTGCTCGGCTGCAGGTTCGTGGGCCTGCAGCGCCCGTTCGATTCCCTTGTCGATTCCGGTGAATGGGATCTCACCGTTGACGAAGGCTTCGACGAGGACCTCGTTGGCGGCGTTGAACACTGCGGGGAAGCTCTTCCGCTTCCGTCCTGCTTCAACGGCCAGACCCAGCGCTGGGAAGGCGATGTGGTTGACGGGTTCGAACGACCAGTGCATCGGCTGTCCCCAGTTGTTCGCCACCGCCCCGGATGCCAGCCGACGGGTCTGACCGTCTGCCTGTGTGCCCAGGGCGTAGGCGATGGGCAGGCGCATATCCGGTGGGGAGATCTGCGCGAGGGTGGAAGCGTCGTTGAACTCCACCATCGAATGGATCTGGGACTGTGGATGGACGACGACTTCGATGTGGTCGAAGTCGATGTCGAAGAGCAGATGGGCCTCGATGACTTCGAGGCCCTTGTTGACCAGGGTCGCCGAGTTGATGGTGATCATCGATCCCATCGACCAGGTGGGATGTTTGAGTGCCTGAGCCGGCGTGACACGACGCAGCGCATCACGAGTCATGCCGCGGAAGGGCCCACCAGAGGCTGTGATGACGAGCTTGCTCACCTCACCGTGTGTGCCCGAGCGCAGGGCCTGGGCGATCGCAGAGTGCTCACTGTCGACGGGGATCAGGGCGGCTCCGGTGCGGGCCGCGGCATCGAGGACGATCGAGCCGCCGATGATGAGCGACTCCTTGTTCGCCAGCGCGACATCGGTGCCGCGGTCGAGCGCTGCCAGGGTCGCACCGAGGCCGGCGGCTCCGGTCACCGCGTTGAGGACGATGTCGCACATGCGCCCAGCGACCACCTCGGCGGCGTCGGGGCCCACGTGGATCTCACGGACGGGATCACTGATCCCCCGTTCGCCGGCGGCCTGCTCCAGACGCTGCCGGATCTCACTCGGACCACCCTCAGGTGGGTGGGTGAGGCCGATGACGGGGACCGAGAAATCGAGGGCCTGGACGACCAGCGCATCGAGCTGGGTTCCAGCAGCGAGGCCGAATACTTCGAAATCCGCCGCATTCTCCGCCAGGACATCGAGGGCCTGGGTGCCGACCGAACCGGTCGAGCCGACTACAATGATTCTACGTTTGCTCACGCCTACCGATAATGCCAAAGTTCTCTGAGAAATGACTCGACATCGGTGTCAACGGCGACGTGAGATATGCAATGCGAATCAATGGCGAGAGAGGTTTTTATGAGTGCAACGCTGAGCCCCGACGACATTCTGGGATTGGATTCGGTCTTCGAGGAAGATGACCTCGAGTTCGCATCCATCGTGAAGAAATGGCTTGATGAGAACGTCCGCGACAAGATCGGCGACTACTTCCTCGACGCCACGATCCCTGCTCGGGAACTCGCGGAGGGACTCGGCGAGCTCGGGCTCCTCGGCATGCACCTCGACGGTTACGGCTGCGGCGGATCCACCGCCACCCAGTACGGTCTGGCCTGCCGTGAGCTCGAAGCCGTGGACTCGGGTCTGCGCTCGCTCGTGTCGGTCCAGGGATCACTGGCCATGTTCGCCATCCACCACTTCGGCTCCGAGGCGCAGAAGGAAGAATGGCTGCCGAAGATGGCGGCAGGCAAGGCCATCGGCTGCTTCGGTCTGACCGAACCGGATGTCGGCTCTGACCCGTCGGGTATGAAGACGACAGCGAAGAAGGACGGGTCCGATTGGATCCTCAACGGCGCGAAGATGTGGATCACGAACTCCCCCGTCTCCGATGTCATGGTCGTCTGGGCCAAGACTGAGGAGACCGACTCCAAGGGCAAGCCCGTTGTCCGAGGATTCGTCGTCCCCAGCGACACCGAGGGCGTCCAGACTCCCGAGATCCACCGCAAGATCTCCCTCCGTGCCTCGATCACCGGCGAGATCGTCCTCGACAACGTGCGCCTGCCCGAAGATGCCATGCTGCCTGAGGCCAAGGGTCTGAAGGGACCGTTGTCCTGCCTGTCCGAAGCCCGCTACGGAATCGTCTTCGGAGTCACCGGCGCAGCACGCGACGCCCTCCAGTCTGCGCTGGACTACACCGGCACCCGCGTTCAGTTCGACCGCCCGCTCTCCTCGTTCCAGATCAGCCAGCAGAAGCTCGCGAAGGCCTTCGGCCAGTACTCGCAGATCACACTGCTCGCCGCCCATCTGGGGAAGCTCAAGGACTCGGAGAACGGGGTGCGTCCCGAGCAGATCAGCCTGGGCAAGATGGTCAACGTCGACACAGCGATGAACGTGTGTCGGGACCTGCGCGCGCTGTTCGGCGGTTCGGGCATCACCAGCGAATACCCACCACTGCGCCACGCCGTCAACCTCGAGACCGTGCTCACCTACGAAGGCACCCACGAGGTCCATCAGCTCACACTCGGCCGCAGCCTGACCGGAATCAACGCCTTCGCGAACTGATCGACTCGCGTGCAGCGCCGGTCGACTCGCGTGCAGCGCCGGTCGACAAGCGTGCAGCGCGGGCGGCGCCTCCACGTCCTCGGTGCTCTCCGACCGCCGCATAGCAACCGCTTGCCAGAAGTGTGAACGTAGAGCACAAATGCTGTGCTCCCACACTTCTGGCAAGCGGTTGTCGTTGTTGTACGGGCGCGGCGGTCAGTCGACGTTGTGCCGGCGCGGCGGTCAGTCGACGGCGCGTTGCCGGCTGACCCTGGTCACCGCAGCTTCAGCACCGTGGTCTGCTCGTCATCACCAAGGACGATGCTGGCCGAGAATCCCGCGGTCGCAGCGAATTCGACGGCGGTGTGCTGCTGTTCGATCCCGCATTCGATCAGCACAACGCCGCCTGGAGACAACCACTGATGTGATTCTCCGATGAGGCGCCGGACCAGGTCCAGGCCGTCGGCTCCTCCGAACAGGGCCGCCGACGTCTCGTGGTCCCGTGCCTCCCTGGGCAGAAACATCGCCGCAGCGTCGGGAACGTAGGGCGGAACTGCTGAGATGACGTCGAAGCTGCCCGCCAGGTGCTGCGGCAGACCGTCCAAGCAGTTGAGCAGATGGTATTCGCCATGTGGCCCGATATTTCTCCGCGCACAGGCAAGGGTCGATTCGTCCCGATCGCCGATGTGGATCTCAGCTTCAGGAGACGCCCGCAACACTGAGGCGGCTACAGGCCCCACGCCGCAGAATGCTTCGAGGAAGCGTGCTCCGGCCCCCGCTTCTCTGACGGCACGCACCGATTGTTTCGCCAGCAGCGTGGTTCGCTGCCGGGGTACGAACACGTTTGGAGCTACGGCGAGCCGCTGACCTGCGAATTCGACCCAGCCGACGACCTGTTCGAGAGGTTCGCCCGCCACGCGCCGAGCCGTGAGTCCGGTCAGGGTGGCTTCGCGGTCTGCCGTGTCAGAAGAGGATTCCTGCGCGGCTTGAATCAGAATCCGGGCTTCGTCTTCGGCGAAGACGCACCCTGCGTGGCGCAGATGGGCGGCCACCGAGGCGGCGCTCAACTGCTCAGACTCTTCTGGACCAGTGGCCTCAGACCTCAGCGAGGATCTCCTGGGACAGCCATTCCAGGCTCGACTGCGCGTCGAGCAGCTTCTCGTCTATGACGATCAGCGGCCGGTCGGGTCTCAGCGCGGCCACTGCGGCTGGTTCGACTCGAGAGTCCCTCATCGCTTGGTCGATGTTCGCAGTCTCGCCTGCGACGGTGATGCCGACACCCTCGAACTGGGAACGGATGACCTTGACCGATGCCCGTCCCGATTCGATCGGAGGAGCGTCGATCGTGTGGACGATCACCGTGGTGATGCCTTCGGCTCCGGCCTGAGCGGAGGAAGACTTCGCTGACGACGTGTCCAGGGTTGACGCGGCGCCGGAGCGCACGTCGACGCTGGCTCCGATGCGGACGGCACCGAGGATGCTCAGTGCCCGAGAGATCGGTGGAACATCCTCGGCGATGACTACTCGTTCGCTCTCAGTGCCCACGACCCCCATGGCGCGGAGGATTCCGCCGAGTTTCGCGCTTCGGTCCAGCACCTCGGCGCGATCGAGTTCCACGGGCTTCGACAGCGCCTTGACCAGCCGCGGGTCGGTGACTTCGCGGCCATCGACCAGTGGTGACTCCGGGGTCGGTCCGGTCAGGACGATGTCATCGGCGCCGCCCATGACGATCGGGAAGTCGAGCAGCTCGAACACCGGGTTGAGTGTTCCGGCGAAGGTGTCTGTGGGTGCTTCGAAGTAGTGGAAGTCAGTCAACGGAGGCCATCACTTCGACGACGCGGTCGATGAAGGCATCCACCTGGTCCTCGTCGTAGGCCTTGGTGCCCTTGGCCGTCTTGAACAGGACACGGCGGACCTGGTCGACGCTCATCGCCACACCCTGCGTGAAGTAGGCGTTGACCTTCTCGCACATGTCATCAACCTGATCGATGTCGTAGCCGATGACTCCCGGGGCCGGATTGTCGAAGTGCTCACCGGGTTCGCGGACCAGGCGTCCCCGCAGGGACGAGGCAACACGGGTCAGTTCGGATACCCAGGCATCTTGGCCCGACTGTGCGATGAGGCGGTCGCGTGCCTGTTTGGCGAAGGCGTCTTCGAGGCGGTCGAGTGCGGCATCGACGACGGCGACGTGGTATCCCTTGCGCACCAGATCGAAGCCGACGGTGCGCACCGCTCGGGAGTCGAGGTCACCGGGCTGCGGGGTGGGGCGTTCGAAGGATTCGCGCGCACGTTTGAAGAAGCTGTCGACTTGTTTCGGGTCGTAGCCGTTCTTCCATCCGGACATTCGGGGGAAAGTCGTGTCCGCCATGTAGCCTCCAGAAGCGAATCGTGCGTGAGTGTCTTATCCACCATGGTAAATGGCGGACGCGGAAAATGCGTGTTCGCGACTTCTCAGTCAGCGGCAGCGAGCTGTCCGCAGGCCCCATCGATGTCCGAACCGCGCGTATCGCGGATCGTCGTGGGGATCCCCTGGTCGATGAGCCTGCGCACGAATTCGTCCGCCACCTCAGGCTCGGACGCGGTCCACACGGAGCCGGGCGTCGGGTTGAGCGGGATCGGATTGACGTGGACCCAGCCGCGACCACGGGCGTTGAGCTTCTTCGCCAGCAGCTCCGCACGCCAGGGGTGATCGTTCATGTCCTTGATGAGCGCGTATTCGATGCTCACCCGACGTCCTGTCACCTGGTAGTAGTTGTACGCGGCATCGATGGCTTCATCAGCCTTCCAGCGGGTGTTGACCGGGATCATCTCGTCGCGCAGTTCATCATCGGGTGCGTGGAGGCTGAGGGCGAAGGTGACCGGAATCTCCTCGGCCGCCAGCTTGTTGATGCCTGGGACCAGGCCGACCGTGGAGATGGTGATCCGACGGGCCGACATTCCCAGTCCCTGCGGACCAGGCTCGACGAATCGGCGCACCGCGTTCATCACCCGCTTGTAGTTGGCCAGGGGTTCGCCCATTCCCATGAACACGATATTGGAGACGCGTTCGGGTCCCGTCGCCGAGGCGGTGGCTTCCGATTCATCGACCGTGGCCTCGGATGTTTCACCCTGGTCTTCATCGGATTCGGCGCCGAGAGCGGTCTCACCTTCCGCGGGCATATCGCCCGAGGGTGCCGGTGCGAGCTCGCCCGCGGCGATGACCTGGTTGGCGCGGATGACCTGTTCGACGATCTCCGCGGCGGACATGTTGCGTGTCAAGCCCTGCTGTCCCGTCGCACAGAAGGGACAGTTCATTCCGCAGCCGCACTGGCTGGAGACACACAGTGTGACGCGATTGCGGTAGCGCATGAGCACCGATTCGACGAGCGCACCGTCGTAGAGGCGCCACAGGAATTTGATCGTGTCGCCATTCGCGGTCCGCAGGCGACGCACCTCGGTCAGAAGGTGGGGGAAGAATCGTTCCTGCAGGTCCGCACGCAGATCCTTGGGCAGGTCGGTCATGGACTCGACATCGGTCTGGTAGTGCGAGAAGTAGTGGGTCGAGATCTGCTTGGCGCGGAAGGCGGGCAGCCCCATCTCCTTGACCGCTTCGATGCGTTCGTCCATCGTCATATCAGCCAGATGCTGCTTCGGCTGACTGGCTCGCGGAGATTTGAAATTGAGCAGCGGACGACCCTCACGCGTCGGCGTCTTCGATGTCGTCCCGTCTGCGTGTTCGACGATGGGACGGGTCTGCCTGTTGCCTGCTTGAGAACTCACACGACTATTGTCTCATGAGAGCAAATCTCTTGGGGTGTGTGTGCCGCCACGCCTGTTGACGGCCGGGCCTGTTGACGGCCGGGCCGGTTGACGGCCGGGCCGCTGCGGATCAGAGGTAGCCGGGCAGGATCGAGAACATCACCAGAGCCACCGGGGCGGTGGGCAGGATCGAATCGAGTCGGTCCATGACGCCACCATGTCCAGGCAGCAGTGTTCCCATGTCTTTAAGGTCGAGATCGCGTTTGATCATCGATTCGCTGAAGTCGCCGAGGGTGGCGAAGGCCGGGATGACGGCACCGAAGACCAATCCGGTCCAGAACGGGGCGTCGAAGAGAGTCACAGCGAGGATGGTGGCGACCGCGGCGGCGAAGACCACCGAGCCGATGTAGCCTTCCCACGACTTCTTCGGGGAGATTCTCGGTGCAATCGGATGTTTACCCCAAAGGACGCCGAAGACGTAGCCGCCGGTGTCCGAGGCGACCACGCTGGCGAGGAACAGGATGACGTAGAGATTGCCGTCGGGTTGGGTCAGCAGGTACACGACGAAGCAGGCCATGAGACCGACATAGGTCAGTGCGAAGAGAGACAGCGAGACATCTTTGACCGCGTTCTTACGTCGCTCGACCATGGTGAAGAGCATGACGGCGCCGGCGCTGGCGGCGAAGGTCACCCACAGTGCTTCGCGGCCGCCGACGAAGGTCGCCACCACCATGCAGGCCGCCGACACCATGGTCGGTATCCGCGACACGAGTGATCCCGAACGAGACAGCGCGTTGGCCAATTCCCACATCGCGGCGACGATGGCGATGAGAATGATGAAGAGGAAGGAGATCGGGTAGACGATTAGCGAGGCCAGGACGACGCCGCCGATGAGCAGCCCGATACCGATCGCAGCGGGCAGATTTCGTCCGGCCCTGCCGTAGTCCTTCTGTGCCACCTCGGGGACGTCCTGCCCGGTCTCCGCAGCCGGGTTCGTCTCCAGATCTTCCGGCGAGTAGTCCTTACCGGAGTTGCGCAGTTCTCTGCGCTTCGGGTATGGGGTCTCAAAGCTTGATGCATGCGGAACCGGATCCGGCTCCCCAAGGGGAGCCGGATCGGATGCAGGACTGCCTGGCCCGGTCAACGAAATCATCAGACCTCGAGGAGCTCAGCTTCCTTCTGGTTCAGCAGCTTGTCGACGCTGTCGACCTTGCGCTTCGTCAGGTCGTCGAGTTCGGAGATTCCACGTGCGACGTCGTCCTCACCGGCGTCGCCGTCCTTTTTGATGCGTTCGAGGGTCTCTTTGGCGTGACGACGAATGTTGCGGATCGACACTTTGCCGTCTTCAGCCTTGCTCTTGACGATCTTCACGTATTCCTTGCGGCGCTCCTCGGTGAGTTCCGGGAGCACGACGCGGATGACGTTGCCGTCGTTGGCTGGGTTGGCGCCGATGTCCGAATTGCGCAGAGCGGTCTCAATGTCACCCAGCGCACCACGATCATAGGGAGTCACAAGGATCGTACGGGCTTCCGGGGTCTGGAACGAGGCCAGCTGCTGAAGAGGCGTCGGTGCACCGTAGTATTCGATCTCGATGGCAGCGAACAGTGCGGGATTGGCGCGGCCGGTGCGGATGGACGAGAAGTCCTCCTGCGTGAATTCCACGGCTTTGTCCATTTTCTCTCTGGCCTCGGCCAGCGTTTCTTCAATCACGACTCACTCTTTTCGTCGATGGGAGCTTTGGGTTCATTCTATGGGTCATAGCTGCCGAATGCCGCAACCGATTGGTCCAGGGAGAGTCCTGGACTTCGTCTGCGAAGATGTTTCGAGGCGCTGCGTGCCCGGGGATATGAACCACGTGGGTTATTTGACTACGGTGCCGATCTTGTCTCCGACGATCGCTTTGCGCAGATTGCCTTCACCTTCCATGCCGAAGACGTGCATCGGCAGTTTATTGTCCATGCACAGGGAGAAGGCGGTTGCGTCGACGACTTTGAGGCCCTTCTGCAGCGCCTCCTGATAGGTGATCTCGCGGATCTTCTCCGCTGTGGGGTCGATGTTCGGGTCGGCGGTGTAGACACCGTCAACTCCGTTTTTGGCGATGAGGACTTCGTCGGCGTGGATTTCCAGCGCACGCTGCGCGGCGACGGTATCGGTGGAGAAGTACGGCAGTCCGGCCCCTGCACCGAAGATGACAACCCTGTTCTTCTCCATGTGGCGCATGGCCCGGCGCGGAATGTAGGACTCGGCCACCTGGGACATCGGGATCGCAGTCTGCACCCGGGTGTCGACGCCCAGCTGTTCGAGGAAGTCCTGCAGCGCGAGGCAGTTCATCACTGTTCCGAGCATGCCCATGTAGTCGGCACGGGTACGATCCATTCCTCGCTGGGACAGCTCTGCTCCACGGAAGAAGTTTCCGCCGCCGACGACGATGCTGACTTCCACCTCGTCGACGGTGGGGGCTACTTCTTTGGCTACAGCGGCGACGACATCGGGATCGACTCCGATCTTTCCTCCGCCGAACACCTCGCCCGAGAGTTTGAGGAGCACACGGCGGCGATGGGTGCGGACGGGTCTGCTGGCGTAGCTGGATTCGTGAACCGGGGTGGATGTCATTTAGTCCTTCTTCCGTCTGGGCAGGTTGAAGCCCGGATGTGTCGTCGGTGTCAGTGTAGCGAAAACGGGGCCGGACCGAATGGTCCGACCCCGTCAGCCGCTTATGAGTTCACTCTCAAGCGGGACGACTGCCGTGCGCGTCGGTGAAGACGCACCCGGCGGTCAATGGTGCTTCAGGCTCCGACGCGGAAGCGCAGGAATCCGGTGGCTTTGACACCGGCAGCTTCGAGGACCTTGCTCACGGACTGCTTGGGATCCTTGGCGAATCCCTGGTCCAGCAGGCAGTTCTCCTTGAAGAAGCCATTCACGCGGCCTTCGATGATCTTGGGCACAGCCTGCTCAGGCTTGCCTTCGTTCTTCGCTATGTCCTCAGCGATGCGACGTTCGTTCTCCACGAGGTCAGCGGGGACCTCTTCACGGGAGAAGTACTTCGGGCTCATCGCTGCGATGTGCACTGCGACATCGTGTGCGACGGTTGCGTCGTCACCTTCGTACGCGAGCAGGACGCCCACCTGAGGGGGCAGGTCCTTGTTCGTGCGGTGCAGGTAGGACTCGACGCTTGCGCCTTCGAGACGCCCGACGCGACGAAGGGCAACCTTCTCGCCCAGAGTCGCACCGCTTTCGGTGATGAACTCCGAAACGGGCTTGCCGTCCTTCGTTGACTCGAGAACAGCTTCGGCCGAATCGGCGTCGCTGGACACGGCCAGGCCCAGAACTTCGTCAGCGAGTGCGACGAAGGGATCGGACTTCGCAACGAAGTCGGTCTCCGAGTTGAGCTCGATCATCGTTCCGACGCCACCCTCGACGTGCGTAGCCACGAGACCGTCGGAAGTGGACCGACCTTCACGCTTGGTGGCGCCCTTGAGGCCTTTCACACGGAGGACCTCGATGGCTTTCGCCTGATCGCCGTCTGCTTCGTCAAGAGCCTTCTTGACATCCATCATTCCGGCGCCGGTCTTCTCGCGCAATGCCTTGATATCAGCGGCAGTGTAGTTTGCCATTCTTTCTCCTAAAAGTTGGTGGAGTTAAAGGAAATCAGGACTCTGTCGACTCGGTGGAGTCTGCGGCAGCTTCTGCGGCGGGTGCTTCGGTCGCCTTGTCAGCGGCCTCGGCAGCAGCCTCGACTGGGGGCTCGTCGGTCGCCTCTTCAGCAGCATCAGCGGCGGCTTCTTCAGCGGCCGGCTTCTCGGCAGCGTCGGCAGCTGGAGCTGCAGCTTCCTCGGAAGCCGGAGCATTGCCCTCGAGCAGCTCGCGCTCCCACTCAGGCATCGGTTCGACAGCCGAGACGTTCTTCTCGCCGCCCTTGTCGTCCGAGGAGTGGCGGGCGATGAGGCCCTCTGCCACTGCGTCGGCGATCACGCGGGTCAGCAGGGACACCGAGCGGATGGCGTCATCGTTGCCCGGGATCGGGTAGTTGACGTCATCAGGGTCGCAGTTGGTGTCGAGGATCGCGATGACCGGGATGCCCAGTTTGCGCGCTTCGTCGACAGCGAGGTGTTCCTTCTTGGTGTCAACGATCCAGACAGCCGAGGGGGTCCGCTGCATGTCGCGGATACCGCCGAGGGTCTTCTCCAGCTTGTCCTTCTCACGACGGAGAATGAGCAGTTCCTTCTTGGTGTGCGAGGAACCTGCAACGTCGTCGAAGTCGATCTCTTCGAGTTCCTTCAGGCGGCGCAGGCGCAGCGAGATGGTCTGGAAGTTGGTGAGCATACCGCCGAGCCAGCGCTGGTTGACGTAGGGCTGTCCCACGCGCTTGGCCTGTTCGGCGATCGATTCCTGTGCCTGCTTCTTGGTGCCGACGAAGAGGATCGAGCCACCGTGGGTCACGGTTTCCTTGACGAACTCGAATGCAGTGTCGATGTATCCCAGCGACTTCTGCAGGTCGATGATGTAGATGCCGTTGCGCTCAGTGAAGATGAAACGCTTCATCTTCGGGTTCCAACGACGGGTCTGGTGTCCAAAGTGAACGCCGCTGTCGAGCAGCTGGCGGATGGTGACGACGGCCATGCCGACGCCCTCCTTTCTCTCGCGCCCGCAGGCGCTTTTACGTCAGTGTTCTCCGGGCGGCGTTGAGCCGTCGGCAACAGTGACCTTTTCGGTTGATTCCTGGTATTCGGTTCATCCGCCCCACAAATTCGCCCTCGCAGGCTATTTGCACCATGGGATGGAGAAGAAATCGAATACGCGTAGTCAGAAGACACGCTTCTGCTGAGGCCAGTCTATCCCCGATTCCCAAGCCATTTCCAATCGACCAGGCTCCTGCGAAATGGGCTGCATCACACTCTGGACGGTTTTTCGACTGCCCTGCGGAGGTGAGCTCCTTCGACTCGTGTGCGCTGATGTGTGGATATCGCTGTCCCACGTTGGTTCTTGGGCGCCGTATCTGCGACTGGCCCTTCGGGTTCAGAAGGTGCGCACCTGTCTGATCAGGCATTCTAACGCAGTCACTCGCGCGTCGTTTCCTGTGGATCCCCGCACCACTCGTGTTCGTATCGCCTGTGCACGTCAGCGGGCCGTCCACAGGCACTGCTCGCGCGCCTGACATCCGGATCCGACCGGGCTTCCATAGGTTCATGGACCTCTTCGCCGATTCTCGAAACACCGTCCGTTCCATCTGGACTCCATCTTCGCCGGTGTCTCGGCGGGTGCGTCTCATTGTGGCAGTGAGCCTGATGGTCTTTGCCTTCACCCTCACCGAGGTGGGGGCACCGTTCTCGACGGCATCCGCCGAACCTGCATTCAAAGCGCGGCCGACGTGGGTCTCGCCTGTCCCCGCAATGGAGATCGTCGAGGCCTTCGATCCACCGACAGAGTCATGGCTGAGGGGACACCGTGGCATCGATGTGCTCACGGTCAGCGGTGAACCGGTGCGTGCACCTGCCGGAGGGACCATTCGCTTCCGAGGCTCTGTGGCCAGCACCCCGACTATGAGCATCGAGACGGAATCCGGATACGTCATCTCCTTCCAGCCAGCCGAGTCGACGCTGGAGACGGGTGAAGCGTTCCCTGCCGGTGCCGAGATCGGAACAGTTGCCCAGGGCGGGCACTGCGAAGAATCGTGCCTGCATGTCGGCATCTGGAAGTCCGAGGAAGTGAAGAAGTACATCGACCCGGCAGTCTTCTTCGGGCAGGAGCAGTCGATCCTCTTGCCTCTGTCTCGCAAGCCCGCACATGAACACACCGGCGACTCCACGAGATCAGGGGCAGGTGCCTGGGGCGGGCATCGCAATGGCCGAATTCCCGCCGCGGCAATGTGCCCGGTGAAGTCGGCACCCGGACAGATGCTGCGCTGCGATGCCCAAGCGGCGTTCGACCGAATGTCCCACGCCTACGAAGCCAGATTCTCGACTCCAATCTCCGTGACTGATGCCTACCGTGACTATGACACCCAGGTCATCCTGAAAAGACGCAAGGGTCGGATGGCAGCGAGGCCCGGAACCTCGAACCACGGTTGGGCGCTGGCGGTCGACCTCGGCGGCGGAATCAACTCGTTTGGCAGCGCCGAGCACCAGTGGATGCGCGCAAACGCACCGAAGTTCGGTTGGATCCATCCAGGCTGGGCCCGCCAGTCTGGTTCTCTGCCTGAGCCGTGGCACTGGGAATTCCGAAGGTGATGACACTGCTGGTCCCATGAACAACCCGACCAGAAGGCGGAGCCAAGACGACTCTCGGCGAAGTGAGTTCAGGCCCGGGGGTGTGCCTGCCGATAGGTCTCCTGCAATCGTTGCATCGAGACGTGGGTGTAGATCTGTGTGCTGCTCATAGTCGAGTGCCCCAGAAGCTCCTGGATCTGCCGCAGGTCCGCTCCCCCGTCGAGCATGTGTGTAGCCGCCGAGTGCCGGAGTCCGTGCGGGCCGATATCAGGTGCGCTGGGGTCATCGGACCCGTACCGATGAACGAGTTCCCTCACCTGCCTGGCTCCGATGCGACCGCCTCTGACACCGAGGAAGAGCGCATCGCCGCTGCTATTTGAGACGAACGTCTCCCGCAGGTTCAGCCACTGCTGCAACGCCGACCGCGCGGGTGTTCCGAAGGGGACGCGTCGTTCCTTGTTGCCCTTGCCCAGCACAGTGATCATCGAACGCTGATGGTCAACGTCGCTGCGGTTCAGCCCGGTCAGCTCCGATACGCGCACTGCCGTGGCATAGAGCATCTCCAGGATGGCTGAGTCCCTGGCCCGTTTGGCTGCTTCGATGGGATCGCTGCGCTCAGCCTCGGTGGGAGCAGTGCGCTCTCGGGACACGAGATCGGCGGCCTGTTGGGGTTTGAGCACGGTGGGAAGACGAGAGTCCTTCTTGGGAGTCCGCAGCCGTGCCGCCGGATTGTTCGTCAGCCCCTGGTGGTTCACGCAGTAGGCGAAGAAGGACTTCACAGCTGCGATCTTCCGGGCCACGGTCGACTTCGCCGCTCCGGCGTCGTCGAGGGCGATGAGCCACGAACGCAGATCGTTGAGATCGATGTCATCCACCACTGGCTCAGCGGTGCGGGACCGGGTGCGGGCAGCTGGAGAGTGGGCCGCATGGGCAAAGAAGTCTGTGACATCGGAGATGTAGGCCCGCGATGTGTGGGCGGAGACGTCACGCGATCTCAAGTGGTCGGCATAGCCGGACACCACCTCGGCGATGGTTCTCGGAAGGGTCACAACCCCAGGTTACGCGATCGTCTGAGCCTCGCGATGGATCTTGAGCGAAGACTCACACCTGTCTGCGCATCTTGACCCACCCGGATTCGCGGCGGACGCTCATTCCGGCAAGTTCGAGGACGGCGAGCGCGGAGAGAGTGTTCGGCACCGTCAGTCCGGCCCGTGCTGCCACGGTTCCGACAGCCAATGCCTTGGTCGCTGAGAGCACATTGAGGCAGATCTTCTCTCGTTCGGCCAGGTCATCGGTCGGATCGGGTGATGAGCGGTTCGGGTCTTCGGAGGGCAGGCGGGGGTCTTCGGAGGGGAGGCTCCCATCGTTGAACAGCGCCGGTTCCACACCACCGGTGAGCGCGATGACGTCCTCGCAGCTGGTCACCAGCTGCGCTTCATGGTGTCGGATGAGTCTGTGGGTTCCCGTCGACGAAGCCGAATACACGGATCCGGGGAAGGCCGCGACTTCACGCGAAAGCTCGAGAGCGTGTCGGGCGGTGTTGAGGGCTCCGCTGCGCCAGCCGGCTTCGACGATGACAGTGACCTGGGATGAGGCGGCGATCAGGCGGTTGCGAAGCAGGAAGCGGTGCCGCATAGGCGTCATCCCGGGAGCGGTTTCGGACACGATCGCACCACACTCGAGCACTTGGTGGAACAGCTCGGTGTTCGCAGCCGGATAGAAACGGTCGACTCCCCCAGCCATGAACGCGATCGTGGTGCCTTCACGGGCGATGGCTGCCCGGTGGGCTGCCGCATCGATCCCGAAGGCTCCACCGGAGACGATGGTCAGCCCCCTCGCGGCCAGGTCCCAGGCAAGATCGGAGGCACATTTGGTGCCGTAGTTGCTGGCCGCTCGCGCTCCGACGATGGCGACCGCCCGCTGCAGTGCTGCGTTCAGCGCCACGGTGCCTCGGATCCACAGTCCCAGTGGTGCCGCTGTTCCGAGGTCTCTCAGGGCAGTCGGCCATTCGTCGTCGCTGGGGATGACGAGTCGCCCGCCCAGTCTGTGCACTGCTTCGAGGTCACGGTGTCCTTGTGCATCCGCACCACGCACGGCCCACCGGTCGAATGCCTCTCCAAGCTGCCCACTGCCGGCGACCGCAGTCACGATCGACGACAGGCTGTCGGCGGCCTCGGCTGCTGATGACGTTCCTGCTGCCACTGCCCGGATCAGTTCGAGCACTGCAATAGGACCAATCTCGTCAACGAGACCCGTGAGCAGCCCGTCCCCGGGTTCTCCGATCCTCAGCAGGGCAGCCACAGCCGCCCGAATGTCTCCACTGCCGACGTCGTTCATGAGTCCTGTGTCCTCAGCGCCAGCGCCGTCGTGATCTTGTCGGGAGTGGGCGCGGCTGCCCCCTCAAGGTCAGCCAGGGTCGTTGCCACCCTCAGCACTCGGTCGTATCCGCGCATGGTGATCCTTCCGGTGTCGAGCGCGCGGTCCAGGTCGCGCAGACTGTTCGGACTCAGGGAGAAGTGCTCACGCAGCCAGGCCCCGGGTGCGTTGGAGTTCAGCGTCCACTCACAGTCGACGTATCGCTCGGCCTGCCGCTGTCGGGCGCGTCTGACCCGCTCGGCGACGGGTGCACTGTCCTCCTGTACCCCGCCGAGGCGGATGTCGGCAGGTGAGACGGGGAACAGTTCGAGTTGCAGGTCGACTCGGTCCAGCAAGGGTCCGGAGAGTCTGTTGCGGTAGCGACGTTTGTCCATCGGCGTGCATCGGCAGGTGGATTCGGCTCCGCGCATTCCAGCTCCGCAGGGGCATGGGTTCGCCGCCATCACCAGTTGGAACGATGCCGGAAGAACCATCGAGCCCCAGGCCCGGTGGATGTGGACCTGTCGAGCCTCCATCGGCTGTCGCAGTGCTTCGAGAACATCCCGCGAGAACTCGGGCGCTTCGTCCATGAACAAGACGCCACGATGAGCTCTGCTGAGAATTCCTATCGACCCCGGCCTGCGCCCGCCGATGAGCGCCGAGGCGGTGCTGCGGTGGTGGGGCGCCTCGAACGGGGGCCGATGGTCAAGCCCGTCCCCGCTGTTCAGCTCTCCCCGCAGTGAGCGCACCGCCGCTACCTCGACGGCTTGCGGGTCGTCCAATGGTGGAAGTATTCCCGGCAGGCACTGTGCCAGCAGCGTCTTCCCGGCCCCCGGTGTGCCTCGCATCAGCAGATTGTGTCCACCAGCTGCCGCGACTTCGAGTCCGAATCGCGCCTCGGCCTGCCCTTGGACTTCGGCGAGGTCGTGGCGTTCGGAAATTTCCAGGTTGGCAGTGTCGGAGTCGAAGACCGGTGGCAGCATCGGGACGCTGAGTGCTCCACCATAGATGTTGATCAGTTCGGCCAACGAGTTGATGGTTGTGACCCTGGCCCCACCCAACAGTGATGCTTCCCGGCTGTTGCCCACAGGCACGACGAATCTTTCGAAGCCGGCTTGGAGACCGCTGTGCAGGCTCGGCAGCACACCGTTGACGGGGCGGATGCGCCCGTCGAGGCCGAGTTCGCCGCAGTGGATGATCGATTCTGTGTCCGTTTCGGTGATGATGCCTTGAGCTTTGAGCACGGCTACGGCGATTCCCAGGTCGAAACCCGTACCGATCTTCGGCACGGTTCCAGGAGTGAGGTTGATCGTCAGATGCTGAGTGGCAACGGGGATCCCCAGATACGCGAGTGCGGCGCGAAGTCGTTTCCGGGATTCGCTCACGGAGGCATCGGGCAGACCGACGATGTCGATACCCGGCAGGCCAGCGCTGACGCAGGCTTCGATGGACACGATCTTGCCTGTCAGGCCCCAGAGTGCGACGGCGGAGGAGCGTCCGATCACGTTGAGCTTCGCTTCTTCGCTCACGAGTCGACCTGCAGGTTGCAGCGATGAGAGTAGTCGGGTTCGGGTTCCATGACGATGCCGAGGGCATCGACGCGGATGGCGGCGAAGAAGTCACTCTGCCCACGCAGCCAGATTCCCGACAGCATTCTGATCCGCTTCAGTTTCGCTCTGGTCACGGCCTCGAGCGGAGACCCCAACGCCAGGGTTCTGCGGGTCTTCACCTCGACAAAGACGATGGTGTCACCGTCTCGAGCGATGATGTCGATCTCTCCCCGTGGGCATCTGAAGTTGCGTTCGATGATGACCATTCCCTGCCGTTGCAGGAAACCTGCAGCCAGGTCCTCCCCTGTCTGCCCCAGAGAGCGCTGACGCATTCCCTGTGTCATTGTGCTCCGTTTGCCAGATGTTGGTCCCATGACAGACAGACCACCACCGGCACTGCAGACACGACAAGAGCAGACGACCGGCCTGTGGACGGCGCTTCCTCGTCCACAGGCCGATCACGCGCGGGTCGGGGTCCGGTCCACAGGTAAGGAGTGGGTGAGTGGTTATCGTGAACCAGAAACTCTCGCTGTGCACCCGCTGATCGCAGTCAACCCCTGCTCACGGTCAACCCCGGCTTGCTGTCAACCTCTGCCCGGCTGACAGCCCCTGATCTGCGAACGGCTCCTGATCTGCTCTCAGCCCCTGATTGATGTCGGCGGTTCCAGATCGCTCTTGGCGATCTCCTCGATGTTGACGTCTTTGAAGGTCAGCACGTGCACCGTCTTGATGAAACGCGCCGATCGGTAACTGTCCCACACCCAGGCGTCGCGCAGCGTCAGTTCGAAATAGACGTCTCCGGCGTCGTTGTGGGCCTTGAGATCAACGTGGTTGGCCAAGTAGAAACGTCGTTCAGTCTCCACCACGTAGGCGAAGAGTCCCACGACATCGCGATACTCCTTGTAGAGCTGCAGCTCCAGTTGAGCTTCGTAATCGTCCAGATCATCAGTGCTCATGACGATCCCTCCTTCGCATCGTGCGTCGTTTGCAGGCGGAAGCTTCTCCGGTGGTGAATGCTGGGGCCGAAGTCGGCGATGCCCCGACGGTGTCTGATGGTTCCGTACCCGACATTCGACTCCCAACCATACTGGGGGTGCGCCTTCGCGAGTACGATCATCGCCTCGTCACGGTGCACTTTTGCCACAATACTTGCCGCGGCGATGACCGGAACACTGCCGTCACCTTTGATCACGGTCCGCACCTGGGGCAGATCCAGGTCCGCTGCGGGCCCAAATATCCCCAGGCAGTCGAGCGTGAGTGGTGCAGAAAGCCAATCATGTTTGCCGTCGAGGAGCACCATCGTCGAAGGCGGAAAGACCGCCGAGCCGACGAGAGCCATCAGCAGGTCAGACAGTGCCCGACGGCCGGCCAGGTTCAGAGCCATGGTCATCCCGAGTTCGTCGAGTTCACTCGGCGTCGTCGACCCCACTGCTGTGGCGCGCGCCCATCGATTGACACGATCGGTCGCGGTTTGCCGGGACAGCGCACTCAGCTGCTTCGAATCATGAATGCCCTCGGGCACCTCGGCGGCGGTGAGGACTCTGAGGTCGAAGAGCGCTGCGCCCACGCTGACCGGTCCTGCCAGTGCCCCACGGCCGACCTCGTCGATGCCGATGACGAATTCGTAGCCTTCTGCAAGCAGGGCGCGTTCCAGGCTGAGGTCGTGCAATCCAATCTGTGCCATCAGCTGCCGGTGATTCCCTCGGGATTGGGGACGTCGGCGAAGACCGCCTTCGGGGTGGACATCCAGCTGAAGTGTTTGAAGGGCCAGTTGATGAGGAAGACCGTGCCCACCACGTTGTCTTCGGACACATAGGGCTGTGTGTCGACGTGGTACCTGGAGTCTGCGGAGTTGCCGCGGTTGTCCCCCATCACCCAGTAGTGGCCCTCTGGGACGGTGACATCGAATTCCATCTCTGAGGGAGCAGTGCCATCGTCGAGGTATGTCTCATCGATGGGTTCACCGTTGACGAGGATGCGTCCCTGCGCGTCGCAGCATTCGACGGTGTCGCCGCCGACGCCGATGACACGTTTGATCAACTGATTGCCCCCATCAGCGGGAGCCAGTCCAACGAATTCGAGGAGAGGGTTGGGCTCATATTCCGAGACCTCTTCAGGGCTCAGCCAATGGTCGGGGTCGTCGAAGACGATGATGTCCCCGCGATTGGCTGGTCCGAACCGGGGCGCAAGCTGGTTGACAAGGACCCTGTCATCAATCTGCAGGGTCTCCATCATCGATCCCGAAGGGATGTAGAACGAGCGGACGACCCAGGTCTTGAGTGCGGTGGAGATGAGAATGGCGACGAGAATGATCGCTGCGGTCTCGAGCAGGCCGCGGAGGAACCTCTTCGAGGCTGAAGGCGGGGAAGCTTCTGATTCGGTTGACATTCGTTCGCTTTCGCATCGGGCCACAGGTTCCGCGGAGGGGCTGGAATGAGCGTACCAGCACCCCGTCGCGGCGCCTTTCAGGCAGCGATCATCTCGGTCTTCCGGTCAGTCGACCGGTCAGTCGACCGAGGAACCATGCCCGATGACGGGTCCGATGACACGGTCGAAGGGGATGAATCCGCCCCCGGGTTTGCCCATCAGTGCGCGCGAGTCTGCGGAGTTGTTCCTGTTGTCACCCATCACCCACATAGTGTCGGCTGGAATTTCGATCGAGAATTCGATGGCTGAGGCAGGGTGTGGCGCGTAGTCCTCGTTCAGGGGTTCGTCGTTGAGTAACAGCCGTCCCTGCGCGTCGCAGCATTGGAGTGTGTCTCCGCCGACCGCGATAACGCGTTTGACGTAGTAGACGTCTCGGCTTCCGAGCCCAACCCATGATCCCACCTTCTGCAGCGGGGTCGGCAGGGCATCGTCGACGAAGGAGCCACGACCGTCGAAGACGACGATGTCTCCGCGCTGAATGTGTGAACGCAGCGCGTCGGGGCGCCACACTGTGATGTCATCGCCGACGTCCAGAGTCGGTTCCATCGATGCGCTGGGGATTGTGAACCGTTGGATGACGAACCCGCGAACCGACCCGCCGATGACGATGATGAGGATCGCGATCACAGCGACGATCTTCCAGATGCGGCCCGAATACAGAAAACGCGACCCGAAGGTCGCGTCTTCTTGATTCTTCGGCACAGCGTGATCATTGCCCACAGTGCCAGGCAATAATCAGGCCTTTTCGCGGATGCGTGCAGCCTTGCCGCGCAGTTCGCGCAGGTAGTACAGCTTGGCGCGACGAACGTCACCGCGGGCGAGGACTTCGAGCTTCTCGACGATGGGCGAGTGCACTGGGAAGGTGCGCTCGACGCCGACGCCGAAGCTGATCTTACGAGCGGTGAAGGTCTCGCGGATTCCGTCGCCCTGGCGACGAATGACGATTCCCTTGAACACCTGGATACGCGAACGCGATCCTTCGATCACGCGCACGTGAACGTTGAGGGTGTCGCCTGGACGGAACTCAGGAACGTCAGTCTTCAACGAGGCTGCATCAACAACATCAAGCTTCTGCATTGTGTTTCTCCATGTGTCCCCAGCTTCAGGTCGAGGACACGCATATCGGACCGGTTTCACCGGTGATTGGATCGTCTGTCGGGATCACTCCCCGAAATTCTCCGATGTCGTCATCGGAGAACGGTCTTGGGCATCCATCCCCCTGAAGCAGGTGGATGCCAACAAACGCGACGATCTATTCTTTCATGGATTCATCTCGGGACTCAAACCGTTCCACAACGGCACGGTCATGCTTGTCGAGACTGGGGAGTTCTGCAAGCAGATCGGGCCTGACCTCGGCTGTGCGTTCGAGCCTCCGATCCCTCCTCCACCGTGCGATCGCGCCGTGGTTTCCACTGAGCAGAATCTCGGGCACCTCCCGGTCTCTCCAGCTGGAGGGCTTCGTATAGATCGGATATTCGAGGAGTCCGTCCTCGTGGCTCTCCTCTGTCAGCGACTCAGGGTTGCCGATGACTCCGGGAATGAGGCGACTGACTGCTTCGATCATCACCATTGAGGCAACCTCTCCCCCGTTGAGCACATAGTCTCCGATACTCATAGGCCGCAGGTCGAAATGGTCGGCTGACCAGTCGATGACCCGCTGGTCGATCCCTTCGTATCGCCCGCACGCGAATACGAGGTGCTCGGCACCAGAGAGCTCCTCGGCGATGCGCTGATTGAACACGGGTCCAGCGGGGCTGGGCACGATGAGAATCGGCTTCACAGCTGCGTCGGATTCCGCGTCGACAGAGTTTCCAGTCACCGTCTGCTCGTCAACGGTCGTCCCGAGAGATTCCCCGCCGAGGATGTGCTCGAGCGCCAACGCCCAGGGCTCGGCCTTCATCACCATTCCAGCGCCCCCACCGTAGGGTGAGTCATCGACGGTGTTGTGCCGGTCGAAGGTGAAGTCGCGCAGGTCGTGGACGTTCATGTGAAGCAGCCCCTGATCGACGGCCTTGCCGATGAGGGAGAGCTGAAGCCCAGCGAGGTACTCCGGAAAGATGGAGACGACGTCAATCTTCATGCCTGGGCTCACGAGACGTCGAAGAGACCAGCCGGAGGCGTGACTCTGATCCACCCGGCTTCAACGTCGACCTCGGGCACAATCTCAGTGACGAAGGGAATGAGCGCCTGGTGACCGTCGACGTGCTTCATATGGAGCAGGTCCTGGGCGGTGCCGTTCGTGACGTCGACGATCTCGCCGACGCGTGTCTCACCCTCGAGGACTCGAAGCCCGATGAGGTCTTCGAGGTACCAGGCGTCGTCCTCAACCTCGCCGTCTTCCTCCTGGTCGCTGAGGATGAGGGTGTTGCGGATCTCCTCAGCCCGATTCCGATCGGGGACTTCGTCGAAGGTCAGCAGCAGACGGTCCCGGTGCCATCTCGCCGACGTCAGCGTCAGCTCACCGATGTCGGGATCGGTGGAGTACGTCTGACCAGGCACGAGCCGTTCGTCCGGCCTGTCGGTGCGCACCTCGACGGTGAATTCGCCTTTGATGCCGTGCGGTTTGCCCAACCGGGCGATCACCGTGTCCATACTGCTCCTCGTGTTCATGAAAGTGCTCAGGCTCGTGCGTGTGACGATCCGTGTGAAAGTGAAGATGCGGGTGCGCATTCTCGTCACGCACACAGTTTAGTCGGCTGATTCGGTTATATCTGCGCCGCATCCGGATGACAGCGTCCTTCGTCACCAAGAGAACAGTGAATACAAGCAGATCAGTGAATACAGGAAAGGGGGACGCGGCGATGACACGCCGCGTCCCCCTTTCCTAATGAAGGTGTTACGCCTCGATGAGGTCCACTCGCACCGACTCACGGCCGGCAAGAGAGTTGATCACGGTGCGCAGAGCCTTTGCGGTTCTTCCAGCGCGACCGATGACACGACCGAGGTCTTCCGGGTGAACCCGAACCTCGAGCGTGGTCCCGCGCTGTGACGAGCGGGATCGAACAGCAACATCGTCTGGATGATCGACGATGCCGCGGACCAGGTGTTCGAGCGAATCAGCCAACATGTCAGGCTTCAGCGCTCTCTTCGGAAGCAGCAGGAGCTGCTTCCTCAGCAGGCTCAGCAGCCTTGTCCGAGCCCTTAGGAGTGATAGCCTCCTTGATCACCGATCCGGCAGTGGGAGCCACGTAGGCTTCCTTCTCCGGCTGCGGCTTCACAGTGTTCACTGCTTCGCCGATGCCGGTGTGCTTCTGCCAGTCGCCGGTGAGCTTCAGCAGGGTGCGAACCTGATCGGTCGGCTGAGCACCGACGGAGAGCCAGTGCTGCGCACGCTCTGAGTCGATCTCGATGACCGAAGGGTTGCGGGTCGGATGGTAGATGCCGATCTGTTCGATGGCCTTACCATCGCGACGTGTGCGCGAATCGGCCACGACGACGCGGTAGTGCGGTGCACGGATTTTGCCCATGCGGGTCAAGCGAATTTTGACTGCCACTTTAGTGGTGTCTCCTTTTGTCTTTTTGTTGCACAGAGATTCCAGAAGAATCGTGGGGTTGACCTAGCGGAGTCTGTGACCTGGACTATCGCCTCAACGCGGAAGAGAGGGCCCACGTCGGAAGCAAAAGTACAAGACTCAATTGTGCCAGAAAGCCCTACTACTTTCCACCTGGGAACATCCCGCCGAAGCCCTTCGGCAGATTCTTCATATCGAACTCGTCTTCACCGTCGAGATCGACTCCACCGAAGGCCGAGCCGACTGGGTCCTTCGTCTTGCCGGACTTCTTGTCCTCCAGTGCCTGAGCCTGCTGCGCGCGCTTGGCGGGGTTGCCCGACTGACCGCCCTTGCGGCCCTTCTTCTTGGTCACGGCCTTCTTCTTGCGGTTGGCGCCGCCGCCGGGCATTGAGCCCATTCCAGGCATACCGCCCATGCCCTGTATGCCGCCGCCTCCACCCATTCCGGGCATACCGCCGCCACGAGTCATGCCGCGCATCATCTTCTGCGCCTGAGTGAAACGTTCCATCAGCTGGTTGACCGCGGTCACAGTGGTGCCGGCTCCCTTGGCGATGCGCGCCCGGCGTGATCCGTTGAGGATCTTCGGGTTGGTGCGCTCGGCCGGTGTCATCGATCTCACAATGGCTTCGACGCGGTCGACTTCGCGTTCGTCGAAGTTCTCCAGCTGATCCTTGTACTGGCTCATGCCGGGCATCATGCCCAGCATCTTCTTCATCGAGCCCATCTTCTTCAGGCCCGACATCTGAGTCAGGAAGTCGTTGAGATCGAAGTCCTCACCGGCTTCGACCTTCTTCTGGAGCTTCGCAGTCTCCTTCTCATCGAAGTTCTTCTCGGCCTGCTCGATGAGGGTCATAATGTCGCCCATATCGAGGATCCGGTCAGCCATCCGATCGGGATGGAACTGTTCGAACTCCTTCATCGACTCACCGGTCGATGCGAACATGATCGGCTTTCCGGTCACCTCGGCGACGGACAGCGCGGCACCACCACGCGAGTCACCATCGAGCTTCGAGAGCACGACACCGGTGAAGTCGACGCCCTCGAGGAACGCCTGCGCAGTCTTCACCGCGTCCTGACCGATCATCGCGTCGATGACGAACAGAACCTCATCGGGGTTGACCGCCGAACGGATGTCAGCGGCCTGCTGCATGAGCTCTTCGTCGATGCCGAGACGACCAGCGGTGTCGACGATGACGACATCGTGGAGCTTGGACTTCGCGACCTCGAGTGAGTCTGTGGCCACCTGCACTGGATTGCCGACGCCATTGCCGGGTTCTGGTGCATAGACGAAGGCGCCGGCACGTTCGCCGACGATCTCGAGCTGGTTGACCGCGTTCGGCCGCTGCAAGTCCGCCGCGACGAGCATCGGGCGGTGGCCTTCGGACTTCAGCCAGTAGGCAAGTTTTCCGGCCAACGTGGTCTTACCTGCACCCTGCAGGCCAGCGAGCATGATGACAGTGGGTGGGCGTTTCGCATAGTTCAGGCGACGGGTCTCACCGCCGAGGATGCCGACCAGTTCATCATTGACGACCTTGACGACCTGTTGGCCCGGGTTCAGTGCACCCGAGACCTCTTCGGACAGCGCCCTATCGCGAATGCGTCCGGTGAATGCACGGACGACTGGCAGGGCGACATCGGCGTCCAGCAGAGCGCGGCGGATCTCGCGGATGGTGGCATCCACATCGGCTTCGGACAGCCGGCCCTTGCCGCGCAAGTTCTTGAACGTCGCGGTGAGCCTGTCGGAAAGAGAATTAAACACGTACAAGCCTTCTTCACGATAATTGGTCGACTCCCTAGCCTAACAACTCACCGGTGTCCGACTGAAACCGAGAAAGCTGGGAAAGCGCCCACAACCGTCTCATCCCAGAACCTGTCGATGGGCCCTGAATGACCGATCGCCTCGGCGGGGTGGCTGCTTCCACCCCACCGAGGCGATCGGTGAGTACGCTCACGCACTCCCCCTCACCGAGGCGGCCGGAGAGACCGGCCGGCCCCCTGGCGGGAGGTTTCGGGATTCAGCGGAACGAGTAGGCCTGCTCCGCGTGTTCGAAGGCATCGATGCCCGCCAGCTCGTCTTTGGGATCGATGCGCAGCCCCATCGTCTTCCGCAGGACCAGAGCGATCACCAGGGTCACGCCTCCGGCGTAGATCAGGGCCACGACCGTGGCCACGATCTGCGACATGAGGAGCCCGAGTCCTCCACCGTGGAAGAGGCCGGCGGCCGAATCTGGACTCGGAACCGCGAAGAGTCCGATCATCACAGTGCCGATGACACCGGCGACGAGGTGGACGCCGACGACGTCGAGAGCATCGTCGTAGCGGAGGCGGTTCTTCGCCTCCACAGCGATCACGGCTCCTGCGCCCGCCGCAATTCCGATGATGATCGCTGCGTACGGTTCGACGTTCGCACAGGCGGGGGTGATGGCCACGAGACCGGCGATCGCGCCGGAGACGCTGCCGATGCTGCTGGGTCGAGTCGCCCGGATCCGCTCGATTGCGATCCAGGTGATCATTCCGGCGGCAGGGGCGGCCAGGGTGTTGACCCAGATCAGTCCGGCCTGTTCGATCGTCGAAGCGGCTCCCCCGTTGAATCCGAACCAGCCGAACCACAGCAGCGCCGCACCGAGAACTGTGATCGGAATGTTGTGGGGTTTGTGCGGTGTCGAATAGCGGGCCCGGCGGCCCATGACGACGACGAGCACGAGGGCCGAGATCCCGGCATTGATGTGCACGACCGTGCCACCGGCGAAGTCGATCGCGGGCCCGAAGGCGCTGCCGATCGCACCCGATTCGCTGAGCAGTCCGTCACCCCAGACCATGAAGGCCAGAGGGCAGTACACGAGGGTGACCCACAGCCCGGCGAAGACCAACCAGGTGGAGAACTTCGCCCGATCAGCCACGGCACCGGCGATGAGTGCGATCGCGATCATTGCGAAAGTGGAGCCATAGCCGATGGAGATGAGGGCTTCGGGTTCGTTGGCGACTGCGTCGGCGAGGCCGATCTGGGACAGCGGATTGCCGAAGATCCCCAGCACCGAGTCACCGGAGCTCAACCCATATCCGAAGAGGACCCAGACGAGCCCGCCCATCGCCATTGCCGAGAACACCATCATCATCATGTTGATGCTCGAGGTGATTCGGGTCATTCCGCCGTAGAAGAAGGCCACACCGGGGGTCATGAGCAGGACCAGACCGGCCGCGACCATCATCCATACATTCACTGCGTCGAGTTCCATGTCGTCTCTTTCGTGTCTCTGTCGGCTCCGATTAGAACCGAACAGTGACAGTGTCCATGACGGATGTCACACCTGAGAGTCGATCATGTTTCCAACATGTTACACGGACGCTCTCACAGGGGGATATTGCCGCATTCGCCTGCGGAGATGATGGAGCCTGCGCAGTGCCGATTGAGTCACCGCGACGACGGAGTCTCTGCGACGAAGCGGAGTCAGTCGAGGAGTGCGTCGACGAAGCCCTCAGCGGTGAATGGTGCCAGATCATCGGCGCCCTCACCGAGGCCGATGAGCTTGACGGGAACTCCGAGCTCACGCTGAACGGCCACGACGATTCCGCCCTTGGCCGTGCCGTCGAGCTTCGTAAGCACGATGCCGGTGATGTTGACCGCCTCGGCGAAGACCTTCGCCTGCTGCATTCCGTTCTGACCGGTCGTGGCATCGAGGACCAGGAGCACCTCGTCGATCTCGTGTCCCTCGCCCAGGGGACGAGTCGCGACACGTTTGACCTTGCCGAGTTCGTCCATCAGGCCGATCTTGTTCTGCAGGCGTCCGGCCGTGTCGATGAGCACGACGTCGGTGTTCTCCGACTTGCCGCGTTCGACAGCGGAGTAGGCCACGGAGGCGGGGTCTGCGCCCTCCTCACCGCGGACGGTCTCGACTCCGACCCGTCCACCCCAGGTCGACAGCTGCTCTGCAGCCGCGGCGCGGAACGTATCGGCTGCGCCCAGGAGCACGGTCTGGTCTTCGGCGACGAGCACGCGGGCGATCTTGCCCACGGTTGTGGTCTTGCCGGCGCCGTTGACGCCGACCACGAGCATCACTGCTGGGTCGTCGCCGGTGCCTGAGACCGCGAGCTCGCGGTCCATGGTGGGGTCGACCAGCTTGATGAGCTCCTCGCGCAGCAGCCCTCTGACCTCTTCGGGTTCGCGGGTGCCGAGGACCTTGACGCGTTCGCGCAGCCGGTCGACGAGTTCGGTGGTCGGATCGACTCCGACGTCGGCGAGGATGAGCGTGTCTTCGATTTCCTCCCACGTCGATTCGTCGAGGTTGTCACGCGAGAGCAGACTGAGCAGTCCGCGGCCCAGGCCGGAGTTGGACTTCGCCAGGCGTTCGCGGAGGCGAACGAGTCGGTTCGCTGGTTCGGTGGGAACCTCGGAGCCGCGAGTCGCCTCCTTCTCCTTGGCGACCGCCTCGGAGATGTCGTCGATCTTGAGTTCGCCGGTGACATCGGCGTCGATGCTGCGCCGGTCGCGCAGCCCCTTCCGCTTGGCGTTGACGCGCAGGGTGAAGCCCAGCCCGACGACCAGCATGAAGACGATGGCTGCGACGATGAGCAATACGATCGGCTGATCCATGACGTGCGTCCTCCTTTGTTTACCTTCGCTGGCCCCACGCTCTCACGCGGCGACCGCCGGTCAAGGGTGCTGTGCCGGTCGTGTTGCGCGCATCGGCTCGAGACCGTTGTCGCGTTCCTTTGGCCCGCACCCGAGCACCCCGCTGTCTCGGGGCGCGTGTGATGGTGTCGTGTGCTCCGGTCAGGAACCTCGGCTGCCGAAGAGCAGACCGGCTGTGGTTCTCCACCCTGTGCCGGATTCAGGGATCTTCCAATGACGGGTGCGCGGCCTCACTGTCAGCAGTGAGGGCGCGGCGTGCCGGCGCGGCTGCGGCCTGAGGACATAGGAATGGTCCCGGATCGCGGTGACGGCAGCCTGTTCCCGAGTCGCCAGATGGGAGGTGCCGTCATCATGTCCGAAGAATTCGTGGACCTCATCGTCGTATCCGGTCCATTGCCCCGGCAGTCGAAACCGCTGCACATCGGAAGAGTACTTCAGGCGACCTTCAGCCCTCAGCCCCGGCAGTGCGACGAGGAGTACGACGATGAGGGCCAGGGCGAACGATACGGCGAGTCCGACGATGACGACGAGTACTGCATTCATGCTCGCGAGTCACCTCGTGATTGCGCCGACTCGGCCATGGACGTCCCGCTCCTCAAGCTTTTCGACAATGCTTCCCTGTCGTCAAGTCTATCGTCTGCACCTACGACATTTGCGCTCAGGGGTCGTGTGCCTGCTGGAGAATTCCCTGGGACTCCCCTGGGCAACTCTGCCGAATCGGCCTTTCGCCCACGGTTGCCGCTCATGGGATCCGCTGCGAAATGACCTTGGACACACCATCTCCGTGCATCGTCACCCCGTAGAGCGCGTCGGCGATCTCCATTGTTCGCTTCTGGTGGGTGATGACGATGAGCTGAGACGAGTCCTGCAGCTCCTCGAACACGGTCAGCAGGCGGGACAGGTTGAGATCGTCGAGTGCAGCCTCGACCTCGTCCATGACGTAGAACGGACTGGGCCGGGCTTTGAAGATCGCCACCAGCATGGCAACGGCGACCAGTGACCTCTCACCGCCGGAGAGCAGGGACAGCCGTTTGACCTTCTTGCCTGCAGGCCGGGCGTGGACGTCGACGCCGGTCGTCAGCATGTCGTTGGGATCGGTCAGGCTCAGAGAGCCCTCACCGCCGGGGAACAGGCGGGAGAAGATGTCTTCGAACTCCCGCGCGGTGTCCGCATAGGCCTCGGCGAAGACCCGTTCGACGTGCCGGTCGACCTCATCGACGAGTGTCATCAGGTCCTTCCGCGAGGACTCGATGTCGGTGATCTGCTTCTCAAGGAACTGGTGTCTTTCCTTGAGCGCTTCGTACTCCTCGAGTGCCAGAGGATTGACCGTGCCGATGCGCTTGAGGGCAGCGGTTGCCTGCTTGTGCCGCTTCTCAACCTCGGCCCGCACATAGGGGCGCTCCTCCTCGCCTTCGTCGAAGGCAGGGACCGGAAGATGAGGACCGTAGAGCTCGACCAGTCGTTCGAGTCCGAGTCCGGTCTCCTCCCCTGCTCGATTCTCGATCTCTTCGAGTTTTAGTCGGAACCGCTCCTGTGCGAGTTCGGCTTCGGCTGCAGCGTCTTTGAGCCGCTGCAGTTCTGTGCGTGTGGTGCCCAGTTCTTCGCCGAGGTGGCCCTTCTCCTCCCGCAGCTGCCCGCGCTCGTCGACGAGGACCTGAATCTGGGAGCCGAGTTCGGTCACCGTCGTCTCCGCAGCCGACGCGGCGTTGCGTGCAGTGTCGACGATGAGCAGCGCCGAAGCGGCTGACCTGTTCTTACGTGAGATCGTTCGCTGGGTCTGCTCGCGCGCGGTCTCCTCTGCCGCCGCCTGGCGAAGCAGGGAGTCAACCCGGTCTGAGAGGAACCGTGCCCGGTCAGTGGCCGCCTTGTGGCTGATCCTGGTTTCGATGACGTCTTCAGAGGACTGGGACACCTGCCGGCTCAGCTCATCCCGGTCGGAGGTGTCGACGACCTCTTCGACGTCGTCTGCCCCGGCGAGTGCAGCTTCGGCCGTGTGGGCCTCGCGTTCGGCAGTCTCCAGTCGTGTCGCGAGCTCCACCTCGTTGTCCTTGGCCCGTTGCAGGCGGGTCTGGGCGGTGGTGATGTCGCCCGTGATTCGCGAGACCTCTTCCCCGGCGGCCATGATCGCCGCGTCCGAGGAGTGCAGTTCCTCGAGGGCTGCGGCCGCCGCTGTCTTCGCCGCGGCCAGCTTCGCCTCGATCTGGGCGATGTCCGCCTCGATTCGGGTGCGGGTCTTGTCCAGTTCGGTGATAGCCGAGCGGGTCTCCTCAAGCGCGGTCTGTGAGGCCAGGCGGGTGCCCGAGGCTGTGCGGGCCCTGCTGACCCGTGTCGCGGTGAGGATCTCACCGCCGAGGGTGACCACCGTGAGTTCGGGATGGGAGTCGATGATGGACAGCCCGCCGGCAGCGTCGTCGACGCACACGACCGAGACCAGTGCGGAGTTGAGGAGTTCGGTCAGTTCCGGGACATCGCTGCTGACCACGTCGGTCAGCCACCGCACGAACGGTTCGCCATCGCCAGTCCCACTCAGCGTGGGCAGTGCCTGTGTCTCAGAGTCTGCTCCACTCGCCTGGTTCGCGCCCTTCCCCTGGCCTGCGCCGGCGGCTGTGCTCGCACCGGCCCTCGCCCCTGCAGGGATCGTGAGGTGGACATTGGTGTCTTCGCCGAGGTGGTCGAGCACGGTCAGTGCCACCTGACCGGAGTCGACGAGCACACCGGAGACCGTGTTCGACAGGGCTGCCGCCACGGCCATTTCGAACCCGTTGGCCACGCTCAGCCGTTCAGTCACGGCGGAGCCGACACCCGGCAGATCGGCGTTGACGATGTCTTCGAGGTCGGCTTCCAAGGCGGTACCGAGAGACAGCGCCTCCGCCCGAGCCTCTGCCGAAGCCAGTTCGGAGGCGGTCTGCGCCTTCCGCGCACGGAGCCCTTCGAGTTCGGTCTCCAGCGTGGTCTGGGCATCCCTGGCGGATTCGTATTTCGTGTCGAGTTCGCTCTCCCCTGCCTCGACTCCCTCGATGGCAGCCTCAGCGGTGCTCAGTTCCTCGCTGCGTTCGGCGATGCGTGTGGAGGCCGTGGCGATCTCTGCCCGATTGGATTCGATTCGGGAGGTGAGGTCGCTGATGCGCTCACGCGCCTGGGAACTCTTCGACTGCAGTGCCGACCTGTTCTTGATCGCCTCTGTGATGGCCAGCTGAGTCGCTTTGACCTCATCTTCGGCCTTCTTCAGCGCCAGAGCGAGTTCTTCTTTGCGCATCTGGCTGTGATCCAATGCCGTCGCGGATTCGCCCACCGCTTCCTCCGCCGTGCGAAGCTCGGCCTTGTGGTGCTCCGCTTGGGACCTCAGTTCTTCCGGCGACTTCGTGTCTCGTCGGCCCAGGCTCGCAACCTCGGAGAGTAGGTGTGAGCGCTTGTCTTCGGCGCGCTGGGCGATCCCTTTGGCACGCACGATCTGGGTCTGGGTTCGGGATTCAGCCGTGCGCAGGTCCTCAAGCTCGGCATCGAGCGCGGCCAGCCGGGTCTCAATCTCCTGCAGCCGCTGCTCTGTGCGAGCCCGGCGATGTTCGAGGTCGCCGATGCGATCACCGCCGTCATCGCTCCCAGTGCTGGAGGTGGAGGCCAACGAGGCCTGCAGGCGCACGGTGTCATCGGCCAGAAGCCTGGCCGTGGAATCGCGCAGTGTGGCTTGGACTGTGGCGGCCTTCTGCGCGGCCTCGGCCTGACGCCCCAAGGGGCCCAGCTGTCGGTTGAGTTCGGTCCGCAGATCGGACAGACGATCAAGGTTCGTCTGCAGACCCGTGAGTTTGCGGACCGCCTTGTCCTTGCGTCTGCGGTGCTTGAGGACGCCGGCGGCCTCTTCGATGAAACTGCGGCGTTCGATCGGGTCGGCGTGCAGAATCGCATCGAGACGCCCCTGCCCCACGATGACGTGCATCTCTTTGCCCAGGCCCGAGTCGTTGAGCAGTTCCTGGATGTCGAGGAGACGTGCCGGTGTCCCATTCACGGCGTATTCGCTTCCCCCGGTGCGGAAGAGTGTGCGGGAGATCGTGACCTCGGTGTAGTCGACGGGAATGGCTCCGTCGGTGTTGTCGATGGTCAGGGCCACCTCGGCGCGGCCCAATGCCTGTCGTTTCGATGTTCCGGCGAAGATGACGTCGTCCATCTTGCCGCCGCGCAGATTCTTCGCGCCCTGTTCTCCCATCACCCAGGACAGCGCGTCGACGACGTTGGACTTGCCGGAGCCGTTGGGGCCGACAACGCAGGTGATGCCCGGCTCGAATCTGAGAGTCGTCGCCGAGGCAAAGGACTTGAATCCTCGCAGGGTCAGGCTTTTGAGATGCATTGTCCACCCAGCATATCTCGGGTGCGTACCTGCAAGTCTCGATTCTTTTGATAGAGTGTCTCCTCGTGCGCTGATTTAAGCGCCGTTCCTCCGTAGCTCAGTTGGCAGAGCATTCGACTGTTAATCGAAGGGTCGCTGGTTCGAGCCCAGCCGGGGGAGCAAGGGAAGGGCCTCGTCGTTCGCGACGGGGCCCTCTGCTTTGCCCGGGCATAGCCCTGACCTCGATCTCTCGACCGCAGACAACCTCGTGAAGGGTGTGCAGTCCCTCAGCGATAGCGCGGCGGCTTCTGGCAGTTCGGGCAGAAGTGACTGGTGCGGCCGCCGATCGTCATCTTCTCGATCTCGGTCCCGCAGCGCACGCATTCCTGGCCGCCACGTCCGTAAGCGAGCAGTGCCCGGTCGAAATAGCCCGATTCACCATTGACGTTGACGTAGAGCGCGTCGAAGCTCGTTCCCCCGGCCTGAAGGGCATCGCTCATGACCCGCGTCGCTGACTCGAGGACGGCGGCCAAGCGCGACTGACGTGTGCGGGCGGGAATCGCCAGCGGGTGGATGCCGGCCCGGAAGAGCGCCTCGTCGGCATAGATGTTGCCGATGCCGCTGAGCAGGGTCTGGTCGAGCAGCGCAGACTTCAGCGCCGTCCGCTTCTTCGCCAGCGCAGTGATGGTGAGACCCGGTTCGAATCCCGCTTCCAAGGGGTCAGCGGCGATGTGATTCGCCGAGGCGGGCACCAGTCGTCCGGAGGCGTGGACCAATGGCTGTACGCCCAGATGGCCGAAGATCCGCTGGTCGATGAACCGCAGTTCGTAGGGTTCGTGAGCCGGGCCCGATTGCGCCCCGCCGCGCTGAAGCCTCAGGATCGCACGCGTATGGCGATGGATCTCGTCACTGGGTTGATGCACGCGCAGTTGCCCGCTCATCCCCAGGTGAACAAGAAGGCTGAGGTCGGGCGCCTCGTGACCGACAGGCTGATCCAAGGCAGGGGTCTCCCCCAGCGTCAGCCACATGAACTTCCCGCGACGTTCGGCACCGATGATCCGACGACCGGTCACGGCGGTGACGAACCCGTCGGCCGCGCCGGCGTCGATGCGACGCTGGGACGTCGTGCCGAGTATTCGGGGGTCGATCACCTCGGCGCCGGTGATCGTGGCCCCGGCAGTCCATTCATGGACGCCGAGGCGCACGCTCTCGACCTCGGGTAGTTCAGGCATCAGACACACCTTGCCATGACGAAGCTCAGCGTGTGTAGTCCGGGTAGATGGTGCGGATGGCCCTGACTGCGACTTCCGCGGCTGCCGCTTCGGCGTTCTTCTTCGAGGATCCGTCGCCGGTGCCCCAACCGTTGGCACCCAGAAGCGCGGTGGCGGTGAAGACCATGGCGTGGTCGGGTCCTGAGGAGACGATCTCGTAGCTCACGGCGCCCAGGTCAAGGTCGGCAGCTGCTTCCTGCAGTGTCGTCTTGAAGTCCATTCCGGCACCCAGATTCACAGCATCGGAGAGCATGGAATCAATCAGGCGGTGGACGAATGCGAAGGCCTCTTCACGTCCACGGGCGACGAAGGTCGCGCCGATGAGGGCTTCGACGGTGTCGGCGAGGATCGAGTCCTTGTCGCGACCGCCGGTGAGCTCTTCGCCCTTGCCCAGAAGAATGTGGGGTCCGATCTGGTGTTTGCGTGCGATCGACGCCAGTGCTCGGGTGTTGACCACGGCGGAGCGCATCTTGGCCAGTGATCCTTCAGCCAGATCCGGGTTGTCGTAGTACAGAGACTCGGTGGCGACGAGGCCCAGGACGGAGTCGCCGAGGAATTCGAGGCGCTCGTTCGTGGGGATTCCGCCGGCTTCGAAGGCGAAGGAGCGGTGAGTTAGGGCGAGACGAAAAGTCTCGGGATCAATATCGATCCCGAGACTCTTCTGCAACTCTGCTGTGGTGTCAGTGTCCACAGGTCAGACGTCAGCGACCTTGCGTCCCTTGTATTCAAGGAACAGCGGGGTGCCGGCTGCGTCTTCGACAACTTTGGCCTGGTGAGGGCGCGAGTACACAACGCGACCGTTCTCCACAGTCTTGACCAGGCTGGGAGCCTGTGCCTTCCACTGCGAACGACGGTGGCGAGTGTTGCTGCGCGACAATTTACGCTTTGGAACAGCCACGTCTAGCTCTCTTTCTTCTCATCCAACAAACTCTTCAATGATGCGAACGGCGAATCCGATTCGCTGTCACCAACCTCAAGGTCCTCACCGAGGGTGAAGCTGAACTCTTCGCTCCGGTCCTTTGAGGGACTGAAGGGCAGAGCCATGACGACAGCATCTCTGATCACGGGCTCGAGGTCGAGCTGATCGCGATCGATGAGGTAGGAATCCTCGTCGCCATCGGCCTGCTCATAGACATACATCTCTTGGATGTCGACATCTATAGGCAACTCGATTTCGTCGAGAGTCCTCACATCTTCGCCGCGGGCCGTGGCCGAGACTGTGCCCGACACGTAGATTCCCTCCGACACGCTTTCGAACATCAGCTCGAGTGCCAGTGGTGAACCTTCTGCGACCCCGATCACTTCGATCTTGAGATCCGCCGGAGCAGACAGGGTGGTGTTCACCCGTTCCCATTCACCAGGATGACCGAGCAATCCCATCGACCTGAGATCGTAGACGAACTCAGACTGCTTCTTCATGCTCACTCCTCCTTTACGTGATTGAGGATGCTTACTCCTGCGTTCACACGCGAGTCACCATTCTAATCATCATCGCCGGTCATTACCAATCGAGCAATCACGGATGAACAGGTGTTCCTGGTCACCATTTCTCGTGCTGATTGCGCAGCGTCACGCCGCCGGCGGCCAACAGCAATGCCCCCGAGATCGTGAAGACGATTCCCGACGGTGCGATCAGGGTGAGCAGGGAGGCCGCCGAGGGGATCGCCACCTGGCTGAGTCGATTGCCGGCAAGGCGGATCGACAGAACTGCGGCCCGGTTGGCCGGGTCTGACAGGGTCGAGACCCAGGTCATCGTCAGCGGCTGGGTGAGGCCGAAGCAGAACCCGGAGATGAGCAGCAGGATCGCCAGCGTCCACGGCTGAGTGAATACGGGGATGAGAATGATGCAGACACCGGCCGCCGCCGAGGCGGTCCACAGGAGCGAGAGGTTGCGCCATTTCCGTGTGAGCATTCCGATGATCAGTCGCGAGATCACCGAGGCCAGTGTGCGCAGGGTCAGCAGCCAGGTCACCGTCGTCACCGACAGCCCGTTCTGCTGACCGATAAGCGGCAGGTAGGCCGTCATCAGGTCCACGGCGGCCAGGGTGGTCATCGAGGCCAGGATCGCGGGCTTCATTCCCCGAATTGAGAGCAGAGACCAGGGCGTACGGGCGTCCTTGGCCGCCTCGGCGCGGGAGACGTGAGGGGTCCGGCCGCGGAGCATGACGATGGCTGCCGCGACCAGCGTCAGCGCAGAGACCGCGGTCATGAACCACAGGGCGTTGACGATCTGCGGGGCACCATCCGTCGCCCCGGCGATGGCACCGGCCACGGGCAGACCGATAGTCTGCCCGATTGAGACGCCGAGGGTGAGGTAGCCGAACTTCGCCGTCAGCGCCGAGGCGGGGAAGCTCTGCGGGATCAGGGCCTGCGACGCAACGGTGGTCAGCAGCTGTCCCAGCCCCAGGCACATGGTGGCAATGAGGAGCACGCCGAGGTTGGGCGCGAGCGCCGCGAGACCGACGGGCACGATCGACAGCATGGTTCCCGTCCACAGCACAGCGGTGGCGTATCCGCGGTCGACGAGCCGCCCGACGAGGAGTGCCGTGAGCAGCGGCACGAGCGAGTAGCAGGCGGTCATGAGCCCGAGGACGACTCCGCTGCCACCCAATTCCAGAGTCCGGTAGGAGATGAGGACGCGCACGCCGTTGTAGGTGGCATGAGCGATCACGGTGTGGAAGATCAGACCGAGGAACCATCCCCGGGGTGAGGAAGCAGGAAGAGGCATGCGTCAGTGCGCTGCGTTCAGCGCGGCCAGCACCGCGCTCGGCACCAGACCCGTGATGTCTCCCCCTCCTGCGTGGACTTCCTTGATGAGAGAGGAGGAGACGTGCTCGTACTCGGGGTTGCCGGGCACGAAGATCGTCTCGAGCTCACTCAGGTGCTTGTTCATCAGCGCCATGGGAAGTTCGTAGGCGAAATCCGTGCCTGAGCGCAGCCCCTTGACCACCGCAGGGGCGCCGATCGAGGTGCAGTAGTCGACAAGGAGCCCTCCGGCGACCGTGTCGATAGTGACGTTGTCTGCTCCTTGGGTCCGCTCGTCCTCGTCCAGGCAGCGGCGGATGAGATCGGCACGCGCCTCTGGGTCGAAGCGACCGGACTTCTTGGGATTGTGAACGACTGCCACGACCACTTCGTCGAACAAACGTGCACTGCGAGCGATGACGTCGAGATGACCCATGGTGATCGGGTCATAGGATCCGGGGCAGACAACCTTCATGCCTTCATCGTATCCCGCAGCTGCGACCACTGGTCATCAACCGGCCCGTCGTGATCGCCGGCCCTGACGATGACAGCCTCGGGCTCCGTCAGAGGATTGTGCAGTCGAGAGGCGGCTCCGGTCATGACCTTGCCCACGATCGCCAGGGAGAGGGGCTCGTCACCGGCCACGATCGCCTCATTGAGTTCTCGGTGCGTCTCGATGAGGTCGCACCTGACCTCGTATCCGCGCGGGTCGGAGAGCGAGAGCAGCCGAGTGTGAACCATCGAGACCTTCATCAGGTCGGAGAGCCGGACCGAACCGGAACAGGCGACGATCGAGTGATGGAAGTCGAGGTCGGCGTCACCGATGGCCCGCGCGGTGTTCTCCTCGATCGCGTGCTCAAGCTTGGCCAGCGCCTGGTGGATGCGAGCAACCGGTTTGCCCGCCCGGATGACGATCTTCACAGCCTGTGCCTCGATGGCTTCTCGAACCGCATAGACGTCGTCGATGTCGTCAGACGTCATCCGCTTGACCCAGACACCGCGGCCGGGTGCGTGAGTCATCACTCCCTCGCTGACGAGGCGCTGCAGCGCCTCGCGCAGTGAGGGCCGGGAGACGACGAGGAGTTCTGCTGTGCGCACCTCGTTGATGGACTGGCCAGGGGCCAGCGAGCCGCTGTAGACGGCATTCCTGATCTGGTCGGCGATGAGGTCGATCGTCGAGGACCGGATGACCTTGCGCAGGACCGGCAGCTCCGAAGTCGGGGGTTGAGACATATCACGATCATATAACGTTGTCTGACAGTGTGACATCCGGACAGCAAAAGTATTGAATAGTGTCCTTGAGACGCATGCCACGAAGATGCGTCGACGTACTAAGAAAGGGACAGCTATGAAAGCCATCAAGGGGCTAGCCGCCGCGACCTCGATCATCGCTCTGACACTCACTCTGGGGGCTTGCGGTGGAAGCGATTCCGGTTCCGATTCCGACAACAGCACACTCCAGAAGGCCATCGATGACGGCAAGATATCGGTCGGCTTCGCAGGTGAGGCGCCGTACAGCTTCGAAAAAGACGGTGAGCTCCAGGGAGCCTCAGTCGCCATGGCCAAGAAGATATTCAAAGAGCTCGGGGTCGACGACATCGAAGGTGTCAACACCGAATTCGGCTCACTGATCCCTGGCCTCAACGCCGACCGTTTCGGCGCGATCTCCGCCGGCATGTCGATCCTCCCCGATCGCTGCGAACAGGCTGCCTTCGGCAATCCCGAGTTCATGTACACCACTGCTCTGATGACCAAAGAGGGCAAGCAGGACGGCATGAAAGACATGCAGGACGTCAAGGACAAGGGGCTCAAGCTTGCGACCATGAGCGGCGCGATTGAGACCACTGTCTACGCCAAGGAACTGGGCATCAAGACGCAGGAAGTCGGCACCCCACAGGACGGCATGGATGCTGTCACCACGGGCCGCGCAGACGTCTTCGCCCTCACCGGAATCTCACTCAACTGGATGGCGAAGAACAATCCGGATGCCGGAGTCGAGGTCAGCGATTCCTTCGTTCAGGAAGTCGACGGAGTGCCACAGGTCGGTGCCGGAGCCACGGTGTTCCGCACCGATGACACCGAACTCCGCGATGCGTGGAACAAGGAGCTCGAGAAGATCGTCAGCGACGAGGACAAATACCTCGACGTCGTCGGCGACTACGGCTTCACGAAGGAAGAGCGCCCGGACGGGTCGATCACGACCGATCAGCTGTGCAAGGGCGACCTGCCCGGAGCACAGTCCTAGTCTCCGCGCAGGCTCTAAGAAATCATGATGGATAATTTCACGACGTTGCTGAATTTCCTCCCACAGCTGTGGGAGGGAATTCAGGCAACGCTCATCCTCACGGTCGGGGGTGCGATCGGCGCGGTCATCATCGCCATCGCACTCGGACTGGCAATGACCTCGCCCCACGCCTGGCTGCGCATCCCGGCACGGATCATTGTCGAGTTCTTCCGCGGCACTTCCCTGCTCGTGCAGCTGTTCTGGCTGTTCTATGTCTTCCCCCTCCTCGGAGTCGATCTCAACTCCATGGCCTGCGGCATCGGCGCGCTGGCGCTCAACTACGGCGCCTATTCCGCCGAGGTGGTCCGCTCCTCGATCAAGACCGTCGACAAGGGACAATGGGAGGGCGCGATCGCACTCAGCCTCTCCCCCACTCGAAGGATGATCCGCGTCATCTTCCCTCAGGGTTGGGCGCTGATGATCCCGTCACTGGCAACCCTGCTCATCCAGCTGCTCAAGGGCACAGCGGTGGTCTCCTTCATCACGCTGCAGGACCTCACAGAGAAGATCGGGCAGCTGCGACAGTCGACGAACGACACGTACTTCTCGTTCACGATCGGACTCATCATCTACTTCGTCATCGCCTGGCTGCTGCAGGAATTCATGAATTTCCTCGAACGCAGGGCCACAGCGCGACTGGGCCGCACACGACCCAACTCGCGTGCGGATAGGCGTGAAGCGCGCCGGGACGCCCGAGCGGATAGGATGCGCGAGCCCGACTCGACATCCATCGCAGGGCCGAACGCCGGCAACGTCGGATACGGAGGCCCACTATGATCTGGAATTGGGAATTCGCCTTCGAGGCACTGCCGATCCTTTTGCGAGGCTTCGTCAACACCCTCATCGCCACCGTCATCGGCACGCTCATCGCCACGGTCCTCGGCCTCCTCATCGCTGTAGCGGTCAAGACCCTGCCACGCTGGATCAACTGGCTCGTCAGGCTCCTCGTTGCATTCGTTCGCAACACGCCTCTGATCATGCAGCTGATATTCGTCTACTTCATCTTCGCCGGAATCCCCGGCCTGGTGGACATACCGGCGCTCGTCGTCGGCTTCATCGTCATCGGCATCCACTATTCGACGTACATGTCCGAAAGCTACCGTGCCGGCATCGACTCGGTGCCGCCTGGCCAGCACGAAGCCGCGACGGCACTGTCGCTGCCACCCGTGCGCAAGTTCACCGCCGTCGTCCTGCCACAGGCGCTGCGGGCAACGGTCCCGTCGTTGGGCAACTACGCGGTCGCGATGTTCAAGGACACCCCGTTCCTGTTCGCGATCTCCGTCGTCGAGCTCGTGACCTCTGCCCAACAGTTCGGTGCGGCCAAATTCGCCTATACGGAAGCCTTCACCTTGGCTGGCCTCATATTCCTGGCCGCCAGCTACCCGACCTCATTGCTCATCCAGAGATTGGACCGACGCCTTGCCACCTACTGAGAACACCTCATCAACTCCGACTGCGAATCCCTCGACTTCCGGTACACCGGCGATCGAGTTCAAGGACGTGGAGAAGCGGTTCGGGAAGACGACAGTCCTCAAGAACCTCAACTTCACCGTGGCTCCCGGCGAACGCGTGACCCTCATCGGGCCCAGCGGTTCCGGCAAAACGACGATCCTCCGCCTGGTCATGACCTTGGAGGAGCTGACCGGCGGCTACATTTTCGTCGACGGCAAGCCGCTGACCCACACCGAGAAGAACGGCAAACGGGTTGAGCTTCCCTCGAAGACGACCCGCGCCATGACGACGCGCATCGGCATGGTCTTCCAGCAGTTCAATCTCTTTCCCAATATGACGGTGCTCGAGAACATCATCGAAGCGCCCATCCATGTGCTCGGCAAGTCCAAGGCCGACTCCGTTGCTGAGGCGAAGTCTCTGCTGAAGAAGGTCGGACTCGAAGAGAAGGCCGATGAGCATCCCTCGCGACTCTCCGGCGGTCAGCAGCAGCGTGTGGCCATTGCACGGGCGTTGGCGATGAGCCCGGAGATCCTCCTCCTCGACGAAGTGACCTCGGCGCTCGACCCGGAGCTCGTCGGCGACGTGCTCGAAGTTCTCCGCGACATCGCGGAGACGACGGACATCACGATGCTCTTAGTCACCCACGAGATGCAGTTCGCCCGCGAGGTCTCACACCGAGTGATGATGTTCGACGGCGGCCAGGTGCTCGAAGAGGGACCACCGGATCAGCTCTTCAACAACCCGCAGCATGAGCGGACGCGTTCGTTCCTCTCCAGCGTGCAGTAGCGCCACGACCGACGAAGGCCCACCGGTGTGCAACTCCGGTGGGCCTTCGGTGTTCCCGCGGGTCTGCGCTGCAGCGTTGGGCTTCAGCTGTTCCGACCAGCTTCAGCTGCGGATGCGGCGCACGAGCCGCCAGATCCTCACGCTCACTGCCATGGCGATGAGCACCATGGCCACCCAGAACAGGATGTCCGCGGGCCCGGCCCAGAAGACATCGGATCGCCCCACCGGGTCTGCCGCATTCGTGCCAGCGTGGCTTCTGCCTGCACCGGCATCAGTATCCGACTGATTCGTCAGCCATTTGAGTGCGAACCAGAAGAGCAGCAGACCCACCCCGCAGGCTGCGAACACCCAGGGCGTGCGGTACCAGGGACGGTGAGAGCTCACGCCGACTCGTCCGCTGCAGCTGCACCCACTCCGCTGGCAAGCTGTGATGCTTCGTCAGATTTGGCCTTGAGCTGGACGAAGTACAGTGCGGTCTCACCGAAGGTCTTCGAGCGGAAGATCTCAAGGGCAGCTGGCATCGTCGGTTCGGGAGCTCGTGATGCCCGCTCGACGACGACGATGGATTCCATGTCGAGGAGCCTGGAGAGCCTGCCCAGGATCTGGGTCACGGCGTCCTCCCCCAGCGGGTAGGGCGGATCCATGAACACCAGGTCGAAGATGCGGCCCTCGTCGTCATCCAGATCGCTTCGGGTCTTCAGCACCTGGCCGTTCTGAACCTCATCTAGCCCGCCGCGGTCTTCCGCTCCCCCCACGTGGTCCGCTCCCCCAACGTGCTCGTGGGACTGCCGCTGCCCCGACGCCTGCTGCCCAAAAGCCTGCTGCCCCGGACCGCGCTGAGAGCTGAGGAACGTCACGACGTCCGAGGAGTGGATCCGAGTCGAGTGATCGATTCCGAGCTTCTGGGCATTGGACTCGACTGCTCGGGTTGAAGCGCTGGCCGAATCCACGAAGTCGACTTCGGCAGCGCCACGTGACATGGCTTCGAACCCCAGCCCGCCGGAGCCGGCGAAGAGGTCGAGGACGTTCGCCGCTTTGAGCACCCCATACCCGTCGAGCATGGAGAAGAGGGATTCCTTGACCCTGTCCGAGGTCGGGCGGGTATTCGACCCACCCGGTGCGACGAGTCTGGATCCTTTGAACGCACCAGCGATGATTCTCATTGCTCGTCCTTCCATTCGTAGTGCGGTCTCAAGCCACCGTCACTCATCTCAGCTCGCCTCGATGAAGTGAGCCGATTCGGCAGGCAGGACTCTGTTGATGAAGGTTCGCAGAGCCGGCAGCGAACCCAGCTCGGGGTCGACGGCGATGATCTTCTCTGCGATGGTTCTCGCCTCTTCGACGATCGGGGCATCGCGCAGAATCGACAGGTGCTTCAGCGACGATCCTCCCCACTGTGAGGCGCCGAGCACATCACCCTCTCCCCGAGTGCCGAGATCATACTCGGCCAGAGCAAAGCCGTCGAGGGTACCCGCGACCTCGCTCAGTCGCTCGAAGCTCTCATCGGACTCGGACACCTGGGTGAGCAGGAAGCACAGTGCCGCACTGCCGTCTCGCCCGACGCGTCCGCGCAGCTGGTGAAGCTGAGCGACACCGAAACGCTCCGCCTCGAAGACGACCATCATGGTCGCTCGGGGCACGTCGACTCCCACCTCGACGACCGTCGTAGAGACCAGAATGTCGGTCTCACCGGAGACGAACGCGGCCATCGTCCGGTCCTTCTCCGCCGGCGACATCCGTCCATGGAGCAGCTCGATCGAACGGGATCGGAGCTCGTCGGCGGCCCGGAGCTTGTCCCTCAGGTCCTCAATTCCCTCTCTGCTGCCGATCACCTCGCCCGTTTCGGGATCTTCGATGTCGGAGGGGTCGATGCGTGGGAAGACCACGAAGACGCCTCGGTCGCCCTCGGCCGCCTCGTCGATGAGCTGGAGGACGCGGCCCAACCACCGAGGGTGGTCCCCCAATGACACAGCGTGGGTGGTGATGTCCTTGGTGCCGGCGGGCATCTCGTCGAGGGTGGAGACGTCGAGATCGGCGAAGACCGTCATCGCCACGGTCCGCGGGATCGGCGTCGCAGACATCACGAGGGTGTGCGGGACCTTAAGTCCGGCTTTCGCCCGCAGTGCCTCACGTTGTTCAACCCCGAAGCGATGCTGCTCGTCGACGACGATGAGGCCCAGTTTGTCGAACATCGTCGTATCCGACATCAGGGCATGCGTACCGACGACGATGTCGATCTGACCGGTGGCGAGGTCGAGTGCGAGTTGTTTGCGTTCTCGGGCCGGCATCGACCCCGTCATCAGCGCCACCCGCACCTGATCGTCGCCCGAGAGCAGAGGGCTCAGCGCCATCTGATCGCCGAGGAGGCTCTCGATGGAGCGGAAATGCTGAGTCGCGAGCACCTCTGTGGGAGCGAGCATCGCGGCCTGCGCCTGCGAATCGACGGCAGTGAGCATCGCCCGCAGGGCCACGACGGTCTTGCCGGAGCCGACGTCGCCGTGGAGCAGGCGGTGCATCGCCGAACGCCTGCCCATGTCTGCTTCGATCTCTTCTCCGACCCGCAGCTGAGAGGCGGTGAGGTAGAAGGGCAGACTCTCATCGAACCGTTGGCTTCGGGCTCCGACATTGAGCAGAGGGGTGGCCTCGAGCTGCTCGTAGTCGGCCTTGCGGGAGACGAATTCCGCTTGCAGGGCGAGCGCCTCTTCCCATTTCCAACGCTGTTTGGCCTTCTCCGTCGCCGCTGCTGACCTCGGTCGATGCATATCGTTGAATGCGGTGCGCAGGTCTGGCAGGTCGAGGTTCTCGCGCATAGCGCTGGGCAGCGGGTCCTCGAACTCGTCTGGGTCAGCGACATCGAGGAGGACCTTGATGGCCTTCCACAGGCGCGTCTGTGCGATGCCTTTGACCCGTGAGTAGACGGGGAACGGGGAGTTGAGGTCCTCCGGGGTCCACTTCTCATCGTGTTCGTCCCTGTTGAGCCAGGTGGGCGAGTTCAAGGTCAGCTGTCCACGGTATTCCTCGACCTTGCCTGCGAAGACGACTGTGAGTCCGGGCACCAGCTGATTGTCCAGCCAGCGCTGATTGAAGAAGGCGATCTTCATCGACTGCTGTCCGTCGTGGACGATCACGTCGGTGATGGTCCCGCGGCGTTTCTGCATGCGCCTAGTGTCTACGGAGATGACCTCGGCCTGGAGGATCGCGGTCTCTCCCAATGGGAGCCCTCCCAGGGGCGTCTTCTCCCCGGGGACGAGGAATCTGCGCGGGAAGAAGCGGAAGAGATCCGCCACCGAGGTGATCCCCCGCTTCTTCAGGGCACCCCGGTCTCGTGCGGTGAAGTAGTCGTCGAGGCGGGCACTCATTCGACTCCCATGATGAGCAGTGTTGCCCGGTCCCTCGAGTCGATGTCCTGGAACCTCACCTGGGGGTGTGATTTGCGGATCCAGTCCCGCAGGTGCGAGAGGACATCGGGGGCGCAGCCGGGACCGTGGACGACGGTCAGAAGCTCTCCTCCGGCGCCCAGCAGCCGGTCGGCGAGCTTCTCGACCAGGGTCGTGAGTTCGGTGCTCTGGGTCTTGACCTTCCCATCGATGAAGACGCGGTAGAACTGTGAAGGGTGGGAGCTTCTCGAATCATCGATGACAGGCAGGGCGCCTGTAGGAGGGTTGAGCGCCAGCTGTTCGGCCGAGACGATGGTGCCCACGCGGGTTCCGGCCGCGGCCTCGGTCATATCGGCGACGATCTCCCCCGCCGGAGCGAATGGGTCGTAGACCGCGAGTGCCGACAACATGGTGGCGACATTTCGGGAGCGGAGCACTTGTGCGCCGGTGACCTGCCCCAACGATTTGAGGACGGTGGTGGAGCTGGGGACGACGAGGACTTCGCGTTCCTCTTCGGCGATGATGTCCTTCGTCATTCGCACCGTGTCACCGGCATCCGGTGTCAGTGCCGTCGCCCCATTGAGCGCGCAGTGCATGAGCAGTCCGGTACCCGAGGCGATGGCCACCAGGTGGGTCTCGCCCTCTTCCTCATGCAGACGCAGGTCCTCCATGTCGAGGCGGGCGATGCCGTATCCGGCAAGGCGGTCGAGGACGATCACGGCGGTGGCTTCGTCGGCGACGTGGACGTGGACCTTGGGACCGTTGATGACGATCGATGTCCCGCCGAGCGCATCGAGCGCCTCGGCGAGGGTGGATGACGTCTTTTCGGAATCGATGGATGCCGGGTTCGTGGCCAATATGGCAATGATCTCGAGTTCATCGGAACTGGCCTGGTGGACGATCCGCGGTGACCTGGTGACCTCGACGAGCATCGAATCCTGCGGGGTCCGGCCAGTGACCGTGGCGTAGAGGAGGTCGAAGAGTTCAACGATCCCCGTCGAGCCGGCGTCGACGACCTCGGCCTCCCGGAGCACAGGCAGCTGTCCGGTGGTCTCGCGCAGTGCCGACCGGGAGCGCAGGCGCACTGCAGAAATGAGTTCGATGAGGTTCGCCCCGTCGGCGGCCTTCTCCCGCGCCTCGGTGGCCATGGCGTCGAGGACCGTGAGCATGGTGCCGTCGACGGGACGGGCCACGGACTGCCGGGCCCTTGCGGAGGCGAGTTCGAGGGCTGCGGCCATGGCTTCGGGCGTCGCCACGGTCACACCGGCCAAGGCATCGGCAACACCTTGGAGCGCGACGGCGAGGATGAGTCCGGAGTTTCCGCGAGCACCACGACCGGCACCCTCGGCGAGCGCGGCGACGACCTGGGGCAGCGTGACGGGTCCGGTAAGCTCTTCCACTGCGAGGTAGGCGCTGCGCAGCGTGTGGTACATGTTCGTGCCGGTGTCGCCGTCCGGGACTGGGAAGACGTTGAGCTCGTCGATCTCGACGCGTTCCTTTCGCAGGCGATCAACGGCCCGCCGAGCCCACCTGGCGGCCAGACGCCCGTTGAGGCCGATGGCTTGATTGGGTCCGCTCATGTCACTTCCCGAAATGGCTGAAGCCGCTCGTCGGCACCGGTACGCCGTCGAGACTGACCCCGCTGCCGACTCTCATCTCTCCGATTCTCCGCCAGCCTACCGGAGGTGTGTCGAACTGGCCCGCCGACGCGACGAAGCCATGGTCCTCTCCCCCATTCAGCACCCAGGACAACGCCAACTCCTCTGCCTCTGACGCAGCCCCGTCGGTCCCTTCGTCCGGCTCGGCCCCCTCGATGCTGCCCACCAGGTGCTGTGCTGCAGGCAGCAGCGGATCGATGAGGTCTTGGAGCGAGGCACGGTCGATAGCGGCGTGGACTCCCGAGGCCGCCGCGACCCGTCCCAGATCTGTACTGAGCCCATCGGAGACATCGATCATCGCCGAGGCTTCCCTCATCTGCAGGACAGCCGCATAGTCCGGCTGTGGGGCCAGTTGGGTGGTGATGAGTTCCGTGAGGCTCTCATCGAGTTGAGGATCATTGCGGGCGACTTCAGCGTCGCCGTCGACACCGGCGAAGAGGAGATCCAATCCGGCTGCCGCGCGTCCGATGGTTCCGGCCAGGTAGATCGAGTCTCCCGGCTGCGCCCCCGAGCGGGTGATCGCTGCGTGATCGCCGACGGTGCCCAACGCGGTGATCGCGATGACGATGAGGCCCGAGGACGAGAGGTCTCCGCCGATGACCGGGACTTCGCAGCCCAGTTCCTCGCCGGCACGTGCCGCCTCGGCGACGATGCCTGCGAAGAGAGCTTCGAGATCCTCGATCTTCGTCGAGTCCGGCACCGCCAGTGACACAAGCAGCCCATGCGGCTTGGCGCCCATGACGCACACATCGGAGAGGTTCTGTGCGGCGGCTTTGGTCCCGAGCCGAGACCAGTCGAGCCAGGCGCGGGTGAAGTCCTCGTTCTCCACCAACATGTCGGCCGTGGACACCAGATTGCCGTCCACCGCGGTCACCGCAGCATCATCTCCGGGTCCGATGATCACCTGCGAACCGCTGCGATTGTGAGAGAGGATGCGTTCGAGCACGTGTGATTCGCCAAGTTCGGACAGTCGGGTCATGACTCAAGGTTATCGGGAGATACGGTAGTTGCATGAGATCTCGTCGCCTCCGCCCGTCGCCTCGACCCTCGCCTGGCCCCTCGCCTCGGAAGGCGCGCGCCATAGCCCTCGCAGCCGTTGTCACCGTGGCAGCGGGTGTGAGCCTAGCCGGGTGCGAGCGAACTGTCGTCGTCGACCCCGCCCAGGACGCACAGAATCCCAAATGCGCCGACATCATGCTCCGCATGCCCGATGAGATCGCAGGCGAGAAGTCACGCACGACATCCTCCCAAGGCACGAAAGCGTGGGGAGATCCCAACATCGCAGTCGTCCGCTGCGGCGTCACCCCACCCGGACCGACCACCGATCAGTGCGTGAGCGTGAGCAACGTCGACTGGATCTCGAAGGCCTCCGAGGAGGAAGACACCTGGGTGTTCACCAGCTACGGCCGCACCCCGGCAGTCGAAGTCCTCGTCAACCGCAAAGCCGAATCGGGCAACAATGTGCTCGCAGCGATCTCGCCGGCATTGACCGCGATCAAGCCTGAGGCCAAGTGCGTGGGAGCCGAGGACCTCGACAGCTGAGCAGGCCCACTGAGCAAGTCCGCTGGGGTCCGCTGCGCAGGCCCACTGAGCGAGCCCACTGGGGTCCGCTGCGCAGCGAGCGGCCCACTTAGCATCGACGGGCGACGCTATACTTTGGCCGCTCGATGATAAGTGGTCCCTTCGGCAGAGTCCCCTGTGCTTGTGGACTGTGAGTGGCGACCACTGGGTCATGTGACTGCAACCTCCACTTGATGCGTTTTGATAGTGTTCATTGCATTTAGATCATCTTTGGCTTCATAATGAGGCTATGGTCTCTGTCTTCAGATCCAAGGAGCTCCATGACCTCGGGTTCACGGAGATGGGCATTCAGGGTGCACTGAGCTGTTGTCTGCGCCGGATTCGGCGCGGGCACTTCGTTCTGCATTCACCCTGCGCCACGACTGACCATCAACCGCTCCACCTTCTGCACGACGCCACTGCGACGGACTACCCGCGACGGTATGGAGACATTCGAGACAACTCAGAGTGGCTCAAAGTGCTGATCCGCTCGTATGCTGACGAACTTCCGTCGGGAGCGGTCTTCTCTCATGTGTCCGCAGCACTGATCCACGGTCTGGACCCTCCGTTTCCGGCTACTGAGTCCGCCGAGGTGGTCCGGCCCGGATTTCACCGCGTGAAGAAGACCCTGCGAACCCGTGACCGTGCACTGAGCTGCGAAGAAATGGCGGCTATCGGCGATCTGCCCGTGACCACCATCGCCAGAACACTCCTCGACCTTGCCAACGACTATCCACTTGAAGTCTCGGTGCCCTTCATCTCTGAGGCGCTGCGTCGAGGACTCACATCTTGCGAGTCACTGCGTGAGAGTATCCGATCGGGCACACGTGGCTGCAGACGAGCGGCCCAAGCCATCGACTTGTCCAGCCCGGCTCACGAGTCATCGGGGGAAGCGCTGTGCGCCGTGAAGTTCTTTCGGTTCAACATCACCGGGATGACTCCCCAGATGGATGCGTACGACCGCTTCGGAACGTGGATCGCTCGCAATGACTTCCGACATGACAAGCATCCGCTGATCGTCGAGGTCCACGGCGTGGGAAAGTACTATCTCAATGCCGCGGGGCCAGACGAGGCGAGTTCTGCAAACCATGAACGACATATGAAGCTGCTCAACGCCGGGTACCGAGTCTTCAACCTCGTTTGGGCAGACCTCTTCCGCACGAGTGAGTTCGCGAAGATCAGGGCAGCCCTCGCCGAGTTCGACTGAGGGCCGCCACAACTCAAAGCACTCCGACAAGTGCTTCTGCCAAGGAGCAACACCAGTTCAGGCAGTTCAGGCAGTTCAGGCAGGGACGAGCATATTCAACTGAATTCTTCGCAGCAAGCAAGAACGGCCGCCAGCGCCCAACGAGACCACTCAGACCCCAACGAGACCACTCAGCATTGACCGGACTACTTAGCGTCGAGGGATCAGGCTATAACGTGCCCCCTCGACGCTAAGCAATCCGCTCGATGAGAAAAGTGCCATATAAGGCCTGCCTACATAGTTATTCGGCTGAGGCGATCAGACACAAGCATCGTCGGCAGCACCAGCAACCTCCGAGGGAACCTGTCACAGCTGGCCCCCTCAGCGGGTCAGCGACTGAGTGGCTCAGCGACTGAGTGGCTCACTGGCTACATGATCAGTGGGTGCGGGCGTGATCGACCAGTGCGATGGTGATGAGCTCTGAGATGAGCGCCGGGTACTCGATGCCCGAGTTCGACCACATGAACGGGTACGCCGAGGTGGGGGTGAATCCCGGGAGTGTGTTGATCTCGTTGATGAGGACCTCACCGGAATCGGTGACGAAGGTATCGACACGCGAGAGCCCCGTGCAGTCGAAGAGCCGGAACACCTGGGCCGAGAGCTCCTGGATCCGCGCCGTCGTCTTCTCATCGACGCGGGCCGGGCAGGTCAGCTGCGCATCGGCGAGGTCGAGGTATTTGGCTTCGAAGTCATAGAACGAGTGCTCGCCGGAGACTTCGATCTCTCCGGGGAACGAGACCCGAACCTCACGGTCGTGAACGGAGCCGAGGACCGCGCACTCGATCTCACGACCGACGACCCGTGGTTCGACGATGACCTTGGAATCATGGTCGAAGGCAGAGCGCAGCGCCTGGTCCAGCCCTTCGACGGATTCGACGCGGCTGACTCCCATCGACGATCCTGCCCGTGCCGGTTTGACGAACACAGGCAGTCCCAAGCCGGTGATCCGAGCCTCAGCATCGGCCCGGTCGGCCTCCCACATGGTTTCGGTCACGAGCTCCCAGGGGCACGTCGGAATTCCGGCATGTGCCATGAGGGACTTCGTGTAGTGCTTGTCCATGCTCGCCGCCGAGGCGAAGACCCCGGAACCGACGAAGGCCGTGTCGCTGAGTTCGAACAGTCCCTGCAGGGTGCCGTCTTCCCCGTACTGCCCGTGCAGGAGAGGGAAGTAGACGTCGACGGATCCGAGTTCGGTGTAGTGGCCATCGGCGTCCCTGTGCAGCAGGGGCGAGCCCTGAGCTGAGATCGGCGGGATGACTTCGGTTCCGTTGTCAACGACCTCGGGCATATTGGCCGGATCGAAGGCCATCGTCGACCAGTCTTCGACGATGCGCCACACACCGGCTTTCGTGATGCCGATGGGCAGAACACGGTAGGCGTCATCGTCGATGGCCCGGATGACCCCGGCAGCAGTGACGCAGCTGACGGCGTGTTCGCTCGATCGTCCGCCGAAGAGGACTGCGACGAGTGGCCGGTGATCAGATTCAGGCATGGAGATCCTTGGTCGTTAGCGCGCGTGACCGTTTGTACGGACTGGAAAACTCTAGCTCACTTGAGCTCGAACGTGCATTCCAGCCATGCGCGGGCGATGCCCTTGAAGAACATGTTGAACCCGGCGAAGGCCGGTGACGCGGATTCGTCGAGGCCCAGCGGCTCCGCCAATGCCGTGACGATGAAGAAGTACCGGTGCGATCCGTGCCCCTGGGGTGGTGCGGCACCGACGAAGCGCGGTTCGCCCGCGTCGTTGCGCAGCGTCACGCTGCCGGCGGGCAGCAGGTCCGCCGAGGGGTCGCCGGCGTTGGCGGGCAGACTGGTTGTCGACGCGTCGAGGTCGGTGACGACCCAGTGCCAGAAGCCGGAGCCGGTGGGTGCGTCCGGGTCGTAACAGGTCACGGCGAAGGCCTTGGTCTCCTCGGGGAATCCCGACCATGACAGCTGCGGTGAGGTGTCTTGGCCACCCTCGACGCCCATCGCACCCGAGAGCTGAGGCCCGCTCAGTTTTCCTCCGTTCTCGATGTCCGTGCTGGTGAGAGTGAATGTTGGGACGTCGGAAAGGTTGTAGAACGGTGAGTTGATGCTCATGTCTGCTCCTTGTCGTACGAAATGCTGCAGTGGACGTTGCTGAGGATTCCTCGGATCTTCAAGGGGCTCGGCCCGCCGAGGCGGTCACGCCGATGGTCCCTCGTGCTTGCGCTTCCGAGACAACAGCAAACCGGAGAGTTCGTCAACCCGCAGCCGTCCGCCGAGGACCGCGCATACCGCTTCCGTGATCGGCAGGTCGACCTCGTACTTGCGCCCCAGGGCGAGGATGGCAGGAGCCGACTTCACTCCCTCAGCGGTCTGCGAGGTGTGGGCGATGACGTCGGTGAGGCTCATGCCCTCGCCGAGGTGACGACCGAATGTCCTGTTCCGCGACAATGGTGAAGCGCAGGTGGCGACGAGGTCGCCGAGTCCGGCCAGCCCCGAGAGGGTGTGCGGCGCGGCGCCCATGGCAGCAGCCAGACGGGAGGTCTCGGCCAGGCCGCGGGTGATGATCGAGGCCTTCGAGTTGTCGCCGAGCTTCTGCCCGTCGGCGATGCCGACCGCCAGTGCAATGACGTTCTTGACGGCACCACCCATCTCGACGCCGACGACATCGGTGTTCGTATAGGGCCGGAAGTATCCGTTCGCGCTGATCTGCGCGACCACTTCGGCCGTCTCGATGCTCTCTGAAGCCACGACGGTGGCGGTGGGCTGACGATCGGCGATCTCACGGGCCAGGTTCGGGCCGGAGACGACCGCGATCTGGGTGGAATCCACCTCGGCGACCTCGGCGATGACCTCGGACATGCGCTTGCCCGTGTCGACCTCGATGCCCTTCATCAGGCTCACGAGTTTCACCCCTGGGCGCAGATGCGGCTTCCACCGGCTCAGGTTCTCCCGCAGGGTCTGTGCGGGAACGGCGAGGATGATCACCTCGGCGTCGGTGACGGCGGCGATGTCGTCAGCGGTGGCACTCAGCAGCTCGGGCAGGACCCGGTCACCCAGGTACCGTTCATTCGTGTGTGAGGTGGTGATCTCCTCGGCGACCTCGGACCGGCGAGCCCAGAGGGTGACGGGAAATCCGGCATCGGCGACGACGGCGGCATAGGTCGTCCCCCATGATCCGGCTCCCAGCACTGCGGTCTTCTCGACGCTCATTCGCCGACCTCCTCGTTGTGGAATCTCTCGGGCAGCTCACGATTCGACAGCTCGCCGACCATCGCTGCAATGGTGTTCGTCAGGCGGTGGGTGAGCACCGTCTTGGACTTCTTCTCCTCACGGTGGGCCCACAGGTCCTCGTAGTCGATGGGGTCACCGAATCGGACCACCGAGGTGTGTCGCAAAGGTCGGAACTTGGGCACCTTCGCCCCTTGCGGGAAGATCTCCTGAAGTCCCCAGTGCGCGGCAGGGATGATCGGGGCACCGGTTTCGAGTGCGAGTCTGGCGGTGCCGGTCTTGAAGTGCTGTGGCCACAGTTCTGTGTCCTTCGTCAGCGTTCCCTCCGGATAGATGACGACGCATTCGCCCTTGGCCAGAGCCTCCTTCGCGTATTCGAGGGAGTCACCGGCCTGTGTGGAGGAGCGCAGGACCGGGATCTGGCCAAGTCCGCGGAGGACGGCGCCGAGGGCACCTGAGAACAGACCTGATTTGGCGAGGAAGTGCGGCAGGTGCCCGTTGCGCCACAGGGCGAGCCCGACGAGGATCGGGTCGAGGTGGCTGGCATGGTAAGCGGCGATGATGGCACCGGTGCCCCGCGTCTCCGGCATCCCTCGCATGCGCCGCATTCGCGGCGTCCGAGGCGGCAGGATCTCGGCATTGTCGACCTTGATCTTCGAGGTCAGCCGGTAGAGCCCATAGGCGGTCGAGGCCACGACGAAGGCGACTCGGCGCTGGGACCGGACCGCGGAGGGTTCGAAGGAGACCAGCACGTCCTCGTCACTCATGCGGCCACCTCGGCGCCGAGACCGATGAGCTTGTCGAGGAAGTTCTCGTATCCGCGGTTGATGAGTTCGATGCCGTGGACCTGGCTGGTTCCGCGTGCGGCTAGGGCTGCGATGAGGTGGCTGAACCCACCGCGCAGGTCGGGCACGTCGATACGTGTTCCCGTGAGTTCGGTGGGCCCGGAGACCACGGCCGAGTGCTGGTAGTTGCGGCGTCCGAAGCGGCAGGGTGTACCGCCGAGGCATTCGCGGTAGAGCTGGATCTGGGCACCCATCTCCCCGAGCGCGTGGGTGAAGCCGAAGCGGTTCTCGTACACGGTTTCGTGGATGATCGACAGGCCCTCGGCCTGGGTCATGGCGACGACGAGCGGTTGCTGCCAGTCGGTCATGAAGCCCGGGTGAACATCGGTCTCCAGGGCGAAGGACGTGAGCTTGCCGCCGGGGTGGCGGAAGCGGATCCCAGTCTCCTCGACCTCGAATTCACCGCCGATGCGGCGGAAGACGTTGAGGAAGGTGATGAGCTCGGGCTGGGAGGCGCCTTCGACGAAGATGTCTCCCCCGGTGGCCAACGCGGCCGAGGCCCAGGAGGCGGTCTCATTGCGGTCGGGCAGCGCCCGGTGGATGAAGCCGCGCAGAGTCTCCACACCTTCGATGCGCACCACGCGGTCGGTGTCGACGGTGATGATGGCGCCCATCTTCTGCAGCAGGGCGATGAGATCCATGATCTCGGGTTCGATGGCCGCATTGCGCAATTCGGTCACGCCCTCGGCCCTCACCGCGGTCAGCAGCACCTGTTCGGTGGCGCCGACGGAGGGAAAGGGAAGTTCGACCTTGGTACCCTGCAGGCGCCCACGGGTAGTGAGCATGATGCCGCCGGAGGTCTTGTCGACCTCGGCGCCGAACTGTCGCAGGACGTCGAGGTGGAAGTTGATGGGGCGGTCACCGATGTGGCATCCGCCCAGATCCGGAATGAACGCCTGACCCAGGCTGTGCAGGAGAGGTCCGCAGAAGAGGATCGGGATCCGCGAGGATCCGGCATGCGCATCGATGTCGACGATCGACCCCTGTGCCATATCGGAAGGGTCCAGATGCAGTTCACCGTCGGAGCGCTGCCCATCGGTGCCAGGTGTGACACGGACACCATGGAGCTCGAGGAGACCGGTGACGATCTCAACGTCCCTGATCTGCGGCACGCCGCGCAGCACGGAGGGCGTCTCTGCCAGCAATGAGGCGACCATAGCCTTGGGAACCAGGTTCTTGGCGCCTCTGACCTGGACGGTTCCACCTAACGGATTACCGCCGCGAACTTCGAGCATGTTCCTCCCTGCGTCACACTTGCACCCGGTGGGATCCGGGCGTGGCCCAGACTAGTCCGGACTCGTCCAAGACTAGCGCAGACGTCCCTCCAACTCAGAGACGGCGCGAGCTCCGACCACAGAGTCAGCACGGACTCCTGCGAGAGCCGCGGATCGGCTCGCTCAGACCTTCGCGGGCAGGGTCGTCGGTTTGAATGCCGCGCGCCGGGACTCGAAATCAGAGATCTCGGATTCCTTGGCCAAGGTCAGACTGATGTCGTCATGGCCTTCGAGAAGGCGCCAGCGCGTGTAGTCATCGATCTGGAAGGTCACGGTCACCGAATCGCAGGTCACGGTCTTCTCGTTCAGGTCGACGGTGATCGGTGTGCCCGGGTGGTTCTCCAAGATCTTCCAGATCAGTTCGATGTCGTCCTGTTCCAGCTGAGCCGCCAACAGGCCCTCTTTGCCGGAGTTGCCGCGGAAGATGTCGCCGAAGCGGGAGGAGAGGACGACACGGAAACCGTAGTCCTTCAATGCCCACACCGCGTGTTCACGCGAGGAGCCGGTGCCGAAATCAGGTCCGGCTACGAGGACGGAGCCGGCCGAGAAGTCCGGGTCGTTGAGGACGAAGTCCTCCGCGGTCCGCCACCGGTAGAACAGGGCGTCTTCGAACCCGGTGCGGGTGACACGCTTGAGGAATTTCGCCGGGATGATCTGGTCGGTGTCGATGTTGGCTCGGCGCAGCGGGACGCCGATGCCGGTGTGGGTGCTGAATGCTTCCATCGGTTGTCAGTCCTTACGCGTTCGCCGAGGTGGGGGTGGGTGTCAGTGTCAAGGTGGGCTTATCTTCAGTCCACGCCACCGGTTCGGCGTCGCGGGGCAGATCCTTGACGTCACCGGGCGAGGACAACGTTCCGCGCACGGCTGTGGCCGCGGCCACGAGTGGAGACACGAGGTGGGTGCGTCCGCCCTTGCCCTGTCGGCCCTCGAAGTTGCGGTTCGAGGTCGAGGCACAGCGTTCGCCGTCGGCCAGCTGGTCCGGGTTCATGCCCAAGCACATCGAGCAGCCGGCGAAGCGCCACTCTCCCCCGAAGTCCTTGAAGACCCGGTCGAGGCCTTCCTCCTCGGCCTGCAGGCGGACCTTCGCCGAGCCGGGGACGACCATGAAGCGGACGTTCTCGGCCTTCTTCCGATCCTGGACCACCTCGGCGGCGGCACGCAGGTCCTCGATGCGCGAATTTGTGCAGGATCCCAGGAACACGGTGTCGACTTCGATCTCACGCAGCGGTGTGCCCGGTGTCAGTCCCATGTAGGCCAGCGCGTTGGCAGCAGATGCCTTGTCGTTCTCATCGGCGAAGTCATCGGGTGAGGGCACGGCCGCTGACAGCGGCAGCCCCTGACCCGGGTTGGTTCCCCAGGTCACAAACGGTTCTATGTCCTTGGCTTCGAGGACGACCTCATGGTCGAAGGTCGCATCCTCGTCGGTGTACAGGGTCTTCCAGTACTCGAGTGCGGCATCCCAGTCGTCACCCTCGGGTGCGTGCGGACGACCCTTGACGTACTCGAAGGTGGTTTCGTCCGGGGCGACCATGCCGGCGCGGGCTCCCGCCTCGATCGACATGTTGCAGATGGTCATCCGTGCTTCCATCGACAGCGCCCGGATCGCCGAGCCGCGGTACTCGAGCACGTAGCCCTGACCGCCGCCGGTGCCGATCTTCGCGATGATGGCGAGAATGATGTCCTTGGCGCTCGAGCCTTCGGGCAGGTCGCCGTCGACGGTGATCGACATCGTCTTGAATGCCTTGAGGCTCAGGGTCTGGGTGGCGAGCACGTGCTCGACCTCGGAAGTGCCGATGCCCAGCGCCAACGCACCGAAGGCCCCGTGGGTGGAGGTGTGCGAGTCGCCGCAGACGACGGTGGTGCCCGGCTGGGTCAGGCCCAGCTGGGGGCCCACGACGTGGACGATTCCCTGATCGGCATCGCCGAGGCTGTGCAGACGGATCCCGAATTCCCGCGTATTCTGCCGCAGCGTTTCGATCTGCGTGGCAGAGGTGGGCTCCGCGATGGGCTTGTCGATGTCCCAGGTCGGAGTGTTGTGATCCTCCGTGGCGATCGTCAGATCGGGGCGGCGCACTGGGCGCCCGGCGAGTCGGAGACCGTCGAATGCCTGCGGGCTGGTGACCTCGTGGACGAGGTGGAGGTCGATGTAGATGAGGTCGGGCGCACCGTCTTCGCCCAGGGATACGACGTGATCAGCCCAGACCTTCTCGGCCAAAGTGCGTGGCATGGTTCCTCCCGCTGGTACAGAGATTGCCTGTACATGCTTACTGCTGTGACGGCCCGTGTTCGGGCGTGGGTGACATTCGATATGACCTCTCGACGAGCGCGCAATGTGCGCTCAACGAGTGCGTACAGGAAACCTACTCGTCCGTATCGCATTTCGAACTTGCATCTCGCCCACTGAGACGGGCACAATAGTGCCTATGACAAGCAATGGTAGCGGCGTCGGAGTCATCGACAAGGCCGCAATGGTTCTCTCCGCCCTCGAGGCCGGACCCGCATCACTGGCCGAACTGGTCTCACTGACCGGACTCGCCCGGCCCACTGCCCACCGCCTGGCCGTTGCGCTCGAATTCCATCGCATCGTCGGTCGTGACCTTCAAGGTCGCTTCGTCCTCGGCCCACGCCTGGCCGAACTCTCTTCGGCCGCCGGTGAGGACCGCCTGCTCGCCGCGGCCGGACCGGTCCTCGGTCAGCTGCGCGACCAGACCGGTGAGTCTGCTCAGCTGTTCCGCCGCCAGGGTGACCTGCGCCTGTGCGTGGCCGCCGCCGAACGCCCTGTGGGCCTGCGTGACTCGGTGCCGATCGGCGCCACCCTGAGCATGCGCGCGGGTTCCGCCGCCCAGGTCCTCCTGGCCTGGGAGGAGCCCGACCGTCTGCACACGGGCCTGCGCGGTGCCCGCTTCTCCGCAACCATGCTCTCCGGTGTCCGTCGCCGAGGCTGGGCCCAGTCGATCGCAGAACGTGAACGAGGCGTCGCCTCCGTCTCAGCGCCAGTTCGCGGGCCCAGCAATCGCGTGGTGGCCGCCGTATCGATCTCCGGCCCCGTGGACCGCCTGACGCGTCAGCCCGGCCGTCTGCACGCGAAGTCCATCATCGACGCAGCGCGCACGCTGTCCGAAGCCCTCAACAGGGGCTGATTTCGGCGCAGCACCGGCAACCGAACGCTGTCGGCTGCGAGCACCCTCGCTCCCCTGTCACCTGCTGATCACGCGTAGAATTCTGGGACACAGAGAATATCTGCCCACCAATTGCGCAGGAGCCGCATGACCGATCTCATTGAGCTCGCCCTGGGCGATGACAGCGCGGTCGTCTCCACAACTGGAGCGGCACTGCTCAACTACACCGTCGGTGATCGTCCAGTCGTCATCCAGATGTCCGCCTTCGACGGTGCTGTGCTGGCACCCTGGCCGAATCGGGTCGCCGATGGACGCTATGACTGCAACGGCCGTTCCCATCAGCTGCCGATCACCGAAGCCTCTCGCGGCACCGCTGCTCTGCATGGGCTCATGGAAGAGACCCGCTGGGCGGTGACCGAACGCGACGGCGCCTCGGTGAGACTGAGGACAGAGCTCACCGACTCACCGGGATACCCCTTCACGCTGTCCCTCGAGGTGGCATATTCACTCATCGAACGCGAAGACGAGGAAGAAAGCGCCAGCAGAGGTGAGCTGCTGGTCCAGGCGTCGGCACGAAACTTCGGGCAGGAGCCTGCCCCCTTCGGATTCGGCTTTCATCCTTGGATCCACCCAGGCGCCGATCGCGTCGATCAGGCACAACTCCACGTTCCGGCAGACACCTGGGTCGAGACCGATGCCAGACTCATCCCCCAGGCGATCAGACATTTCGACACAGGATCGTTCATCCCCGCCGATCACGAGCCGAACGAAGCGTCCTGCCTCCTCTGCAAGGACTTCCGCGCGCTGCGCGCTCTTGGTCCCGCAGTCCTCAATGATGCCTTCGGGACCCCGCAGCGCGGTGGCGATGGGTGGTCGCGAGTGCGGTTGAGAGGTGCCGACGACAGGACGGTCATCATCGGAATGGATGAGAACTTCCGGGCCTGGCGGATCTGCACCGGCGACGAACTCGACCAGGGCCACCGACGTCGAGCCATCGCCATCGAACCGATGACGTGTCCACCCACGGCCTTTGCCACTGGCTCTGGCTCTGGCTCTGGCTCTGGCTCTGGCTCTGGCCACGATGCCATCGGCCCCCGCGGTAAACTCAGCGCGGAATGGGCCATCGCCCTGCGGTGAGAGCTCTGGAGCAAAAACATCGTGCCCTGATAGGTTGCGACTATCGGATTCAACTCGCGCGAAGGAAGATCATGTCGACACCACAGAACCCGTACTCCGGTGCGGATGCAGAGAACCATCAGAATATCCCGACCGACCAGGTTCACCAGGACTCTCACCAAGCCAGCCCTGATTCTCACCAAAACAGCCCGGAATTCAGCCCGCAGCAGGACCCATCTGTCGGCGAACAGGCCGATGGCACATCGTCGTCTGCCGGATCTGCACAGTACGGCCAGGGCTCACAGTTCAGCCAGGCCGAGCAGTACAACGAACAGCAGAATCAGTTCGGGCAGCCCGAACCGTACAACCAGCAGAACCAGTTCGATCATGGCGGTCAGTACAACCATGGCGGTCAGTACAACCCCCAGGATCAGTACAATCCTCAGGATCAGTACGGACAGTTCGGGCAGCCAGCCCAGCAGGGTCAGCACTACCAGGACGCTGACTACGCTGCGTACAATCAGGGCAACTACGCCGGTTCCCAGCACGCCCAGGTAGGCAATTTCCAGCAACCTGCATCGCAGCAGAACCCCGACAGCAGCAGCGGCTTCTTCAAGTCGCTCTTCGACTTCCGCTTCGACAACTTCATTGCGGTCAAGTGGGCTGGCTTCATCTACATCATCGCCATCGTCGTGGCTGCACTGTCCTGGCTGGGATCGATCGTCGGCGGAATCATCACGGGCGCCGCAGCGGGGGCCGCTACCAGCTATCTGAGCAATGGCCCGAGCTTCAGCCCGTGGCCGCTGCTGCTGGCGATCATCTTCGGCTGGATCCTCCCTGCCCTGTGGGTGCTCTTCGTCCGGCTGGCCCTCGAACTCATCGTGGCCAACGTCAAGACTGCGGAGAACACGAGGCAGATCGCGAACTCCCTGGGACGCTGACCGCGGTCAGCCACACGCTCGGTGTAGAGCACGGCCGGTGTGAAGCACGCTCGGTGTAGAGCACGGCCGGCACGGCGTCAGTATTCGCTCTGAGTTTCAGGGATCGGCTTTGAAGTCGAGCTCTGAGACTCAGAGCGAGCTGTTTCTGAAACACCTCGGAACAGACCAAGTGCCTCGGGACCGAAGAACCATCTCGGGGTCAGCGTGACTCGGAGCGGCCAACGCGTCCGGGGAGAACACCCGTGAATTAGAGCGAGCCCCACACCGATTCCTCGATGCGGGACTCAACCGTACCCCCGAGCAGGTTCGAACTGCCGTTTCCGCCTTGAGAGGGCAGCGTCCTAGGCCACTAGACGACGGGGGCCAATAAACAGCTCGGAGTCATACTCCCGATGCTGTTCGCTGGGGTACCAGGACTTGAACCTAGACTAAATGTACCAGAAACACTCGTGCTGCCAATTACACCATACCCCAATGTTATTCAGGCACATCCCCGAAGGAATTTCCCTGAGCAACGAGATATAACTCTACACAAATCCCCCGCCCAGCTCCAAATCCATGAAGGCTATTTGCGGTGTGACCTTCTTAACATTGTCTCCCGCGCCGCCGATTTGCTTCCCGCGCCACCGATTTGCTTCCCGCGCCACCGAGTTCACTCCCGTGCCAGGCAGATGAGGTGATCGTTCACTCCCGTGCCAGGCAGATGAGGTGATCGAGGACCCGGTAGCCGTCAGCGCGCAGACCGTTGTGCTCGTACTCGTTCGTCACCCACGGCTTCACACCGTCGAGGAGGTCCGCTGTGGCCAACGAGTATTCCGGAGGGACATAGGCGTCCTCGAAGTACACCGCTGCGCCGCCGCGCACGGTTGAGGCCCGCAGCGCATCAGCATCGTAGAGTCGAGGCCATTCGTGTGCTGCCACAAGCTGCGCCACCTCGGCGAAGGGGGCAAGCTCCGGGTCTTCGGCCAGTGACTCGGGTCCGGCATGTTCACCGGCCAACAGGGTCGGATCGGCTTCGACGTCCGCGGGCATTGCCCGACGAGCGGCCCAGTTGGTGATGCCGCCGTCGGCCCAGCAGGACTCGTGGACCACTGCGTAGAGCGGATTTCGTCCCGAAAACGGCAGTGCGGCAGACAGGTCGTGACGGAAGGCCGCCGAGGCGGGGTCCATGTCCAGCAGATAGTGCAGTTCCTCGGGGCCGTCGGAGGCTCCGAGGAAGTGCCCGAGGAGACGGATGCGTTCCGTTGTGGCCCGTGCCCCGCCGGGAAGCGCGATGCCGCCATCGGCTTCGGCGAGGTCGACGAGGCGGGCGAGCTTGTCTCGGTCGCCGGGAAACGCTCGGTAGAACTGCTCCGACTTCCGCTTCATGCCCTCCCACGTCGTGGCGTACACGGTGGCAGGATCGGTGCCGATCGCGGGCAGACCGCCGGTGAAGTAGACCTCGCTCAGCGATTGCGAATGCGCCGACACATACCGCAGGGCGGTGAATCCTCCGAACGACTGACCGAGCAGCGACCAGGTGTCAACACCCAACCCTCGGCGCAGAACCTCAGCGTCCTCGACGATCGAATCGGCACGGTAGTGGCTCAATGCCGTAGCAATCTCTGCGGGGGCCTCACCGACTCCGTCGAGGCCTGTGATGCGTCCGTTCACTGAGCCGATGGGGCTCGACTTCCCGGTTCCTCGCTGGTCGAGCATGACGACCTGGAAGTCCTCGAGTGCTCGCGCCAACCAGGTGGACTGGCCAACAGGGGTGGTGGGTCTGGGCGCTTCGACACCCGGCCCGCCCTGCAGGAACACGAGATACGGTTTAGTGCTGTCCGTTTCGGTCGCGGTGATTCGGGCGAAGACCTCGATGGTTCCCGCTCCCCCACCGAAGTGGTCGAACGGGGCCTCGAAGGTCACGTCCCTCAGATGAAGTCCTCCACGTGTCCAGCTTGCCTGGTTGAGCATCATCACAGCTGGGCCGCCAGCGCCCGCAGGCGAGTCAGTGACGAGTCCTTGCCGAGGATCTCCAGGGATTCGAACAGAGGCGGTGACACCTTGCGTCCGGACACGGCCACTCGCAGCGGGCCGAAGGCCAATCGAGGCTTGATCTCCATCTCGGTGACCAGTTTGGCCTGCAGCGCTTCGTGCAGCGTGTCCGTCGTCCAGTCCTCGACTCCTTCGAGAACCTCGATCGAGGCCGCGAGCACCTCAGGAGCCGAATCCTTCAGGGTCTTCAGACCGTCCTCTGCCATGGTCAGCTCGGCATCGGGGGTGAACAGGAACGCGAGCAGGTCAGGCGCTTCGCCGAGGAGGTTCATCCTCGTCTGCACGAGCGGAGCCGCCTGGTTGAGGATCGCCAGCTGAGCCTCCGATGGCTTGTCCGGGAGCACCTCGGCGGCCTGGAGATAGGGCACCAGGCGGTCACGGAAGTCGGTGACGTCGAGGAGTCGGATGTGGTCGGCGTTGATCGACGTCGCCTTCTTCACATCGAAGCGGGCGGGGTTGGGCAGAACATCGTGGATGTCGAAGGCCTCGACGAACTCCTTGACGCTGAACACATCTCGGTCCGGTCCGATGGACCAGCCGAGCAGGGCCAGGTAGTTGATGATGCCTTCGGGGATGAAGCCGTTCTCGCGGTGGACGAACAGGTTGGATGCCGGGTCGCGCTTGGACAGTTTCTTGTTGCCATCGCCCATCACGTACGGCAGGTGACCGAATTCGGGGGTCGCGGCCGCAACACCGATGTCCTTGAGTGCTTCGTAGAGCACGACCTGACGCGGGGTCGAGGACAGCAGGTCCTCACCGCGCAGCACGTGGGTGATGCCCATGAGGGCGTCGTCGACGGGATTGACCAGGGTGTACAGCGGCTGACCGTTCGCGCGGACGACGACGTAATCCGGGATGGTTCCGGCGCGGAAGGTGATCTCTCCGCGGACCAGGTCGGTGAAGGTGACGTCTTCGGAGGGCATGCGCACACGCCAGACAGGTTCGCGTCCTTCGGCCCTGAATCCGGCGATCTGCTCGGGGGTGAGGTCACGGTCGTACCCGTCGTAGCCGAGCTTGGGGTCGCGGCCTGCGGCCTTGTGCCGGGCCTCGACCTCTTCGTTGGTCGAGTAGGACTCGTAGATGTGTCCGGCGGCCTTGAGCTTCTCGATCACGCCCGCGTAGATGTCGCCGCGCTGGGACTGGCGGTAGGGTCCGTCAGGTCCGCCCACATCGATGCCCTCGTCCCAGTCCAGACCGAGCCACTTCATGGCCTCCAGCACCTGGCCGAAGCTCTCCTCGGTGTCACGGGCGGCGTCGGTGTCCTCGATGCGGAAAACGAATTTTCCGCCGGTGTGCTTCGCATACGCCCAGTTGAACAGGGCGGTGCGGACCATACCGACGTGCGGGGTGCCGGTGGGTGATGGGCAGAAACGAACTTTGACGCTCACTGTGATCCTTCGGTCTTTGGTGCTGCGAGTCTTGGGTGCTGCAAGTCTTGAATGCTGGGAGTTGTGTGACGGGGTGGGATGCTGCCTGGTGCCGGTCTCAGGCGTCCATGACCATGTTGCTGAGGACTCCGAGCCCGTCGATCGCGATGTCGACACGGTTGCCGGACACGATCTGCCCCACACCGGCGGGAGTGCCGGTGAGGATGACGTCACCGGGCAGCAAGGTGATGGTCTCGGACAGGTGTTCGATGAGGGTCGGGATATCGAAGATGAAATCGGCGGTGTTGCCGTCCTGCTTCAGATCCCCGTCGACCCAGGAGCGGATGCCGAGGTTGTCGACATCGAGTTCCGTTTCGATCCAGGGTCCCAGTGGGCAGGAGGTATCGAAGCCCTTCGCCCGTGACCACTGCTTGTCCGACTTCTGGATGTCACGCATGGTCACATCGTTGCCGCCGGTGTAGCCGAGGACGTGGTCATAGGCGTTCTCTGCCTTCACACCCTTGGCGACGCGGCCGATGATCACGGCCAGCTCAGCCTCGTAGGACACGTATTCGCTGATGGCGGGCAATCGGATCGGATCTCCGGGACCGATCACCGAGGTGTTGGGTTTGAAGAATGTCAGTGGGCTGACGGGCACCTCATTGCCGAGTTCGGCGGCATGATCGGCGAAGTTGCGTCCGACGCCGATGACCTTCGACCGCGGCAGGATCGGGCTGACAAGACGAACATCGTCGAATTTCAGCCTTTCGCCCGTCGACTGGGCTGGAGCGAAGAACGGGTCCTGGTCAAGAACGGCGAGGCTGAGACCGGACGTGTCCCACGTGCCGTCCTCAATCTGCGGCACGTCGCCTTCGACGACTCCGTATTTGGGTTCATCCTGGTGCACAAATCTGGCAATACGCATGTGCCCCAGTCTAGTCAGTCGGCCGGGCCGCCGACACACGGGCTTTCTGCGCTGGGACTGAGACACTTGGGACATGCCCGATTCCCCACACTTCGACCTGCACGCCATCGCCGAGGGTCTGCCCGCTGCTGCGCTCATCGACCAGCTGGCGAGCGCAACTGTCGGCAGATTCCCCCGCCTGGTCGTCGAGGCCCCGCCCGGAACCGGCAAGACCACACTGGTACCGCCGCTCATTGCCGAACACCTTCATGATCCAGGGGACATGCCGGGGCGAATCATCGTCACCCAGCCACGGCGCATGGCTGCCCGGGCCGGCGCCAGGCGGCTGGCGACGCTGACGGGGACCCGCCTCGGCGAGGACATCGGGTTCACGGTTCGCGGAGAGTCGCGGACCTCTGCGCGCACGCGGATCGAGTTCGTGACCACTGGAGTGTTGCTGGCTCGGCTGCTGCGCGATCCCGAGCTGGCAGGTGTCTCAGCGGTCATCCTCGATGAGGTGCACGAACGTCACCTCGACACCGACCTGACCTTCGCGTTGTGCCGGGAGCTCGTCGATCTGCGTGAGGACCTTGGCCTCATCGTCATGTCGGCGACCCTGGACGCCACGCTATGGGCACGACGTTTGGGAGCAGGTGACAATGCCGGTGGGGCCGAGTCTCCGGCCACGTTGCTGTCGGTATCCGCCCAGGTCCATCCCCTCGAGGTCAGGTGGGCACCCGCGAAGCAGCGGCCTCTGGACGCACGCGGAGTGACCTGGGACTTCCTCGCTCATGTGGCCCGCACAACCGTCGATGCTCTCTCAACGCACACGAGTGGGGACGTGCTCGTCTTCGCTCCCGGTGCCCGGGAGGTCGAGGAGATCGCCTCGCGCATCGCGCGGTCCCTTCCAGCCACACCGGCGACCGAGGTTCACACCCTGCTCGGGCGCACCCCTGCCAAGGAGCAGGATGCGATATTGAAACCGCAGGCCGCCGAGGTTGGCCGACGTCGCGTAATCGTCTCGACCTCGGTCGCGGAGTCGGCTCTCACGGTTCCCGGGGTGAGCATCGTCGTCGATTCGGGGCTGGCTAGGGGTCCCCGGTTGGATACGCGGCGTGGAATGTCTGGTCTGGTCACCACCCGCGAGTCCAAGGCCTCGGGCACGCAGCGTGCCGGCCGTGCCTCGCGCTTGGGGCCTGGCACGGTCTATCGGTGCCTGTCCGAATCTGACTGGGCGAGCCTGCCCGAGCACACGCCGGCTGAGATTGCGACCTCCGACCTCACCTCGGCGGTGCTGACCCTTGCGGTGTGGGGTGGTGACACGGACCTGCTGCCGGATCCGATGCCGGAGGGCCCCTACCGCCTGGCCGTGGACAATCTCGTGGCGCTTGGGGCGCTCGAGGCCGCAGAACCAGTTCAGGGTGCAGGTCCGGATCAGGGTGCGGGGGCTGAGCGCGATGCAGGCGCCGAGGAGGCCTCGGTCACGGTCACCGAGCTGGGACGGGCCATCGCCCGGATTCCGGCCTCGGTGTGGTCAGCGCGAGGTCTCTTCGACGGAGCCGCGATGCTGTCCCCGGCGGCTGCGGCCGAGGCGATCGCTGTGATCGAATCCGAGCAGCGTGCCCCTGGTGCCGATCTTGTGGCCACCCTGCGCGAGCTGCGGCGCGGCAAGGACCGTCGGTTCGCTCAAGATGTGAAGCGCTTCGCCGGTTTGGCCGCGGAGTTCTCGAACCCGCAGGATGCAGCGGATCAGGGAACAGCGGATCAGGGTTCGGCCCGGGCAGGGTCACTGAGTCCCGATGACCTGGGCCTCGTCGTCGCCCTCGCCCACCCGATGCAGATCGGACGACTGCGCAGCTCCTCGGCCTCTGAGTACCTGCTGGCCTCGGGCACAGCGGCGACATTGCCGCGGAACTCCTCGCTGCAGGGAAGCCCGTGGTTGGCGATCTCCGATGTCGGCCTCTCTGGCGGGCGCGCTGTGATCAGGGCGGCTGTGGTCATCGACGAGGACACCGCGGAACTTGCGGGGGCCGGGCTGATGGCGACCGAGGAGACGGCGACGTTCGAGCAGGGCAAGGTCCGTGCGGTGCGCCGGACCCGCCTCGGCGGCATCGAACTCACTGCCACACCGATCAAGGCGAGTCCGGAATTGGCCCGCTCGGCGATCGCAGCTTCGGTGCGTCAGCGCGGAGCCAGAGAGATTCTGCGACCCAGTGAGGCGTTCGAGGAACTGCGCTCGCGGCTGGGGCTGCTGCACGCCGTCTATGGCACACCGTGGCCGGATGTGCGCTGGTCACAGCTGTCACAGACTCTGACCCAGTGGTGCCCGGCGGCCCTGGACCGGGTCGCCCGAGGAGCCGATCCGAGCAGGGTCGATCTTGTCTCTGCGCTGCGGACTCTCTTGCCCTGGCCGCAGGCGTCGCGCCTCGACGAGCTGGTGCCGGTCAGTGTTGAGGTGCCCAGCGGTTCCCGGGTTCGCCTCGACTATCCCGATCCCGACCGTGTGGACTCGGAATCCGATTCCGAACAGGGGCCTGTGCTCGCGGTCAAGCTCCAGGAGTGCTTCGGTTGGCAGACTGCGCCGAGCGTGTGTGAGGGTCGAGTCCCGGTGGTGGTCCACCTCCTCTCCCCTGCCCGCCGACCTCTGGCGGTCACCAGCGACCTCGCCTCCTTCTGGGCCAACGCGTATTCCCACGTCAGAGCCGAGAACCGCGGCCGTTATCCGAAGCATGCCTGGCCCGAGGATCCGCTGACGGCACCCCCGATGCGCGGGACCAAGCGGTCTGGGACAATGAAGAGGTGACTCTCGCCGCCTCCCTGACCGCTGATGGCACCGACATGCTCGGTGCTGCGATCAGCGCACCCACGTGGCGAACACTGCGCGATGAGCACGCATTGCAGATTGCGGAGAGGACCGATGCGCACCTCGCCCGCCGGCTCAGAGGCGAGAAGCACCCGGTCGAGGATTTCCTGTTCACCTACTATCCGTTCAAAGCGGGTCAGCTGGCCAAATGGAATCCCGGCCCCGGAGTGCGCCTCGAGTTGGACACCGAGGCCGACCGAACCTACTTCGACCGTCGCTGGTACACCACGAATCCTGCCGGCACGATCGCCGAGGTGGATGTCGAGTCTTGGCGCAGCGACCGTGGCGATGGTGCGAAGTTCATCGCCTCGCTGCTCCAGTCGACCCTGCGTCGGGAGGCGAACTTCGGATGCTTCGGCATTCACGAATGGGCGATGGTCTACAAACTCAGCGAAGAGCAGCGTCGTCATCAGCAGGTGCCGCTGCGGCTGAGCCATGAGGCCACCGATGCCGTCGTCGAAGGTCACCGGATCCAGTGCTCACATCACGACGCGTTTCGTTTCTTCACCGGGCCAGCCAGGCCACTGAACACTCTCCAGCCCACCCGCGAGTCCATGGTGGCCAACGAACAGCCGGGCTGTCTGCATGCGGGAATGGACCTGTACAAATGGGCGATGAAGATCGGGCCCATCGCCCCCTCCGACCTCGTCGTCGACTGCTTCGACCTGGCGCTGGACATCCGCACCCTCGACATGGAGGCCTCGCCCTATGACCTGCGCGGCTGGGGCGACGGTGTCGTCGCCATCGAAACCGCCGAGGGCAAGGCCGAATACATGGATCGCCAAAGAGCCTTCTCCGAACGGGCCCAGGCTCTGCGACAGCGACTGCTCGACTCCTTGGCCGCGGTTGGGGTCTACGCCAGAGAGTCCGACTGAAGGCAGAGCCGACAGATAGAGTGCCCGCCCCATTTGAGGCCGGGCACCAGCAAAGTGCACACAGTGTGGACCGCGGTGAGTCGCCCGCCCCTGCCTGCATAGTATTGCCGTGTGCGTGCAATCGTCTATGAAGAGTTCTCTGTCCTCCCCCAGCTGAGAGACATCGAGTCCCCCTCCACTCCCACCGCCGGTGTCGTCATCGACGTCGAGGCCACCGGCGTCTGCCGCAGCGATCATCACGCGTGGTCGGGCCACGACTCCACGATCTCCTTGCCCCATGTGCCCGGCCATGAGCTGGTCGGTCACATCGCCTCTGCGGGACCCGAGGTCACGGACTTCCGTGTTGGCCAGCGCGTGACCGTGCCCTTCGTGTGCGGCTGCGGGCGCTGCCGGTGGTGCCTGAGCGGCAATGCTCAGGTCTGCCCGAATCAGACTCAACCCGGCTTCACCCACTTCGGCTCCTGGGCGGACCAGGTGGTCATCCACAACGCCGATGCCAACCTCATCGCGGTCCCCGACGATCTGCCTGCCTCGGCGATGGTGGGACTCGGATGCCGATTCGCCACCGCATTCCACGGACTGAGGGTGCGAGCGAACCTCAACGCCGGTGAGACGGTCGCGGTCTTCGGCTGCGGCGGGGTCGGCCTGTCAGCGATCATGATCGCCCGGGCCATCGGCGCCCAGGTTGTCGCCGTCGATGTCAGTGATGCCGCACTCGAGCGAGCCCGACAGCATGGAGCGGCGCACACGGTCAACGCTTCCGGTAAGAGCCCGACCCAGCTGTCCGCCGAGGTGGTCGCACAGTTCTCGGAGGAGTGTCCCGATGGTGTGGCTGTCAGCGTGGATGCGCTGGGCCGTGAGGACACGATCGCTGCCGGGATCGCCTCGCTGGCGCCCTTGGGCCGTCATGTCCAGATCGGACTGCTGTCTGCTCCGCCGGTGATCGACGTAGGACGTGTCATCGGTCTCGAGCTCAGCGTCCTCGGCTCCCATGGGATGGCCGCGGCCGAGTACCCGGAGATGCTGGACCTCGTCGGCGACGGCAGACTCCGCCCGCAGGACCTGGTCACGAACGTCATCGGTCTTGAGGACGCTCCCGCGGCCATGGAGATGCTGGGCTCGAGCACCGGCTCGGGGATGACCATCATCGACCTGAGCCGGTAACGGGCCGAGTCAGCCCTCCTGCAGGGCTGAGCGCATCGAGGATGCCAGATCCTCGATCAGCTCAGCGTCACCACGCACACCCGGTTCGAACGGCAGCCGCAGCCGGTCCTTCGTCTTGTCCCGGTAGCGCGGGATGAGGTGCATGTGGAAGTGGAAGACCGTCTGCCAGGCATCCTCTCCACAGCAGTTGAGCAGGTTGACCCCGTCCGCGCCCCACGCGTCGAAGACGTGCTTGGCGATGCGCTGTGACTCGATGGCCACCTCGGCGAGGTCGGCGGACGGGATGTCGCGCAGATCGGTGCTGTGACGCTTGGGAACGACGAGCAGATGCCCGTCGGAGCCCGGCTGGATGTCCATGAATGCGTAGGTCGTCTCGGTCTCAGCAACCTTCGCACCCGGCACGTCACCTGCGACGATCCCGCAGAACAGGCAGTCCTGGCTCATCAGTGCATCACACCATCACGGCGAGCACGACCGGAGCTTCCTGACCCGCCCAGCGGCCCAGGAGCAGTCCCGCGTCGGATCCCTCAGCGGGAGAGTCGAGGTTGAGTTCATACAGCACCTGCACGTCTTCGGCACCGGCCATGGGTCCCGTGCCCCAGGCATGAGCCACATCGGTGATCTCGTCGATTCGGTTGCCCTCGTCGTCGACGCGGTACTGCTTTGCCGAGGTTCCGGCGGTGGCGATCGCGTGGTCCAGTCGCTGCCGGAAGTGTGGGTCGCCCATTCCGTCATAAACCCAGCGCGTGCCGAGGATGGAGTGCTCCATGGTCGAGATCAGGTGCTTGTCGGCACCGGCCAGCTCAACACCACGGTAGGTCAGCGGCACCTGGAAGACACGGTCACCGGCGGCCACGATGTGGATCTCGGCGCCTACCTTGCCTTCCGGATCGTCGAAGCGGTAGGACGTGACCTTCTTCAAGGACTCCGGGGCCACATCGGCCTCGGCTGCCCATGACTGCTTGGACAGCCATGCGGAGATGACGTCGAGTTTTCCGGGGTTCAGTTCGGCGCTGTAGATGTCAGCCATGTCATGCCTTCCGGGTCCCGGGGATCCATTCCCCATCGACCACTTCATAGTCGGAGAAGATCGCTGGGGCCTCTTCGCGCATGGCCTCACCGATTTTGTTGAACACGAGACGGATCTCTTCCTCTGCTCCCTTGGCGGTGCGCATCTCGATGACGTGACGCAGGGAGCGCAGGTTCGCGGTGTAGACGATGCCGGTGGCCAGGCCCTCGGGTGCGAAGCGGCGCATGAAGGAGGTCATGTGCTTCTTGTGGGAGAACTTGGTGCTGGCTTCGTCGAGTTCGAAGTGCTCGGTCATCCACTTCTGGTGCTCTTCGAGGGTGTCGAGGACCTTGAGCGAGCGTTCCATGAGCTCCGAGTCCTCACGTGCCCATTCGGGGAACCAGAACGGAATGTCGGCCAGGCGCACGTAGCGCAGGGATTCCTGCGAGAACGCCGATCCTGCACGGTGACGGATGAGTTCGTGGGTGAGCACCCGTGAGACGTTGTGGAGGACGAAGGTGAAGTTCGCGTGTTCGAGCACCGATCCGTGCTGGGAGGCGATGACGTTGCCCAGGTACTGGGCCGAGTCGGTGCGCACGCGCGACACGTTCGGGTTCAGTCCCGGTTCCCACGAGCGGTAGCACATGCGTCCGGAGAACTCGAGCAGATCCTCGGCGTCGGGAGAATCGGCCTCTTCGACCCGGTCGGCCCAGGTAGTTCCGCCCACCTCGTCGAGGTATGTCCTCATCGATTCCCAGTCGATGCTGGGTTTTGCGAGCAGTTCTACGGATGGTTCGACCTGGCGCATGGCTCTCCTTGTGCAGGGTATGGCTTGATTGATTCCCAATCCTACAGATCAGATCGCCGAGGTGGTTCGACCGTCCGTGACGAATGTTAGGTCACGTCTCTGTCGAGCCGTGTTTCGCCTCGCTCGTCGACGATGTAGGCGTGTGCCTCGGATTTCTCCGCAATCACCGAGGTGGCTCTGAAGTTCTCGAAGACGACCGCAGCATGGTCATCGATGGCAAGCCCGGGCCCTGGAAGCTGGCCGGCCTCGATCCATGTTCGGAAGGTCTCGGCCCGGCCGGGTTCACCGTGATAGTGCGGGCAGGCGCTTCCGGGGATGAGCCCGAGGCCGTCGCTGAGTGGAGCCAGGGGCCCGAACGAATCTGTCGACGAGGCCTCGAACCAGCAGTTGGCACCGGCACTGATTCCGGCCAGGATAGTGCCCCTTGACGCGGCGAGCGCCATGATGTCATCGACTCCGTGGTCACGCCACAGCGTCAGCAGGTTGGCGGTGGATCCGCCGCCGACGTAGATGAGGTCCATGTTCTGGAGCATCTTCGGGTCCTGGTAACCCCACGGGCTCTGTCCGAACATTGAGAGCACGTGCGTTTCTGCCCGTCCGTCGAACGCGGCTTCGAAGCGGTGGATGTAATCGGGGTTGTCTCCTGAGGCGGTCGGGACGAAGCACACTCGGGGAAGCACCGAAGCTCCGCGACCACCTCGGCGGTGGTGAGCTTCTGTGCTGCGCTTGTCTCGAACGGTGGTCGCCAGCTCCAGGAGGTAGTCATCGATCGCTGATGTTCCGGATTCCGACATCGAGAACCCGCCACCACCGAGAGCGACGATCGTAGACTGGTTGAGGGCCGCATCCATCATCGTGTTGTGCGCCCCTGAGGTCGTCTGGCCTGCCATTGGTCTCGGGCTTTCCGTCTCGTTCGGCCAGCCTTCACCATTGCCACGACGGCGCCGACTCCGAAGAACAGGAAGCCGGTTGCGGCAACGATGAGCACCGCGATCTGGTTGCCGCTCACCCCGTAGGTCACCGCTGATATGAGCGTGAAGATGAACAGGAGCCCCATCCCGAGCCCCATCAGCAGCCCCACCCACAGTGTGAGCACGAACGTGGTCCGGGAATTGGGGTCCCTGCGCATCAGAATTCCGCCGAAGAGACAGGCACCGAAAAAGACCAGGCACACCAGCCCGATCAGGCGGAGAGCGCCGATGAACATACACAGCAGCGAGGCCGCCACGAACACGGACGAGACGATGATGAGTGTGGTTCCCTGCCGCCTCTCACGGCGTTGTGCTTCCGCGGCCAGGGCCAGTGCTTGGGCCTGCCACCAGGGGTTTTGATCACCTGAGGACATACTCACGGCACCCGGTGCGTCCACTTCTCGGTGCCGAACTTCTCATCAACCAAAGCCTGCGCCTTGTCCAGTTCGTCGGCAGTGAAGGTGTCGAAGTTTGCCCCATAACGGTCAGCAAAGGTGTTGGCCATGACGTCGATGATGTCCTTGCGGGCCTCACCGGTCTGGCTGCGGAGGGGGTCGACGCGCTTCTTGGCGCTCGATACTCCCTTATCGGAGATCTTCGCCTCGCCGATGCGCAGGACTTCGACCATCTTGTCGGCGTCGATGTCATAGCTCATGGTCGCGTGGTGGAGCAGAGTGCCATCACGCAGTCTCTTCTGTGCCGCACCGCCGATCTTGCCGCCGGTTGAGGAGATGTCGTTGATCGGCTTGTAGAAGGCTTCGACGCCGAGGCTCTTCAGTGCGGCTAGCACCCATTGGTCGAGGAAGACATAGGATTCCTCGTAGTCGAGGCCGGCGACCAGCGAGGGCGGTACGAACATCGAATAGGTGATGCAGTTCCCGCCTTCCATGAACATCGCTCCCCCGCCGGAGATGCGGCGCACAACCTGCACACCGTACTTCTCGACTCCCTCCGGTCGGAGTTCGTTGACATAGGATTGGAAGGCTCCGATGACCGTGGCGGTATCGTCCCATTCCCAGAACCGCAGGGTCGGTTTCCGTCGTCCCGCCGCGACCTCGTCCAGCAGCACCTGGTCGAGGGCGACGTTGACCTGAGTGGGCAGCACCTCGCCGCGGATGACCTGCCAGTCGAAGTCGGTGAAGTTCGCGGCCGACCCCAGTGCGCGGCGGACGACTGTGGCAATGTCCGAGGTGGAGAACCCGTGCATCGCCAGTTCCGAGCCGTATCCGGCAAGTGCCGTGTCGAGGCGCTGACGCAGATTCGCATTGTCCGCGGTGACACTGGCACCCACGAGCGCGGGAGCAAGGTCGAAGTAAGCTTCTTCGGGTTCGAGGAAGAAGTCGCCGGAGATCTTGACCTCGGTGATGGTCTTCCCGTCGGTCTCTACATCGGCGACCACGAGTTTTCCGCCGATGACCTTGTACTCGGCGTGAAAGCGTTGGGTTTCGTGCGTGTCGTTCGTCATGGTTCCAACGCTACGCCCAGGCTCCACTCAGAAGCTGTGAGCTTGCTCACTCTCCTGTCAGCGAGTTCCACAGGAATCGGTAGCTGAGTGCGCGGGTGAAGGCCGCCTGCCTGTTGTCCGACGCTGCCGAGTGTCCGCCTTCCGTGTCTTCGAAGAACCACACGTCGTCAATGCCGCGATTCTGCATCCGAGCTGCCATCTTGCGTGCCTGCACTGGACCGACCCGGTCATCAGAGGTCGCCGTCCAGAACAGCACGGGCGGATAGTCAGTGCCAACTTCGAGCAGATGATAGGGCGAGAACTTCTGAATGAATGCCCAGTCCTCAGCCACATCGGGGTCACCGTACTCTGCCTTCCACGAATAGCCGGCGCTGAGTTTGGTGTAGCGGCGCATGTCCAGAAGGGGGACTCCGCACGAGATTGCACCGAAGAGTTCGGGGTGCTGTGTGAGCATGTTTCCCACCAGCAGCCCGCCGTTCGAGCCACCCGCGCACGCCAGGCTGCGCGCAGATGTCACTCCGCGTTCGATGAGGTCGCGGGCAACGGCAGCGTAGTCCTCATAGGCTCGCATCCGGTTCTCTCGCATCGCCGAGGTGTGCCACCGTGGCCCGTATTCTCCACCGCCGCGGATGTTGGCGAGGACATAGACCCCGCGACGCCCTGCGGGAATCGGCGCTTCAGTCGCCGTGACGGTCTGTTGGCTGTCGGGATCTTGCCAGGCCCCAGTCGTCGTGCGACCCAGCCATCCGATGCCCATCACCGGGGTGTAGCCCGGCGTCCGGCTGACCTCGAAACCGCCGTACCCATCCAGAAGGGTCGGATTCCTCCCGTCGAGGACCAACTCGCTGTCGGCAATCTGGAAATAGGGGATCTTAGTCCCGTCCTCACTTGTGGCGAAGTGCTGTTCGACGCAGAACCCGTCGCTGGCAAACAGTGCCGGTGCCGATTTGATGACGACGGGCGCGCTGTAGCCGTTCGAAGGCTCCAGGCTCCCATACGACAGAGTCGACGGAGTCAGAAACCCCGTGCTCACCAGCCAATAGTCGTTGGCGCTCGCGTCATCGTGTTTGTCGACGGCCCCCAACCCGACCATATGATTGGCGGGGACTCCTGGCAGCGAAGACGACGAGAAGTTGTCGTTCGGGTTAAGAACGACCAGTTGTGACTGCACGTCAGCCAGCAGCTCGAGGATCAGGAAGTCCCGTGTCCAGGTCCACGACTGCAGGGCGGAGTGTTCATCCGGGGTGAAGATGACGGTCGGTGCGATTGTCCCGGCCTTCACCTCGGCGATGTCAGCAACGGCCAGACCTCCGGCCGGGACCGAGAAGTTCTCGTGACTCCACTCGGATTGGGGCCGGAAAAGGACGAAGTCCCTTTCGAACCCGACTTCCACATCGGTTGGCACATCGACGACGGTCCAGTTGCTCTCCCACGCCGAGGCGATGATTGAGACGGGCCCGGATTCGTCGACGACTGCGTCGAGGTCGATGAAGCTGAGTCGCGTGTTGAAGAAGTCTATGGCATCGATGGCGAACGCTCTGTCGGTGGAATCGGTGCCTGCAGCCCCTACGTCACTGCCGACGAAGATGGCGACATGGTCGTGGGGCACTTCGGCCACGATCGGAGCCTCAGCAATGGCCTGCCCACGCCTGAGAACACGTGCCTGACGCGGATAGGACGAGGTGGTGAGAGAGTCCTCGCCCGTATCGGTGGCGACGATGATTGTGTCGTCATCGAGCCACGCGAAGCGAGTCTTCGCCGAAGGCAGGTCGAAGCCGCCGTCGACGAAGGTTTTGGTCACCAGATCGAATTCGCGCACCCGGTGGGCGTCTCCACCATCGGGCGACAGCGAGACGAGTGCACGGGAATTGTCCGATCGGCGCACCGAGGCTCCAGCCCACACCCAGGGCGTCGCCTCCGCTGCGCCGAGCTCGTCGAGGTCGATGAGGACCTCCCACTCGGGAGAATCGGAGACGTAGCTGTCCCACGTGGTTCGTCTCCACATGCCTTTGGGGTTCGTGGAGTCGCGCCAGAAGTTGAAGTAGTGATCTCCGCGTTTGGCCACCATCGGTATCTTGCCTTCGGAGTCCAACGCGGTCCGAATGTCCCCGGCGATGGAGTCGAACAGATCGTCTTGGAACCGGGCAATGGTCTTCGCGTTCTGGTCCTTGACCCAACCCATCTGCTTATCCCCGTGAATGTCTTCGAGCCACAGGTTCTCATCGTGTGGCATGGGGGCCAGGTTCTGCGGCTCAGTGGCCGCGGTGGGAGCTTCGGTCTGCTGGTTGTCTGACGTAGCTTCTTTGCGCATGCCACCATCCTAATGATCGCGGGGTGGTGCGTAGCACGTGCTCTCCGGCGCAGCTGTTCCACCGCGGTAGAGCAGCTCAGCCGTCGGTCAGCAGTTCAATCCTCGTGAACGGTTCGGCTCAGGCTGGTGGTCTGAACATGACCAGTCCCGGTTGGCCATTGGGCGCCTGGGGCCCATGACCGAGCGCGAAGAAACCGAGGCTTTCGTAGAGTCGGCGAGCGGGGCTGTCGATGTCGTTGGTCAGGAGCCAGCAGCTGTGCCCGCTGATGCCGGCCAGCCAAGTCTGCAACGTGGCCCGTCCGAGTCCAGCACTGCGCAGATGAGGGTCGCGTGCCAACAGATTGAGCGCGAACGACCATTCGATCGCCTGCGCGGCGTCGCCGAGAGTCGAGCGGAGTTCATGTGCCCAGTCGTGGTCCTGCTCCGCCCAGGACCAGAAATGGCCGTAGGCGATCGATCTCAGGCGCCCACCAGAGCGCGACGCTGCGACAAGGACCTGACCGTTTCTGACCGAGAGGTCGTACAGACTCCCGAACAGTGCAGCGTGCCTCGGATCTTCATTCAAAGGCGGTTCGGCTGCTGCCGCTGCGTAGAGTTCTTCGACCTCGAGAGGCGGAGGGAGCACCCCCAGGATTCCAGCCGCTGAGCCCACGAGTTCCCAGCTCTGCCCCAGACCACCTGGTAGGCCCCACACGAGTTCAACGTTGAGCTCTGCAGGTGAAGTTCCGAGAACTTCACGCTCGGCATGTTCGTCCATGCTCCCACCCTAGCCACGTCGGCAGTCGAGGAGTTGAACTCATGACAAAATCTTCGCCACTGGGTTGAGGATCTGGTGCATGGCAGACGAGCTGCTGGGCAGCCATGGGTCTGACACCTAGCTGGTGACCGGGGGCCATTGCCTAGTCGCAGGCACCAATCACTCGAGGACATCAATCCGCAGAGACGAATTCGGTCAGTTGCCCCGCTAGGCACATTTCCACCACACTCGGCAGCTCCTCCCGACATTCCCACACATCCACCTTGAGGGATTCGAATTTTCCTTTAGACCTCCGTGCTTCGACTTTTCGAAGTGGTGGAATTCTCACTTTGAAGAGACTGGGGTCGTTGGCTTCATCCGACATCTGTTCGGTGGTGAGGTTGGAGCGGGGAAGTTCACTTGAGTTCGCCATCGGTGTTCCGATCGGTCTGGTGCTGATCTGATATCGGTGTCCGGTGGGGGTTCGTACGACCAATTCGTCTGCCGTGGCCTCGTGTCGCCATCCTGGCAGTTCCTTGAGGAAATTGCAGGCGGCGCAGAGCCCTGAAGCGTTGTCCCAGTCGGTCTCACCACCAGCGGCGAATGCCTGCGAGTGGTCTGCGTGTTTGATCTGGGCATCGCACCACGGTGATCGGCAGACATCATCACGAATCACCACCATGCGTCGAAGGAGTCCGGAGAATTCACGTCGCTTCGAGTCCATCCGGACCAACTGTCCGTCGGACGGGCGAGTGTACAACCTGCGAAGAAAGACTGAGGCTTCATTGTCGGCGATGAATTCGCGTGCCGTCTTTGCGGGGATCGGGCCGAAGCCGGGGAACCACGCTGGAGTCTCGCCCGGGTCGAAGAGACTGTCCTCATTCATCACTACGTGGACTTCGGTAGGGATGGCCTCAGCACCGTCCTGGCCCGTGGTTCTTTCGACCAAGAGATCGGCCATGACCTGTCCCTGAGTTCGCCCTTCGGACTGCCCTGTACCGACGATCGACTGTGCCGATTTCGACAGGTTTGTATACGCTGCAACTGCCTGCGACAGCGGCAGGAGCGCTGTCAGATACGCCATATTTCCCGGCGCTGGACGCACCGTGACGGCACGTTCTTCCACACACCTGTCGAGGTGCTCGACGGCTGCTTTCTGGTCGAGCTGCTGGGCCAGAGCGCGAACCTCGTTGCCCAGTCGACCAACACCCACCTCGGCGAGGCGATCGACCATCCGGTCATCGACCTCGTGCCTTTTGTCTCTGGGTAGCCAATCGGTCTCCTTCGCAACGACTCGCGCCTTCTCCTCTGAGATGTCTCCGCTCTTCAAGGAGGCATAGGTTTTCGGAAGATCCATCAACAGGGACCGGGCGAAGCCGAGCAGCTTGCTCCCTCTGGCCCGAGACACTTTCCGAGCCAGCCCGATCTCACCGCCAAGGCCCTTGCCCTGACTGCGGCTCGGCACACCTTCTTCAGCTTCACGATTCCGACGGTGCATGTCGAAGGTCAACGTCTCTCTGGCCTGCGCTGCAGCGCTCACCGACGTCAGTTCTTCCAGCGCAGTGATTCTGTCGATCGCTTCGGTTTCCGTGCGCGCAGGCGGCAGGTCGGACAGCACCTCGCGCCACCGATGAATCTCGGTGATCACGTCTGAAACCGTCCGTGCTTCCATACCAATCACAGTAGCCGTCGGCACTGACACGAGATTTTGGCCGAGTATCAGTCCAGCTCAGGGACGGTTTCGAACGACAAGACCCTCAACCCAGCGCTTCGCCAGTGGTCTCTCGCGCAAGCAGACCCATCAGCACCACCGCCACAATCACGAGCAGTCCCGTGAGAATGAAAGTCACTGTCAGTCCGAGGACCGGCCACATGAACGCACCGAAGACAAGCGGAGCAATACCAGTGGCAATGCGGGAGGCAGCCGATGCCCAGCCGAATCCCGAAGCTCGCAGACGGGTCGGGTACAACTCCGAGACGTAGGTGTAGAGAGTGGGAATCGCGATCTGCACGACGAACCCGAACCCGATGATGCTGGCTCTGGCTGCAAAGGTCAGCTCTGAACCTGAGGCCTCGATGAACACGGCAGCGCATACCAACAGGACTGCGGAGACAATCGAGGTCACGCCGAGCACCCATTTTCGGCCCACACGTTCGACGATCAGCGCCGAGACGATGACGCCGAGGATGCCCACCGCGGTCATCGACCCGGTGACCATGAACGCTGCTTGATCGCCCATGCCCTGCTTCTTCAGGATGCCCGGCAGCCATGTCAGTGCCGCGTAGTAGACAAGGAGGACGGAGACGAACAGGGCCCAGGAGACGAGAGTCGTCTTGGCCGAGTACTGCCACAGTTGCACCAACTGGCCGCTGGCTGCACGCAGCTTTTTGTTGACAGAGATGAGAGTTCCAGACGAGTCGGATGCCTGCCGCGGCGCCGGGGCCGTGCCGGTGGCCTCGATCGCGCCCTTTGCGGGGACATCGTGGGTCCAGGTCGTCACCTCGGCGCCGGTGCGCTCGACGAGCCGGGCGATGATGGCGTCGGCTTCGGCATACCGTCCCACGGAGGCAAGGTAGAGAGGTGATTCGGGAATTCCGAAACGCACGGCAACTGTCAGCAGCGCGGGCACAATCATGACGAGCATGATGAGGCGCCAATCACCCACTCCCAGCAAGGATGCAGAGACGAAGGCGCACAGCGAGGCGCCGATCGGCCACCATCCGTCCATCGCAGTCAGGACGCGCCCGCGGTGCTTCTTGGGAGTGAATTCCCCGACGAGCGCATAGTCGACGGGGATGCATCCGCCGAGCCCGAATCCGGCGAGGAATCGGAACAGGATGAACCAGCTGAATGCTGGGGAGAAGGCGCCGGCAACTGTGAAGACTGAGAATACGAGAAGCGTGAGGGTGAATGCCTTCTTCCGGCCGATCACATCGGCGATGCCGCCCCAGATGAAGGCGCCCAGCGCCATGCCGATGAGGTTGGCCGTAGCGATCCAGGCGGCCTGGCCGACGCTCAGGCTCCAGTAGTCGCTGAGCAGCGGAATGAGGAACCCGTTGAGGGCGACGTCCCAAGCGTCGAACATGAACCCCAGGCCGCCGATGATGAAGATAACGCCTTGGGTTCTCCATCGCCAAGGAAGGTTGGCGATGACTTCGGAAGCGGTCGGCGTGGACGCCGAGGTTGCAGTAGACACGGGCCCACAGTACCCCTTTAACGCACTTATGAGTAAATTACCCTCTGAGATTCGCATCGCACATTGAGAGGGTCGGGTGCCGCGATCGAAATCGCGGCACCCGACCCTCTCAATGTGAGGCGAGTTGAGCCGACGCACCTCCGCAGCCACTGGGCTCACAGGCCCCAGCCCCTCGGTGCGCAGACCTTAGGCCAGGCGAACCATCCAGTTGTTCGTATCCTCGGCACGACCGTACTGGATGTCGAGCAGAGTCTTGCGGAACTCCATGGTCTTCTCACCGGGCTCATCACCGTGATCGATCGTGAAATCGCTGCCGACGACACGGCCGATCGGAGTCACGACAGCGGCGGTGCCACAGGCGAAGGCCTCGACGATGTCGCCATTGGCAGCACCCTCACGCCATTCGTCGACCGTAACCTTGCGCTCTTCCGGCTCGAGACCCAACTGCGGGGCGAGGTCGAGCAGAGACCGGCGAGTGACACCATCGAGGATGGAATCACCGAGCTCTGGAGTCAGCAGGCGGCCATCCTTGGTCACGAGCATGAGGTTCATACCGCCGAGCTCGTCGATGTATTTGTTCTCTGCGGCGTCGGTGAACAGCACCTGCTGGCACCCCTGGGCTGCGGCTTCGTTCTGCGCTGCCAGCGAGCCCGCGTAGTTGCCACCGCATTTGGCGAATCCGGTGCCGCCGGAGCCGGCGCGGTTGAAGTTCTGCGACAGCCAGATCGAGACGGGCTTGATGCCGCCGGAGAAGTACGGACCGGCGGGGCTGGCGATGACGTAGTAGTCGACCTCATGGCTGGACCGCACACCCAGGAATCGCTCGGTGGCGATCATGAATGGCCGCAGGTACATGCTCGACTCGTCGGTCTCGGATTCTGGGGTGGGAACCCATTGCTGATCGAGTGCGACCAGCGCCTTGATCGATTCGATGAAATCCTCTTCCGAGATCTGCGGCAGCGCAAGACGCTCGGCGGATTTGTTGATGCGCGCAGCGTTGCGCTCGGGACGGAAGGTCCAGACGGAGCCGTCTGCGTGGCGGTAGACCTTCATCCCTTCGAAGATCTCCTGCGCGTAGTGGAACACTGCAGCAGCAGGATCGAGCACCAGCGGACCGTAGGGCTTCACCTCGTGAGCGTGCCAACCATCGTCAAGGGTGTACCTGACGTGGGCCATGTGGTCGGTGAAGTAGAGCCCGAATCCGGGGTCCTTCTTGATGTTCTCTCGCACCAGCTCGGGTTGCGGCTGGACATTCTTGAGAACGGCAAACTTAGTCATAAGAACTCTTTTCTCATTTGTGATGAGTGACACTGACAGGGTAGTCCATCACCCCGGTGCGCGTCGCACCGGGGTGATGCCCCTGTCCCCTCGAACAGGGTTGAGTCCCTGCCCTGCCGAACGGGCGAATCCCTGACACCGCCGAGGCGGTCGTGCCGCCTCAGCCCAGTCGAGCCGCAATCGCGTCGCCCACCTCGGCGGTGGATCGCTTGGTTCCGTCGCGATCGGCCAAATCGGCTTCAACAGCGGTCTCGATCGACTTAGCCACGACGTCGAGCCCCAGGTGCGAGGCCATCAGTGCACCGGAAAGGATCGAGGCGGTCGGATCGGCGATCTGCTGTCCGGCGATGTCTGGGGCCGATCCGTGGATGGGCTCGAATAGGCTCGGCGCCGTACCTTCGACATTCAGATTGCCCGAGGCGGCCAGTCCGATGCCGCCGGTCACGGCCGCCGCGAGGTCGGTGAGGATGTCACCGAAGAGGTTGTCGGTGACGATCACGTCATAGCGTGAGGGGTCGGTGACCATGTAGATCGTGCACGCGTCGGTGTGCTCGTAGTTGAATGTGACTTCGGGGTACTCGGCGCCGACCTTCTCGACGACCCGACGCCACAGGTGGCCCGCATGGACCATGACGTTGTGCTTGTGGACGTAGGTGAGTTTCTTGTTCCTCGCCTGTGCGCGCTCGAATGCGTCACGAACAGCGCGTTCGACGCCGTACCAGGTGTTGATCGAGACCTCGGTCGCGACCTCGTGGGGCGTATCGGTGCGGACAGAGCCACCCATCCCGGTGTACGAACCTTCGGTGCCTTCACGGACGACCACGAAGTCGATCTCTCCCGGATTCGCCAGCGGACTGGTGACTCCAGAGAAGAGCTTCGACGGCCTCAGGTTCACTGCGTGGCTCAGCCCGAAGCGCATCTTGAGGATCACACCACGTTCCAGCACACCCGATGGCACACTCGGGTCGCCGCATGCACCGAAGAAGATCGCGTCATGGCCACGCAGCGATTCCAGCTCTTCGTCTGTCATCGTCTCGCCGGTCTCGTGCCAGCGGCTGGCGCCGACATCGTAGTTCTTGAGCTCAAGCTCCACGGGTTCTCCGGAGACCTCGATGGCGCGCTTGAGAACCTTCAGACCTTCAGGGACGACCTCATTGCCGATTCCATCACCGGGCATGACTGCAATTGAAAACTTCATAGGTACAGATTAGAACCCATCTCACTATACAACTAGGCCGTCCTGCCATCCGGACACTGATGTGTCGTCAACTGCACCGGATCCCGTCATCGACAATTTCATGTCTCAAACTTCGTTCCTGACTACAATTTCCCGCTCCGAAGGTCGAAGATAGGAGGAACACCTCAAAACCCCAGAGAAAGTCGATCATTGACAGATAGGATCATCCGCAACCGCCGAGCCGCCGCCCTTCCCGCCAAGCTCTCCCGCTCTTGGCTGCTGGTCAATGCGGCTAAGGAGGAGATCTTCTCTGCGGCGCAGATCTCCGAGTCGGATTCCGTCATCTTCGACCTCGAAGCATCGGTCTCCGACGACAAGAAGCTCGAGGCTCGTGACAATGTCGTGCGCGCTCTTGAGGGCGGCATGTCCGCGTGGGTCCGGATCAACAAGATGGACTCCGAATTCTGGGACGACGATCTGGCCTCCGTTGCCATGCTTCCCGGACTGCGCGGCGTGATGCTGCCGGAGACCGAACGGCCCGAGCAGGTCTCCTACACGGCAATGCGGGCGAAGGCAGGACTGCCGGTCATCGCGCTCCTCGAATCTGCGATGGGCGTGGAGAACGCGACCAAGATCGCCGAGGCGCCCGGCACCTTCCGTCTTGCATTCGGAACGAACGACTTCCGCAAGGACACCGGTTTCTCCGGCGATCCGATGGCGCTGGCCTACGCCCGCTCACGCCTGACCATCGCCTCACGCATGGGTGGACTGCCCGGAGCGATCGACGGCCCCTCAGCAGCCGCCGCCAGCGATGAGCAGGTCCGCAAGGACGCCGAGGTGACCCACATGATGGGTATGACCGGAAAGCTCGTGCTCAACGTCGATCAGGTCGTGACACTCAACGAGTCGATGAGTCCGAGCGAAGACGAGCGCGACTGGGCACGTCAGATGCTCGAAGCAGCCGAGGGCGGTTCCGAGATCACGGACGGCTCGTACCTCCCACGCCTGACTCGCGCGAAGAAGATTGCATCCCTGGCCTCTACCTACGGTCTCTGGAACGCCTGAGCCTTTAGGAATGTCGGTCCGTCAACCCTCGTGGATCCTGTGGTCGACCCTGCCAGCGGTCCTCCTCGTCGTCGCATTCGGCCTGTGGCTGAGAGTCAATGTCTCCGGACCTACGGCGGTTGATCAGGATTGGCTGAACCTCGTCGGGCTTGAGCCAGGCACCACCGGGTACTGGCTGGCGGTCACTCTCGCCGAGGTGGGCGGGGGTGCGGGGGCCGTGATCTGCACCGGCCTGCTGGCTGCGATCTTCGTCCTCCTGCGACAATTCCGTGCCGCAGGTGTCCTCGTGACCACCATGCTCATGGGGATCGCTCTGTCCGAACTGCTTAAGGCCGTGGTCACCCGAGTCCGCCCCGGCGAACAGCTCTATGACTCCCTGGGCTATTCATACCCTTCGGGCCATTCCATGGGCGCGGCCGCACTGGCCCTGGGACTCGCCTTCATCGCCTCCCGAGCCCACATGATCAATCTGGCGAAGGCCGTTCCGACCGACATCGCGCCCCCGCTCGAACCGGTGCGTCTGCGGTTCCACTGGTCGATGGTCCTGGCCCTCGCATGGATCCTGCTGATGATGTGGTCACGCACGGCGCTCCAGGTGCACTGGCTCTCCGACACGATCGCCGGAGCCCTCATCGGCGCCTCGGCCGCGGTACTCGCCGACGAACTGTGGACCTGGGCGGCGATAAGGACCCGTTCGCCTCATCGTCAGAGGTGAACGGGTCCTAGTCAGAGGTGAACGACTCCTAGTCAGAGACTGTCTCAGTCCTCGCTCAATGAGACTCCACTGAATGCAGAGGCGTTGACGGCTCCCGCCACGGCCTTGACGACGGCTTCGGACACCGCCGAGTCGACAGCCAGCACAGACAGTGCATCATTGTCGGTCGCCGAGGGTGAGACCTGCATGCCCGCGATGTTGATGTCATTGGCGCCGAGGGCCTGGCCCAGCTGACCGATGATGCCCGGACGGTCCTCATAGCGGAAGATGAGCAGGTTGTCGGTGAGCTCGATCTCCAGCTCGAAACCGTTGACCTCGGTGAGCTTCTGCACGAGCTTCGGTCCGGTCACCGTACCCGAGACCGAGATCCGCTGGCCTTCGCTCGTCGTCGCGGTCAGCCGCGTGATGTTGCGGAATGATTCGCAGTACGGATCGGTGACGAGTTCGACGCCGATTCCGCGCTCCTCGGCCAACAGCGGGGCGTTGACGTAGGAAACCTGATCGGACACGACGTCCTTGAACAGGCCCTTGAGCGCGGAGAGCTTGAGGACAGACACGTCCTTGTCCGCGATCTCGCCGTTGACCTCGACCTTGAAATGTGTGACCGAGGAGTTCGCCAGTGAGTTGACGACTCGGCCCAGTCGTTCTGCCAGGGGAATGCCCGGGCGCACGTCCTCGTGGATGGCCCCGCCGGCAACGTTGACCGCATCCGGAACGAGTTCCCCGGCCAGGGCCTTACGTACGGACTTGGCCACGGCAACGCCGGCCTTCTCCTGTGCCTCGGCAGTCGAAGCGCCGAGGTGGGGCGTGACGTTGACGGCGTCGAGTTCCATCAGCGCCGAGTGCTCAGGAGGTTCGGTGTTCCACACGTCGATGCCGGCACCGCCGACTTCACCTGCTGCGACCGCCTCGGCCAGCGCCTCCTCGTCGATGATGCCGCCGCGGGCCACGTTGATGAATCGTGCGCCCGGCTTCGCCGACTTGAATTCCTCTGTGCTGATCATGCCGATGGTCTCGGGGGTCTTGGGCATGTGGACGGTGACGAAGTCACTGACGGCCAACAGCCCGGGCAGGTCGACGACCTCGACGCCCATCTGCGCGGCCCGCGCCTGCGTGATGTAGGGGTCGTAGCCGACCAGACGCATGCCGAATGCCTTCGCACGCTCAGCCACAAGTCCGCCGATGCGGCCGAGTCCGACGATGCCGAGAGTCTTTTCGTAGAGCTCCACTCCCGTGTACTTCGAACGCTTCCACTCCCCCGCCTTGAGCGAGGTGTTGCCGGCGCCGAAGTAACGTGCCGACCCGAGGATGTGGGCCATGGTGAGCTCGGCCGCGGAGATGATGTTCGAGGTCGGAGCGTTGACGACCATGACACCCGCCGAGGTGGCGGCTGGGACGTCGACATTGTCGAGTCCGACGCCGGCCCGGGCGATGACCTGGAGTTTCTTCGCAGCACTGATCGCCTCAGCATCGACCTGAGTGGCGGAGCGGACGAGAATCGCGTCGACATCGACGATGTCGTTGAGGAGCTGAGAACGGTCAGCACCTTCGGTCTGACGGATCTCGAAGTCCCCGCCAAGGGCATCGATGGTGGCCGGTGACAGTTTTTCGGCGATGAGCACGATGGGCTTGGGCACTGAGTTCCTCCTGAAGCGTGTGGGACGCGTCCATCTTATGAGACTTTGTGAATGCCTTCACAAGGTCTCAAATTCTGGGAAGTGAGTCCCGACTCAGCTCAGGTGCAGGTCTCAGAAACCGTTGGGCGAGTAGGGCATCCGTCCCAGGCTGAACATCGCACTGGCGCGCACCGCTGCTCCGGGCACGTTCTCGTCGATTCGTCCCGCCCTCGCCAGGATCACCGGGTCGGCACCGCCGAAGTAGAGGGAACCAAGCTCCGCGATACCCAGGCTCAAATCGGCAGGAGTCGAATCGGAGGCGGTTTCGACGACGGCGTTCTCACCGTCGGAGGTGATCGTGAAACGACCACCGGCCAAGTCCAGCGAATCATCGATCTCGAGCACCAATGTGCCAGGCACGTACCAGGGCCTGGCTTCGAGTGCTGCCTTGACATCAAGGATCCGGATCCAGATGTTGTCCTCCGTGGACACGGTCCTGACCCGGCGGGAATCGGTGAGCAGCCAGGGCAGCGGCGAATCCTCGGCCGATTCCCCGAATGTCACTCTCGTCGACAGGTCGATGGCGGCCAGGAATGACCACAGTGAGGCATAGGCGGCGTCGGTGACTGCGACGAAGTCGATGAGTTCGATCGTCGGCGGATTCTTCGACCAACCGGCGAATTTATAGGACACGTAGCCGTCGGCCTCGCCCTGCTCATTGAAGTGCAGGGCAGCACGCACGCCACGGTCGGCTTCACCCGTGTCGGTGTTCAACGCTCCGGTGGCACGCTCAACGTAGGTCTGCTGGCGTTCCATCGCACCCGGCGAGGTGCGCATGAACTCCCCGTAGATCTTCGGAGCCAGTTCACGCAGCTCACTGGGCAGACACATCTCGACCCGACGGTCGGGTTCGTGGACCATCTTGAATCCGGGTGAGGTGTCGACCTCGATGGAATGCGCCCAGGTGGCGACACCGAAGCCGAAGCGGGAGTAGATCCCACCCTCGGTCGCAGTCAGAGCGGCGAACGGGTATCCGTCGGCCTTCGCCTCGGCGAGGTCGGTCGTCATCAGCGACCGCAGCAGTCCACGCCGGCGATGCGTCGGCCGCACCGTCACCCAGGTGATCAGGCGTCCGGGCACCAGACGCCCACCACCCACGTTGACCAGCTTCTCGAACCACGCAAAGGTCGCCACAGGAATTCCCGCGTCGAGGGCGTGCTCGTATTCCTGCTTCGCATAGACGGCGGTGAGATTCCGGCCGTCGGCGATGGCCCGCCCCACGCGATTCTTCAGGGCATCGTCTGTCGAGCGGGCATCGTGGAATCCCACGCTCGTCGACGCGAAGTACCCCTGGGTGCGCTCATCAGGGGCACCGGTGGATTCGTCGAAGGCGGGCTTGAAGTTTTCGAATCTGTAGTTCGTCACGTTCTCCACAGTAATTCACCTCACGCCTCATGCACCCTGCCGACGCAGGAAAAGGCCGAATCGTCGTATTGAACCGAGCCGCGGAGACGAACGGCCACTGTGCCCAACAGTGAGTCATTGGCCCGAGCACTGAGTCATTGGCCCGAGCACCGAGTCAGCCTCCGACGCCGCGTTCCCCGACGCAGATAAACTGCTAAAACCTTCATCGTTGAGCAGATTCACAATCTCGAGCCTGTGATCCTGCTCTTACCTGTGCACCCGAATCGCTGTATCTGCGCAGGACACTACGCTACTGAGGCTCGAAATTACGTCCAATGACTTTGGTGACTTTGCTCAGGACGAGTTCAGGAGTAATAATTGTTGAGCAGTTCAGCGACCCTGGCTGCGACCACTCTCCGCCGGATGACCCGAACAGAATCGAAGGATGGCGATGACAGCAGCCTCACAAGGACCTGCCGAGCGAGTTCTAGCGCAGCGCACTCGCCGAGACAGCGTCTGGGCTCGTCTCCTGCGTTCGCGCGCATCCGTGACCGGCCTCGTCCTGGTGCTCGTCTTCATTCTTCTCGCGCTCCTGGCCCCGGTCTTCTCAGCGCTGACCGGCAACAGCCCGCTCTCCTACAATTCGGACCTCCTCGGACCCGACACCGCACCGGCAGGGCCATTCGGTGGGATCAGCACCCAGCACTGGTTCGGCGTCGAGCCTCGCACTGGTCGTGATCTGTTCGCGATCGTCTCCTATGGTGCTCAGGTATCCCTGCTCATCGGCCTGGCCGCCACGCTCGTCTCGATCGTCGTCGGGGTGATCGTCGGCCTCGTCGCCGGGTTCTATGGCGGCTTCGCCGATCGCCTGCTCTCGCGTCTGACCGACGTGATCTTCGGCTTCCCCTTCCTCATCTTCGCAATCGCGCTGTCCGCGACCGTCCCCGCGAGTGTCCCCCGCACCCTGCTCCTCATCCTCGTCATCGGCTTCTTCGGGTGGCCCTCGATCGCCCGCGTCGTGCGCAGCGAGACTCTCTCGCTCAAGGAGCGCGGGTTCGTCCGTGCCGCAGCTGCCCAGGGAACCGGAAGCGCCCGCATCATCATCCGTGAGATCTTCCCGAACATTCTGGCCACGATCATTGTCTTCACGACCGTGTCGATCCCGGGCAAGATCGGTGCCGAGGCGGCGTTGTCCTTCCTCGGGGTCGGCGTCAATCCGCCCACTCCGTCGTGGGGTCGCTCGATCTCCGACGCGATCTCCTGGGTCCAGGTCGATCCCATGTACCTGATCTTCCCCGGCATGGCGCTGTTCCTCGTGACGTTGGGCTTCAACATGTTCGGTGATGGTCTCCGTGATGCGCTCGACCCAGCTGAGGCGCGCAGCGAGAGTGCGGCACCGATCGAACCCGTGAGCACAGGAGGACAACCGTGAGCCGCGCCAAATTCGTCATCTATCGTCTGCTCGGGGCACTCATCGTGCTCTTCATCGTCGCGGCCGCGTGCTTCGCGATCTTCTACCTCATGCCCAGCAATCCCGCGCAGTATTCGTGCGGAAAGCCATGTTCGCCGGACCGCCTCGCCGAAGTCGAACGCTATCTGGGTGTCGATCAGGCGTGGTGGAAGCAGCTCTTCGACTTCCTTCGCGGAATCGTCGTCGGTCGTGACTTCGGCGCGGGTGCCGCTGCCATCCACTGCGATGCCCCCTGCTTCGGCTATTCGTTCCGTCTGCGCGACTCGGTCACGTCGCTCATCCTCAGCCGACTGCCGATCACCGTCTCACTGACTCTGGGTGCGGCAGTCCTGTGGGCCATCGGCGGGATCGCCGCCGGCCTCATCGCCGCTCTCAAGCGCGGAACTGCCACCGACAACGTGGTCATGGGAGCCGCCATCACCGGCATCTCAGCGCCCACCTACCTGCTGGGTCTGCTCGGCATCCTGCTCTTCGGCTTCACTCTCAACGTCCTGCCCATCGGCGGGTATGTGCCGCTGACCGAGAACCCTGCGATGTGGGCCTTCCACCTGATCCTTCCCTGGATCGTCCTGGCCATCGCCAATGCAGCGATCTATGCACGGCTGACTCGCGGCCAGATGCTCGAGGTGATGAGCCAGGACTACATCCGCACGGCCCGGGCCAAGGGGCTGAGCGAACCGGTCGTCATCGGCAAGCACGGGCTGCGCAATCTGGTGCTGCCCCTGACGACGCTCTTCGCGATCGACATCGGCGGGCTCCTGGGCGGGGCAGTGATCACGGAGAAGGTCTTCGGCCTCGGCGGCGTCGGCACACTGCTGCTCGAAGCCGTGTCGAACCTCGACATCCAGGTCATCGTCGGCGTCACTCTCTTCGCCGCGGCGATCGTGGTCATCGCGAATCTGCTGGCCGATCTCAGCTATTCGATCCTCGACCCACGAATCGGGGCCCGCCACTGACCCCCGCATCCACACGCACGGCGGGTACACGCGCCGACCGACGCAGCCACACCATCACCGGACCATGACGACACACACGGACACAGCGAACCTTCGGGCCCACCATCACCACCCCGATTGGGACGCTTGAGAAAGGCACACCATGAGAAAATCAGCACTGATCGCATCAGCACTGGCCTTGGGACTCATCCTCACCGGCTGCAACGCCAACCCAGAGCTCAACAAGGACGGCGACAAGAGTACGAACACTCTGGGCGAGACGCACACGGGCGGGACCCTCAACATCTTCGCCGAGGACTCCGACCTCGATTTCGATCCCGGCAAGAGCCAGGGCCTGGCGATCACATCGTTGGCCTACGTCCATCGTCGTCTGACCACGTGGGACATCAGGCCCGGCCAGGAGGGCACGGTCGTTCCCGACCTCGCCACCGACACCGGACAGATCAGCGATGACGGCAAGACTTGGACCTTCACCCTCAAAGACGGCCTCAAGTACGAGGACGGCTCCGCGATCACCTCGGCGGACATCAAATACGGCATCGAACGGTCCTTCTCCACCGAACTCTCCGGTGGCCTGAGCTACCACAAGACGCTGCTCAAGGGCGGCGCTGACTATCAGGGCCCGTTCAAGGGCGAGGAACTGAAATCCGTCGAGACTCCCGATGACAAGACCATTGTCTTCCACCTCAAGTCAGCCTTCGGCGACTTCCCGTGGATCGCCTCCATGCCGGCCTTCTCCCCCGTCCCCGAGGACAAAGACGATCCGGGCAAGTACGGCCTCGACCCGATCTCGTCAGGCCCCTACCAGGTCAAATCGAACAAATCCGGCTCCGAAGCCGTGCTGACGCGCAACAAGTACTGGGACGAGAAGACCGACCCCGTGCGCACCGCCGGCCCCGATGAGGTCGTGTTCAAACTCGGCCAGGATGCCTCGGTGACCGCTCAGGCTCTCATCTCCGATTCCGGAGATGCGAAGAACGGCTTCTCCGCCAGCTTCGTCCCGGCCGCGCAGCTGGCTCAGGTGCAGAGCGACCCGAGTGCGAAGTCCCGTCTCGTCACCTCAGGCCCGGGCGCCCTGTCCTACCTCGCGATGAACAACGAGCGCAAGGGACTTGACGACGTCAAGGTCCGTCAGGCCATCAACTATGCGGTCAACAAGGACACCTATCGCATCGCCGGCGGAGGAGAGATCTCAGGCGACTTCGCCTCGACGCTCATCACGCCAGGGATCCCCGGCCGTCAGGACTATGACCTCTATCAGGCAGATCCCAGCGGTGATATCGACAAGGCCAAGTCTCTGCTCAAGGAGTCGAGTGCTGATCTGGGCACGCTCAAGCTGCTGGTGAAGAACGACGCCACCTCGGTCGCGCAGGCCGAAGCGATCCAGGAGGCTCTGGCCCGCATCGACGTCAAGGTGAGGATCAAGTCCGTGGACGCGAACACGTTCTCCGCCGATGCCACAGACGCCAAGGGCGACTACGACCTGGCGTTGAGCTCGTGGCAGCCGGACTTCCCATCGGCCAATGGCAACATCCAGCCGCTCTTCGACTCCTCGCAGATCGGCAACGGCAACTACAACATCTCCCGCTACTCCAACGACGAGGTGGACGCACTCATCAAGAAGGCGACCGAAACCGTCAAACCGGAAGAGGCACAGAAGATCTGGGCCGAGGCTGACAAGCGGATCATGGACGATGCTCCCATAGTGCCGCTGACCTACAACAAGAACTCCTTCCTGTACGGATCCGCTGTGGAGAACTTCGTCGTCGGCGACTTCCCCGCGTACCCGGTCTATTTCAAGGCCTCACTGAAAGGCTGACCCATGGCCAACACTTCTGCAGCACTCGAATTCTCCGATCACTCGGTCTCCTTCGGGGCCCGAACCATCACCGAGGGCGTGTCCCTCGAGCTCGTGCCGGGCTCGATCCTTGCCCTCGTCGGCGAGTCGGGCTCGGGCAAGTCGGTGACCGCGCTGGCGGCACTCGGCCTGGCCGGATCGGCCACTCAGACCGGTTCGGTGCGTCTGACCGGGCCAGAGCGTCTGATCGGCGAAGGCAGAGAAGCTCGCCAAGGACAGGACACCGAGCTAGTCGGTCTCACCGCGAAAGCGTTGCGCCGAGTTCGCGGTGCACGCGTCGGTGTCGTCTTCCAGGAGCCGATGGGAGCGTTCAATCCCATGTTTCGACTCGGGCATCAGATCGCCGAGGCGGCCCGTGCCCATGGCAGAGAGCCCGCCGCAGCCGGCGGTGCTCACACGACCCTGCCCGAAGGTACCCCGACGTCTCCCACCGACGGGGCCCAGTCCGATGATTCGATCGGCGAGAGAGTACGGCAGCAGCTGCTTAAGTCGGGACTGAACAATCCCGACCAAGTCATGCGGGCCTACCCACACGAGCTCTCCGGCGGACAGCTGCAGCGGGCGATGATCGCGCTGGCGACCATCAATTCCCCCGAAGTGCTCTTCGCCGACGAGCCGACCACCGCTCTCGACGTCACAGTCCAGACCGGGATCCTCGATCTGCTGCGCCGGCAGGCCACCGAGGAAGGCCAGGCCGTCCTCCTCATCACCCACGATATGGGTGTGGTCGCCGACATTGCTGATCGTGTGGCCGTGATGAAGTCGGGACGCATCGTCGAAACCGGTGCAGTTCGCGATATCTTCGACCGCCCGAAGTCCGAGTACACGCGTGAACTCCTCGACGCGGTCCCGCGGCTGAATGCGGTCATCGCGGCCTCCACCGCCGAGGTGAACGATCGTCTGGGCTCTCCGACTGCGCATCCGTATGGTTCGGCAACGGCTTGGGCAGAATCCTCGCCTGCTGCCGTTCCCGCTGTTCTGGCCGCCGAACTGACCGCCGCAACTGTCGTCCACCGCAGCTCGGGACGCCAAGTCACTGCAATGGATTCGGTCGACCTCGCCATACCCGCAGGGTCGATCACCGGTCTCGTCGGCGAATCCGGCTCGGGCAAGTCAACGATCGCCAACGTACTCACCGGAGGCCAAGGGCTGACCTCCGGTCGGGCATTCGTCGACGGTGGTCGCGTGAGTACGCGTCCGACTCGAAAGCAGCGGAGGCTGCGGTCGGAGATCGGCGTCGTGTTCCAGGATCCGCGCGGATCTCTCAACCCGCGCCGCTCGGTCGGGGCACAGATCGCAGAACCCATGAGAGTCCACACCGATCGCGGTCGACGAGACATCGAAGCTCAGGTGACGAGCCTCCTTGACGATGTGCGTCTGCCGGGCGATTTCGCCGGACGGTATCCGCACGAGCTCTCCGGCGGCCAGCGCCAACGCGTAGCGATCGCCAGAGCACTTGCACTTGGGCCCAAGCTGCTCATCGCCGATGAGCCCACATCGGCGCTGGACGTCTCCGTGCAGCGAGGAGTCCTCAGACTCCTGGCCGACCTCCACGAGATCCACGAATTCGCTTGTCTGTTCATCAGCCATGACCTTGCAGTGGTCGAACAGCTGGCGTCGACTGTCGTCGTCCTGCAGCGCGGGGCGATCGTCGAACAGGGGCCGAGCTCTCAGGTGCTGATGAATCCGAGTCAGGGCTACACACGCGAGCTCATCGACTCCGCGCCAGTCCCCGACCCCGAGGTCCAGGCAGCTCGTCGCGCGACCAGGCTGGCCGCCTGAAGCTGCAAGACAACGGTGCCCCGGAAGCCGATCGGCTTCCGGGGCACCTCCATCGTTCAGAGACGATCAGCGAGCGGCAGTGCCCTCGGTGTAGTCGTCGTCGGAATCCTTGAGCCATGCGAACATCTTGCGCAGCTCACGGCCGGTGGTTTCGATCGGGTGTGTCTCTTCCTTCGAACGCAGCTCCTTGAACTCGGGCGCACCGTTCTTCTGGTCGTTCATGAAGCGCTCGGCGAACTTGCCGTTCTGGATGTCCGCGAGGACGGCTTCCATGTTCTTCTTCACGTCCGGGGTGATGACCCGCGGGCCGGAGACGTAGTCGCCGTACTCAGCGGTGTCGGAGATCGACCAGCGCTGCTTGGCGATTCCGCCCTCGACCATGAGGTCGACGATGAGCTTGAGCTCGTGGAGAACCTCGAAGTAGGCGATCTCCGGCTGGTAGCCGGCCTCGGTGAGGACCTCGAAGCCGTACTGCACGAGGTGGGAGGTGCCACCGCAGAGAACGGTCTGCTCGCCGAAGAGATCCGACTCGGTCTCCTCGGTGAAGGTGGTCTTGATGCCACCGGCACGCAGTCCGCCGATTGCCTTGGCGTAGGAGAGCACGAGCTCCCAGGCGGTGCCTGAGGCGTCGGCTTCGACGGCCACGAGAACGGGCACACCGCGGCCATCGACGTATTCGCGACGCACAACGTGTCCGGGACCCTTGGGTGCGACCATGATGACGTCGACACCCTCGGGCGGCTGGATGTAGTCGAAGCGGATGTTGAAGCCGTGAGCGAAGAGCAGGGCGTTGCCGGGTGTCAGATGAGGAGCGATCTCTGCGTTGTAGATCTCGGCCTGAACCTGGTCGGGAGCGAGGATCACAACGAGGTCGGCCCATTCGGAGACCTCTGCAGGAGTGCCGACCTCGAGGCCTTCAGCTGTGGCCTTGTCGCGGCTGGCAGAGCCTTCCTTGAGGCCGATGCGGACCTCGACACCGGAATCGCGCAGGCTCAGCGAGTGCGCGTGGCCCTGGCTGCCGTAGCCGATGACGGCAACCTTCTTGCCCTGGATGACGGACAGATCTGCGTTGTCGTCGTAATAGCGTTCTGCTGCCATAGTTCTCTTGCTCCTTCAGAGGTTTGGGGTACTCCCCCATTGTTTCACAGTTCGGTACTGCTGTTCACTTGTTGAGATGGTTGACGTTCCACTTAGTGGAACGTGAAGACATCAGCTGTGCCGGGCCACAGGGTTCAGCTGCGCAGAGCGCGGTCGGTGATCGACTTCGATCCGCGGCCGATGGCCACGGTTCCCGATTGGACGATCTCCTTGATCCCGAATGGCTCGAGGACCTCGCGCAGGGCCTCGACCTTGCCCAGCTCGCCGGTGGCTTCGACACTGACGGAGTCGGGTCCCACGTCGACGATCTTGGCGCGGAACATCTCCACTGCCGCCGCAACCTGCGGACGGGTGGTGGCGTTGGCCTTGACCTTGTAGATGACGTGGGCTCGACGCACCGACGAGGCCGGCTCGAGCTCAACGATCTTGATGACGTTGACCAGCTTGTTGAGCTGCTTGGTCACCTGCTCCAAAGGCACGTCCTTGACGTCGACGACGACGGTGATGCGCGAGAGCTCATCGTGTTCGGTCACGCCCACGGCGAGGCTGTGGATGTTGAAGCCGCGGCGGGCGATGAGTCCGGTGAAGCGGGTGAGCACGCCCGGTTTGTTCTCGACTAAGACTGAGAGTGTGTGCCGGTTGTTCATTCCAGGCCTCCTTCGATCTGGGCCACGGAGCGAACCGTGCCATCTTCTTCAGTGCCGGCGTCCGCGATCAGGTTCTCGGCCTGTTCGTCGCCTTCGCCATCGAACTCCGGGCGAATGCCGCGCGCGTATTCGATCTCGTCATTGGAGACACCGGCGGCGACCATCGGCCACACCATGGCATCCGGCGGGACAGTGAAATCGAGAACCACAGGCCGGTCGTTGGTCTCCAGCGCCGTCTTGATCGCAGCATCGACGTCGTCGTTGCTGTCCACGCGCAGGGCCAGGCAGCCGTACGCCTCGGCGAGCTTGACGAAGTCGGGGATCCGGATCGACTGATGGCCCGTGTTGAGATCGGTGTTGGAGTACCGGCCGTCATAGAACAGGGTCTGCCACTGACGGACCATGCCCAGTGAGGAGTTGTTGATGATCGCGACCTTGATCGGAATGTCGTTGAGCGCACAGGTCGCCAGCTCCTGGTTGGTCATCTGGAAGCATCCGTCCCCGTCGATGGCCCACACCACACGGTCCGGCTCGGCGACCTTCGCGCCCATCGCGGCAGGCACCGAGTAGCCCATGGTGCCGAGGCCACCGGAATTCAGCCACGACTTGGGGCGCTCGAACTCAACGAACTGGGCGGCCCACATCTGGTGCTGGCCCACGCCGGCTGCGTAGACCGCTTCGGGTCCGGTCAGCGCGGAGATCCGCGAGATCACGTACTGCGGATCGCAGAGCTCATCCTGTGTGTCGTAGCCCAGCGGGTAGGTCGTCTTGAGACGGTTGAGGAAGCGCCACCAGGGTTCACGCTGACGCTCGAGAGCCTTGGGGAACTTGCTCCGCATCTCGTTGAGCATCTCCGCGAGGACCTCGCGGGCGTCACCGACGATGGCAACGTCGACGTCACGATTCTTCCCGATCTCCGCTGGGTCGATATCGGCGTGGATGACCTGCGCATTCGGCGCGAAGGAATCGAGGTTGCCGGTGACCCGGTCATCGAACCTGGCGCCGATGGTGATGAGGAGGTCGGATTTCTGGAAGGCGGTCACGGCGGGCACGGTGCCGTGCATACCCGGCATCCCGAGGTGCAGCTGGTGCGAGTCGGGGAACGCACCGCGGGCCATCAGGGTCGTGACGACGGGAATGTTGGTCGCCTCGGCGAGCTTGAGCAGTTCCTTCTCCGCTTGGGAGCGGATGACACCGCCGCCGATGTAGAACACGGGGCGCTGGGCATCCGAGATGAGTCGGACGGCTTCGCGAATCTGCTTCGCATGGGGCTTGAGGATCGGACGGTACCCGGGCAGCTGCGGCTCCTCGGGCCAAACGAAGGGAGCGGTGCCCGTCTGCGCGTCCTTGGTGACGTCGACGAGGACCGGACCGGGCCGACCTGTGGTCGCGATGTGATGGGCGTGCAGGATCGCGGAGGGAATATCCTCGGGCTTGGTGACGAGGAAGCTGTGCTTGGTCACCGGCATCGTCATTCCCACGATGTCAGCTTCCTGGAAGGCATCGGTGCCCAGCAGCTTCGAACTCTGCTGACCGGTGATGGCCAGCACCGGGACGGAATCCATGTGGGCGTCGGCGAGCGCCGTGATCAGGTTCGTCGCACCCGGGCCCGAGGTCGCTATGCACACGCCCAGCTTGCCCGAGGCGGTGGCATAGCCTTCGGCCGCATGCCCGGCTCCCTGTTCGTGACGAACGAGGATATGGCGAATCTTGTCGGTCTGGAACAGCGGATCGTAGGTCGGAAGGATGGTGCCGCCGGGAAGGCCGAAGACCGTCTCGACCTCGAGGAGCTCGAGGCTGCGAACGATCGCCTGCGCTCCGGTGAGGACCTCAGGGGTCGAGTTGCGTCGAATGCTTGACGGGGTCGCGGTCACCGGGGCTGCGCTGGGCGCGGTGCCGGTTCCCGCTGACTGGGCCGAGGGCGTGGCTGCCATCGTTTCGTATCCTTCCTAGTGATCCATCTTGTCTCCGCATGAAAAAAGCCCCTCCGGTTTCGGTAGGGGCGCGCGGAACATGTCGTGTTGACAGGCTACGGAAGATCCGCGCGCTGGGTAATAACGACGACAAGAAGGTGAGTCATGCCTCAATAGTTCACCTCTGGCAATAAGCGTGTCAAACGTTGCAATGGATCGTCTCGAAGATTGGGACTCGTATCGCTTGAGGCGTGAGATCAATGAAGGGCGACCCGCGATCGCACCCACGAAGCAAGGGAAAGCTCGATTGTGCAAGCCATGGACTACGACACGCGCTCCGACTAGGCTCTTGACACGTGCGCCCCCTCCTACGTTTCTGGCCCGATCTGCGTTCTCGCATCGGCGTGTACATCTCTGTACTCGCCCTTACCCTCCTGGCCAACGGCATCCAACTGGTCATCCCCCTGATCACCGGTCACATCATCGACGGCCCCATCGCCCACCGCGATCTGTCGGGACTGTGGCTGCCCGTGTTCGGGGTCCTCCTCATCGGCATCGCCGAGGCGGTGGCACTGTGGGGTCGCAGGCTCCTCGTGGCTCCGGTGGTCGCGCAGTGGGAGATCACCTGGCGCTCACGTCTCTTCGACCGGCTCCAGTACACTTCGGTGGCCATCCACGATTCTTGGGAGTCGGGACAGCTGCTCTCGCGCGCGATCAACGATCTGTCACAGCTGCGCCGCTTCTTCGCCTTCGGGATCCCCTTCCTCGTGGTGACTCCGCTCGTGATCATCATCGGCACCATCATCCTCACCGTCCTGCAACCGGTCTTCGGTCTGATCATGCTGATCATGGCCGTACCGACGATTGCGACGGTGACGGTCTTCGAGAAGAGGTACCGCGAGGCCTCCCGGCGCTCCCAGGACACGGTCGGTGAGATCACCACCGAGGTCGAGGAGTCGATTCAGGGGATCAGGATCCTCAAGTCCTTCGGCCGCTCCCCCTGGGCGGCACAGCGGTTCTCCCTCATGTCACGGAAGTTCCAACGCCTCGAAGTGCGCAAGGCGAAGCTCGACTCCTGGTTCTGGAGTGTGCTCATCCTCCTGCCCACACTCGCCCAGGCCGCCATCGTGGGCGTCGGCACCTGGGGCGTCGTGCAGGGGTGGACGTCGATCGGCACCGTCGTCGCGGCCGTGACCATCTCGATGGTGATGCGAATGCCGATCGAGATGCTCGGCTTCCTCCTCGCCGATGCCCTCATGGCCCTGACCGCTGCGGCCAGATACTGGGAGGTCATCGACATCAGGCACGACATCACCGACGCCGACGGTCGGATCGAGGATGCACCCGACGTGGGTCGCTACAAGGGCGAGCTGGATTTCGAGGATGTCGACTTCCACTTCGCCGACACCGACCGCGACACCCTGAAGAACCTCAATCTGCACATCGATCCGGCCCAGACCCTGGCCATCGTCGGAGCCACCGGATCGGGCAAGACGACCCTGGCCTCGCTGGTACCGCGCCTGCAGGACGTCACCGGCGGATCCGTGCGCGTCGATGGCACCGACATTCGCAAGCTGCCCGTCAACGAGGTGCGCAACCTGGTGTCCGTGTCATTCGAGGACCCGATCCTGTTCTCCACCTCGGTGGCCGAGAACGTGAGCATGGGCGCGCCCGGGGTCGACGACGACGCGATCTGGCGGGCCCTGGAGATCACGGCTGCGAAGGACTTCGTCGAGCGGCTGCCGGAGGGACTCGATACGCAGGTCGGCGAGCAGGGGCTGTCCCTGTCCGGTGGGCAGCGCCAGCGCCTGGCACTGGCGCGCGCAGTCATCGGTGCGCCCCGCATCCTCGTCCTCGACGACCCGCTGTCTGCGGTCGACGTCGACACCGAGGATCGGGTGCAACGGGCGCTGCGGGAGATCCTGCCCGATTCGACGACGCTGATCATCGCCCACCGCCCGTCCACCTCGGCGTTGGCCGATGCTGTTGCGGTCCTCGACGAGGGACGCATCGTCGCACTGGGCACCCATGATGAGCTGCTGGGATCCTCACCGCTCTATCGTGAACTCATGGGTGCGGCCGCGACGGCCGGGCACTCATCGTCCGAGCACTCTGCGCCAGAGCATTTCTCGGCCAGACACACCTCGGAAGGAGGCGCGCTTTGAGCATTCCACGTCTCAATGAGGACGAGGTCGAGGCACTTCCGCCAGACATCGCGATCAAGGCCCGTGCACTTCTGCTCTCATTGATCCGCCCCCATCTTCCGATGGCGATCTTCCTGCTCGTCATCGTCGTCCTCACCGCACTGTTCCTCGTCATCGGTCCGATCTTCATCGCCGATGCACTCGACACTGGTGTTCCGAAAGCGATCGAGGGCGATCCGGGACCGCTGATTCGTGCGGTATCGGCCTTCGTCATCTCCGCGGTCGCCTCGGCGGTGCTCGCCTTCGCTTCGACGAGGCTGGTCGGCATCACCGCTCAGAAGGTCGTCTACAGTCTCCGCTCCCGCCTGTTCAGGCATATCCAGCGTCTCGATCTGGGCTATCACGAGCGGTCGACCTCGGGGCGGTTGGTGTCGCGGCAGACCTCTGACATGGAGTCGGTGCAGCAGTTCCTCACCTACTCACTCTTCGACACGGCGCTGGCTCTGTTCGAGATGGCGTTCATCGCCGTCACCCTCATCGTCCTCGACGTTCCCCTGGCACTCGTGGTCTTCCTCGGGTTCATTCCGCTGTTCTTCATCACGAAGTCTGCGCACAGTTCGCAGCGCAATGCCTACCGTCGGACTCGCACCTCGATCGCCAAGGTCATCGTCCACTTCGTCGAGACCATGGGCGGGATCCGTGCGGTTCAGGCCTATCGCCGGCAGCCCGATCGCCGAGGCACGCTCAAGGACGAGGACACACAGTACCGTGACGCCAACACCGATGCCCTGCGCGGCGTCGCCTGGTTCGCGGGCTGGACGCGGCTGGTCGGCAATGTCACTCAGACGGTCATCATCATCGTCGGCGCGTGGCTCGTCATCGAGGGATGGACTCAGATCGGAGTGCTCGCGGCGTTCATCCTCTACCTGCGCCGGTTCTATGGTCCCCTTGATGAACTTGTTCAGTCATTCAACCTCTACCAGTCCGCCTCGGCGGCGCTGGAGAAGATGGCGGCCGTCCTCGACACCGACCCCGAGGTGGTCGCACCGGTGAGTCCGAAGCCCCTGCCCGCACACGCCTCGGACACCGCCTCGGCGGAGGGATCGGCTCAAGCACCCAACGGGCGCTCGATCGACCTCAACCACGTCCGCTTCTCCTACGGCGACGGCCCTGATGTCCTCCCCAGGTTCGACCTGCGCATCCCAGCCGGCCAGATCGTGGCGCTCGTGGGAGCCACGGGCGCGGGCAAATCGACTCTGGTCAAGCTGGTCACCCGCTTCTACGATCCCAGCGAAGGTCGGATCACCATCGACGAGGTGGACCTGCGTGACCTCGACGATGCGCAGCTGCGTAAGAGCGTCGTCATGGTCACCCAGGAGTCGTTCCTGTTCGCGGGCACGATCGCGGACAATATCCGCATCGGCAATCCCGATGCCGAAGATGACGAGGTACTCGCCGCGGCCACGGCCGTCGGCCTGGATCCCTATATCCGCAATCTGCCCGACGGCTACGACACGGATGTGAAGAAACGCGGCGGACGACTGAGCTCGGGACAGCGTCAGCTCGTGTCCTTCGCCCGCGTGTTCCTGGCCGACCCGGACATCGTCGTCCTCGACGAGGCGACCGCTCACCTCGACATCCCCTCCGAGCGGCTGGTCCAGACGGCTCTGGCGACAGTGCTTGAAGGACGCACCGCAATCATCATCGCCCACCGGCTCTCGACCGTGGAGATCGCCGACCGTGTCCTCGTCATGGACTCCGGGCGCATCATCGAAGACGGCACGCCGGACGAGCTGATCTCAGGGGCGGGCAAGTTCGCCCAGCTGCACAAGGCGTGGCGGGACTCGCTGGTGTGATTGGCAGTTGCTTGCTCTCAGCTACCTCAGCCTGCAAAAGCACACCGCCTGCACTGTGCTTTTGTGGGTTCACGTAGCTGGTGGCCGAGCCATACGTGCCCTTAGGAGTCGAGCCAGCTCGGTGAACTTCTGCTGACGAAATAGATCTTTCCAAAAGATCCTCACCACATGATAGCCAAGCGCTCTCAGCTGCCGCTCACGCTCACGCTCTCTGTCAAAGGCCGCTCTGTGATCACGATCGTCGAGGAAGTACTTGCCTCGTCCGTCGAACTCCACGATGATCATCGCCCCTCGATGCAGGAAATCGACACGGGCTATGAAGCGACCCTGCGCATCGCGGACTTCGACCTGAGACTCGAAATCGAGGATTCCGTTTTCGAAGAACCGAACTGCGACAATCGATTCGGCAGGTGACTCTCTGAGGGGATCCGTCAAGCTGATCGCCTCAGAGACACGATTCTCGTTCCTCACCTCATGGGCAGCTTGCACCACGTCGAAGAGCTGAGCCTTCGACACTTGGCTTCGTCGCAATGCATCGTCGAGCATAGGAACACTCACGTCCAAGCCGTAGTCTCGGGCGACATCGATGAGGGTCCGAGCACGAGTGGTGACGGCGACATCTCCGATTCTGGCAACATGCTCCGGCGGGAGCGTTCGTCTCCTGACGATCAGATTTGCGTGGCGCCGGCTGATGCCCGGCCGAATCACTTCTACGCGCCCCTCGACCGGCCGAGCGACCTCAAGCGTCCACAGGAGAGCGGCCGAAATATGGGAGAAGACTTCATTTCGCACTCGGCCACCCGCGCTCTGCTGGCGGTCACTCACTCTATCTGCGCGAGCTCTGATGAGAACTTTCAGTCGTTCGAGGACATCGCGAAAATCGTTCTTATTCACTAGAAGATCTGCATCTTCCTGGTCGACAGATTCCCAAACTCGCCGATGCCGTTCATTGTCACATCTTCGTCGGACAGCGAATCGACCGCGGGCGACGCGTTCCAAGCAACATGCGGCCGCCTTGCGAATATCACGCTCAGAAAGTCCGAGCCTGAGCAACCGAGCAGTGTCGAATACTTGGTACATGCGTCAATATTGCACCTATCGTCATTAAATGACAATAAACTACAACGGATTACTTCACTTCAGATACCCCAACCTGCAAAAGCACACCGCCTGCACTGTGCTTTTGTGGGTTCACGTAGCTGGTGGCTGACGTAGTCTACGACTTGCCGAAGGAGTAACGCGATCAGTCGCGGATGAATGGGACGAATCGATATTGTCCGTGCCGCGTGATGGAGACGTCGTGGTCACCGGATCCGGCGACCACGACACGCAGCATCACGCCCTGCACCGGAATGACCATGACCCAGCGACGCCCGCGCGCGCTCGATGAGCTGACGGTGACGCTCCACACCAGTCACGCGCCCGCGAGGGCCGACGAGGACACCGAGGAGAGCGGACGTCCATCCCGAACCGGAACCCAGATCGAGAACGCGGTCACCCGGTCGTGGGCCAAGGAGCTTGAGCATATCGGCGACCGTGCTCGGCTGAGAATTCGTCTGTCCATCGCCGATCTGCAGCGCCACATTGCTGGAGGCGAAGCGTCGTTCATCCTCAGGCAGGAACAATTCACGAGGCACCTGGGCGAAGGCCTCGGCGAGTGACTCAGGCTGTCGATCGGTTCCCATGGAGTCCTCCATTCCGGTGTCCACTACGATACGGCCCACCGAGTATCGTTGACCCGTGACGAATACAGATCTCCACCGCGCGAAGACCCTCATCGCTTCGATTCCCGACTATCCGGAGCCAGGGGTGAACTTCCGTGACATCTCTCCCCTGCTTGCAGATGGTGCCGCCATGCGTGCCGTCACCGAGGCGCTCATCGCACCGTTCGAGGGACAGTTCGACATCGTCGGCGGTCTCGAGGCTCGCGGTTTCCTCTTCGCCGGAACGATCGCGGCGATGACCGGCGTGGGCATTCTGCCGATTCGCAAGGCCGGCAAGCTTCCCAGACCGGCGGCAGCAGTGTCGTACTCGCTCGAGTACGGGACGGCCACGATCGAAGGCCCAGACGTTCTGAAAGAGGGCGAGCGCGTTCTGCTCGTCGATGACATCCTGGCCACAGGTGGGACCCTCACTGCTGCTCAGGCGCTCGTGAAGGAGCTCGGCGCCGATGTGATCGGGTCGGCAGTCGTCCTCGAGCTCGAAGCGCTCGACGGCCGCTCGCTGACCGGGGATGTGCACACAGTCTTCACCGACTGACGGTTCCACAGACTGACGGCTCCGCCGGCCACCCTGAGCTCCCACACCGAGGCGGCTCAATCCTCGGTCTCACTCTTCGACAGAGCGCCCGAGACTCGGATCACGCCGGTCAGATCCGGCTGTCAGGAATGCACAGGCACCTTCACGGCGTTATAAGCTCGCAGAGGCACCGCCACCGCGGCGCCCGCCAGACCGCAGAACGACAGACCATCAAACCCGTGACGAAAGGTGGCACCATGACGGTTCCCACACTCACACTCAACGACGGCAAGACCATCCCGCAGCTGGGCTTCGGCGTCTTCAAGGTCGATCCCGAGAAGACCGAGCGCATCGTCACCGACGCTCTCGAGGTCGGCTACCGCCACATCGACACAGCCGCTGTCTATGGCAATGAGGAAGGTGTCGGCCGCGCCATCGCGAACTCCGGCATCGCCCGCGATGAACTCTTCGTGACCACCAAGCTGTGGAACGACAGTCACGGTGCCGACGAATCGAAGCGCGCGTTGGGCGAGAGCCTCGAGAAGCTCGGCCTCGACCACGTCGACCTCTACCTCATCCACTGGCCGACACCGGAGAACAACAACTCGGTCGAGACTTGGGAGGCTTTCCCCTCCTACCGCGAGCAGGGTCTGACCACCTCGATCGGCGTGTCGAACTTCGACCATCGCTACCTGCCCCAGATCCTCGACACAGGGATCATCCCGGCCGTCGACCAGATCGAATGCCACCCGCAGTTCCAGCAGATCGAGACCCGTCCGCTGCTGGCCGAGCACGACATCAAGGTCGAGGCCTGGGGACCACTGGGACAGGGCAAGGTCGACTACGCAGACACCGTCATCGGCGAGATCGCGTCGGCCCACGGCAAGTCCTGGGCGCAGACCATCATCCGTTGGCACCTGCAGCGCGGACATGTCGTCTTCCCGAAGTCGAACAACCGTGACCGCATGGCCCAGAACTTCGATGTCTTCGACTTCGAACTCACCGCCGCCGAGGTGGCCTCCATCGATTCGCTGGAGAACGGCGGTCGCGTCTCCGGTGACCCGGCCGATGTGAACTGACGTTGATCGTTCAAGGCCCGTCGCGGAGCATCTTTGCTCCCGGCGGGCCTTGTCGTTGTCTCTGGCGGGTCCGTCGCATCAGGTGAGCTGACGAACCGGCTCCCCCGCCATCCACGCGGATATGTCCTCGAGTGCCTGAGTGAAGAAGATTCGGTACGTGTCATCGGTGACGTAGCCCAGGTGCGGGGTCAGCACGGTCCTCGGAGTGCTGCGCAGAGGGTGGTCGGCCGGCAGCGGTTCGGTGTCATACACGTCGATCCCCGCGCCGCGAATGCGACCTCCTGCCAGGGCGTCTTGCAGTGCCTCCATGTCAACGAGGCCCGCCCGCGAAGTATTGATGAAGATGCTCGTCGGCTTCATCAGCGCCAGCTCCTCGGCAGAGACGAGCCTGCGGCTGCGCTCGCTGAGCTTGTAGTGCAGGGTCGCCACGTCGGAGGTGGCGAAGAGCTCCTCCTTGCTCACAGCATGTGCCCCGACATCGGCGGCACGCGCCGCGTCCAGGTTCTGGCTCCAGGCCACGACTTCCATTCCGAAGGCGGCCCCGACACGGGCGACCTGGCTGCCCAGCCTGCCCAGTCCGATGACGCCGAGCCTGTGCCCGAAAAGATCACCGCCCACGGTGGACTGCCAGCCGCCGGAATGCATCGCGGCATCTTCGGTTGGAATGCTGCGTAACACAGAGAGGATGAGCCCCCAGGTCAGCTCCGGAGTCGCCGAGGCGGTCGACTCGGTCCCGCAGACCGTGATCCCCTGCGCTCGTGCAGCGTCCAGATCGATCGAGGCGTTGACCCTGCCCGTGGTCACCAGCAGCCGCAGGTCTCGCAGCCGCGACAAACGCTCAGCAGAGAAGAGGGTGCGCTCACGCATGGCGACGACAATCTCGGCTCCGGCCACTGTCTGCACCAGATCCGCGGTGTCGAGGATCGGGCGGGAGACGAAATCGACCTGCGCCCCAAGCGCGTGCCAATTCGCATAGTCTGCCGCCACATTCTGGTAGTCATCGAGCACAACGATGTGCATGCCTGTCCTTCCATCCTCGGTGCTTTGGTCGGAAGCAGAGCACCGAAGCCGCACGAGTCCGGAGCAGTCCCTGTCTTTCATCGTATAGCCGATAGGCTAAGACGGTGAGCGCACCGATCATCCTCAGACAACGCAGCGGCCCCATCATCACCATCATCGTTTGGGCGTTCCTCGCACTGCTTCTCATCGATGCGATCATGCGCGGCTCCTGGGACACCGTCGGAACGTTCCTCCCACCGCTGGCGCTGGTGGGATGGCTCATCTTCATCCTCCTGTGGCGACCGGCTGTCATCGTCGGGTCCGAGCAGGTCGTGATCCGCGAGATCCTGCGCACCACCACAGTGCCCTTTGCCAACATCACTGACATCAGATTGAGCACGGTCGTCTCCATCATGGCGATCGCACCGAACGGGGCTGCACGCACATACCGTCCGTGGAATGCGCCCGGGATGCCGCGCCGCAAAGTCGACTCGGGGCTTACCGGTGGCACACGACCGGAGTCGGTCGACAACCACCCTGCCTTCGAACTGCTCCGACGCTGGGAGAATCAGCATCAGGACTCGACCACCGCAGCCAACCCCACCGGCACCACCACAACGGTGTGGAACCTCGGCGTCGTGGGCGTGACTCTCGTCCTCATACTGCTCGACATCTTCAGCCGCCTGTAGCGCTGAAGCGGCCTCGAGAACCAAGTCTGCCTGAGGGCACGAGAAGAGCCGGCCCCGTGGGAGAACGTGAGTCCACGGGGCCGGCGACTGAGGGTGATCGTGGCGATCACATCTTTCGGATCAGACGATGAGTCTCAGGGTCACTTCTTGAACCCGATGCTCGTCCAATCGGGAGTTTCGAGCTGACGCGGCCCGAGATTCACAATGTCGTCCTTGACGCCCCAGACATACGGGGTCGGGTAGAACGGGATCAGGGGCTTGAGTTTCAGCACTTCGGCATCGCCCTCGTTTGCCAGCTTCTTCGACTCGGCCGGGTCGAGAGTCTTCGTTGCGGCCTTGAACTTCTCACCGATCGCGTCGCTGGAGATCTTCGAGTGGTTCTGCTCGGAATCGGCCGGGTAGAACAGGTTCGAACCCGAGGAGATCGGGAAGGCTGTGCCCTGCCAGGTGAACGTAGCCATGTCGAAGTTGCCGTTGAGCACGTGATCGGCGAAGTACGCGGCCACCGGGACGGTCTCGAGTTTGATCTTGAAGCCGATCTCGTTGAGGTCCTTCATCACCTGCTCAGCGCGCTGGGCATTCGAAGCTGTGTCGGCGGGAACGACGATGTTGAACTTCAGCTTCTCGCCGTCCTTCTCGCGGATTCCATCGTCTCCCTCGGCCCAGCCTGCGTCGTCGAGGATCTTCTTTGCCGCTTCCGGATCGAAGTCCAGGCTTCCGTCCGCATTGTCCTGATATCCGTCCTGGCCCGGCATGAAGGTGACGTTGTTGACCAGTGTCACCGGTGCTTCGACAGGCCCGATGGCTGCCTGGGCGATGGCCTCACGATTGATGGCGTGACCGATCGCGTCGCGGACCTCCTGCTCCTTGAGCGCGCCCTTCTCCGCATTCAGGGTCACGTGAGTCCACTGCATGCCCTGCGACTTGAAGATTTCGCCGTCTTCGCGCTTTCCGGCCGTCTCATATGAGTCACCGTCGGTGCCGATGTCGACGAGGTCGATCTCCTTGTTCGCATAGGCCTGGGCCTGCTGCGCCTGGGAGACGACCTTGAAGATGACCTTGTCCAGTTTGGGTTCCTGGCCCCACCATTTGTCGTTCTTGACCATGGTGATGACGCCGGCCTTGTTGTCGACCTTGTCAGCCTTGAACGGTCCGTTCGAGGGCAGCACGTCTTTGACGTAGTCCTTGTTGAACGTTTTGGGGTCTTCTGCGATCTCATTGGGCACGAAGGCGCCGATGTAGTTGGGCCAGTCGATGTTGGGAGTCTTGAACGTCACTTCGACGTCGTACTTGTCGTCACCGGACTTGATGCTCTCGATGTCCTCGTAGCCCTTGGTCGAGGCGACCTCGAATTTCTTGTTCTCACCACTCTGCGTCTTCCAGAATGCCTTGTAGTCCTCGACGTCGATCGGGGTGCCGTCTTCCCAGACAGCGTCTTTGTTGAGCTTGACGTCGATGACGAGCGGATCTTCGCTGGCGATCTCCACGCTCTCGGCGTAGTTCTTATCGACTTCCCAGCTGCCATCGTCCTTGGTCTTGATCGGCCCACCCAGTGAGGTGCCGTAGAGATTGTTGTTGTCCACGTGCGCGCCGTCAGCGTGGTAGTAGTTGAGGCTGGCCGGGATCTCGGTCATCGGATAGGTGAGCGTTCCGCCATCGGCGATCTCATCGTAGCCGGCCTTCTGGTAGTCAACGGACGGCAAGCCTGAGATCTCCTCGTTCGCCTTGTCGCTGTCGACTCCTTTGGAGTCCTTGTTGTCCTGTTGGCAACCGGAGAGGGCCAGCCCCAATGCCGCAGTCGCAGCGACAACCACTGTCGCTTTGTTTCTCATCTTCATGAGTTCCTCTTTCCTGTTCTCTGTGTGGTGATCGATGGATGAGTACTGTGTCGGGTTCGTTCAGTCCGAGTGGTCGAGCTCGTGGATCCGTTCAGCGAAGTGACAGGCCACCAGGTTCGCCTCCGCCCGCCGAGGCTGGGGATCCTCGTGTGTGCATCTGTCCTGCTCGCTCTCGGGCAGCAGCGAGAAGAGCGGGCACCGAGTGCGGAAATTGCACCCGGAGATCTCGTCTGTCGGGCTCGGAAGGTCGCCGGACAGGAGCACTCGCTCACGAGATCGTTCGACTACCGGATCGGGCACCGGAATCGCCGACATCAACGCTCGAGTGTAGGGATGCTGCGGATTGTCGTAGAGATCTTCGGAGGCGCCGAATTCGACGATCCGGCCCAGGTACATCACCGCAACGTGATCGGCGATCTGCCTCACGACTGCCAGGTCATGGGCGACGAAGAGGTAGGACAGCCCGAGTGAGTCGCGCAGGTCCTCGAGCAGGTTGATGACACCGGCCTGTACGGACACGTCGAGGGCCGAAACCGGTTCGTCGAGGACGAGCAGCTTCGGGTTGGTCACGAGCGCCCGGGCGATGCCGATGCGCTGGCGTTGCCCGCCTGAGAACTCGTGCGGATACCGATCGGCCATGTTCGCGTCGAGGCCCACCAGTTCGAGCATCTCGGCGACGGTGTCAGTGCGCTGTTTGGCCGGGACCTTGTGGACTGTCAGCGGTTCCGCGATCACCTCGCCGACCGGCAACCGCGGGTCGATCGCGGCCATCGGATCCTGGAACACGACCTGGACGTCCTTGCGCATGGCCAAACGATCGCGCTTGGACAGCTCGGACACGTCGACTCCATTGATGACGATCTTGCCCTTCTGGGGCGCCACCATCTCGAGAACCTCACCAATGCTCGTCGACTTGCCGCAGCCCGACTCTCCGACCAGGCCGAGAGTCTGTCCCTCCCTGATCTCCAGGTCGATGCCGTCGACGGCGCGGACGGTGCCGATCTGCCGTTTGAAAACGGCTCCTTTGAGCAGCGGGAAGTGCTTCTGCAGCCCGGTGATCTCGAGGACCCGTTCGGCTTCGTCGTTCTTCACTCGCTTCTCAACAGGTTCTGGCCGCGGGAAGATGGTGCCGGCGGACAGCTTCCCCGAGGCGATCTCATCGGCCCGGTGGCATGCAGCGGCGACGCCGGGCGTGCCATGAGCGATGAGCTCAGGCTCGACTTCACGGCATTTGTCGAGGGCGATCGGGCAGCGCGGAGCGAAGGGACACCCCGGGACCATGTTCGACAGCGATGGCGGTTTGCCCTCCAACGGAACGAGTCGCTGGGTTCCGGCTGTCGCCAGGTTCGGCACCGAGCGCAGCAGCCCGGTCGTGTAGGGCATCTGCGGTCGGGCGAAGACCTGTTCGACCGGCCCGGTCTCCACCAGGCGACCGGCATACATCACCGCGATGCGGTCCGCGTTGCCCGCAACCACACCGAGGTCGTGCGTGATGAGCACAATCGCAGCGCCTGTGATCTCACGCGCCTTCTGCAGGACCTCGAGGATCTGGGCTTGGATCGTGACATCGAGCGCGGTGGTCGGCTCATCGGCGATGATGAGGTCCGGATCGTTGGCAATGGCGATGGCGATCATTGCTCGTTGACGCATACCTCCGGAGAACTCGTGGGGGTATGCCCTGACCCGACGTTCGGGCCCCGGTATGCCGACGACTCGCAGCAGCTCGATCGCTCTGCTGTGTGCAGCATCCTTCGACAGCGTTGGATCGTGGAGGAGCAGACCTTCTGAGATCTGCTCGCCGATCGAGTAGACCGGGGTGAGCGCCGATAGCGGGTCTTGGAACACCATGGCGATCTCGGAACCGCGCAACTCCGACATCGCGTGATCGTCCATGTCCAGCAGGGAGCGTCCGCGGTACTTGATCGAGCCGCCGATGCGGGCTGTGGAGGGAAGCAATCCCATCACGGCCATGGACGAGACTGACTTGCCGGAACCCGATTCGCCGACGATGCCCAGGAACTCACCAGGCATCACCTCGTAGCTGACGCCGCGAACGGCCTTCACATCGCCCTGAGGATTCGGGAACGTGACGCTCAGGTCCCGGACTTCGAGGATCGGAGCCTGCGCAGGTGGATTGGATTGATCGGTGATGAGAGTCTCAGTCACGGTTGACTCCTGAGGTGGGATCGATGGCGTCACGGAGCGCATCGGCCATCAGGCTGATGGCGAACAGCATGAGGACGAGGACGCCTGCGGGAAAGACGAAGAGCCACGGACGGGTCACAGCCGCCCCGGAGCCCTCAGCCAGGAGTGTGCCGATGGAGACATCGGGCTTCTGGATTCCGAGGTTGAAGTAGCTCAGCGAAGTTTCGGTCAGGATCGCTGAGACCACGCCCAAAGTGGCATCGACGATGAGGATCGACGCGACGTTCGGGATGATGTGCCGGCTCAGTATCCGTGGAGTGGAGACGCCCATGTACCGCGCCGCCTTGACGAAGTCACGGTCCTTGATCGCCTTCGTCTGGTTTCTCACAACTTGGGCCATGATCATCCACCCGAACAGGGCGAGGAAGACGACGATCGCCATCCACGACAGCTGGCGCAGCATCGGGGCCAGAAGCACGAGGATGAAGAACGCAGGCAGGACGAGGAGCAGGTTGATGAACCACACGATGACGACCTCGATGCGGCCGCCGAAGTATCCCGCTGTCGAACCGATGATCGCGGCTAGGAGGCTCGCTGCGGGCCCGGCGATGATGCCGATGAGCAGAGATTTCTGCAGTCCCGCCACGGTTTGGGCGTAGATATCCTGGCCGATGGTGTTCGTGCCGAACCAGTGCTGCGGGCTCGGTGCCTCGTTGAGTGCGTGGATGTCCTGGTCAGTCGGCGTATAGATGTTGATCGTGTTGCCGAATATTGCGAACAGGACGAAGAACCCCAGCATGATGCCGCCGACCCAGAAGCGCGGGGTCGAGCGCAGTCGGCGCCAGACCAAGGTCAGACGGGAGGTCGGCTTCGAACGACGAGGCGCAACCTCGGTGTCGGCAGTCGTGGAGATCGGAAGATCGGTGGCCATGTCAGATCCTCACTCTCGGGTCGAGGGCAGCGTAGAGGATCTCCGAGAGGGTCGAAGAGATCAGAGTCAGCACTGCGATGAACAGGACGGACCCGGCAGCAGCATTGATATCGGACTGCAGGATCGAGTTGATGGTGAACTCCCCCATGCCGTGCCAGGAGAACACCACCTCGAGCATCGCCGATCCTGCGACCAACGTGCCGAAGGCGTAGGCGAAGTAGGTCGACATCGGGATGAGGGCAACGCGAACACCGTGCTTGACCAAGGCGGTCTTGCGGGTGCGCCCTTTCGATCTCGCGGTGCGGATGAAATCAGAGGCCAGCACATCGAGCATGACCGAGCGCTGATAACGCGAGTAGGTGGCAGCACCCATCATCACCAATGCCAATGTCGGCAACAGCATATGTGAGAGCTGATCGGTGAACCACGGAAAGAAGCCCGGCGGTATGTCCGCCGTGTATTCACCGGAAAAGCGAATCAGGGTTGTGCCGATGAGACCGTTGAAGGCAGTGGCAATGATCATTAGCACCACGCCAATGACAAATGTCGGGGTGGCGATGATCAGATAGGACGCATAAGTCACTGTCTGGTCAGAGGCCTTGTATTGCTTAACCGCGCCCCACACGCCGAGGACGACGCCCAGGATGGCTCCGAGGATGGAACCGATGAGCAGAAGTTTGAGGCTGACCCCTGCCCGGGTCATGATCTCCTGGAAGACCGGATTGTTGTGGACCGTCGTAGAGAAGTCCCCGTGGAGGAAGATCCCCGTCAGCCAGGCCCACGTACGCTCGATGATCGGAACATCCGGATTGGTCCCGTGTCCGTTGAGGATCGACTTGATCGAGGCTTCTGACAGCGGCGGATTCTGGCCCCGATACCGCGCGGCCGGATCCATAAACGCACTGGAGGTGATGTAGGCGGTGACCGTGGCGATGAACGCCAGGATGAAGTAGTTGACGAATCGCCGGAGAACGTATTTTCCCATGCCGAGACCTAAATCGCTGCGACTCGAGAACTTTCGTGATTATTCTCTGACTGATGCATCGGTCCGGGGATGAGGGAATAGATCTCTTTGCGAATCTCGAGGGGTGTGCGAGTCATCTGCGGTCAAAGTTCCTTTGCGTCAAGTGTTGTCAGCTCAGCAACTCTGCGCGGTTCATCCGTGAACCATCACAAACAACTGAACGTAAGTTGTACTGTACCCAGATGTGATCCCCCGCACAAAACACCTTGCTCAATTTCTTTCTCTCCATCCGGCGGTGCCGCAGATTCTCGGGCGACACGCCGTGGTTACAGTTGGGTAACAAGGGGTGGTCCTTTGCCTCATCAGGCACAGAAAAGCCGAGGTGGTGCGGACATTGGTCCGCACCACCTCGGCGATGGATCGATCCCCGCTATCCGGGGCTCGACTATTCGATCATCAGATCATCGGGTGTCCCCTACTCAGAAGCAGACGGCACCGGTGGAGGCCGACTGCACGAGCTTCGCGTACTTCCCGAGCACACCGGTGAGGCGGTGGTTCTCGGGAATCGTCCAGGTCTTGCGACGCTCTTCGAGCACCGACTCGTCAACGTGGAGTTCAATCGAGCGGGCCGCGATGTCGACGGTGATCTTGTCCCCGTCCTCGACGAGCGCGATCGGTCCGCCATCGACGGCCTCGGGCGCGACGTGGCCGATGCACAGGCCGGTGGACCCTCCGGAGAAGCGTCCGTCGGTGATGAGCAGGACGTCCTTGCCGATGCCTGCCCCCTTGATCGCTCCGGTGATGGCGAGCATCTCGCGCATGCCCGGGCCGCCCTTGGGCCCCTCATAGCGGATGACGACGACATCGCCCTTCTGCAGCTCATTGTTGAGCACAGCATCCATGGCCGGCTTCTCCTGGTTGAACACCCGCGCCGTGCCTTCGAAGACATCGGCGTCGAAGCCAGCGGACTTCACGACGGCACCCTCGGGCGCCATCGAGCCCTTGAGCACGGTGAGTCCGCCGGTGGCGTGGATCGGGTTGTTCATCGCGCGCAGGATCTTGCCGTCGGGGTCCGGTGGGTTGATCGTCTCGAGGTTCTCGGCCACGGTCTTGCCTGTCACCGTCATGCAGTCGCCGTTGAGCAGACCCGCGTCGAGCAGTGCCTTCATGATCACGGGCACGCCGCCGATCTTGAACACATCGTTCATCACGTACTGGCCGAAGGGCTTGACGTTGCCCAGGTGCGGGACCTTGTCACCGATGCGGTTGAAGTCATCGAGTGAAAGATCGACGTTGGCTTCATGAGCGATGGCCAGGAGGTGGAGAACCGCGTTGGTCGATCCGCCGAAGGCCATGACCACGGCGATCGCGTTGTGCAGCGATTCGCGGGTGATGATGTCCTTCGCCGTGATTCCCTGACGCAGCAGGTTGACGACAGCATCACCGGATTTGCGCGCGAACATCGTGCGGTCGCGGTGGATGGCAGGAGGTGCGGCCGAGCCGGGCAGGGACATGCCCATCGCCTCGGCCGCCGAGGCCATCGTATTCGCGGTGTACATGCCACCACAGGCGCCTTCACCCGGGCAGACGGCGCGCTCAATGGAGTCGACGTCTTTTTGGCTGATGGTTCCGGCACGGCAGGCGCCGACTGCTTCGAAGGCGTCGATGAGGGTGACTTCCTTCTCGGTGCCGTCCTCCATCTTCGCGGTACCCGGCATGATCGAGCCGTTGTAGAGGAAGACGCTGGAGAGGCCGAGGCGGGCGGATGCCATGAGCATGCCCGGGATCGACTTGTCACAGCCGGCCATGAGGACGGACCCGTCGAGTCGCTCGGCGCTCATCACGGTCTCGACGGAGTCGGTGATGACCTCGCGTGAGACCAGCGAGTAGTGCATGCCCTCGTGGCCCATCGAGATGCCGTCGGAGACGGAGATGGTGCCGAACTCCAGGGGGAAGCCGCCTGCCTCATGGACGCCTTCTTTGGCGGCCCCGCCGAGACGCTGCAGAGACATGTTGCACGGGGTGATCTCGTTCCACGAGGTCGCGATGGCGATCTGCGGCTTGACCCAGTCGTCATCGCCCATGCCGACTGCCCTCAGCATGCCGCGTGCGGCAGTGGCTTCGAGACCGTCGGTGACGTCGCGAGAACGAGGTTTGATGTCCGGGGTGGTGGAGTTCGTATCAATGCTCATGCAGGCACTCTACGCCCGAGTCCATCATGTATATGCCGAGTTCTCGCATGTTGGAACCTATTGTGAGCAGTTCAGGCGATCACTCCGTCGAGACGAGGTTGAGCGGCGCTTCGCCATCGTTGAGCCGACGGACCTGCTCGGCCAGAATCTGCACCACCCGAGGCTCGAACGCCGAGGTGTCGCCTCCCTCATGAGGTGTGATGAGAGTGTTCGGGCTCCCCCACAGCGGATGGTCGTCCGGCAGCGGCTCGGGATCCATGACGTCGAGAGCGGCATGGAGGCGACCGGTGCTCAGCTCGGCAACGAGCGCGTCGGTGTCAACGATCTTGCCTCGAGCGACGTTGACGATCAGGGCGTTGTCTGGCAATCGGGCCAGGAAGTCCTTGTCGACGAGCTTGTTCGTTGATTCGGTCAGTGGCGTGATGAGGACGACCACCTCTGTGTGGGGAAGCAGGTTCGGCAGTTCATCGACGCCGTGGATCCGGCCGCGAGCGTCTTCACGTGCCCTCGTCGCGACCCGTGTGAGGTCGACTTCGAAAGGTTCGAATCGATCAGCGATAGCCGACCCGATCTCACCGGCGCCGATGATCATGACGCGGCGGTCCTGCAGGGAGCGGTTGCGCTTGTGGTTCCAGATCCTTGCGCTCTGAGCGCGAACGGCATCGTCGATTCCGCGCAGGCTGGCCAGGGTCAGTGTCAGTGCGAGCTCGGCCGTTCCGCCGGTGTGCACGCCCGAGGCGGTCGCCACCTGGATGCCGCGCTCCGGCAGATGCGCGACAGGGTCATAGCCCGTGGTCTGCGTGATGACCAGGCCCAGGTTCGGCAACTCGTCGAGCAGTTCGATTGTCGGTCCCGAATTGAGGTACGGGAGCACGACGACATCGACGTCATCTCGGCTCAGCTTCGCTGACTTCTCGGCATCCGAGTAGACGACCAGGTCGACGTTGGCACGCTGGTGCGCCGGAATCCGGGCGATGACGCGGTTGCGGAGTTCGGAATCTGGAAAGGCAATGGTCTTGATCGACATAGACACATTGTCCCACGAACCAGCTCACTGAGGCAGGGGCATTCCGGCAGACGGAATCCAGCAGGCATATTCCAGCAGGCATATTCCGGCAGGGACTAGTCCGGCAGCGCCTTGCCGATCCTTGCGAACACTCTCTCGATGACTTCGAGCTCCTCATCGTCGACATGGGAGAGGAACACCTCGTCGATGTTCTCCCGGTGCTGACGCCCCGCATCGAGGAAGGCCTGTGCCCCAACCTCGGTGAGGCCGACGTTGTGTGCCCGTTTGTCGTCCGGGCATTCCGTCTTCGTCACCAGTCTGGCGTCTTCGAGCACCCTGATCCGGTAGGTGAGCCGCGATGGAGAGAACACAAGCTTCCTTGCCAATGCACTCATCGTCAGCGTGTGGGTGGGCTCCTCCCACAGCAACAGGAGCGTGTTGTAGTCACTGACGGTCAGACCCGCCCGATCCTTGAGGCTGCCCTCGAGGTTCTGCCGGATGCGCTGCGAGGTCTCGAAGTACAACCGCCACGACCTCTGCGCGAGCTCGTCACGACCTCGGCCGAGCTTGATCTCGACCATCGTCACCCCTCGAGAAGCTGGGCGAAGGGGGTGATGAGATCGGGATTGAACTCATCATCGATGCTCGGATTTCCGTCTCTGGTACGACTGCCGAACTCACCGGGCGTCGATGTGGAGCCGACCTTGGGGCCGGCTGTGGGACCGACCTTGGGATCGGCTGTGGGACCGACATCGACACCGCTGAGGCTCGCCGCCAAGCCGACCAGCTCCTCGCTGGCCTGGGTGATCCGGGCATTGAGGCTGCGGCCGCCCTCGACGCTGCCCCAGTCATCGGTCGCGGCGAAGACCGTCGTCGGCACTACGATGCCCTTGAGGTAGGACAGCATCGGGCGCAGCACGGTCTCACCGGCCAGCGAGTGCCGCGGCGTGCCGCCGGTGGAGCCGATGAGCACGGGCTTGTTCGCCAGTGCCTTTTCGTCGATGAGCTGCCAGAACAGGATATGCAGTCCCACCGGTGCGACCTTGTACACGGGGGCCACGGTGACGATCACGTCCGCCTGACCGACCTGTGCGAATGTCGCTTCGAGATTTCCCGAACGAAACCCGGTCAGTGCCATATCGGTGAGGTCTGAGCTCAGGTTCCGCACGTTGACGAGGTCGGTCTCCGCGCTCAGACCCGCATCTTGCGCCGCCGAGATGGCGGCTGCGATGATCTTGTTCGACAGTTTCAGTGTGGTCGAGTCCTCGCTCAGCGAGGTCGTGATGCACAGGATTCGCATCATCGATCAGCTCCTTGGGCGTCGTTGTGCTCTGCGGACTTGGCCGCACGGTCGGCATGGGCACGCGATCCGGGACCCCCGCCGGGGATGGGGTCGCGGCCTTCGCGGTGACGCAGGACGAGTGATTCGTGTGTCGGTGCGTCGGGAACATCGGCCGGACGGCCCTTCTTAAATTCCTTCCGCAGGACCGGGACAACCTCTTCGCCGAGGAGGTCGAGCTGTTCCAGCACCGTCTTCTGCGGCAGTCCCGCGTGGTCGATGAGGAACAGCTGACGCTGGTAGTCCCCGGCCCAGTCGCGGAAACTCAGGGTGCGTTCGATGACCTGCTGGGGCGATCCGACGGTCAACGGGGTCTGTGCCGAGAAGTCCTCGAGGCTGGGACCGTGACCGTAGACCGGTGCGTTGTCGAAGTACGGACGGAATTCGTTGACAGCGTCACGTGAGTTCTTGCGCATGAAGACCTGACCTCCGAGCCCGACGATCGCCTGGTTCGCTGCTCCGTGTCCGTAGTATTCGTAGCGCTGACGGTAGAGCCTCACCATGCGAGCGGTGTGCGACATCGGCCAGAAGATGTTGTTGTGGAAGAATCCGTCGCCGTAATACGCGGCCTGCTCAGCGATTTCGGGGCTGCGGATCGATCCGTGCCACACGAAAGGTGGGACATCGTCGAGTGGCGTCGGTGTCGCGGTGAAACCATTCAACGGCGTGCGGAACTTGCCTTCCCAGTCGATGTTCTTCTCCCGCCAGAGGCGGTAGAGCAGGTTGTAGTTCTCCACCGCCAGCGGGATGCCCGAGCGGATATCCTTGCCGAACCAGGGATAGACGGGGCCCGTGTTGCCGCGTCCCATGATCAGGCTGATGCGCCCGTCGGAGAGATGCTGTGCATACGAGTAGTCCTCGGCGATGCGCACCGGGTCGGTGGTGGTGATCAGCGTGGTGGCAGTAGACAGACGCAGCTTCTGAGTCTGTGCTGCTATGTTCGACAGCAGGACCGGTGGGTTCGCGGGTGCGACGAACGGCGGGTTGTGGTGTTGACCGGTGGCGAAGACGTCGAGGCCAGCCTCTTCGGCCTTCTTGGCGATCTCGACCGTGTTCTTGATCCGCTGATTCTCAGACACCGTGGTCCCGTTGGTGGGATCGCTGGTGATGTCTCCAATGGTGAAGATTCCCAGTTCCATGCCTGCTCCTTCTGCCCGCCGCTCACGAACTTTCCTTGAACTGCAACACTTCAGTTTTGAAGTAATTAGTTGAAAGTTTAACGGACATTGGGCGGAAAGTATTCCCGCGCCTTCTCGTCCAGCACTCCCGAAGGCCATGACAGTGCAATCGCCGGCCCTTCCAAGCCGACGCCCTTCAACGGATGTCGACGAGGCAGACCCGGCGAAGACCGAGTTGACGGATGGAGTTGGTGAGCGAGCGTCCCGGTCAGATCCGAATGACTCTCAGATCCAGATGGCCGGGTCGATCAGTTCGAAGTCGGAGTATTTGGAGCGTGTGTCATCGGCCTCCGACCCGACCCCCTCGGAGCCGGTGGGCTTCTTGTAGGGTCTGACCTTTGCGGGGATTCCGACTGCGCTCGAGTCGGCAGCGACGTCTTTGACGACGACCGCATTTGCCCCGACTGAGGAATTGTCGCCCACGATGACCGGTCCGAGGATCTTCGCACCGGCCCCCACGAGGACGTGGTTGCCGATGGTCGGGTGGCGCTTCGCCTGTTCCATCGACGTCCCACCCAGGGTGACCTGGTGGTAGAGCATCACATCGTCACCGATCTCCGAGGTCTCACCGATGACGACTCCGTTGGCGTGGTCGATGAAGAAGCGTCGCCCGATCTGCGCACCGGGATGGATCTCGACACCGGTAAGGGTCCTCACCGCCTGTGACATCAGCCTGGCTGGCACCTTGGTGGTCTCGTTCTGCCACAGTCGGTGCAGGCCGCGGTGCGCCCAGATCGCGTGCATACCCGGATAGGAGATCAGCGAGACGAAATCGCTGGTGGCCGCAGGATCGCGCCTGCGAACGGTATCGAGGTCCTCGCGCAGAGTCGTGCGCACCCCAGGTCGGCTCAGCCCATAGGCGGCCGCGCCGATCGCCGCAGTCGCCACAGCCCACAGTGCCTTCATCTCAACAGTCCTTCGTGCTAATGTTTGCTCGTATCAGTTCGTGGTCAAAGTCGTGAGGGCGTCAAACATGTGTTTGACGCCCTCACCGCGGAACCGGCATCTGCCTCAGGCAGCGCTCAGTCGAAGTTCTTCTGCTCAGTCCATGTATTCGGCAAACAGCGGCGTGGAGAGATAGCGCTCACCGAACGAGGCCAAAATAACGACAATCCTCTTCCCCGCGTTCTCCGGACGTGCACCGATCTCCTCCGCAGCATGCAAGGCTGCACCAGACGAGATTCCGACAAGCAGTCCCTCTTCCTTCGCGACCGCGCGAGCGGTGGCAAAGGCGTCATCATTGTCAACGGCGACCACCTCATCGTAGATCTTGGTGTCGAGTACACCAGGAACGAAGTTCGCGCCGAGACCCTGGATGGCGTGGGGGCCGGCGTCTCCGCCGGAGAGCAGCGGCGAAGCTGCAGGCTCGACAGCGACGATCTTCACGTCGGGGATTGACTCCCGCAGAGCGGCTCCGGCGCCAGTGATGGTTCCACCAGTCCCGACGCCCGCCACGAAGATATCAACTTGACCGTCGGTGTCGGCAAGAATCTCCGGACCGGTGGTGGAACGGTGAATTTCAGCGTTCGCCTTGTTCTCGAACTGGCGAACCAGGACAGCACCGTCGGCAGCGAATTCTTCCGCCTTCTCAACAGCACCCTTCATACCCAGGGCCTTGTCGGTGAGGACGAGCTCGGCACCGAAGGCGCGCAAGAGTGCGCGACGCTCCTTCGACATGGATTCCGGCATGGTCAGCACGACTTTGTAGCCGCGGGAGGCGCCCACCATCGCCAGCGAGATTCCGGTGTTGCCAGAGGTTGCTTCGACGATCGTTCCACCCGGCTTCAGATCCCCCGAAGCCTCGGCGGCGTCGATCATCGCGACGCCGATGCGATCCTTGACCGAGCTAGCGGGGTTGTAGAACTCAAGCTTGGCGATGATCTCCGCGCCGGAGCGTTCGCTGGCCTTGTTCACACGAATCAGCGGGGTGCGGCCGACCAGTTCGGAAACATTGTTGAAGATGGTCAAGACATGTCCTTTCACGCATATTTTTTCGCTCGGTGCTGAGGGCTGTGACGAAGAAGTCACACAACCACCAGCCAAAGGCTTCAGCTGCCGATCTCATCTCGTCGACCGAGACGGCTCGACACCATCATAACCATGCGCCATTCCCGGTTGTTCCCAAGATGGTTGCTCAACAATCCATGTTCGCTTCCGGCGAAATACACTGTCATCCCGAGACATATTCAACAAAGAACCCAAGCCTGACCCTGGCACCAATGACCCAGGGGGCTCGAACCGCTGAACAATCATGGGTGCGAATGCCGCTGTCGCCTCCCGTGACGCTGCAGCTTCGGTGCTCGACGCGACGGCTTCGTCCCTGCTGGTGAGGTGCGAATCTGAGACGCCGAGGCAGTCGTGGATCGACTGGTGACCCGGCAGACTGCCGAGTGGAAGGGCCGGTGGGAGGCACCTAGGCGAACGGGCTATTCTCGGACGGAACGCGGTGTCGAAAGCCGATACGATTGTCCTCATGCCTATTCATCCCATCGTCATCTACGGCGAGCCCGTGCTGCATCAGCGTGCGGAGAAGATCACCGACTTCGACGACGAGCTCGCAACCTTGGTCGCCGATATGCACGAAACCCTCGACGCCAGCAACGGTGTCGGCCTGGCAGCTCCGCAGATCGGCGTAGCGAAGCGCATCTTCGTCTTCCACGCCGAAGATGATGCCGGAGTCCGCAGACGCGGTACTTTCATCAACCCGCTGCTCATCGCCTCGAAGATCCCCGACACCCGCCCGGATCCCGATGATGAGACCGAAGGGTGTCTCTCGGTGCCCAGCCTCGACTTTCCACTCAAACGCGCGGACCGTGTCACGGTCAACGGTGTCGATGAGACCGGCCAGTCGGTGACACTGACCGCCGAAGGATGGTTCGCTCGCATCATGCAGCACGAATACGATCACCTGCAGGGCACACTCTACGTTGACCGTCTCGACAAGCGCTGGTCGAAGAAATGGAAGAAGGAGCAAGCCGCCAACGGATACAACGTCCCCGGTCGTTCATGGATGCCGGGTGTCGACCCCGATCCGTTCGGTCACTGAACTCGACGATGCTGAGCTCAAGTCACTGAACTCGACGATGCTGAGCTCGACGACTGCACGCGGATCACTCCGCGCGGCGGTCCTCCCCCGCGGAGGATGTGGGTTCCAGCGCGTCGATCGACTCCTGGGCAGCCGCCAGACGAGTGTCGAAATCGTCGAAGTCGTCTGCGGTCTCGTCGAGCTCGGCAACAAGGCCCGAGATGATCGATGACTGTGACTCAGCGTCGATCCGCAGTTCTCTGAACTGCCAGTCTGCGGAGTCATCGGCAGCTGTCCGGGACAGAACGTCGAGGACACGGTCGCCGAGTTCACGTGAGCGTTCCGAGTTGTGAAGCAGCATGAGCTGCTCGTCGAGTGCGATGAGTCGCTCATAGTACTCATGCATCGACAGCACACGGTTGGCCATCGAGGTGAAGGCCACAGCAAGTTTCGACAGGTACGTCTCCACCGACTTCGCGGTTCCGGCATCCCTGATGCTCTCGATCTCCTCACGCAGCCTGACCAGTTCGGCCAGCCGCACACCGATTGAGGCGACAGCATGGTCGAGGTCGACACGTGAGACGTGGTCGCGCAGGATCGGGTGGGTCCAGGCCCGTGTCCGGACGATCTTTCGCGCGATGGTCACCGCCAGGTGGAACAGACGCTGTTCGTCGGTGTCGCGGCCTTCCTTGCGGCCAGGCTGGAATCCCAATGACGCCGGAGTGATCCACTGCGCCTGCCCCACCTGTGCTCGGTTCTTCCGGCTCAGCCGTTTGGGGTCACGGAAGTACTTCGGTCCGGTGACTGCGGCGAACACGCCGGTGCCCACTGCGGTTACTCCACCAAGCGCACCGAATGTCAGTGCCGCATCGGCGAAGCCGGACACCAGTGCCAGACCGCCGGGCGCGGCGAAGCCCGCCGTGACAGCGGCCCCGGTTCCGGTACCGCCTTTGAACAGCATGCTGGAGCGGAAGAAGTTTCGACGCATTCCCCCGGTGAGCATGATCGCATTCGGGGCGCCGGCGGTGTAGCGGTACCCGCGAGCGTTCCAGGCCCTCATGATGTCTTGATTGACGCTTTCGGGCACGAGGATGCGATAGATCGGGATCGATTTCCCGCATTCGCTCTTCCACAACGACTTCCATGACTGGGACACCGCATTCACCTCCACACACGGATGGCATCCTCACGCCGAATCCGCCGATTACATGTCCGGCAGAGTCGACGTCTGGCCCGTGAGAATGCGAACAGCCACACCCTCCGGACTTCTTTGGTATCCAAGTCTAGAGGGTGTGGCTGGATCAATCCTGAGTTCTACTCAGCCGTTGATCTTGGCAAGGATCAGGTCCTTGGCCTTTCCGGCATCGGCCTGACCGCGGGTGGCCTTCATGATCGGTCCCATCAGTGCACCGATGGCCTGCATCTTGCCGCCCTTGATCTTCTCGACCACGTCGGGGTTCGCAGCGATCGCTTCCTCGACAGCGGCTTCGAGTGCACCGGTGTCTTCGACGATCTCGAGACCACGGGCACTCATCACCTCGGCCGGTTCGCCTTCTCCGTCGGCAACGGCCGTGAGGACGTCCTTTGCGAGCTTGTCATTGAGCTTGCCGTCGTTGATCAGCCCGATCAGGGCTGCGACCTGGGCCGGTGTGACGAGCTCGGTGGGGTGCTGATCATTCTGGTTGGCCAGCCTGGCCACCTCACCGGTCCACCATTTGCGTGCCGCGGGAGGCTGAGCGCCCGCGGTCACGGTGTCATCAATGGCTTCCAGCAGACCGGCGTTGACGACGTCACGCATCTCCAGATCGGAAAAGCCCCAGACACCTGCGAGCCGGCGGCGCTTCTGGGCCGGCAGCTCGGGCAGAGTCGCCCGCAGCTCCTCGACCCAATCGCGACTGGGCACCAGCGGAACGAGATCCGGCTCCGGGAAGTACCGGTAGTCGTCGGCGTCGGACTTCGGGCGCCCCGATGAGGTCTCCCCCGTGCCTTCGTGGAAGTGACGGGTCTCCTGCACGATTGTCTCTCCGGCTTCGAGCCGTGTCGCCTGGCGGGCGATCTCGTAGCGGACCGCGCGTTCGATCGAGCGGAAGGAGTTGACGTTCTTCGTCTCCGTGCGGGTGCCCAGTGGTGCATCGGGGCTCTCGCGCAGGGACACGTTGACGTCGGCACGGACGTTGCCCTGTTCCATGCGTGCTTCGGAGACGTCGAGGGCGCGGAAGATGTCGCGCAGGGTCCGCACGTAGGTGGAGGCCACCTCGGCGGCCCGATCCCCTGTCCCGGTGATCGGGTGGGTCACGATCTCGACCAGGGGCACACCGGCACGGTTGTAGTCGACCAGGGAATGGTCGGCTCCGTGGATGCGACCAGTGGCGCCGCCGATGTGGGTGTTCTTGCCGGCGTCTTCCTCCATGTGAGCACGCTCGACGGGGATGGTGAACATCGTTCCATCTTCGAGCTCGATCTCAACCTCGCCCTCGGAGGCGATCGGCTCATCGGACTGGCTGGTCTGGAAGTCCTTGGGAACGTCCGGGTAGAAGTAGTTCTTCCGGGCGAAGCGGCAGGTCTCCGCGATCTCGCAGCCCAGCGCCAGGCCGATCTTGATCGCGTACTCGACGCCCTTCTCGTTGACAACAGGAAGGGAGCCGGGCAGTCCCAGGGAGGTGGGTGTGATGTTGGTGTTGGGTCCCCCGCCGAAGGTGTTGGGTGCGGCGTCGAACATTTTGGTCACGGTGCCCAGTTCTACGTGGACCTCGATGCCGATGACCGGATCGTATTTCTTGATCGCGTCTTCGTATTTCACTTGGTGGTCAGTCCTTCCGCAAGAGTATCGAGCACCCGAGTCCCGGAGGCTTCCAAGGCGGCTTCGAGTGGGCCGGCCACCTCGTACATCTTCACGTCCTCACGTGCCGGTGCGAGGATCTGGAATCCGACGGGCAGACCGTCGGCCAGACCTGCGGGCAGAGACAGTCCCGGGATTCCGGCAAGGTTGGCCGGGATCGTCGCGACGTCACCGAGGTAGAGGGCCATCGGGTCCGATGCCGCCTCGGCACCGAACTTCAGAGCGGTCGTCGGCGCGGTCGGCGAGACGAGGACATCGCAGGACTCAAAAGCTTTGGCGAAGTCGTTCTGCACCAGCGTGCGGATCTTCTGTGCCGACCCGTAGTACGCGTCATAGTAACCGGCGGAGAGTGCGTAGGTGCCGAGGATGATGCGGCGTTTGACCTCATCACCGAAACCGGCTGCACGAGTCGCTGCCATGACCGTCTCAGCGGTGACCGGACCCGACTCGGGCTCCATCCGCAGCCCGTAGCGCATACCGTCGTAGCGGGCCAGGTTCGAAGATACCTCAGAAGGCATGATGAGGTAGTAGGCGTCTAGTGCGTAGGAGATCGACGGGCAGTCGACCTCGACGATCTCGGCACCCGCCGCGGCGGCGACGTCTAGGGCGGCGGTGAACGCATCGCGGACGCCGTCCTGGTAGCCCTCACCACGCAGCTGCTTGATGACACCGAGCTTCTTGCCCCTCAGATCCGAGGTCTGTGCCGCAGAGACGAATCCTGCCACCGGATCCGGCAGCGAGGTCGAATCGAGCGGGTCGTGTCCGGCGAGCAGTTCATGCAGAGCCGCGGCGTCGGCGACGTTGCGACCCATCGGGCCGACCTGGTCGAGACTCGAGGCCATGGCGATGATGCCGAAGCGGGAGATCGAACCATAGGTCGGCTTCACACCGACAGTGCCGGTGAACGCGGCGGGCTGTCGCACCGAACCGCCGGTGTCCGTGCCGACCGACAGCGGAGCCTGGAAGCCGGCGAGGGCTGCGGCGGCACCGCCGGAGGAGCCACCGGGGACATGCTCGAGGTTCCAGGGGTTGCGGGTGGTGCCGAAGGCCGAGTGCTCGGTCGTCGACCCCATGGCGAACTCGTCGAGGTTGGTCTTGCCCAGGACCGGGAGTCCTGCGGCTTTGACCTTGTTGTGCACGGTGGATTCGTAGGGTGGAACCCAGTTCTCAAGCATCTTCGATGCCGCGGTCGTGGCCACGCCCTCGGTGACGACGAGGTCCTTGAGCGCCACGGGCACTCCGGCCAGCGCGTGGACGTTCGCACCAGTGCTGCGCTTGGCGTCGACTGCTGTGGCCGTCTCCAGCGCGAGATCGTCGGTGACAGTGATGAATGAGCCGAAGTCGGCTTCGGTGGCGTGGATGCGATCCAGGTGGGCCTGGGTCACCTCGACGGAGGAGAACTCGCCGGCTTTCAATCCTGCGGCGAGTTCGAGGGCGCTCTTAGTGATCAGTTCGCTCATCATTCCTCCCCAAGGATCTGTGGGACGAGGAATTTGTCGTCAGCAGAGGCTGGGGCCGCAGCCAGAGCCTGCTCGCTAGTCAGGGTCTCACCCACGACATCGGGGCGCAGCACGTTCGACAGTGCGATCGGGTGGCTGGTCGCCGGTACGTCGTCGCCGGCCACTTCGTTGACCCTGGCGACATTGCTCAAAATAGTGCTCAGGTCACCGGCGAGCGATTTCAGCTCGTCTGCGCCCATGGCGATCCGAGACAGCGAGGCCAAATGCTCGACTTGCTCGGGGGTGATTGCGGAGGACTCCGTCATTCCCTGCCTTTCATCGTCTCTGTTTACTCGTCAGCAAGTCTAGTCTCTTTGCCAGACCTGTTCTGATGGGATCGATGTGAGGTTCGCAAAGCACCGTTCCTCGGCTTCGCCGAGGCGGGCGGAGTCAGGCGACGGTGCGTTCTGGCCAGGTGCGTTCTCCCCTGATGTAGCTTGACACTTCCCCGAGCACCCTATCTGCGTCTGTTTGGGAGAACTCTCCGGCTTCGACTCCGGACTGCAGATCTGCAGCCAGCTCTGTGACTCGTGATTGGGCATCGGCAACGGTGTGTGCCACCAGTCCTGCACTCTCACTGAGGGCTGTGGCACTTGCCGAGTCGATTCCAGCAGTGGGCGTCGTCTCGGCGTTGGGCTGAGCATCGCCGGTGCTGTCACTGAAGTGAGCGTCGCCGGTGCTGTCGTCATCGTCGCGGGTTCCCTCGTCATCGCGAGTTCTGCTTGGTGCGACCGGCGCGGTGGTGGAACCGGTCAGTGCGGGAGCGGCCCGTTTGGTCGGCTGCTGTCCCGGATTGAGAATGTAGTCGGCAATGCCGGCAGTCACCGGTGCTGTGGTCAGAACTGCGGCGAGAACAACGGCAGTGCCAGCGATCAATCGCGGAATTGCTTTCATGCCTTCACTCTTCCAGGTCAAGCTGTTTCCCGACTCCTTCGCAGCTGTGACGAACCTTGAGATTCAGTAACGATTCAGTGGCAGCGGTGCCACAGGTCACATCGTGTCGGCACAGGTCAATGCAGGCAGGTCAGCGCAGGTCAGTCGAGGCTGCCGGTCTCCAAGAGCGTGCGGAAGGTGTCCTCGTCTAGGACCTTGACTCCCAGCGATTCGGCCTTCTCCAACTTCGATCCGGCGTTCTCCCCAGCCACCACGTAGTCCGTCTTCTTCGACACGGAGCTGACCGCCTTGCCACCTGCGCCGAGGATCGCCTCCTTGATCCCATCACGCGTGAATGTGCTCAGCGAACCGGTGGCCACGATCGTCAGGCCTTCGAGGGTCTGCTCTCCAGCTTCCAGTGCCTCGTCCTCCATCCGGACCCCGGCGGAGGCCCAGGCCTCGATGATCTCGACGTGCCAGTCCACGGAGAACCAGTCGCGGATGCTCGCTGCGATCGTCGATCCGATGCCGTCGACGGCTGAGAGCTCCTCGAGCTCGGCGGCCCGGATCGCTTCGAGCGTGCGGAAGTGTGCGGCCAGGGTGCGTGCGGCAGTCGGACCGACGTGTCTGATCGACAGTGCGACGAGTACTCGCCACAGGTCCTGGTCTTTGGCTTTGTCGAGTTCGTCGAAGAGCTTTGTCGTGTTGGCACTCGGGACACTGGGCTTCTTCGCGGTTGCGCGCGTGTAGAAGTAGGGCACGAGTTCGCGCTCACCTGTCTCCACCCCTTTGACCTTCTTGTTCCGCCAGATCTTCACGTCGGCCAAGTCTTCGGCCGTGAGGTCGAAGAGGAAAGCCTCAGAGGTCAGCGGCGGCTGCTCGGGCTCGGCCGGAGCTGTCAGAGCCAGCGCCGCTTCTTCACCCAGGGCTTCGATGTCGAAGGCGGCGCGGGAGGCCAGGTAGAAGATGCGGTTGGCCAGCTGTGCGGGACATGACCGGGAGTTCGGGCAGCGTTTGTCCTTGTCGCCGGCCTTCTGCTCCCCCAGCTCGGTTCCACAGGAGGGGCAGTGAGTGGGCATGACGAACTCGTATTCACTGCCGTCGCGCAGGGCCACAACCGGGCCGAGGACTTCGGGGATGACGTCGCCGGCCTTGCGCAGGGTCACCGTGTCGCCGATGAGCACGCCCTTGCGGGTGACCTCGTAGCCGTTGTGCAGGGTCGCTCGCTCCACCGTGGATCCAGCGACGGTGACCGGTTCCATCACGGCGAAGGGCGTGACTCGACCGGTCCTGCCCACCTGGACCTGGATGTCGAGGAGCTTCGTGGTGACCTCTTCGGGCGGGTATTTGAAGGCCGTCGCCCACCTCGGCGCGCGTGAGGTGTAGCCCAGGGTCTCCTGAACGGCGATGTCGTCGATCTTGATGACGATGCCGTCGATCTCATGGGTGACATCGTGGCGATGCTCGCCGTAGTAGGTGATGAAGTCCTCGATCTCATCGACCGTGGCAAGCACCTTGAAGTATTCGCTGATGGGCAGCCCCCATGTCCGGAACGCCTCGTAGACCTCGGACTGGTGAGCAGGTTCAGGATGCGAATCATCGGCGGGAGTCCATACGGCAATGCCGTGGACAAGCATGTGCAGCGGGCGCTCGGCGGTGACGGCGGGGTCCTTCTGACGCAGGGATCCGGCGGCAGAATTGCGGGGGTTGGCGAACGGGGCCTTGCCCTCCTCAACGAGGGCGGCATTGAGTTCGGTGAACTTCTCCAGCGGGAAGAAGACTTCGCCGCGGATCTCGACCTCCGCGGGCGGGTAGTCGGTGTCGAGCCGATCGGGGATATCGGAGATGGTGCGGACATTGGCGGTGATGTCCTCACCGATGCGTCCGTCACCGCGGGTGGCGGCGCGAACGAGTTCGCCGTTGCGGTAGAGAAGGTTGACTGCGAGTCCATCGATCTTGAGTTCGCACAGGAACTTCGATGTCGCCGAGGTGGCCGCGCGGACCCGGTCGTGCCAGCCCCTCAGCTCTTCGAAGTCGAAAACATTGTCCAGGCTGTACATCCGACCGATGTGCTCGACCGGATCGAAGGTGGACGTGTCGACGTTGCCGCCGACGGTCTGGGTCGGCGAGGAATCGGTGACGAGTTCTGGGAACTTCTCCTCCAGGTCTTCGAGCCGGTGGACGAGTTCGTCGTATTCGGCATCGGCGACGAGTGGTGAGTCGTCCGTGTAGTAGGCGGCACGCTGGGCTTCGATCGTCGCCACGAGTTCTGCATGCGCCTGGGCACGGGCGGTGGCATCCGACAGCTCTGAGTTCGTGGTGGCCTCTGCGCCCGTGGTGGCCTCTGCGCTCATGGGAAGGTCGGAGTTGTCGTGCGTTGCGGTCATTCGATCTCCTCAAAGGCACGCCGCAGACCTGCGGCGATCATCATCGTTCCCGTGCTGATGTTCTCAGCGCCGTCCCCTTCCACCGAGGACAGCAGAGGCGGATAGGTCATCGGAAGCTCTTCGCCGGCGAGGACTCCGAAGTCACGCAGGCTGGTTGCACCCATGCCGATGCGGTTCCACGGCGTCATGATCCGGTTCAGCCAGTGCTTGACCTCCCGCGGTCTCGAACCTGCGGCAGGCGGCAGCCCCATCCACGTCCCGATCCCAGCTTCGGAGATCATGGCCAGCTGCTCCCAACCGTGTGCCTTCAGGCTAGCCAACGGCACTGACACGGCGGTGGCACCGGAATTGCGGACCACCTCGGCGGCGGTGATCTCCTTGCCCTGCAGCTGCAAGGGGTCGAAGTCGGGGAGGCTGAGCAGAACCGGGGGCAGGTGGCGCACCGTCGACCGCAGGGCTGCATAGACCTGGGTTTCGTTGACCGCAGGCAGGGTGGCCCAGCCGGAGACCGTGGGCCAGGTACCGGTGAGAACCGGCTGCAGCCGGGTCTCGACGAGGCGGATCACCGGTTGCAGGCCGAGTGCGGAGAGCTTGTCGGCGAAGGCTGCAAGACCGAACGCATAGGCCTGGATGACATCGCGGCGGGCGCCGAGGTCGCCGAGTACGGGTGCCCCGGAGGTCAGACTCAGCGCGGTGACCAAGGTCCACGGGCCCGGCAGGGAGACCTGGACCTGACCGGTGTAGCCGTCCCCGTATTCGGCGATGGCGTCGAAGGCCTCACTCAGTGCCGAGGACTCGAGCCGTTCGTCTCGGCCCGCTGCGCTCGTCAGGCGCCAGCCGAAGGAGGCCCGGTCCACGTGAAGATCGGTGAGAAAGCCGACTGCACGTCCGATTGCGTCCGCGCCCCACCGGTCCTCGGATCGGTGGGCGCCCAGCGGCACCGGTGGCAGCTGCTCGCCGAGGTGGGTGAAGGCCGCTGCGGCCGCCTCACGGATGGGACTGTTCGCGATGTATCCGGTCCCACCGGCACCGGGCCCGGACTCAGCTCTGGGGCCGGGGATCCAGATCCCGGTGGTCGTTCCTGCCGGTTTGAGGATGGGTGGAGACCCGACCGGTTCAGCCATGGTTGTGCCTGCGTGGGATTCCGAAGACGTCGGCATAGAACCCGAACTCGCTTTCCAGGGAATCGATGATGGTTTCGGCTCGGACGAATCCGTGGGATTCGCCCTTGTACAGACGGTAAATGTACTCCACTCCGGTCAGTTCCAGGGTATCGACGAATTCCTGCGCCTGGCTGGGCGGGACGATCGGGTCCCGATCGCCTTGCATGATGGCCACGGGGACGGTGATCTCACTCGTCCGTCGAATCGGTGACCGGGTGATGTAGGCGTCCTGTGCCTCCGGCCACGGTCCGACCAACCCGTCGATGTAGTGCTTCTCGAAGTCGTGGGTGTCCACGACGAAGCGCATCAGGTCGGTGACTCCGAAATAGGAGGTGCCGCAGGCGAAGGTTTCCGATGAGGCCAGTGCCGAAAGCACGGTCCACCCGCCGGAGGAGGCCCCGGAGATCGCGATGCGGCTGGGGTCGGCCAGCCCCTCGGCCACCAGAGCGTCGACCGCGGCGAGGGTATCGGAGACGTCGACGATTCCCCACTGTCCGCGCAGGCGGTCACGCCACTTCCGGCCGTATCCGGTCGAGCCGCCGTAGTTGACCTCCATCACGCCGATGCCCCGGGATGTGAAGTAGCTGGACCGGGCCGACATGTCGGGTGTCGCCTGTCCTGTCGGTCCGCCGTGGATGGAGATCACATAGGGCGGACGTTCGCGGTCGCCGGCGGTGAATCGTGGGTTGTGCGGAGGGTGAATGACGACGGGGACTCCACCGAGCTCCCGGGTGCGGGGGCGAGAATAGTAGTCCTGATGAGCGTCGAGGCGTTCCTGGGCGATCTCAATGAAGCTGCCGCTGGCCCGGTCCACGGCATACAGGGCACCTGTTGAGTCCGCGGACTTCGCGGTCAGGAGAACATGGCTGTGGCTCAAGTCGTGGAGTTCGAGGCTGCCGAACCGCTCCCCTGGCGGGGTGATCTCCTCGACGCCGCCGTCGAGCAGACCGTGCGAACCGTGGGAACCACCATGCACCGTCTGTGCTCGCCGTGCCCTGATCAAGGAGGCGGTCGCGGACTGAGAATGGGCCCAGATCTCCTCGTCATCACCCAGATGCCAATTGATTCCCAACTGCCAGAGTGGGCCACCGATTTCGCCGCCGGTGTCGAGGACCGGGCTCAGAACCGAGATTTCGAGTTCGTCTGCGACGTCGCTCGACTGCCCGGAGTCCGTCGCGGCAGCACGTCTGTCACGAACCAGACAGTCGATCGGTTCGAAATCCAATGAGTACAGGGCCCAGTGACCGTTGTGGTCGGAGCTCACAATGAGCGAGGAGTCCGAGGTGAATTGGGGCTGCAGGAGCGACACATCATGTCCGCGCAGGACCGCAGCGACGGGAGTGTCCTGGGTGCGAACGTCGATGAGCCACAGGTTCGTCGAGTCCCAGGGCATATTGGGGTGCTCCCAGCCGATGAACGCCAGTGTGGAGCCGTCCGGGGACAGTCTGGGCCAGGCCATGAAGTAGGAATGCCGCGAGAGCACATTCGTCGTCCCGTGCCGGGTGATGAGCACGATGGCTCGTTCCCTGCGTGTGGACCGACAGTCTTCGCGCACGCACAGCAGGCCCCAGCGAGTCATCGTCAGGTCGCCGTAGCGAATGCGGCCGGATGTGTCCGGGGTCAGCGCATGAGGAGCTTTGCCCGGAATGATCTGCCAGATCCGCTGGTCGGAGGCATTGACGAAGTAGATGACTTCGCTGCTGGGGTCCAGGGCCCATGCGGCTCCCCCGTATTCGTGTACGGAGGATCTGATGTTGAAGTCCGCGGGCAGCACCTGCTCCTTCAGCCCCGGATGAGACAGTGACGTCCGGATGAGGCCTGTGCGGGAATTCTCCGCTGGGACCTTCGTCGAGAAGTAGATGTGCTCGCCGCGGAATGCGGCGGCGAAGATCGGTGCGGAGCCCGCAGCCACCTCCGCAGCGCTCAGCGGAGACGACCAGGTTCCGAAAGGTGCCGTGACGACATCTTGGGGAAATTCCTTCATACCCCCAGGTTAACGCAGGGGCGAAGGCCACAGCTCAGACGCCGAGGCGGTCTTTGGCTGTCACATCGATGGTGGCCTGGCCAAGAACCCGGGTTCCGCGGTAGATGACCATGGTCTGCCCAGGGGCGACGCCGGAGAGTTCTTCGTCGACATCGATGTGCATGAGCTGTCCGGCAGGCCGGGCAGCCGGTACCTCGACCTCGTCGACGACCGGGTTCACCTCGTGCTCGGGTGCCTCACTGATGTAGTCACCCAGCCAGGCCCTGGCCGGAACCGGGTCGCTGTGGGCCCGGATCTGGACCTCGCAGTCGATTGCGGTAGCCGGTTCGGTGCCGATGTCGGCCGGTGCGGGACCGGCCCAGGTGGTCCGGATGCCGGTCAGGTGGGAGACTCCGAGATCACTGCGGGAGCCCACGGTGACTGTGTTCGAGGCCGGGTCGAGGCCGGTGACGAAGCGCGGCTGACCATCGGCTGCGGGCTTCTGGATGCCCAGGCCCTTGCGCTGGCCGATGGTGTAGGTCATCGCACCGTCGTGTTCGCCCAGGGTCTCGCCCTCGGCGTCCTTGATGAGGCCCGGGCGCATGGGGATCTTGTCCGCCAGCCACGCCTTCGTGTCGCCATCGGGGATGAAGCAGATGTCGTAGGAATCGGGCTTGTTGGCTACGGAGAAACCGCGCTCAGCCGCCTCGGCGCGAACTTCTGCCTTCGACGCGGTAGCACCGATCGGGAAGTAGCAGTGCTCGAGCTGATCGCCGGAGAGCACGCCGAGGACGTAGGACTGGTCCTTCGCGAGATCCTCGCCGCGGTGGAGTTCCGGCAATCCGTCCTCATCGCGCAGCACCTCGGCGTAATGGCCTGTGGCGATGGCATCGAAGCCAAGTGCCAGGGCACGGTCGAGGAGTGCCGCGAACTTGATGCGCTCATTGCAGCGCATACACGGGTTGGGTGTGCGTCCGGCCGCGTATTCGGCGATGAAGTCATCGACGATGTCCTCTTTGAACCGTTCGGAGAAGTCCCACACGTAGAACGGGATGTCGAGCATCCCGGCAACACAGTGGGCGTCCCGGGAGTCTTCGATGGTGCAGCAGCCGCGTGACCCCGTGCGCAGGGTTCCGGGCATGCGGGACAGGGCGAGGTGGACGCCGACGACTTCGTGGCCGGCGTCGACGGCGCGTGCTGCGGCGACTGACGAGTCGACTCCGCCGGACATGGCGACGAGAATTTTCATGATGCTCCTTGCATCCAGCGTGGAGTGGCCGAAACCATTCCAGCCTGGTGGGCTTGTTCGACGACCTCGGGCAGAACCTCGAGAAGACGATCAACTTCGTCTTCGGTCGAGTCGTGGCCGAGGCTGAATCGTTGGGCTGATCTGGCGACGTCTTCCTCCATGCCGCAGGCCAGCAGCACATGGGAGGGACGTGAGACCCCGGCCGAGCAGGCCGAACCTGTCGAGGTCGCCAGTCCTCTCGCGTCGAGGCCGAAGAGAAGGGAATCGCCCTCACACCCGGAGAACGTGAAGTGCGCATTCGCGGGAAGCCTGCCCCCACCTCGGCGACCGGACAGGGTGGCACTGGGTATCGTGTCCTCGATGCCGGCGATGAGCCGGTCGCGCAGGAATGAGAAACGGGCAGCTCGGGCGTCGATGTCGGCAGTGGCGAGTTCGATGGCCTTGGCGAAGGCCACGGCACCGGCCACGTCGAGCGTACCCGAACGCACCCCGCGTTCCTGTCCCCCGCCGTGGAGGATCGGTGAGGGGGCGGCGCCGCGGTCGAGCAGCAGTGCCCCGATGCCTACGGGTCCGCCGATCTTGTGGGCGGTGATCGACATGGCGGTCGCACCGAGGTCAGCGAAGTTCAGCGGAATCTGGCCCAATGCCTGCACCGCGTCGATGTGGAAGGGAACACCGAGTTCCTTCGCCGCCGCACCGATGTCGGCGATCGGCTGGAGGGTGCCGATCTCATTGTTCGCGGCCATGATCGAGATGAGCGCGGTGCGTTCAGGAGCTCGGCGCAGTTCGGCCAGGGCCGCATCGAGGTCAAGGCGTCCTGCTTCGTCGACGTCGAGGTAGACGACCTCTGCGCCCTGGCTCTCGAGCCATTCGACGGAGTCGAGGATCGCATGATGCTCGATCGTCGAGGTGAGCACCCGCGGGCGAACCGGTGCCTGGAAAGTGGCGTTGTTGCGGGAGAGGTAGAGGCCCTTGAGTGCGAAGTTGTCGGCTTCTGTGCCGCCGGAGGTGAAGATGACCTCCGACGACGTTGCGGCGCCAACACTGCCGGCGATGTCCTCGCGGGCGGTTTCGATGCGCATCCGCGCGGCCTGACCCACAGCGTGAAGAGCCGAGGGATTGGCCCGTCGGCTCAGCTCAGCGGTGTAGACGTCGAGCACCTCTGCCGGCATCGGCGAGGTGGCTGCGTGGTCAAGGTAAATCGGCACTCTCCCTATTTTAGGCTGTGAACGGCACTTCGGCCAGGATCAGTGCCACATCTCACCCGATACCGTGGCATCGGCCGGCACCGCAGGTTCCGGGCGCACGTCGACGCCGACTAAACTGGGCCGGGTGTTCACCGTTTTCACCATCGTGCTCTATGCCGTCTCCGCCGTCCTGGCCATCTGGTCGATCGTCGAAACCATCCGCAACAGACCCGCCGGCACACTGCTGCTCGGCGCGACTGCTCTGCTTCTGCTGCTGCTCATCGTGCAGCTGGTTCTCTCGATCGTCACATTCGGTTCAACCCACGGCGTTGACCCGCTCCTGTACTTCGGCTACGTCATCACCGCGATCCTCGTCATCGGCTTGGCCGGCTTCTGGGCATTCGCGGAACTGAGCAGATGGGGACCGGGAGTGCTCGCAGCGGCAGGACTGACGGTGATCGTCATGATCGAGAGATTGGACCAGATTTGGCAGTGAAGAAACGTAGAGGCGCCCGCTCAGCGGATGCCTCGGCAAAGAAGAACCGGTCACCGTATTCGGCGATGCACACCGGCCCGGGCCGGGCACTGACCGCCGTCTACGGGGTCTTCGCACTCTCGGCGACCGCACGCGCCGGCTACCAGGTCATCCGCGAGTTCGACGTGGCCCCGGTCGCGTATTCGCTGTCCGTGATCGCCGCAGTCATCTACATCATGGCCACGATCTGCCTGGTCATCGGCAACCGCATCTCGCACCGGATTGCGATCGCCTCCTGCCTCATCGAGTTCGTGGGCGTCATCGTCGTCGGCATTCTCAGCTTCACCCATCCGCAGGACTTCGCGAAGCCCTCTGTGTGGTCATCCTTCGGCAGCGGCTACGGATTCATCCCGCTCATCCTGCCCCTCGTCGGACTCTGGTGGCTCACCCTCATCGGACGCAGAATCCGCACCAGCTGAGGCACCGGCCCCACCCCGGTGCGGCCCCACCTCGACGATGGGGCCTGCCGTCACTCGAAGCGTGAGGACAGCACGTTCCAGTCGGTGGCCACGGCGCTCAGCTCATCCCCGGTCTTCATCAGCACATACGGGTGGGCGGTGTCGACCTTGACAGTGTTTCCGTCCTTGTCGTTGGACTTCACTGCTTCGATGGTGTCGCCCAGGTCAACCGAATAGTCGTCAGGGACCTCGATCGTCAGGGTGCAGCGGACCTCGCCCATCCCGATGGCGCCGCGCTCGTTGCTCAGGGTCATCGAGGTGAAGTCGAGCTTCTCATAGGGCTTGCAGGAGACATCGACCTTGTCGAATCCCGAGTCCTTGCCACGCAGGTCGCCCAGGTATCCCCTGAAGTCTTTGAACCCGCCCTCTTTCAGCCCATCGGCATCCGCTTTGTCGGCCTTGCCGTCGACGAGGAATTTCGAGACCTGATCCGCGGTCGTCGTCATCTCTTCGTTGAATGCGTCCGGACCGGGCTCAACAGCCCCGTGCCCGTCAGCCATCAGCGTCGGCATCTGATCGGTCGGGATGTAGGAGGCAGTGCGCACGATCGGATCGGTCGAGGCGGATTCTCGGGTCGCCAGCTGGACCTGTGTGAGCTTCTCGTCCCCTTTTGCGGTGCCGAATGCGTAGAACCACATCGGGTATTCGGTGAAGCTCGGGCTGCCGGCGACGACTTCACTGAAGTTCGGTGCCCGCAGCTTCTGCTTCGCCTTCTTCGCGATCAGGATCTGTGCGCGGGTCCGGTCGATCAGGGGCTCGCCCTGAATTTTTTCGAGGCCGGCGCCTCCGTCGTTGAGGATCCCATCGAGTGACTCAGTGTAGCCGGTCATGAATGTCCCGGCCTCACCCGGGCGCATCGCTGTGCGCTCATAGGGTGTGATGTCGGGACTGTGCGGCTGTGCCACGGGCAGTGCGGTGCATCCGCTCAATGCCAGTCCCGTCGTCAGCGACACGGCTGTGACCATACGCAGTGATCGTCTGCCACGCGTACTCGTCCGCCGAGGTGGAGCTGCCTTCGCCGGATCAGGGTTCTTCACGAGGCGCGAGCTCTGCACTCGACCGGAATCGGCCCTTGCCCCTTCTGCGTCCGCCCGAGAGCCGGACCCTGGGCCTGGGCCCGAGCCGCGGTCAGTGTTTCGGGCGACCGCTTTCTTCTTCTCGGGGCGGATACGGCCGTTGAACCAGCGCAGGAAGAAGAAGGCCGCGAATCCGGCCAAGATGATGCCCAGGGCGATGCCGAACAAGCTCAATGCCAGGACTCCCTCCACACGCATCTTCAGCGAGACCGTGGTTCCGTCAAGATTTTCGCCCTCGTTCGCGGCGGAGATCACGAGCACCTGCGGGTCGGCGTCGAGGTCGAAGGTCTTCGCAACCTTCTCGCCTGTGTCCTGACTGATCCACCAGTCCCTGTCAGTCAGCGTCGCTTCGGGAGCGGCATCGCCGGGGATGAACCGGTGCTCGACCGCGCTGGGGAACTCGACGTTGCTGATCTGCTCCTGCGCCACCCCGTCGAGGATGCTGTCGGTGTCGACGCCGTTGGCGGTGCCGACGAACAGTTCCTTGCCGTCAGCATTCGCGGCTTCAACGGTCACACTGGTGCCCGAATAGGGAACGATCGCCTCGTCGAGGACGACGGCGTAGGCCCCATCCTTGACCGTGAAATCTTCGGTCTCGGTGACCTCGTCGGTGCCGACAACGGACAGAGCGGAGACAACCAGCACTGCCACGATCACCGCTGCGAGTGCGAACAGAATGGCTGTGGTGAGACGGATTCTCTGAATCAGAACAAGGCCCTCATCAATGCTGTGCGTGCCTTGGTCACGGCCGGATCATCCGCACTGAGAACTTCGAAGAGTTCGAGAACCCGCAGTCGCAGCGCTTCCTTCTCATCGCCTGCGCTGACGCGGATCAGTGAGATCAGGCGGTTGAAGGCACTGCCCGGGTTGCCTCCGACGATCTCCGCATCGGCGGCCGCCTTGGCCGCCTCGGCGTCCTTCGGGTTCGCATCGGCGGTGGCAATGAGCTGCTGCGGATCGGCGTCGATGAGGCGACGTCCCAGTCCGGCTCTGGCCAGACCGAATTTCGCTTCCTCATCCGCCGGCGCGGCGGCCAGGGCGGCCTTGAACAGGGATTCGGCGGTGTCGAAGTCTCCTCGGCTCAACGCCTCCTCGGCGTCTGGGTGAGCAGGACCTGCCGGTTCCGGCTCGGCTCCGGCAACCACGGCATGACCGGTCACACCGTTCTCACCAGCGAGCTTGAGCAGCTCATCGAAGTAGGCCTTCACCTGCGGTTCGGGCAGTGCACTCTGGAACAGAGGTACGGGCTGGCCCTTGACGATAGCGATGACGTTCGGGATCGACTCGACGCCGAAAGCCTGCTGCAGTCGCGGATTGGCGTCGACGTCCACTCGTGCCAGGACAAGTCGGCCGCCGAAGGATTCGACGAGGCGCGCGACGATCGGTGAGAGCTGTTTGCTCTCCTCACTCCGCTGCGCCCACAGGTCGATGACAACGGGCACGCGGTCGGAGATCGCGACGACGTCGTTGAAGCTGGCTTCGTCGACGTCGAAGACCAGGGCCGGAACTGGAACCGCATTCGGGTCCGCCGCTCCCCCACCAGCCTGTCCCGGTCCACCGTTCTGTTCCTCATGTGGCAGGTTTCTGCTGCGCACCGCGGACAGGTCGAGTCCTTGGCTGGGCTGCGTGTTGTCCTGCGAGGGATCCATTGACACGTGGTCTCCTTTGTTGCGGGAAATGCGAATTCGTACGGTGCGCGTCCGTCGGGAACTCTACAGTGCTGACGGCCGTCGGGAACTCCGACGGTGCTGATGACATCCAGCATAGAACGTATCAACACCGCCGGGCCTGCGACTATTTCAGACTGCGGACCTGCCGATTACTTCAGTGCCGACTATTTCAGTTCGGCTCCGCTGAGAGTCTCCAGCCCACCGATGAGACGCACCTTGCCGTCGGTGGGCACAAGGAACGTCAGGACCTGAGTTGTCTTCGTCGTCACTGACTTCTGGGTGCTGTCGGATCCGGTCAGCTCCTTCTGCGGACTCGACAGCGTCAGGGTTCCGGTACGTCCGTCCACGGATTCCGGAGAGATCGTGGACTCGGCCTCGATGACTCCAGTGACGATGGCGGCATCGCCTGCAGTTCCCTGCGCGACGATCTCCTTGCCGGGAGTGTACTTGTACTTGACCTCGGCCTTGCCGTCTTCTGCACTCTTCTTCTGTGCCTGCTGGTTCTTCCAGATCGACTTCGAGAAGTCATCGGACTCGAACTTCTTCGCTTCCTTCGACTTCTTCCCCGAGTCCAGAGCCTTCGCATAACCGGACACGACGTTCTCCGGGGTCATGACGAAGTCCTTGGTCTTCGGATCAAGGAGCTGCGAACCCTGCCTGGCGTCGGGGATCTCCGGCAGTTCGGTGCCCGGGACCAGCTGGGTCTGTGACCACAGCTTGTAATCGGCGCGCGGGTCTTCCTGAGTCAGGACGAGGAGCTGGGTCTCATTGACCGCCGAGGTGACGAGACTGGTCATGCGCGGCCAGGAGTCGGTGGCCGCGGTGTAGTTGACGACGACCTTCTCATTGGCCACTGCCGGTGGCAGCTTGTGCTTCTTGACCTTCTTCTTCACCTTGTAGGCGTCTTCGCGCTGCTTCAGGGCAGGTCCTGTCGCGCGCTTCTTCAGTTCGGAGCTGTCGGTCCCCTTGTCGGCGGCCTTGACGTCTTCGGTCACGGAATCGAGGATCCGTTTGGCCTGGTCGTCGTTGACTCCGGCCGCGGCAGAACTCGGGGCCTCCGACGGCTCCGGCTTGGGCAGCTCATCAGGTCCGCAGGCACTCAGCGCCAGAACTGGCACGATCGCGAATGCGGTTCCGAATTCGGCCAGTTTGCGGCGGCGCTCCTGACGGGCCGTGCGCCGGTTCTTCTCCTTCTTCGCGCTGTTGCGGTTGAAGACGAGGACGACGATGCCGCCGATGAACAGTGCCCCGCCGATGATCATCAGCGGAATGGCCCAAGGTGTCTCCGCATGGTTGGGCCAGGTGATGGTGACGGTCTTGACGTCGCCCGGCTCACCGCTGCCGGCGATGAGGAAGCCCGTCCGGTTCGCGTCCTCGGTCCAATCAAGCGTCACAGAGTCGTTGCCGGTAACTTCGGAGGTCCAGAGGTCGGCCCCGGCCGGGCTCGGCATTGAGGCCTCACCGTCTTGGGACTTCACGCTCAGCCCACCCTCGGGCGCCAGCCCTGTCACGCGAGTGAATGCGGAATTTCCGGCCCAGGCCTCGACGTTTTCGATCGGGGCCTGCGCGATCGTCAGATCACCCGAGCCTTCAACATTCAGTGTTGCGGGGGTTTCGTAGAGATTGAGCATTCCGGGGTCGACGACGACGGCCGGTGTGTCTGCATCGATCTCTGTGGTCGCGGTGATCTGGTCGTCCGGCGCCCACAGGGTCTTCTGCAGAATTCCGAGGCCTCCGACAACGACACCCACCACCATGAGAATCACAGCAAGTGTGTAGCGCACGTACGAACCCTTCCCTCAACAAAGTCTCTTCTGGTCCCACATTGGCCCGTGGGACAGTCCAAGTTTAAGTCACTGCGCGCGTATTGCTTTTGTGCGTCTACTCAGCGTGTGTCGGTGCGCACAGCCTAAGGAGATGCTCAGAGGCCTCGCTCTGCTTTAAGCTGGGCTGGTGAGCAACGACAAAATTGTGTGGATCGACTGTGAAATGACCGGCCTCGACGAAGTCAGGGACGAGCTCATCGAAGTGGCGGCTGTGATCACCGACTTCGACCTCAACCCCCTCGACGAGGGCATCGACATCGTCATCAAACCCTCCGCTGGGGCGCTGGAGAACATGAATGACTTCGTCACCCAGATGCATACGAGTTCCGGCCTCATCACCGAACTCGATGCGGGAACGACGGTCGCCGATGCGCAGACCCAGGTGCTCGAATACATCAAGCAGCATGTCTCGGAGTCGGGCAAAGCACCGCTGGGCGGAAACTCCGTGGGCACCGACAAGGTGTTCCTCACAAAGCAGATGCCCGAGCTTGTCGACCACCTCCACTATCGGATCATCGACGTCTCCTCGATCAAGGAACTGAGCAAGCAGTGGTTCCCCCGCGCCTATTTCCAGTCCCCGGAGAAGCACGGCGGTCACCGCGCCCTCGGCGACATCCTCGACTCGATCGTGGAACTCCAGTACTACCGCAAGGCCGTCTTCTCAGCTGAGGGACCAACGTCCGAAGAGGCGAAGTCCATCGCCGCCGAGGTGAGCTCACACATCTCCCGCTGAGTCAGGAGCGCAAGACTCCCGCAAGCAACAAAGAGAACCGTGCAATGCACGGTTTTCTTCATTCATATGAAATGATGATTTCATCATGCCACTAAATCACGTACAGCGGCCTCTGTATGAGGTCAAAGCGAACCTATTCAAAGGCTTGGCCCACCCCTACCGGATTCGGATCCTCGAGCTCCTCGCCGGTGCTGCGGAAGTCAGTGTCACCGATCTGCAGGCCGAGACCGGGCTCGAAGCCTCCCATCTGTCCCAGCACCTTGCCGTGCTGCGCCGACACCGCCTGGTCGAATCCGAGCGTCGGGCCAGTCATGTCTTCTATCGCCTGGCCGATCGGCGCACCGCCGAACTGCTCTCCGTGGCCAGGTCGCTGCTGCTGTCGATGCTCGAAGACGACGGCGGCCGCTTGGCCCAGGCCCAAACGCTGCCGCAGATTCCAGGCGGTCCTGCGACTGTGGACACCGCCGCGACCACGCGCGAGCCCGCATCATGAGTTCGCCAACGACCACCTCGGCGGCCCTGATCGGCGCACTCAGACGGGTACGTGCTCTGCTGCCAGGAGTCTCCGACTACGGCGAGACGCGGCGTTCGTGGCCCAAGGACCTCCTCGCCGGCGTCACCGTCGGCATCGTCGCACTGCCGCTGGCACTCGGCTTCGGTGTGAGCTCAGGACTCACCGCGGAACAGGGCCTGATCACTGCGATCGTGGCGGGAGTCCTCGCTGCGATCTTCGGTGGCTCGCATGTGCAGATCTCGGGACCGACCGGTGCCATGGCGGTCGTGCTCGTGCCCATCGTCGCCACTCAAGGCGCCGAGGCGGTGGTGGCGGTGACGCTCATCGCCGGGATCATCGTCGTGGCGGCCGGACTGCTGCGTCTGGGGCGTGCAGTCTCATTCATCCCCTGGCCCGTGATCGAGGGATTCACCCTGGGAATCGCGGCCATCATCTTCTTGCAGCAGGCCCCGTTCGTCACCACACCGGGAGACTCGAAGCCTGGTGAGCACAGCACGAATGCACTCGTCGCGGCCGGTCAGCTCATCGGCGAGGCCGACTGGTCCTACCTGCCCTATTCGCTTGCTGCGGTTGCAATCGTCGCCGTATGCATGATCTTCGCACCGAAGATCCACTCCTCGATCCCGGGTTCACTGGTCGGCATCGTCATCGTCACGGTCCTCGCCGCGCTTGTGCCCAATCCCCTCGCGAGCATCGGAGAGATTCCACGCTCGCTGCCTCTGCCCTCTGTTCCGGCCATCGACCTCGGGGCCATCGGTGGGCTGCTGCCGGCTGCGGGGACGATCGCCGCGCTGGCCGCCATCGAATCGCTGCTCTCGGCACGGGTGGCCTCCTCCATGTCGGATGCCGGCGCCTACCATCCCGATCGGGAGCTGGTCGGGCAGGGGATCGCCTCCATCGGCTCCTCACTCTTCGGCGGCATGCCTGCGACCGGCGCGATCGCTCGCACTTCGGTCAATATCCGTGCCGGTGGTCGCACCAGGCTGGCATCGATTGTCCACGCCCTGGTCCTGTTGGGCATCGTCCTCGCGGCGGCCGCTCCGGTGAGCCAGATTCCCCTCGCGGCTCTGGGCGGGGTCCTCTTCGTCACCGCGGTGCGAATGGTTCATCTGAACACCGTGCGTGCCATCATTCGTTCGACGCGTTCCGATGCCGCCGGCTTCGTCGTCACCGCGCTGATCACGATTTCCTTCGACCTCATCATCGCGGTCGGAATCGGAATGGTGGTGGCCGCGGCCTTCGCACTGCGCAACCTGTCCCGGGCGACCGGAGTGACGATCGAAGAGGTCTCTGCCGAGGGTTCCGCCCACCCCGGCGATGACTCGATCTCCATCGTGCGCTTCGATGGGCCGCTGTTCTTCGCCTCATCCGACCGGGTCTTCGACGAAGTCATGGAACTCGACGGGATCGTCGTAGTGATCCTGCGAATGTCCCAGCTCGAGCTCGTCGACGCCTCCGGTGCACGCATCCTCGCCGAGGTGGTACGCACCTTCGAGCGCCGCGGAATCACGGTTCTCATCAAGGGGGTCAAGGACTCCCACGTCGAACTGTTCCGCCACGTCGGTGTGCTCGGTGCGCTCAGGGACAAGAGGCATCTCTTCGATGATCTGCCCAGCGCGATCGAGCATGCCCGCTCACACGTGGAGCGGGCATCGGCTCGACCCTGAGCCGACGCTGAGGCTCAGCTGGTCGTAGCGCCCAGCTGGTCTTTACCTTCCGTTGGTCTTGACGCTCAGCTGGTCTTTTTGGCCGGCTGGGCGAAGACCGTGGCGGGGAAGGCTCCCGACTGGGCCAGCACCTTGATCAGGCTGCGGCTCGGAGACACGAGTGCCTCGATCTCCTCATCGCTCAGTGCCGACCAGGCCGCGGCCACCGTGCCGTCGGTGAGCTGCTCGACCTGTTCCTTGAGATCGCGGCCCGCGTCGGTGATGGCTGGCAGGTCGAAGCCACGCTCGTCTGCACCGACCGTGATGAGACCGGCCTCGGCCAGGCGCGACTGTGCGCTCTTCCATTCCTCGTCGGTGAATCCACGAGTCTTCTGGGCCGCACGCGGCTTGAACGAAGCGCCCGTGGCGACGTCGAGCATGAGCGCGTCGATCCCGGGAACGCCTGCTGTCACCAGCGCGGCCACATGTCCGTCACCGCGGAATTCCCGGGCAATGGTCGCCACCGCCCACAGCTGCTCGAACGCGGTGTTCGGTGCATGTGCGGTGAGCGCGTCCGCGGTTGCCTGGGCCAATGCCCGACCCGAGAAGTCCATGTTCGCCAGCACCGGCGTCATGGCTGTGGCCAACTCCGTGGCCGCCTCCGTGAGCAGGGCGATGTCCTCTCGGGATTCGAAGAGTTCGGCCATGAAGACCCCCACCGCATCGAAGCGAGCCTGCACCATGGTCTCCGGTGAGACCTTGTCCCACAGCTTCGGGAACTGGGTTGAGAGGAAGGCATGTGAGTAGTTGTAGTAGGCGGCGCTGACCACCCCGGCATTCACGCGGCCCAATGGAGCAGATCGTGCCGCCAGGGTCGCTTCGACTCCTGGTTCGACTCCGTGCTTGGCATACTCCTGCCCCACGGTCTCGGAGAAGTACATTGCCGAGTGGAATGAGTTGAGACGCGAGGAGACGGTCCTGATGTTCTGTGTGCGCTGAGAGTTCATGGTTCCAATCCTATGGTCAGGTGCATGTTGCCTTGGTCACGTTCCCGCCGCGTCGATGCCGGTGGTCCTGGCAAACCAGTGGATATGGGCCGCGCATTCACGCCGAGCACGGTCAGCATCGCCGGCCAGAATGCTGTCGAGAAGACCGGCGTGTTGCTTCGTGAGCTCGGTTTGCACCCAGGTCCAGTCTTCAGTCGCGGCGGCCGCGGAGGAGACATAGTCAACAATGCTGCTCGACAGTGAGGCGAGGATGATGTCGGTGACCGGGTTGCCTGCTGCAGCACACAGCTCACGATGGAATCTGGCATCGAGATCGTGGAAGCTCTCCTTGACGATGCCGGGTTCGCGCATCCTGGCCAGAAGCTCTTCAGCCCTCTTGAGGTGGATGTCGCCGAGGCCGGGAATGCGTGCCGCCGACATCCCGACACCCGCTGGATCTTCGACGTCAGTCGATTCCTCGGCGTCGGCCGACTTTTCGACACCGGCCGACTTCGCAGCGGCGACAGCCTCTGCGGCGGTGGCGACCGCATCGGATTCGAGGACGACTCGAGTCATCAGCACATCTGCGGGGGCGATGTGTCGGGCCGAGACGTGCAGCTTCAATGCCCGTGACAAGCCGACCGAGGGCTCGGAGACGATGACCGATCCGGCGCCTGGCCCCGATCCGACGCCGGAGCGGATGAGGCCGACAGCATCGAGGATGCGAATGGCCTCACGCACACTGGATCGGGACACGGCGAAGCGCTCAGCCAGGGCCCGCTCCCCCGGCAGACGGTCACCCAGGGTGAGGGAGCCATCGAGGAATGCACACTCGATTCCGGCAAGGACTATTTCATAAGCCTTATTCATCGTAATTGCCTTTTCGCCGTCCTGGAGTCCGCTCGAAGGCCCGGCCTCTGCGCGGTGTCAACGTCATCAGCTCTGAGGTCTTTGCGGGAACTTCCCCCTATGGTATGGTCTGACCACATTTGTGACAAGAACCACTTCCGTCGCATTCGATCGACCTCCACCAGAGGCCATGCCCCGGATCCGATTCTTGGCACTGCAGGCAACTCGGCTTGGAGGTCAGATGAAGATTGCACTGTTCGCCACGTGCATCGTCGATGCCATGTACCCGGAGGTCGCCCAGGCGACCGTGACGATTCTGCGCAGGCTGGGACATCAGGTGATCTTCCCCGAGGGGCAATCCTGTTGCGGTCAGATGCACATCAACTCCGGCAAATTCGCGCAGGCCGAACCGGTCATCGCCAACCACGTTCGGGCCTTCACCGACACCGAATGGGACGTCGCCGTCGCCCCTTCCGCCTCCTGTGTGGCCTCCCTGGGACACCAGCAGCCCATGGTCGCCAGCCGGATGGGCAACGATGCCCTGGCCTCGGAAGCCGCCGAGGTGGCCGGACGCACCTATGAACTCTCCCAGTTCCTCACCGATGTCCAAGGCGTCACGGATGCCGCAGCGGACCTCGGATCGTATTTCCCCCACCGCGTGACCTACCATCCCTCGTGCCACGGGATGCGGCTGCTGCGTCTTGGTGATCGGCAGAGTGACCTGCTGCGCTCCGTTGAGGGAATCGACTTCGTCGAACTGCCCTTGGCTGATTCCTGCTGCGGCTTCGGAGGGACGTTCTCGGTGAAGAACCCGGAGGTCTCCTCCGCGATGCTCGCCGACAAGATCCGGACCGTCCAGTCAACCGGCGCCGAGGTGTGCACCGGCGGAGACGCGTCCTGCCTCCTGCACATGGGCGGCGGAATGTCCCGCTTCCAACGCACCGGGAGCTTCGAGGGCGCCCCCGACGTCACGGCCGTGCATGTGAAGCACACGAGCTCAAATGACCCCAGCGATGACAATACCGATCACCTCACAGCTGTCGTCGGCGCCGGTGACGACGATCATCTGAAGTCGAGCGGACACAGCACCCGCCCGACGGAACCGAGCCCGGTCCAGTCGGGCCTGAGAGTCGGGCAGTCCACAGTCCACCTGGCTCGGATCCTCGCTTCGACCAAGGAGGACCCATTGCGTGTCCAAAGTGAAGGAGCAACCGTGAGTGGAGGGAGTCTGCGATGACCTTTCTGGGAATGCCGCTGCTGCGGTCCACGCGCCACGACCATGAGATCCCCGGCGGGCAGGGCAATATCGTCGAAGACGAGTCCTTCGCGAAGGTCTCACACCAGCATCTGTCGAACCAACAGCTGCGCGACAACATCGGACATGCGACCGCGACGATTCGGGACAAACGCTCCGAGGTCGTCGCCGAGCTCGACGATTGGGAGGCCCTGCGGGAGGCAGGGTCTCAGGCCAAGAATCACGTGATGGAGAACCTGCCGGAGTATCTGGCCGAGTTCGAGAAGAACTTCACGGCAGCAGGCGGCGTCATCCACTGGGCACGGGATGCCGACGAGGCCAACGCCATCGTCACCGAACTCGTCGAAGCCAACGCTCCTGTGCTTGAGAACGGGCGCCGTGAGGTGATCAAGGTCAAATCGATGGCGACCCAGGAGATCGGGCTCAACGAGCACCTCGAAACCCAGGACATCGATGCCTTCGAAACCGACCTGGCAGAGCTCATCGTCCAGCTCGGCGACGATAAGCCCAGCCACATCCTCGTTCCCGCCATCCACCGCAACCGCGACGAGATCCGCGAGATCTTCATGGAGAAGATGCCCGACGCCGGTGAGCTGACGAACGAGCCCGCCGTCCTCGCCGAGGCGGCCCGACGACATCTGCGCCACAAGTTCCTGACCACGAAGGTCGCGATCTCCGGAGCGAACTTCGGCATCGCCGACACCGGGACACTCGGCGTCGTCGAATCGGAGGGCAACGGCCGCATGTGCCTGACCCTGCCGGAGACCCTGATCACGGTGATGGGCATCGAGAAGCTGCTGCCCAGCTTCGACGATCTCGAGGTCTTCCTGCAGCTGCTGCCCCGGTCATCGACCGGAGAGCGGATGAACCCCTACACCTCTTTCTGGACCGGCAAGACTCCCGGCGACGGCCCGCAGAACGTCCACCTCGTCCTCCTCGACAACGGACGCACCCGCGCCCTGGCCGACGAGCACGGGCGCACGGCACTCAACTGCATCCGCTGCTCGGCGTGCATGAACGTCTGCCCCATCTATGAGCGCACCGGCGGACACGCCTACGGATCGACCTACCCAGGGCCGATCGGCGCGATCCTCTCACCGCTGATGACCGGTATCGAAGTCGAAGAGAACGGCTCACTGCCCTACGCCTCAAGCCTGTGCGGAGCCTGCTACGACGTGTGCCCGGTCAAGATCAACATTCCCGAGATCCTCGTCCACCTGCGCAATGAGGACGTCAAAGCCAACCACTCCCCCGTCTCTTCCCAACTCGACACCGCGCTCACCGGTGCGTCGTGGATGATGGGCGACGGCAAGCGGATGGCAGCGGCCGAATCCGGTCTGCCCCTCGCCCACAAGGCCACCGGTGGAAATCAGATCAACTCGCTGCCTGGCATCGCGGGAGCCTGGACCTCGAGCCGTGACATTCCCGGGCTGCCGGAGAAGAGCTTCAGAGCGATGTGGGCCGAAGATGAGGCCCGCTCCGAGGAAGAGGCCCGTGCAGAGGAAGAGGACGACGAGAAATGACGGACACCGCACGCGAAGAGATCCTTGGCCGCATCAATCAGGCCCTCGGTCGCCGAGGTGGGGGCGAGTACGTCTCATCCGCCTCCGGGACCGTACCCGCCGCTTCACCCTCAGCTGCCGCGGGGTCCAGGACCGGCGCGGGCCACGGCACGGATGAGAACACAGATGACGCCGATTCGAGGACTCCCGCAGCCGGCGGGGGCATGGTCAATCAGAGCGCGGACTATCTGCGCACCGGCACACACTCCGGTGAGGACCTCATCGCACTCCTCATCGACCGGCTTGAGGACTACAAGGCCAACGTCCACCGTGTCAGCGGTGACCCTGCCGCGACCATCGCAGGACTCCTCGAGTCGGGGTCGAACATCGTCGTGCCCCGCGGACTCGACGAGTCCTGGCTGCAGGAGTTCTCCGGTGAGATCTCCGTCGATGCTCCCGGTCAGGAGCTGAGCATTCCCGAACTCGACGCACAGGCGGCGGTGGTGACCGCCTCGGCGGTGGCGATCGCGCAGACCGGAACCATCGTCCTCGACGGGTCTCCGGAGTGCGGGAGAAGGGCGATCACGCTGGTGCCCGATCATCACGTGTGTGTCGTCCGCGTCGCCGACGTCGTCGATATCGTCCCTGAAGGGATCGCGCGGCTGACTCCGGAGGCGGCGCTGACGTTCATCTCCGGTCCCTCGGCGACAAGCGATATCGAACTCAAACGCGTCGAGGGGGTCCACGGTCCGCGTACCCTCGACGTGGTCATCGTCGAAGAGTGAGCCGGCCCCACGGCGACACGGGCAATCGCAGTACGCGACAATGGTGCCCATGACGACGGCTCGAACTCTGGAGTACCCGCACGAACCACCTCGGCGAAGGAAGCGTCGCACGAAACTCATCATGACCGCGATCATCATCGTGGTCACGCTGCTCATCGGCTTCATCGCCGCCGACCGGGTCGTCGACTTCACCACCGAGTCGAAGATCGCGTCGAGCCTCGAGCCCTACGGCGATGCCGATGTCAACGTCGAGGGCTTCCCCGTGCTGACGCAGATTGCCGGCGGAAAGCTCAACACCGTCCATGTCACTGCTGATCAGGCGCAGTATGAGAACGTCGATTTCACGGACGTCGATGCGAAGCTCTTCGACGTTCCCACTGACACCTCGCGACCGATCGGCACGGTTGAGGCGAGCGCGGTGATTCCGCTGGCGACGATCGACGCTCTGGCCACCGAACATGCCTCGCTGCCCAGCGGCATGTCCTTCACCACGATCGACGGCGGGCTCTACCTCAAGGGCTCACTACTCGGACAGGATCTGCTCATCGGCATCGATCCGAAGGCAGAGTCGCGGCGGGTCGTGGTCAATGCCACGACGATCAGACTCGGATCCGCGGAGGTCGACATCGACTCGATTCCCTCGTTTCTGACCTCGTCGATATCGAACATCGTCATCGACCTCGACTTCCTGCCCGCCGGCCTGGAGCTCACGGACATCAAGGCCACCGATGCCGGCCTGGCGATCAGCCTCCACGGCACCGGCGTCTCGCTGGGCTGAGGTGTGAAGGTCGTTAGCTGACCCGCGGCCCCGTCGGAACATTCCGAAATCGCGTAGACTGACGGTGATGACTCCCACGATGCCCGACGACGTATTCACACCGAAGGTGTGGGTTCTTGGGCACTCAGGCACAAATGGGTACATCACCTCGTGGGGACCGATGATGTCGGGCACAGCTCCACTTCTGGCCGGAGACCAACTCCGGCCCATACTCTGAGCAGACCGTCATGAGCACGACCGCCTCGGCGCTCGATCACTGACTGTTCGCTCAGAGCACCCGCATACGTTTCGGGCCGGAGAAGCACATCTTCCGGCAACGAAATGGACCCATCGTGACTTCATCATCTCCAGCGACCGCGACCACCAGCGGATTTCGCCTATTCACGTCCCTGCGCAAGGACACCGTGGGCGGCGGACTCCTCGTCCTCGCCGCCCTCACTGCTCTCATCTGGGCGAACTCTCCGCTCGCGGACTCATACTTCGCTCTCAGAGACGTCGAGGTCGGCATCGCTGCCTGGCACCTGCAGCTGAGTCTGGGAACCTGGGCCGCCGACGGACTGCTGGCGATCTTCTTCTTCCTCGTCGGAGTGGAGCTGAAGACCGAATTCACCCACGGGGATCTGCGCAGCTTCCGCACAGCCATCGTCCCGATCACTGCCGCCGCAGGCGGGGTCATCGTCCCCGCCCTCATCTACACGGCGCTCATGGTCTCCCACCCGGAGCTGCTGCGCGGATGGGCGATACCCACCGCAACGGACATCGCGTTCGCCGTCGCGATCCTCGCGATCGTCGGCTCCCACCTGCCCAAGTCGCTGCGTATCTTCCTCCTCACCCTCGCCGCCGTCGATGATCTGCTGGCGATCGGCATCATCGCCGTCTTCTACACCGAGACCATCACCCTCTTCCCCCTCCTGGCAGCTGTTGCGGTCATCATCGTCTACGGACTCATCGCCTCCCGGTTCAGAACATTCTTCGTCGATAAAGCCTGGGCAGCGTGGGTCATCCTGCTGCCGCTGGGACTCATCGCCTGGGCGCTCATGCACTCCTCCGGTGTCCATGCGACGATCGCGGGTGTGCTGCTCGGGTTCACCATCCCCGCCCTGGCACGCAGGCGGAAGGGAGATCAGGGTCTCAGGCCCAACCTCGCCGAGGTGATCGAACACCGCCTGCGCCCACTGTCCGCGGGATTCGCGGTCCCCGTGTTCGCCTTCTTCGCCGCCGGTGTCGCCGTGGGCGGACTCGAGGGTCTGGCCACGGCGTTCAGGCAACCGCTGACCTTTGCGATCATGGCGGCCCTGATCGTGGGCAAACCGTTGGGGATCCTGACCTCGACGTGGCTGGTCACCCGCTTCACGTCGGCTGGACTGGACCAGAGCCTGAAGTGGCCCGATCTGGCCGGGGTGGGCCTGCTCGCAGGAATCGGGTTCACGGTCTCCCTCCTCGTCGCCGAACTCAGCTTCACCCCCGGCTCCCCTGAACACGATCATGCGAAGGTCGCGATCCTCAGCGCCTCGGTCATCGCCGCCCTGCTGGCATCGGTGGTCTTGGGCGGCAGGAACCGCCGGTACCGCAAGGCAGAGAACGCTACCCTGGGTGTGGGCCAGGCCTGACGCACCACGGCAGACACATTTCACCATCAGAAAGGCTCAACGATGAGCACGATCAACCCGGTAGCACAACGCTTCGAATCCGAACTCGCCGAGCTGGCGACCCTCGTCGACTCGGACCGACCGGGCTGGACGAGGCGAGCGCTGAGCGAATTCGACATCGCCGGCCGCGACTACGCTCTAACACTGATGAAGCATGCGGGCCTGGCGACTCGGGTCGACGGTGCCGGCAATGTCATCGGGGTGCTGCCCGGTCGCCTAGGTGGGCGAGAGATCATGCTCGGGTCCCACACCGACACCGTTGATGGTGGTGGACGCTTCGATGGGATCACCGGTGTCCTCGGCGCCATCGAGGTTGTGCGCCTGCTGCGGGAGAACGACGTTCGACTCGACCATGACCTCGTGGTCGTGGTCTTCTTCAACGAGGAACCCAACGACTTCGGCTTCTTCTGCGTCGGCTCCCGAGCGATGACCGGACTCGTCGACCGCACCACTCTGACTGCCACGGACACCGATGGCCGCAGCCTCGCCGAGGCCCTGCCCGACTCCGGCATCGACCCCGAAGCCTTCCTCGATGCACGCTACGACTTCTCGAAGGTCACCGCGTTCCTCGAACTCCACATCGAGCAGGGGCCGGAGCTGGAGCGGATGGGCAAACAGATCGGTGTGGTTGAGACGATCACCGGGATCAACCACTTCAAGGCACTCTTCACCGGTCGCCAGGACCACGCCGGCACGACCCCGATGGATGTCCGAGCCGACGCCGGGTGTGCAGCCGCCGGCACCGTGCTCGCCGTGGAATCGATCGCAGAGTCCGGGACGAACACTCGCGGCACCAGTGGTCAGATCCAATTCACACCCGAGGCCGTCAACGTCGTCTCGGCCAACGCCAGCGTCGAAGGCGAATTCCGCGGCCCCGACGGTTCATGGCTGCAGGAGGCACAGCGGCGGCTCACCGATGCCGCCAGCCAGAACGCTGACAAACGCGGTGTGCATGTGGAGATGGAGTGGACGACGGACGATGCGCCCGTGCCCCTGCACGAACCGATCACCTCAACCATCGCCGAGGTGGCCACTGACCTTGGCCATACACGCGCCACCATGTTCTCCGGTGCCGGGCACGACGCGGGGATCATCGCCGCCAAGACGCAGGTGGGCATGATCTTCGTGCCCTCTCGTGATGGTCGCAGCCACTGTCCCGAGGAATTCACCGAACTCGCTGACATCCTGCCCGGAATCGAGGTGCTGCTTCAGACCGTGCTGCGCCTCGACGGAGTTTCAACCTCAGGCCGGGCTGCGGGCTCAGGCGGAGCACAGCTCGCGTGACTCAGGTCGGTGGTGACACCACCGGGTGCTGAGACAGCGGAGAAGGCCAGTGATCCGGTGTGAACTATCGCAAGGACGACGGCGAACCTCGCGCCTGCCGACCCTCACTTCGTCGAGTCGATCGTCGGCTCGATGAGGCCTGCTTCCTCAGTGTCGAGACTGATCCGCACGGCGTCGGTCTCCGCGAGTTCGCCACGCCCGATCAGCCACTCGTCGCCGGACTTAGTTCCGCAGGGCTCGCCCTTCGGCGGCCAGTCCTCGCATTCGACTGCGGAGATCGGTTCGCCTGATTTCACGACCACGTCCCCGGACACCAAGGGTCGGAAGTAGACGACAACTCCCCCGGCATTCGTCTTCGCCTGAGCGGAACCGACTGCCGCGCCGGTGACCTGGTAGTCGACGGTGCCTTCGTGCTCTCCTTCGGTGAATTCGTCCTCGGCGGAGATGCTGACGGCGTGGATCATATGGTCAACGTCCACCTCGGCGGGTTCACCATCCATGGTCATCGCGGGGTCTGAGTACTGTGCACGAAGGTAGGGCGGCAGCACGGACTCGGTGTCGGGCAGGCGAAAGCCGTCGTGGACCATGCCGCCGAAGGTGAAGTCGTAGTCCCGGGCCAGTTCCATGGTCTGGTCGATGTGCACGCGATAGCTGCCATCGGAGTCGATGGTGATGGTGTGCGTGGCGGCATCCCCCATGTACGGGTTGGGTGCGGCTAAGACACCATCGGCGGTGACCGCGCCCATGAAGGTGGCCAGGACAGTCGCTGAGAGTGCTGCCGTGCCCACTGCCCACTTCGATGGTCGGATTCTCGAAATTCTACGCCCCATGATCAATTCCTTCGATGTTCGTAGACGGGAATCGGCTCGGTCTGCAAGGTGTCCGGGGCTGCGAACCCGATGGCACCGATGCTGCTGGTCATGTCCTCCTGCCAGGTGAGTCTGGTCCCACCCTCGGCGAAGCGATGCTTGTCCAACCCACTGCAGTCAGCGTCGGGCTCGAACTCCATATTGTCCGGCAGGCACCGGATCGGACCGCCTGCTTCCAGAGAGACGGTGCGGATGCTCGGCGCTTCATTCGAGCCAGAGGGAAATTGCAACGGCAGGACGAAGAGCTCGTGTCCTTCGACGTTGAGGTACACGTCATCAAGGACGTAGGAGACGTCGACGACGTGGCGACCCTTGGTCCACATCACGTTCTCACCGGGCGGATGCGGATTCGCAAACTCATAGCCGACGTCATCGTAGAAGAGATCATCGACATCGGAATCGTCACGCGTCACGTTCAGTTGGGCAACCTCGACGGGATCGTTCTTCGTCGACTCCTCAACCGTGTCCACCTCCCGGGCTGAGACCTCGGAGGCCCGTGGCATGACGGCGTAGCGCGGGACATCGCCGTCTCCTGCCGGCCAGCCGATCGAGTCGCCGCCGAGATACCAGAGAATCGGGCGGTCAGCACCTTCGGGAGCATCGAAGATCAGGCGTTCACTCACCTGCAGTGTTCCATCGGCCTGCGGCGCTGCGGTCACGGTGATCTCCTCAGGAGTCAGCGCCTGCTGGGGAAGTCTGACCCGGTCCGGCGGCAGATCGGAGATCCGAGTGATCATCGAGGACACGATGACGACGACCACGAGAATCGCTGCGAATCCGATGGCACCGGCGATGATGATCTTGATTGGCTTCGGCATCTTCTCACCGTATGATGCGACGTTGCGGTGCCGGTGACAATCTGGTGCCAGTTCTGCCACACACTCCAGCTGCCTGCGGCCCCGCCGCAGTCGGCTCCCCACCTGCATGGGTGTGTGAGAATAGCAGTCGGGCAACTGCGGCCCCCAGCACAACCAACCGAACTTCATCACACTCCAGGAGGTGCAATGCGATCCCCTATCCCTGATTTTTTGGACGAGACGCTCGATCGTCACAGGTCAGACCGGTCCGGTGCGAACGCGGACTATATTCCGGATCTGGCTGCGGCCGACCCAGAGAAGCTGGGCATCTGCCTCTCCACCCTCGACGGGGTCGAATACACCTCCGGTGATTCGGATTTCGAGTTCTCTATCCAGTCGATGTCGAAGCCCTTCATCTACGGCATGGCGATCGAGCAGGAAGGGCTGGCCGCGGTCCTCGACATGGTGGGCGTCGAGCCCAGCGGAGAGGCCTTCAACGAACTCTCCCTGGACAAGATGTCCGGCAAACCGCTCAACCCGATGATCAATGCCGGTGCCATGGTCACACATTCGCTCCTGGGCGAGCCGGGAACCTCACTGGCCGAGCGGATCGAGATCGTGCGTGCCGGTCTGTCCGAGTTCGCCGGCCGACAGCTGCGCGTCGACGATTCGGTGGCCGAGGGCGAATGGGGTGAGGCCTACCGCAATGTCGCGATCGCCAATATGCTCCGGTCCTACGGTGTCTACACCGACCAACCCGACGAGGTGGTCCAGGGCTATATCGCCCAATGCTCGATCCTCATCACCACCAAGGATCTGGGAATCATGGCCGCCACTCTGGCCGCTGGCGGGATCAACCCCATCACCGGCAAGCAGGTGCTCTCTCCCCGTGTGAACCGACAGGTCCTCGGTGTCATGATGACCTGCGGCATGTACGACGCTGCCGGTGACTGGATGACTGAGATCGGCGTGCCCGCCAAGTCCGGTGTCTCCGGCGGAGTCTTCGGGGTCCTGCCCGGGCAGGTCGGAATCGCGACTTTCTCTCCGCGTTTGGACAAACACGGGACGAGTGTTCGCGGAGCCAATATCTTCCGGACGCTCTCACGTGAGCTGAGTCTGCACATCATGGACGCTCCCGAACCTGCTCGCTCGATCATTCGCCGTGACCGCCGCTTCGTGGACTCTCAGGGAGTCATGGTCCGCATCTGCAGCCTGCAGGGCCTCATCCAGTGGAGCGGTGCCGAAAACGTCATTAGGACCATGGATGCTCCCGAATCCAACGTCGAGGTCGTCGTCCTGGACCTGCGCCGTGTCAACGAGATCAATGGAGTGGCCAGACGAATGTTCACCGAGGCGATGAGCCGCCTGGAAGAGGACGGCAAACGGATCGCGCTGATGGACCCCGAGGACATGCTCCTGTGCAAGAGTCCGAACTCGCCCCTGCCCGATGTCGAATACGTCGACTCCCCCAAGGCGCTCAAGGGACTGCGGCGGCTGCGTGAGGACTGGTCCCAGAGAGCCGTCTGACAGGGTCTGACATGGTCATTTGCTAAGGTGAGGCTAACTTATCCCTTAGGAAGGCTCTCAATGTCGACTACTCCCAGCACGCCCGAACGCTCAGCTCGACCGCCTCGCCCACAGGCGGTCATGTCGGTGCAAGAGGTCGCAAAGATCACCCCGAATCTCATTCGGATCAAGGTCGGCGGAGACGGTTTCGACGCGATCTCGAACAATGAGGCGACGGACAAGTACGTCAAACTCATGTTCGCCGATCCCCAGCACGGGCTGACCCCACCCTACGATCTGACTGAACTGCGGGAGAACTCTCCCGAGAAGCTGCCCCGCAAACGTACCTACACCGTGCGGGAGATCAACGAAGACGAGAAGTGGCTGTCGCTGGACTTCGTCATTCACGGCGGCGAGGGCGTTGCCGGGCCCTGGGCCACGATGGCCCAGCCAGGCGACACCATCGTCATGGTCGGCGCCGGCGGCAAATACCAACCCGACCCTGTCGCTCCCTGGCACCTGCTCATCGCCGACCACACTGCGATCCCCGCAGTGAGCACGGCGGTTGAGGCCATGGACACCCAGGCGAGGGGAATCGTCATCGCTGCCGTCGCAGACGAAGCCGACCGGCTGCTTCCCGAGACTCCTGCTGGCGTCTCTGTGGTCTGGGTCGACAACGACGATGAGCTCATTGCCGCTGTTCGCGGCCTCGACTGGTGTGAGGGCACTCCGCAGGTCTTCGCCCATGGTGAGCGGGAGACGATCACGACGATCCGACGGGTGCTCAAAGAACACGAGGTGCCACGCGAATTGCTGTCGATCTCCGCCTATTGGGCGCGCGGTCGCGCCGAGGACCAGTTCCAGGCCGAGAAGCGCGAACCCATCGGCAAGATCGACTGACGCCGAACCAGCTGAATCGGCGGCACTGGCTGGAGACGCTGGTCAATCGTGAAAACGAAGGTTGATTCCCGCGTGCGGGATGGGGACGGTGGTGGTTTCGAGCTCGGGGTGCACCAACCTCGGGGCTGAGAACAACCGAACTCTAGGTGGCTGTCTGATGCGGCCGCTGAGTATGCAGTCAGGCCACCGGTGCGATGTGGAGACCACAGAGAAGGCGCAAGTCGTGCTGTCACCACTTTCCCGGCAGCCGGGAAGGACCTGATGCAAAGTCAAGTGACATCTAACGGCGCTTGGTCACAATGAACGCAATGATTCCGATGGCGATGAGCGCGAAAGCGATACCGCCGATGAGCAGGTACTGACCGAGGTCGGCACCGGTCTTCGGCAGTGAGCCGCCGTTGTCATCCTTGCCATCGTCGTCGACTGAGGCATTGCCCTCAGGCCCTTCGACCGAGGCACTTCCACCCGCCGAGGTGGTGCTGCCCGAATCTGCTCCCTCAGCTGATGCTTCCGCACCGCTTCCGGACGCGCCGTTCGAACCGGCACTCGTGGAACCGGACCCGCCGGAGTCCGCATCCGCGTCTGCGCTCACCGGCGTGCCGTCAGCGGCCGAGCCGGAGCCCTCGGCCTCAGAGTCGGAGTCTGCCGCGGCGCCATCAGCACCCGTTGCAGCCTGCGAGTCCGATCCCGCTTCCGAGTCCCCGCTGTCGTCGTCCTTGAGATCGGCGACCGAGTACAGGCTCGTGGTGCCTGAGACTTCATTGCCGACGACCAGCGCCGCCTCACCACTCGGAGACTCGTCCCTGTTCAGGAACGTGAGTCCTTCAGGTCCCAGGTCACCGGCGCTCGAGAGCAGTGCGCCCGGGTCTGAGGCATCCTCGATCTCGTCCTCGACCGAGACGGAGAAGTCCCTGTTGTTGAAGTAGGTCACGAACTCCGGCTGTGACGGGTTGCTGAGGTCGAAAGCGGCGATTCCGCCGACGCGTTCGAAGCCGAGGAACGCGTAAGTCGTCTCCCCCACCTCGCCGACGGTCAGCGCTTCGGGCTCTGGACCCTTGTCGTCGCTGCGACCTTCGGAGTTCGACTCGGAATGGTTCGAGTTGAAGAAGTCGGGGATCGCCTCGGCGGTCATCTGCTCGAAGGTGTCACCGGAATCGGCAATCAGCTTCCCGTCGGTGGTCCACACGGAGAATGACCGTGCGCCGAAGGCATAGAGCTCGTCATAGCATTCGCCGCTCTCGTTCAGGCCCATGTCGGTGATGATGTTGAGCCGGCCCAGATCCTCATCGTTGAGTTCGTCGGCCAATGGCGAGTCGGCGCACACCGGGGCCAGCCCGTCATCGCCGAGGTCCTTGACCCTGGCCGCGTCGACGAAATCTCCCCACTCACGCGAGTCGCCTTCGTTCGCTGTGACCAGGTAGTCGGTGCCACCGGAGGAGAACGTCGAGATCGTGTCCGGCATGTACGCGCCCCTGAGACCGGGATACGTCTCAATGTTCGTCTCGGGAGCGTCTTTGGGATCCCGGTCGGAGGCGTCGAGACCGTTGCCGGCTTTTCCGTGATCCTTGTAGCCCAGGGGCAGGATATCGGTGACCTCCGCCGAGGCGATGTCAACGACGGCGATCGAGTTCGCCTCCTGCAGCGTCGCGTAGGCCTTGTCACCGGCAATGGTGATGTACTCGGGCTCGAGATTGCGCGAGATCGGGTGATCGTCGTGCGGCTCGGGCCCGAAGATCCGAACATCGTCGGGCAACGTCCTAGCCCCGCCCTCCTCGAAAGCGTGGAAGTCAGCTGTGTGCACATCCGATTCCTTCGGGGCGGCCACCTCGGCGGGCAGATCCACCACCGTCACCGAGCCTTCGGGATCGGTGGAGAAATCCTCGGCTGGTTCGCCCTCATTGGCGACCAGCGCATGCGCGCCGTCGGGGGTGACTGTGACCATGTCGGGCAGTGATCCCGCAGGTACGGATCCGAGCACCTTTGCCGAGGGGGTGCTGGCGTCGAAGAACAGCAGAGATCCGGTCTTCGTCTTGTCCTCGTCTTCAAGTGCGATGACGCCGAGTCCGTCATCGCGGATAGCGACGGAGTTCGCGACTCCCGACCCGGTGATCTCCCCGAGCTTCTCCGGCTCGGCAGGGTCGGAGAAGTCGATGATGTCGACGGTCGCGGCCTGCGCGTTGACCGTGTAGACGGTGTCTCCGTGGACAGCCGTGATCTCTGCCGCGGATTCATCGAACTGGCCGGTCTCGTAGGAGCCCAGGCTGTCGAGCTCGAGAGCCGCATCCGGGGCGGAATGGCTGATCGGATCCGGGACCTCGGCCGCCTGCGCAGCTCCGCCGCTGACTCCGGTGAGTCCCACGCTCATTCCTGTGGACAGCAGCAGTGCGGCCAGTCCGGCCGTGATCGTGTGCGGTGCGGACGGAAGCGGGGAGGGCGGATGTGCCATCGGATCTCCGGTGGTCGAAGCGGGCGTGGGACGGTTGTGCCCACAACCATCCATTCATAGGCACGCAGTCCTGCCCATACCCCAACTCCCGGTGGACGGGGAACGAATACGCCGCCGAGGCGGGCACCCGGCCGCATCTCAAGGTCGGATCCGTTGCACCCGCGAAGTCGGACCTCGCCTGAACTCAGCTGAGTTCGAGGCGGTCGACCACCTCGGCAACCCTTCGCTTCTGATCGTCGTCGAGGCCGAGGAGCGGCAGCGGCAGGGAGTGCGGGCGGACGAGGCCGAGATGCTCGGCGACTGCGGCGACCACGCGCAGGCTGCCGCCGAAGTCGGAGAACAGGTCCCACAGCGGCTGGAGTGCGGCCGACAGCAGTGCGGCCTTTTCAGTCTCACCGGCGAGCGCGGCGCGGGTGATGTCGGCCATCGGCGTCGGCAGAGTGCCACCGATGGCCGTGTACCAGGCATCGCATCCGGCGTTGAGTCCGGCGGCGCCGAACCCGTCCCCCGAGACTCCGATGCTCACGTGGTCACCGACGGCGGCGCGGATCTCATCCACACGCTGCGTCCAGGCATCCGGGGCAGCATCGAAGCCGGGAATCTTGATTGATGCGATGCCGTCGAGGGCCGCCAGGCGTCCGTAGAGCTCAGTGGTGAACGTGAAGTGGGTGGTGCCCGGGTTGTCGTAGACGACGAGCGGAAGATCGGTGGCGGCAGCGACGGTGCGGAAGAGTTCGAACACGTCCGCCTCAGTCAGGCTCTGGTAGCTGACCGGTGCGAGGAGCAGTCCCTGAGCCCCGGCTGCCTGGGCGGATTCGACGTTGGCGAGCACGTCCCGTGTGCGCAGGGCACCGACGCCCACGAGCACGGGCGTGTGACCGGAATTGGCGACGGTCAGTTCGGTGACGCGCGCTCGCTCATCGGTGCTCAGGTAGGCGTAGGAGCCGGTTGATCCCAGCGGGGTGATCGAGTCGACTTGGGCTGCGACGAGGCGCTCGAGCAGGCCGACATACTCCGCTTCGTCGATCTTCTCGTCATGGATCGGCGTGAGTGGGAAGGCGCTCAGGCCGGTGAAGAGGGAGCGCTGAGTACGTGGAGTCTGGTCGGTCACGTTGAGTTCGTCCTGGTGGTCGAGGTGGCTGCGGCTGATGCACTCGCTTCGGCGCGGGGCGCTGAAGCGTCAGCGGCCGCGATGCAGTGTTCGAGTGCGCGGAATTCGGGCTGCGCGGCGAAATCCATCACGGCTTCGGCACCGAGGGAGTTTCTCAGCTGCGGGAGCAGTGCGTACTCGGTCTCGTCGACGATGATGAGATCGCCACGATCGACCACCTCGGCGGGCAGAGGGAGAGCGGGAGCCGCGTTGACGACGAATCGGCCTTTCACACGGCTGGCGAGTTCGGTGATGAGGTCGAGCGAGATCTCGAGCTGGGTCAGCACCGTTTCCATCGACCATGATCAGAGCCGTGCCAGTCTCGGATTCGATGACGGCAATGTCATCGAGCTGGCCCCCTGCTCGTGTCGGGGCTTCGCGCATCGCTGTCCCCGAGGCATCGGTTCCGACGGCGCCCGGGCTGTAGACGAGCTGTCCTCCCCCGACGGTCTCGCCGGGGCTGGGCAGGCGGTGCGTGGTGGCGGTGATGTCGGCGTTGATGCTGCCGACGACGGTGAGGTCGAAGTCAATACTCATGAGTTCTTCTCCCACTCATCTCGGCACCCGAGAGATCTCTCGGGTGCCGAGATGGTCAGAGCATGCTGGTCAGGAGCCGTTGACGACGAGCTCGACCGGAATGTTTCCGCGAGTGGCCTTCGAGTAGGGGCACAGCTCGTGGGTGCGGTCGACGACCTTCTGCGCGGTGTCCTGATCAGCGCCGGGGATGGTCACGGTGAGCTTGACGCTGATTCCGAAGCTCTCCCCTTCCTTGCCGATTCCGACTTCGGAGTGAACGACGGACTTCGAGGTATCGACCCCGAGCTCCTTGCCGGCCAGGCCCATGGCGCCCTGGAAGCAGGCTCCGTAGCCGACGGCGAAGAGCTGCTCCGGGTTGGTTCCTCCACCGGGTCCGCCCATTTCCTTGGGGCTGCGCAGATCGACGTCGAGTGCCTTGTCGTCCGTGGCTCCATGACCGTCACGGCCTCCCGTGACTTCGGCCTTTGCGGTGTAGGCGATGCTCTCTGGGGTATTCATAGCACGTCTCCTGTTCGTCGAATCGTGATTCACAGATCGGGTCCTTCACGAAGAAGGCACCTGCCACCGAGTATTGTCACTTCACCGACGGAAGTCCAGAGGAGTGGCTCTGTGATCAGCTGCGCAGTCCGCGCGATCAGGCGTGCAGTCCGCTAGACGGCCGTCCGATGCTCGTCCAGCAGAGGAGCAGGGATGCGAAAAGCCCCGGACTCCTTGAGTTCTCTCGGAGTCCGGGGCTTGTCAGCTCGGGGTGAGTAACGGGACTTGAACCCGCGACATCCGCGACCACAACGCGGCGCTCTACCAGCTGAGCTATACCCACCACATGCGCTGCACACAGGTGCAGACAGCAAGATACATCCTAACCTCACTCAGGCGGCCGGGCAAACTCACAGCGCATATGGTGCACAATGAGACACAGATCTCCCGACGTGCAACGATTCAGTAGCGATGTATAACGGTTTCGACCAAACGGTAGGAGCACCCGCTGGTATTCAATAGGATTGTCCCGGCCCCACCGTCGATACTGCTCAAGGAACCTTATACATGGCTCGTGCGCTGATCTCCGTCTCTCAGGACGGGTTCACCTACCTCACCCTCAATGGTGCGACGAGTCGCTATTCCGACACCGGGCAGGCCATGACCTACCTTGGCGACTATGCCAGGGAGACCGCGACCCAAGTGCCCGTGACCATCGACGACGGCAAACAGGAAGTTGACGTCCTCCTGGACGAGACTGGCAAGATCGCGCCCGCCGCTCCTGCATCCCCCACTCCACCCCCCTCCACGTCGAAGGAAGATTCTTCGTCGAGCGACCCTTCTTCGAGCGCACCTTCGCCAGCGAACGCGAACACCTTGGCAGAAGAGAGCACGACCACCTCGGCGAAGGACAGTGCACCTGCCGACGCGGAGGCGTCACAGGCCAAGGACGACGCTGAGGCGGGCAACGGGGAGGACTACCCCCTGGGCACGCCGTTCTCCGGACCTGCAGCTCCTTCGGCTCCGAAGGTGAAGCGGACTCGGGTGCGCAAGCACTCGAGTCGACGCAATCACTCCCGGCGGAACCCGCCGCAACAGCTGAAGAAGATCACCGTGCCGGGCCTCGTGCTCATCGGCATCGTGATCCTGATGATCGGGGCGTTCGTCATCCCGAACATCGTCCCCGCCGGTTCCCAGGACTCACCGCAGACGATCGAATCGGAAAAGCAGATCAATCCGGCCTCCGAGCTCTCGGTCGACAAGACCGAAGACATCGTCCCCGGCTTCGACAATTCCCCGAAGTGGGAGACGAAGATCGCCAAGGACGCCTCGGTGACCGCCTCGGATCGCGGTGTGCTCGTCGTCGACGGGGACACGCTGGAAGTCCTCGACTCTGAGACGGGGAAGACCCGTTACTCCGGAAAGACCAGCGAGGCCCCGACGTTCGCGGTCGACACGATCATCGACGGCAAACCCGCGCTGCTGTGGCAGGCCGGTGACACGGCTAAGGCGCTCATCGACGGTGCAGACAAGCCCAAGACCTACCACCTCCCGGAGAATGCTCGCATCACATCTGCCGGTACGAGCGTCCTCATCAAGTCGGGCAACCGCCTGTCCACGTTCGGCGCCGACGGGCTCGTGAACGTACCGACTCCCGAATCAGGGTCGACGCCCATGGCAATCGAGAACGACGAGCTCTTCAGCTCAGACTGGAATGGTCCGGTCAAGGCGAAGAACATCAAGTCCGGTGATGAACGCTCCATCAAGCTCGAAGCTCCCGCCGACGGGCTCCAAATCATCAAATGGGTCTCTACCGGCCACGGCAAAGCGGTCACGCTGTGGGGTGAGCAGGGTGCTTCGACGAATTCCGGTCACCGCATCCAGCTCGTCGTCCACTCCCTGGAAGACGGCTCGATCCTATCGACCGTCACCACCACGACCGACATCGTCGGCGAGATGTCATGGGTGCGCGGCCAGGGCGGAAAGCGAGCCTACATCGGCCCGTACCTCTTCGACCTGGAATCCGGGCTGCTGCTCATGGACACCTCCAGCAAGGACATCCACCTGTCTGAACCGCGGGGCACGATCGTCCCCTGCACCGTTGGCGAGGCCTCCTGCCTGTTGGCGGGCAAGCACGCCTACCGCACAGACACCAACCTGTTGGCACTGACCGACGACGGCGCAACCGCCATCGTCGACGGCAACGATTCCACGATTCGCGCCTATGAGAAGACGTCCGACTCCGGCGAGAAGTAGACGATGACTTTCTCACCCTTGCCGCAGCCATTATGATGGACGGCGACGTGCCTGTCCGTCATGCCCCCTTGTATGTTTGATGCCGGAGCCCTCACCGCAAAGGAACACAGTGCCAATTAGACACGAGTTCAGCCGCACAGCGGCCGCCCTCGGCACTTCTCTTGCCCTGGTATTCCTGCCGATCACGGCCACAGTCGTTCCTGCAAACGCCGCGGCCTCCACCTCTGCCGAGGTGGAGGTGGAGGCAAGTGCTTCCGCGACTGGGAACACTGATTCAGAAGCCGGAGATTCAGCCGACGGTAAGGATCCTACGTCTGCGGCGAATTCGGGTGGGTCTGGTAGCAACGAAGGCACCGATGCTGGGGCAGACGAGGACGAGACCAAAGATAAAGCTTGTAGCCCCGAAAAAAAATTCACCGACGGTGATCCTCCATGCAAGACCGCCAAACCGCTAAAAGCGACCTGGGACGTGGACGAGCAGACACTTAAGCTAGCGACGCCGGATAGCAAACCCGGAAACATGCCTAAGAGCTGGGAGGGCGCAAAGTTCGATGGTCCTCCCCAGAAGGAAGTTGGCAAGCGCTGGCCGACGCAGACCAGCACCGACTCAGAAGCCTCCTCCGATTCGACCACAGCCGGTTCCGAGTCGGATAGCAGCACCGACGACAGCGGAAACCCCGTGCCTGAGGCAGCAGCAGAAGCACCCGCCAAGTACTCGCTCAATAAAAATGGTGTAGTTATTGACGCCGAAAGCGGCAAAGCGATGCGCTTCACAGATTTCGACGGTCCACCCGAGCCCGCGTGGACCTTCACCTCGAACGGCAAGAACATCACCGTCGCGGGTGAGTCGTACCCCCCAGATCCCGGCGACGATGCCGACAGTGACCCTGATGGGAACGCGGATGAGAACCCCAACGCCGACGACAATACCGACGCTTCCGGTGCCGATGGGAAAGACAAAGACTCGTCCAGTAACGCGGATAAGAGTGCATCCGAGGACTCCAATGCAGATAGCAACGACACCGGCTCGAAGAACGCCACCGCCTCGACCGACAGCAAGAACGCGAACTCGAGCAGCTCCTCGGACAGCAAGTCCTCATCGAAGGCGTCTTCTGACTCCAACGCATCAGACTCAGCACAGGCCGATTCGAAAGACGCTGACGCTTCGTCATCGTCAGACGCCGATTCGGCCAAGAAGAATTCTGATTCGAATTCCTCGTCATCCTCGGACGGCTCTAATTCCGACTCTGATTCCGGCAACTCCGACAGCGTAGGAGATGCCGGTAACGACGGCAGCTCGGACAAGGACGGCGGGCAAGACGACAAAGGCTCGGCAGACACGGACGGTTCCGGAACAACCTCGGGAGATGAGGGACCAGACGGTGAGAACACCACCCCGGATCCTGCGACCGGAAACGGCTCGTCCGATACACGCGACCAGATTCCCGGAGATGTCGGCAACGATTGGATGCCCGGAAATGGCGACGCCCCTCCTCCGGACTACTCGGACCCCGTCCCGCAGAACCCGGACACACCAGTGCCTGACGACGACACGGACCTCATCACCGGAGGCGACACGCCAGAGCCTCGCAGCGACAAACCATCAACGCCCTCGTTCGGTGAGTCGGTTGTGTCAACGATTGTGAGTTCGTGGCCGGTCTTCATCCTCGCTGCCTCAGGTATGGCCGCTGTCGGCTTCATCATCTGGCTCGTCGGGCGACGCAACAAGCAGACCTGAGCCCAGCGCACCGGTCCCTGGTGTCCTCAGATCTCAGCATGGACGCCTACGACTCAGAACTCCAGGTGATCACCACAGCCGGTGCAGGCTCCCCGGTCGTGATCGCACCCATCGGGAAGGACAGCCAGGCCCTGCTCCGGCCTACTTCGACAACACCGACCACGGGTCGCTTCCCATCGACATCACCGCAGCGAAGTTCCCACCGACTGAGTCAGCTGACACCGCAGACTCTGCGACTGATTGCCGGGTCGAGCGTCAACGGCTCTAGGGCAAACCTGCGCGATCACTCTCCGACCATGCCCGAGGACGCCTGTGTCGAAGTCGTGACTTTTCGGCTCTCCGCAGCCAATATCTGACACTGAGAGAACCAAGCGGTTAAGCTTGACACGAGGCACTGTGGCACCCCGTCACGTGCATGAATGTATTCTCGACCCGGAGGACATGCCCCGATGACTGACAATGTCTACACCTCAGATGTGACCGTCGACTCAGCGTCACCGACACAGCTGGCGGAATCGATTCGCCTGCGCGAAGAGCGTATCGCGGACAACATCGATGAACTTGTGGGCCGCGTCCACCCGAAGGTCCTGGCCACTCGCGCCGCCAACAAGGCCAAGTCCACCGTCGTCGACGAAGAGAGCGGTTCGGTCAAGCCTGAGGCGATAGCACTCGGCGTCGGCACCGTCCTCGGCGTGGCCGCACTGATCGTGGGCTTCTCCGGCCGCAGCAAGCGTGGCTGAACTCCCTCTGCCCATCCGTATGCTGCACGACCGGATCCTCCTGGATCCGGGTGAAGAGGCAGGGGAGCGAAAATCCTCGGCTGGGATCGTCATCCCGGCAACCGCCAGCATGGGGAAGCGTCTCGTGTGGGGCAAGGTCGTCGCGGCCGGCCCACACGTGCGGCAGACCAACCTCGGCGATACCGTCCTCTACGATCCTGAGGAACTCGCCGAGGTGGAGCTTGAGGGGCAGGCATATGTGCTCCTGCGTGAGCGCGACGTCCACGCGGTCTCAGAACCGGCGGAACAGTCGAGATCCGGGATGTACCTCTGACGCCTGGTCAGCCGAGGCCTGATCAGGGGGACTTTTGATTAGTGGGTTGAGGGTTCATGTCCCGGACTTGACCTGCAGGTATGCGAGCTACCTCACATAAACGGTTCTCGGTTTGCATGAACCCTGGGAACCTGAGTAATATTAATTCTCGTTGCGCGACGTGCGCAGCTCGCACCTCTAGCTCAATTGGTAGAGCAACTGACTCTTAATCAGTGGGTTCCGGGTTCAAGTCCCGGGGGGTGCACAGCAGAGAAACCGCCGTTCGGATGATCCGAACGGCGGTTTCTTGTTTGTCTCCGCTAGCACGCGGCTGGGTAGGTGCCAGTCGGCTAGTGCTGGCGTCGAGCCGGTGCCTTAGCCGCAGTTCGGACCGGCGTCCTGCCTGGGGTTCGGGCCTTGCCATTCATCCGGGTCCTGTAGGGCTTGAGCGCCCTCTCCGAAACACCGCAACCGTCTGCGCACTCAAGCATGGGGTTCAGGTTGACTCCGTCGCCGGGCTCCGCAGAAGCGGCGGTGTCAATGAGACGGCCGTAGCAGTCGGGACAGAGATATGGTGCATACTTCATTGCGCACTCCTTGCAGATCGACCACTGTCGGATCTGCCGCTAGACATGCCAGCCCTGGGCCGACATGGGCGTATGCAATTTGCACAAACACGTCTCTCCCAGTCTAGCAGTCGGGCCTCAACGGGCCCTGTGCTGTGATTTTCGCACTCAGCCCTGGCCGAAGCGTCTGCCCTGGCCGAAGCGTCTGCCCTGGCCGAAGCGTCAGTCCTGGCCGGCGCGAGCGTAGGCGCCGAGGACCTGACGTTCGGAGTCGCCGAGGTAGGCGTCCAGTTTCGCAGCTGCCGCCTTGGGGCTCTCGTTGAGGTAGGTGTCGAGGACCTCTTGGTTGCGATCAACGAACGGTGCATGGAGGAAATCGAGGACTTCGACCTTGAGGAAGGCCAGCCGCAGCTCGGCGAGAACGTTCCCGAACGACCGCATCAGACGGGTACTGTCAGACAGCGAGACCAGCGCATTGTGGAAGGCCATATTCACCGTCCCCACCTGCAGCCAGTCATCGGCGGCAGCGGCACTGCGTGCGGTGTCGACGGCCCTGCGCATCTGTTCGGCGCCTGGGTGGTTCTTCGGGGCCTTCTCCAGCACCGAGCATTCGATATGGCGCCGCACCCGATAGATGTCGATGACGTCTGAGGTGTTCGGCGATGCCACCGAGACCCCGCGGTGCGGGATGTGATTGACCAGCCCCTGCTCCCCCAGTACTCGGAACGCCTCACGCAGAGTGTTCCGGGAGACGTCGAACTCCTTCGCCAAGGCGGCTTCGGACAAGCGCGCGCCGGGACGCAGCTCACCGACGATGAGGCGACCTGTGAGCTGATTGACCAGGGACGATTCGTAGTTCACGATTCCATCCTAGTGATAGAGGCAACAAATAGCCCGTGGAGCTGAAGACAACTCTCGTTTCGAAATGTGATGTGAGTCTATTGTTGTTGAACAATCCATGCTAGATTGTCTAACGCTTCACCGAGGTGATGCGGACCACTACAGCGGTTGGCTCACCCTCGCTGCGGGAAGCGGACCACATACCAGGCAACTTGGAGACCCCATGCCACAGCCACAAGAACAGACACCGCACGACCAGACGCCTAACGACCAGACAGCGAAGTCTTCGGTCAAGGTCAGTCGCAGTGCGATCCTGGGCGCGATCTTCCTCATGGCCACCTCGGCCATCGGCCCCGGATTCATCACCCAGACGGCGACGTTCACCGCTCAGATGGGAGCGGCCTTCGCCTTCGCCATCTTCATCTCGATCCTCATCGACATCGCTATTCAGCTCAACGTCTGGCGCATGATCACTTCCTCGGGCAAACGGGCCGCGCAACTGGCATCCAGTGCGATCCCAGGTACGGGCATACTCCTGTCGATCCTCATCGTCATCGGCGGGCTCGCCTTCAACATCGGCAACATCGCCGGTGGCGGCCTCGGCCTCAACGCCCTGATCGGAATCGACCCGAAACTCGGCGGTCTGCTCACCGGATTGCTGGCGATCGGCATCTTCCTGTTCAAACGCGCGGGCAAGGTCGTCGACATCGTCGTCATGGTCCTCGGCGTCGGCATGATCATCCTCACCTGCATCGTCGCGTTCGTCTCCCACCCACCGGTCGGCGAGGCGATCCGACAGAGCTTTCTGCCCGACACGATCAACTTCGCCACCATCACGACCATCGTCGGCGGATCCGTCGGCGGCTACATCACCTACTCGGGCGCCCACCGCTACCTCGACTCGGGCAAGACCGGACCTGAGAACGCACCGAGTGTGATGCGCTCTGCCCTCTCGGGCATCCTGGTCACCGGCGTCATGCGCTACATCCTGTTCCTGGCCATTCTCGGAGTCGTCGCCTCCGGCGTCGTCATCGACCTCGAATCCCAGGTCGCCAACCCTGCCGGCCAGGCCTTCGCAGCCGCGCTCGGTGATGCCGGCATGCGCATCTTCGGCGCCATCTTCTGGGCCGCGGCACTGAGCTCGGTCATCGGAGCCGCCTACACCTCGGCGACGTTCCTGTCTGCATTCTCCAAACGCCTCGACAAGGGGTGGCCGCTCCAGCTTGCAACTGTCGCCTTCATCGTCGTGTCCCTGATCGTCTACCTCAGCATCGGCACCGCGCCGGCAACTCTGCTCGTCTTCGTCGGCGGCTTCAACGGCCTGATCCTGCCGATCGGCCTGACGATCTTCATGTACATCGGCTGGTTCAGGCCACGACTGCTGGGCACCGATTCGTACCCCAAGTGGTTGCTCATCATCGGCACCGCCGCAACACTGGTCACGTGGTACACCGCAACCCAATCGATCGGCCCCATCTTCGCAATGATCGGAATCGGAGGATGACAATGAACACCACAGTTACGAACGCCACCACCATCGACCTCAATTCGGACCTCGGGGAGAACGTGCCCGAGCGCGTCGTCAGCGATGATGCCGCGATGCTGGGCCTGGTCTCCAGCGCGAACGTCTCGTGCGGTTTCCACGCAGGCAATCCCGAAGGCATCAGAACCACCGCCGAGGCGGCCACGAAGACCGGCGTCATCATCGGCGCCCATCCCGGCTATGACGACTACGAAGGCTTCGGTCGCCGGGCCCTCGACGTGCCTGCCGCGACCCTGCAGGCGCAAGTGGAATACCAGATCGGTGCGCTGCTGGGCCTGACTCGGGCCGTGGGCGGATCGGTCGCCTACGTCAAACCTCACGGCGGCCTCTACAACGCGATCGTGACCGATCAGGCGCAGGCCAAGGTCGTCGTCGATGCGGTCAAGGCCATCGACCCCACCCTCGTATTCCTCGGTCTGGCCGGCAGCGTGGCGAACCGCGTCGCCGCGGAGGCGGGCCTACAGGTCGCGGCCGAAGCCTTCGCCGATCGCTCCTACAACCCCGACGGCTCGCTGGTCTCCCGAACAGAGCCCAATGCCGTCCTGCATGATCCCGAGGCCGTGGCCGCCCGCGTCCTGCACCTGGTCCAAACCGGTCAGGTCGAAGCCATCGACGGCAGCCTCGTCGACGTCGATGCCCAGTCGATCTGCTTCCACGGCGACAGCCAGGGCTCGATCGACATGGCCCGTGCAGCCCGCGAGCTCCTCGAGTCCTCGGGTGTCACGATCGCACCATTCGCAGGTGCAGGTGCCTGGACATGACTGACGCCCAGGCACAGACGTCGGTTGGGGCACAGGCCCGCGAGCGCATCCGGGCCGGGTCCACGGACCCGACCTCTGGCCTGGCTCCCGGTCTGCTCCAGGCCAACCTCATCGCGGTCCCGGCTGACTGGGCCTTCGACATGCTGCTCTTCGCCCAGCGCAATCCGAAGCCGTGCCCGGTCATCGACGTCCTCGAGCCCGGGCAGGTCGAATCCGCCCTGGCACCAGGCAGTGACCTGCGCACCGACATCCCCGGCTACAGGCTGTGGGAGAACGGCTCCCTCGTCGACGAGGTCGACGATGCCAGCGCTGCCTGGTCCCAGCATCCCGATCTCGTGTCCTTCCTCATCGGATGCAGCTTCACCTTCGAGTCCGGGCTGTTGGACGCGGGCATCCCGATCCGCCACCAGGATGCCGGTCGCAACGTCCCCATGTACTCCACATCGATCGCCTGCCAACCCGCCGGTCGGGTCCACGGCAACATGGTCGTGTCCATGCGCCCCATCCCTGCCCACCAGGTCGCCGAGGCAGTGCGCATCACCGACCGCTTCCCCGCCGTCCACGGTGGCCCCGTCCACATCGGTCAACCCGAGCAGATCGGCATCACCGACCTCCACTCCCCCGACTTCGGCGACGCCCCCGCCATCCAAGACGGCGACATCCCCGTGTTCTGGGCCTGCGGAGTCACACCCCAGGTCGCCATTCAAGCCTCGGCCCCACCCTTTGCGATCACGCACTCACCGGGGAAGATGTTCATCACCGATGCACCGGAAGGCAACTACCGACAATGATCGACAACCTCGATTTCCACACCGCCTCCCGCCGCCATCTCCTCGTCGAATGCCCCGACCTGGCCGCCACAATGGACCTGCACCAGGGGCTGGAAGCGGCCGCACTCGACGGTGTCGATGAGCTGGTCCCGGCCGCACGGACCGTGCTCATCCGCTTCAACCCGGCCCGCACCTCGGCGCCGGTGCTGGCAGACCGGATCCGCAGGCTCGAGCACACGGGGACTGACTCGACCGAGTCCCGCGAGGTCACGATCGACGTCGTCTACGACGGCGAGGACCTGCACGAGGTGGCTGACCTTCTGTCGCTGTCGCCCGCCGAGGTGGTCACCCGGCATCAGCGCGCAACCTGGCAGGTCGCGTTCTCCGGGTTCGCACCCGGATTCGGATACCTGGCCGGTGACGATCCGATCTTCACCGTGCCCCGCCGGTCCTCACCGCGCACCCGTGTTCCCGTCGGAGCAGTGGCACTGGCCGGGGAATTCACCGGCGTCTACCCCCGTGCCTCCCCCGGCGGTTGGCAGCTCATCGGGCGTACCGACGCCACACTCTGGGACCTGAATCGGGAACCACCGGCCCTGTTCATCCCTGGAACCATCGTGACCTTCCGCCAGGCCGACCGGGAATCGGTGACGGTCGGTGAGGCGAGCGCGGATACTTCCTCGTCCTCGCAGCAGATTTCGCCTGCCCAACCGGACGACGTCGTCTCGGCACAAGCCTTCACGGTCATCCGTCCGGGTCTGCAGCTGCTCATCCAAGACCTCGGGCGCCCCGGTTTCGCCGCCATGGGCGTCTCGAGCGCCGGAGCCGCGGACCGTGCGGCGCTGCAGAACGCGAACCGCCTTGTCGGCAACGACGAGACCACGGCCGGGCTGGAGAGTTTCGGTGGTGGGGCGAAACTGGCCATCACCGGTGATGGTGTGGCCGCTGTGACCGGGGGCTGCGCCACGATCACCGTGACGTCTGCCGATGGTGCCAAGTTCTGGCACCACCTCGGCGAGGCTTTCGCACTGGAAGACGGTGACGAACTCGAACTCGGCATGACCGAACGCGGCACCCGAGCCTATATCGCCTTCCGGGGCGGGATCGAGACGGAGACTGCCCTGGGCAGCGCCTCGACCGATACCCTGGCCCATCTTGGTCCGGCACGTCTGGAGCCGGATACCACGGTCATTCTCGGTTCGCCGGAGTCGGCACCGCACCTCGTCGATCCGGTCCGCGGCTCAGGTCACGAACGGCACCTGCCCGCACCTGGGGAGACGATCGAGCTGTCGGTGACCCTGGGACCGCGTGACGACTGGTTCACCTTCGCGGGCGTTAAGACTCTGCTGAGCCAGGAATGGACGGTCACCCACGAATCCGATCGCGTCGGCCTCAGACTGGCCGGCGAGGTCCCACTCGAACGCTCCCGCACCGGCGAACTGCCCAGTGAGGGCGCTGTCACCGGGGCACTGCAGGTCCCACCGAACGGGCAGCCGGTGCTCTTCGGCCCCGACCACCCGCTGACCGGCGGCTATCCGATCATCGCCAGCGTCGATGACACGGATCTGGCAGCACAGCTGGCACCCGGAGTCAGGATCCGATTCGTCACCGACGACGGCAACCCGAGGCAGAACTCCGCCGACCACACCGACCACTCACCGGAGAACGGACACTGAATCATGCCGAAGATCCTCATCGCCAACCGCGGCGAAATCGCCGTCCGGATCATCCGCGCCTGCTCCCACTACGGGCACACATCGGTCGCGGTCTACGCGGACCAGGACCTCGAAGCCATGCACACCCAGCTGGCCGATGAGGCCTATTCCCTGCCGGGGACCAACGCGGCAGAGACCTACCTCAACATCGACGCGATCATCGCAGTCGCCAAGAAGTCAGGGGCGGAGGCCGTGCATCCCGGGTACGGCTTCCTGTCGGAGAACGCCGATTTCGCTGCCGCGGTCGAAGACGCCGGCCTCATCTGGATCGGTCCCACAGCAGAGATGATCACGGCACTCGGTGACAAGGTCACCGCCCGCAAATTGGCGCAGAAGGTCGGCGCCCCGCTGGCTCCGGGCATCGACCGACCGCTTGAGAACGCCGCCGAGGTCGAGGACTTCGCCGCCGAACATGGCCTGCCCATCATCATCAAGGCTGCCCATGGTGGGGGTGGGCGCGGAATGAAGATCGTTCACGACCTCGCCGAGGTCGCCGGCGCCTTCGAATCGGCGACCCGTGAGGCTGTCGAGGCTTTCGGACGCTCCGAGTGCTTCGTCGAGAAGTTCCTCGAACGCCCACGCCATGTCGAGGTCCAGGTCGTCGGCGACGGCCAGGGGCGCGTCGTGGCCATCGGCGATCGCGACTGTTCGGCCCAGCGCCGCAACCAGAAACTCATCGAGGAGGCTCCGGCTCCCGGACTCAGCGCGGATCAGCGGGAACGGCTGCATCGATCGGCCGAGGCTATCTGCGCCGAGGTGGACTATCGGGGCGCGGGCACCGTCGAGTTCCTCCTCGCCGCCGATTCCACGATGACGTTCCTCGAGGTCAACACCCGCCTGCAGGTCGAGCATCCCGTCACAGAGGCGGTCTCCGGTGTCGATCTCGTCGCCGAGCAGTTCCGCATCGCCTTCGGGAACGGGCTGTCCCTGGACTCAACACCCGAGCCGCGCGGGCACGCCATCGAGCTGCGCATCAACGCGGAGGACCCGGGACGCGGGTTCCTGCCCACGCCTGGTCGCATCGATGCCCTGACCGCACCGGGTGGTCCCGGAGTGCGCTGGGACGCCGGTGTCCGTGCCGGAGACACCGTACAGCCGGCCTTCGACTCCCTGTTTGCCAAGCTCATCGTCCACGGGCCAGACCGCCCGACCGCAATCGCCCGGACCGTGACTGCGGCTGGAGAGCTAAACGTCGAGGGACCGGCCACGGTGCTTCCCTGTTCATTGGAGATCCTCACCGACCCTGCGTTCACCGCCGAGGAACTGGGCATCCACACCCAGTGGATCGAATCCGAGCTCCTCCCTCGCATGACGATGCAGGACCGGCCAGCACCGACGCCCGAGTCGTCACTGCAGCGCATGGACATCGAGGTCGACGGCAAGCTCACCAGGCTGGGCCTGCCGGCTGCGCTGCTGGCTGCATTGGGCGCTGCCGGTGGTGCTGGCGCTGATGCTGCCAGTGGAACCGGTTCGGCCGGAGCTGAAGGTGGAGCTGCGGACACGGGTGCTGTGAACGCTCCGGTGCCCGGCAACCTCGTCGACTATCTCCTCGAAGACGGGGCCGAGGTGGCCGCCGGTGACGATGTCGCCGTCCTGTCAGCGATGAAGATGGAGACCCGAGTACAGGCTCCGGTGGCCGGTGCCCTGAGGCAAGTGGCGAAGGTCGGCGACATGGTGGCTGTCGGCGAAGTCATCGCACACATCGAGTGAGGCTGAAGTTTCGGTGAACTCGTCCCGCAGTGGGGAGTCCGGCCCGTGTCGGAGTCTCGGACTAGAGTGGTCCCTGAACTGAGAACTTCTGAAAAGTTCCGCACGAGAAGAGGAGACACTATGCCACGACTGTCAGTCGGCGACACTGCCCCGGATTTCACCCTGGTCAACCAGGACGGGAAGTCCGTGACCCTCAGCGAATTCAAGGGGCAGCGGGTTGTCGTCTATTTCTACCCTGCCGCTATGACTCCCGGCTGCACGACCGAGGCCTGCGACTTCCGGGACTCGCTCTCGGCGCTGTCGGCTGCCGGCCTCGTCGTGCTGGGCATCTCTCCGGACAAGCCGGAGAAGCTCAAGAAGTTTGCGGACAAAGAGGGTCTGAACTTCGATCTCCTCTCCGACCCAGACAAGTCCATGATGGAGGAGTGGGGCGCATTCGGGGAGAAGAAGAACTACGGCAAGGTCGTCCAGGGCGTCATCCGCTCGACGCTGGTCATCGATGCCGAAGGCGCCGTGGAACTGGCCCAGTACAACGTCAAGGCCACCGGCCACGTTGCACGTGTGCGCAAGGCACTGGGCATAGACGCCGCCTGATCGTCGTCCCGACCTGATCGCGGCTGCCCTCTGGCTGCCGGGCTCGCCCTACCGTTTTCAGCAACGTGGCTTCGCCCTGCTAATCTTAGGGACGTCGCGCGCGAGTGGCGGAATTGGTAGACGCGCTGGATTTAGGTTCCAGTGTCTGCGGACGTGGGGGTTCAAGTCCCCCCTCGCGTACAGATCGAAATCGGCCTCTGACCTGGGTTTCAATTCTTCAGGTCGGGGGCCATCTTCGTGCCGTGCGCAGAAGGATATGATCCGCCTCTCCGACATGCTGAGCGCAGTGGTGGCTGCGGCTTTCTGCATCGTCGGGCTGACATCGTTGCAGATGTTCATCGTGGTGAAGGAATGCCCGAGGTGCTCCCTTACCACATTGAGGTACTCGCCTGACTCCAGCAGGTGGCGCGGCGTGCGCGTATTTCAGAGTCGTCCCTTCAAAGCGGCGATCCCATCGGCAAGACGCCGCGGCGGGTAGTCTCACTTCGCCCTCCTCATCATCGAACGCTCACGCATCGGCCTCAGCGAGGTTGAACGAAAACTCCGCGCAGCCGACCTCACGGGAGGTGAGCACTTTCTGGGTGGCGGCAGAGCTGGTGTTGTTGCTGCTCTGAACCCGCCGAGTCACGTCTGCTTCGTGTCTAGGGGAGGCTGGCCTGCGGTGCGGCCAGGACGTCGGTCTGGGACGATTGAGATATGAGCCGCTTTCCGTTTCTGATCAGGGAGTATCCGCTGGTGATCGCTACGCTTGTGGTCGCCGCAGTCGGTCTCATACTCCTGGCGACTCCTGCCGATGACGCCGCGCGACCGGTCGTGGGCGGGTTTGCACTCCTGATCGCGACTTGGGAAGCAATCGGGATGATCCGACAACTCATCAAAGGGCATGCCGGGCTCGATATTCTCGCTGTCACCGCGATCACCGCCGCGGTGCTCGTCGGCGAGCCCTGGGCAGCGCTCGTGGTGGTGCTGATGCTCACCGGGGGCACAGCTCTTGAGGACTACGCCGAGAATCGTTCCAAGCGGGAACTCACCGCACTGCTGCGTCAAGCTCCGCAACAGGCCATCCGCATCCTCCACGGCCGTGGCGTCAATCATTCCTCCGACGCGGTCACCGAGGACGTGCCCGCCGAAGCGGTCGAGGTGGGCGACCTGCTGCTCGTCCGCCCGGGCACTCTTGTGCCCGTGAACGCCATCCTCGAATCTGAGCACGCTGTGTTCGACGAGTCTTCGCTCACGGGAGAGAGCCTGCCAGTCGAACGCGACGCCGGGGAGAGAGTATCGAGTGGCGCGGTGAACGGGGCGACAGCAGTGACCATGCGTGCTGCGGCGCTCGCCTCGGACAGCGAATACCAGCAGATCGTACGTCTTGTAGAGCAGGCGGCGGGCAGCAAGGCGAAAGTGGTGCGGCTTGCGGATCGGTATGCGGTACCGTTCACGGTGCTTTCGCTCGCCGTTGCCGGGATCGCCTGGGCCCTCAGCGGGGATGCCACCAGGTTCGCAGAGGTACTGGTCGTGGCTACGCCTTGCCCCTTGCTGATTGCAGCGCCGGTCGCGTTCCTAGGGGGTATGAGCCGTTCCGCGCGGTTCGGGCTGATTGTGAAGGGTGGCGGCACCCTTGAACAGCTGTCGAGGGTGCGCTCGGCGGCGTTCGACAAGACCGGCACGATCACCACTGGCAAACCTTTACTCGCACGCCTCCTCCCTGCCCCGGGCTTCGAGCAACACGAGTTGCTGCAGCTCGCGGCCTCGGCTGAGGTGTACTCTTCGCATGTGCTCGCCGATTCCGTTGTCGGGGCGGCGAAGAAATATGGCTTGGGACTCCTTGAAAGTGAACGGGCCGAGGAAGTCGCCACCAACGGTGTAGCCGCAGCCCTCCGTACCTCCCGCGCGCCGGACGCGACGGTGGTGCGAGTGGGCAAGGCCTCCTGGGTACGCGAGCACGCCTCCGACGTTGTGCTCGCAGAACTCATGCCGGGCGAACTCGCGATCTACGTCGCAGCAGGCCCCCATTTCGCTGGAGCAATCGTCATGCGCGATCAGGTACGCATCGAAGCCAAGCAGGCGCTTCGTGATCTGGATGAACTCGGCGTTTCGCGCACGCTCATGGTGACCGGAGACGTTGCAGCCACGGCGGTGCCGATTGCACGGGATCTCGGGATCAGCGAGGTACACGCAGAATGTCGCCCCGGAGACAAGGTGCGCATCATCGGCGGAGTGCAGCCCCGCCCGCTCATCATGATCGGCGACGGCCTCAACGATGCGCCTGTGCTCGCTGCCGCGGACATCGGTTTTGCGATGGGAGCACGGGGTGCGACCGCCGCGAGCGAGTCGGCTGACATCGTGAACCGCTACGACACCCTTGCCTCACTGCCGCACGCGGTGAAGATCGGTAAAGACACGGTGCGGATCGCGTTGCAGAGTATCTGGCTCGGCATCATCATCAGCGCCGCACTCATGCTCATCGCCGCTTTCGGCTTTCTACCAGCGCTTCTAGGGGCCTGGCTGCAGGAAGTCGTCGACCTCGTCGCGATTCTGGGGGCGCTCAGAGCAGTCGGGCCTCGGTCTGAAAGAGCCCCTCGTAGATCCTCGTCAAAAGAGGCTGCCGCTCTCAACTGTCACACCACTCGAGAAGGTGAGTGAACCGACGACGGTCGGCTCAGCAGCCGGCCACCCTGGTCTAGCCCGTTGCCATAATGTTGGCCAACGTCTGAAGTGATTTCGAGCCGGTGCCCTCAGTGCGGGTGAATGGATCATTTCAACCGGGGGGTGTAGTCATCAGTGTCCAGCGACAACCCCGAACACCGCCCTCGCGATCGCCTCGGCGGATACTGTCGGTGTCAGTGTCGGTGTCGGTGTCGGTGTCGGTGTCGGTGTCGGTGTCGGTGTCGGTGTCGGTGTCGGTGAATTCTCGATGGGCGGTGGGGAGTACGTCTGGATGAGCAACATGGTCTTTCAGAAGACCTTGCGCATCCAATTGAGGTGGAGTTCGCTGCGAACGATGCGGTCGCCGCACATGCGGAAGTCGAACTCGGTGTCGACCAGGAAGAGTCCATCAGCCCCTGGATTGCCGCCATCTCCTGTATTACCGCGTTTGCGATGGTGCACTCATCCCATTTGTGACGATTCCCTTGCCTGTTGGGGAGCATCGAAACTGGGCCGCCGCCGTCGCGATCAGTTCGGTCCTTATCGGTTGATTCAGCCTCACACTCGGCGGTCCGTCGCGTGGTCGAGCGATCATGCGGAATCTGGTCATGGGTTGGCAGACAATGATCGCCACCTACCTGATCGGGATGCTCTTCAGGGCAGCAGCCGGGCGGTTTGGCCGTTGCGCTTTCAGGCGCGAGGGGTTCTGCACAGTCGAAACCTCTGCCCCCGCTGACAGATCGGCAGAGGCCCCCGACTGGGAACCCGTTTGGCGATTTCGTACGATACCATCATACGAAGCACCCCGAGAGACGTGAAGAAGGACCCGAACAAGTCATGACAGATTCGTCAACCACTTCCGTTCGCCCTGTTGAATCGACCGATGAGACCCGCTGGCGTGAGCTCTTCCGCGGTTACCGCGAGTTCTACCACCTGCCGGAGTCCGAGGACATCGTCTCCCGGGTGTGGGGCTGGCTTATGGACTCCGCACACGAATGCCAGGGCCTGGTTGCCGAGGCGGACGGCCGAATCGTCGCCATCGCCGACTTCCGGAGATTCTCGCGCCCGTCGACCGGCACGGTCGGCATCTGGCTCGACGACCTCTTCACTGACTCTCAGGCTCGCGGAGCGGGTTCGGGCCGAGCGCTGATCACCCGATTGCAGGAGATCGCCGCGGCCGAGGGGCGCTCGGTTGTCCGGTGGATCACCGCGGACGACAACGCCGCGGCGCAGGTGCTCTATGACCGAGTCGGAACCAAAACCAACTGGCTCACCTACGATGCACAGCCGCAGGGCTCGTAGGTCCGAGAAGCTTCCCGTCGACCGATGGCCCGCTTCCACTTCTGAAGTCGGCATCCTGGGCTTCGAGTGACAAGCCCTTGACGACAGCCTTGCTGTTGACTGCGAAATCCTCTGTCGCGAAGTAGCGAGCGGCTGCCAGAAAATGTTGGGAGTCTCTGCATTAATGCACCCCTGGTATCGCGACAGCAGTCGGGCACTGTGCTTGGCTGGCCCGAAGCCAGCAGTCACAATGCTGCGATCCCATGCCCACCTGCCGGTGTTGGCCGCGGCGCGAAGATGCGCAACCGCCTGCTCGACGGTCCAGTCTGACCACAGCGATTGCCCCTACCATTGCTCTGCAGAGAGGCCCTCAAGAAAACTCGCCAAGCGAGCACGTTCGGCGTGGATGAGTGCCCAGCTTTCGAGCTCAGCAATAGGGCTTCCTCATTCCATCAGGGCGCGAACACCGACTCAAACCGCTCGCACACGACGAGCATATCTTCACTGAACCCGTCGGCGCCCTGACAATGCTCGGCCCAGAACCTCTCATGGATCTCTCGCCACGCCGCAAGACTTCGGTCACCTTCTCCTTCGGAATACGCGTGCTCAGCGCTGACCTGAGAAAACGGCACGATGTCAACGGCCGTGGTGACGATGACGGCCCGTGGCTGGCCTCTGCTGTCGAGGATCACGCTCGCCTGTCCGACCTCCGGAACCGGCTCACCGTCGGCCTTCACGTCCTGCATTGCCGAGGCAGTTCCCGTCTTCGCACAGTCAAGGACAAGCGTCAGCAGCTCGTCCGCGTGTGCCGCAGTCGCGCCGAACGCCCACGCCTCGGGCACAGCAACGGGAAGAGTCGGCACCGCACTTCGCGCTTCCGCCCAGAACCTATCGAGAATCATGTCGGTCATAGTCTCCCCAGGAATTCTTCGGTCTTCACCCTCGCAGATAATCTTATACCCCGCCTATTGCAATAGTGTGTGTCGCACACTATTGTGTGAAACATGAACGAGGATGCAGAGCAGGCACTGGCGACACACGAACAAGAGTTGAGACGAGGAACTGTCGTCTTCGCCAGCCTCGTCGCCTGTCGTCAGCCACAGTACGGATACTCGCTGCTGACGACACTCACCGAAGCCGGCGTCGCAACAGAGGCCAACACCCTCTACCCTCTGTTGCGTCGACTCGAGAAGCAGGGGCTGCTCAGCGCCGAATGGAACACGGAGCAGGCCCGCCCCCGCAAGTACTACACCGTCACAACCAGCGGGGCCGAGGTCGCTGCAGCACTCCACTCCCAGTGGCTGGAACTCAACACCAGCATCACGAAACTCTGGAAAGAAGGCACACCATGAGTGCGCTCACCGACGTCTACGTCGACAACGTAATCGGCCGCCTGCCGGAGAACTCCCGTGGTGATATCGCGGCAGAGATCAGGGCCACGATCGACGACATGGTCGAGCACCGCCTCGGCGGCCTGGATCATCCTGCGCAAGCGCAGACCGCGTCTGCCGAGCGCGAGGTACTCGAAGAGCTCGGCGATCCGGTCCAGCTCTCACTGGAATACACGAACTCACCGCAGCACCTCATCGGACCGAATACCTATCCGCTCTTCGTCTGGGCCATGCGCTGGGTGATTCCCCTCGTCGCGGTGATCGCAGTGACCGCGAATGCCGTTGCCTTCATCGCCACGCAGGACACTGTCCAGATCGGAGCGCTGATCGGCCAGCTCGTCGGCAACACTGTCACCGCACTGCTCGTCACCTTCGCGACAATCACGATCATCCTCGCTCTTCGCGACCGCGGTCTCAGCGATGGTGCCAGCGAGACGGTCAACGGCACCAGGAAGTCATGGTCGGTCGATCAGCTGCGCGCGACGGATGTGAAGGCAAAGCAGATCCGCGCCGAGGCGATCCTCGGCCTGATCTTCATCGTCCTCCTGGCCCTGGTCCCGTTCATCCCGACCTCTCTTTTCTATGTCGGTGACCTCAACAACGGTGAGCCCTTCATCAACCCCGAGCTCGGGGCGGGATGGATGCTCGGCTACTGGTTCTTCCTGACCCTCATGGCCATCGTCGAGGTGGTGAAGCTGTCCCGTGGCCGTGCGATTGCCTCGCTGTTTGCTGTCGGCGCGATCATCGATATGGCCATGGCCGTTTTCCTCACCATCGCGCTGCTGACTCAGAACGTTCTGCATCCGGAGCTGACGACAGCCGCGGGTGCGAACTTCCAGCAGATCATCACGGTGGTTGCGGTCTGGGTCATCGTCATCTGGGATCAGATCAGCACGTGGCGCACATATCGGGCGAGCCGCTGACCGCGATACTCTGGTCCGGGAGCAGTCTCACGACCGTCCCCGGACCAGAGGAAGTGGTATGCAAATGACCGAGCAGATCGGCGTCGTCGGTGCCCGGGAGCACAATCTTTCCGGATTCTCCGTTTCCCTGCCGCACCGGCAGCTCATCGGAATCTGCGGTGTCTCGGGCTCCGGCAAGTCATCGCTGGCCTTCGACACCATCTATGCAGAGGCGCAGCGACGCTACCTCGAATCGGTCTCTCCCTTCACCCGGCATCTCCTCGGTGCGGTCTCCGCACCCCAGGTTGATCGGATCACCGGTCTTCCTGCCGCGATAGCGGTCAAGCAGCTTGTGTCCACGCCTCCGGAGAATTCGAGCGTGGGCACCCTCTCCCAGGTCTCTGACCTACTGCGGGTGCTGTTCTCCCGCTTCGGCGACTACCCGGACGGTCAGGGCCGGCTGCTCGCCTCTGCTTTCTCCCCGAACACCGTCGAGGGTGCCTGCCCGAGGTGTGCGGCGAAGGGCAGCATCCACGAGATCGACCTGGCAGCAGCGGTCCCAGATGAGAATCTGACCATCCGGGAGGGCGCGATCGACGCATGGCCGGGAGGGTGGCTGGGTCGAAACTTCAGACACCTCGTCGAGGCCATGGGCACCGATGTCGACATCCCTTGGAACCAGCTGCCTGCTGCCACCCGCACCTGGCTGCTGACCACCGAGGAAACCCCCTCACTGACGGTCAATCCCGCCGACATCCGTGACCACGTCGCCCGCGAATATACGGGCAAGTTCCGCAGTGCTCGCCGCTACCTCCTCGACACGATGGTCACGACCGGCAGCGAGACGGTCAGGGCACGCACCGAGGAGTACCTCAGCAACGACGTCTGCCCCGACTGCGGTGGCAGCCGCATCAACCCGGCCGCCTTGTCGGTGACGATCGGCGGTGCCAATATCGCCGAGGTGGCCACCCGCAGTCTCAACGACCTGGCAGTTTCAATCCACGCAGCCATCGCCGCCGACCTCGACCGGGAGCACAACACGGCGAAACGATTCTCCGCAGCCACCGATGATGCTGCCCAAGTGCTCCTCGACGAACTCGACAAACGCACGGCAGTCATCGAGCGCCTCGGCGTCGGCTATCTTCCACCCAATCGCTCGGCGGCCACCCTCTCCCCCGGTGAGCTGCAGCGCCTGCGCCTGGCAGCCCACCTGCACAGCGGCCTGCACGGCATGGTCTATGTCTTCGATGAACTCTCCACCGGACTGCACCCCAAAGACACCGACCACCTCTTCACCCATATTGAGGCGCTGCGCGATGCCGGGAACACGGTCATCCTCGTCGAACACGATATGGAGCTGGTGCGCCGGTGCGATTGGGTCGTCGAGCTCGGCCCCGGCGGCGGCGCCCGCGGAGGCCAGCTCATGTTCTCCGGGCCCGTCGCCCAGGCCCTCGATGGGGAGAGTTCAACCGCTGTGCGCCTGCGCAATGAGGCACCCAGCGAACCCTGGCGGGCACCGGAGGAATTCGGGGACTGGGTCCAGTGCACAGGACTGTCGGCGAACAACCTCGGCGACCTGACTCTGTCCTTTCCCATCGGTGGTCTCACCACCCTGACGGGGGTCTCCGGGGCGGGTAAGAGCTCCGTGCTGCGCTCGGTGGCGAGCCTGGCCAGGGCCGCCGGGGCATCCCCGTTCGACGGTGACGAGGAGCCGCAGACGATGACGCAGGCCGTGGTGCCCGGCAGCGGTGGTGGACGAAGGGAACCTGCCGGGGCACAGGCGACCGGCCTCGAGGCATTCGACCGGGTGGTCAGCTTCGATCAGTCCACCATCGGCCGGTCGCCGCGCTCGGTCATCGGCACCTACCTGGGCATCTTCGACAAGATCCGCAGCCTCTTCGCCAAGACCCCTTTGGCGCGCAGCCGTGGCTTCACCGCCTCACAGTTCTCCTTCAACACGGCCCGCGGTCGGTGCCCACGCTGTGAGGGTCTGGGCATCATCACTATCGACCTCGTCCACCTCCCGGCATCCAGCGGCACCTGCCCCGCATGCGAGGGCCGCAGGTTCACCGAGGAAACGCTCGAGGTCACCGTCGAGGAATTGAGCATCGCGGATGTCCTCGATCTGTCCATCGATGCCGCGGCGACGGTATTCGCTGAACGCCTGGGTCTCGTCGCCCACTTCGAGGTCCTGCAGAGAGTTGGCCTGGGCGGTCTGCTGCTCGGTCAGTCCTCGGCGACGCTCTCCGGTGGTGAGGCGCAGCGACTGCGCCTGGCCGCGGTGATGCGGGCCAGAAAGCGACGTGAACGCACACTGTTCATCCTCGATGAACCGGCCAACGGCCTGCACCCCAGTGATGCTCGGGTGCTCGGGCAGCTGTTCCGCCAGATCGTCGATGAGGGCGATACGATTCTCATCGCCGATCACAATATGGAACTCGCCGCCGGTTCCGATTGGCTCATCGATATGGGGCCCGGTCCTGGCCCCGACGGTGGTCAGATCGTCGCCGAGGGGCCTCCCCGCGAGGTGGCCACGGCCGGCGTCGGTGCCACGGCCGAAGTTCTGTCGGACCGGTTCGGGACTACCGGCGGCTAGCAGCAACCGCGACTAGAGCGCGTTCCCGGACCCGTGCAGACGATCGTCACAAAGGAAGAGTCAACAAGCAATGACACCATTCTCAAAGGCCGCCAAGGTCACGTTCTTCGTTGTTCTCGCACTTACGGGTGTCTTCCTGATACTGAGTATCGGAGTATCGGTCTGGTCGCAGATCGGAGAAGAGGGCTGGGTGGCCAAGGCGGCGCTGGCCGTCATGTGTTGGATAGTGACCGTGCCGCTCATCCTCACGTCGGCCATCTGGGAAGCAGTTCTGCTCCTGACCAGAACCCGCCGAGCTGACACCCAGTTGCACACCTCAGCGCAGATGCAAGCGCAGGCTTCACCGCAGAATCAGGGCTAGGAACAGGCCTCACCGCAGGAAACGTCCGTCAACGAGAGTGGCTGCGGATGACCGTGAATTTGCTGGTGCGAGCGACCTGTTCGCTGGCTCCGATGACGCGTTCCAAGGTCTCGCGGTAGTCCAGGTGTGAGTTGTAGACAGTGAGGACCTGCCCACCGGGAGCAAGCAGCTGGGCCGCCGCGGCCATGAGGCCGGCAGCAGTGTCGGTTTCGATGGTCGTGCCCTGGTGGAAGGGCGGGTTGAGCAGGATCAGATCATATCCGCCGGCGCCCACCGGCGAGTCTCCACCAATCAGAGCCTGCACATCCGTGGCATCGGCGAGGATGGCCTGAACCTCGAGTCCGTTCGCCGCCGCGGTCTCCCTCGCCGAGGTGACCGCCGCCTTCGACACATCCACGCCGGTGCCCTTCTTCGCTGCTGTCACCCGCATCGCTGCCGTGAGCAGCCATCCGTTCCCACACCCGAGGTCAAGGACGGATTTCAGGGAACCAGGAACCGCCTCGGCGGGCTGAGATTGGGCGGGCTGAGTTGCGGCGGCCAGCGCTGTGAGCAACGCGGTCGAGCCCTCATCACTCTTGATCCCGGAGAAGCAGGCCCCATGGGCTCTGACCTGCAGCGGTCCGGTGGCCGGATGATCGATGGTGCCGCGCCTGGGGTAGGTCGGCAGACTGGGTGAGGACAGCGGTCGGCTGCCGATGATCATTCGATGTTTGCCGACGCCCGGTGAGACATCGACGCGAGCATAGCCACGGGCAAGTTCTTTGTTCACAGCCCGGCTCATCGAGTCGCTGCGGCCGATGACGATGACCGTGGACACGTGTGCCTGAAGTGCCGCGATGGTTTCGGCCAAGGCGTGGGTGGCCTTCGGCGCGTTGACGATTGCCCAGACCTCATCCCGTTCCGGAGTGAAGGCAGCGAGATCGACGATGGGGCTGGTCCGATCTGCCACCTCGGCGACGGTGTGCGCCTCATCGATCCGGTCGTTGTACGTGCGCACCGGTGTGATCTCGTTCAGCAGACGCGACTGCAGCCCCTGGGCGTCATCGACGACGACCATCTCGTGCGGAATACCTGCGACCTCCTCGGCGGCTACGAACGTCCCGTCCGTGGCTCGCCCGGAGGTATCGAGCTCTCCGCTGCGTCGACCCAGCACGTACTCGGTGAGGATCCTGGCCTGAGGGAATCCCGGAACTTCAGCGAGCTCGGGAAACTGTTCCAGCAGATCCTGACTGCGTTGGCGGGCAGGAGAATCCGGAGACAGCAGGGATGAAGGCATTCGAACAGTCTAGTCGGACTCGGCCCTGGCCTCAGTTGCCGGTGACGACGCGGCAGGGACCGAAGGATTCGACGAGGCTTCCCACCGACTCTGCCATAGACCTGCACCACCGGTTCGCACAGATTTCCCGTGCAGTTTGGGGCGGACTGAGGAGCATCGCAGCACGCAGATGTGCTACTAATTGAGTGTGCTTCGTCCAGTGTCGTATCAGGAGAGATCATGACAATTCTCGTCGGTTATTCCCCCTCACCCGAAGGCAAGGCTGCCGTCACGTTCGGTATCGATCAGGCGAAGGCCTTCGATGACACCGTGATCGTGCTCAATGCCGGCATCGGAGAGACTCCCGACGAACGCGGTGTGGCGACGAACCAGGACATGGAGGAACTCAAAGAGGAGCTGCGCTCAGCCGAGGTCTCCCATGAGATTCTGCAGTTCCTGCGCGGAAATGATCCCGTTGAGGAACTCCTCGCCCTCGCCGAGGCGACCGAAGACACCCGCCTGATCGTGATCGGATCGCGTCGCCGCTCCCCTGTCGGCAAACTCATCATGGGCTCGACTGCCCAGCGCATCATCCTCGATTCCGACGTCCCCGTCGTCTCCGTCAAGGCCGACAGGAACAAATAGGGACCACACTCCCACGCCGCGCATAGCGTGCAGCTCGTGGCGCGCAACAAAACGGTTGGTATGTTCTCTTCGAAAAGAACATACCAACCGTTGAACAAGTTGAGGGTCAGTCCCCGACGATGGCTGCGATGAGGGCGTCGACGTCCTCGGCGGTGGTGTCGAAGGCGCACATGAGGCGCACGACATTTTTCGCCATGGGCCAGTTGGCGAAGGCGAACTTCTGCCGTGCTCGTGCTGCGACCTCATCGGGCATGTGCACGAAGACGACGTTGGATTCGGTCTCAGCCACGATCGAGATATCGGGTGCACGGCCTGTCGAGACCGCCTCGGCGAGGCCATCTGCCAATCGTTTGGCCATGGTGTTGGCATGATTCGCGGAGGTGCGCCACAGCTCGCCATCGTAGAGGGCGTTGAGCTGAGCGGAGAGGAATCGCATCTTCGATGACAGCTGCAGGTTCATCTTTCGCAGGAACTTCATCCCCTGCCCGATCTCGGGGTTGAGGACGACGATCGCTTCGGCGCCGAGGAGCCCGTTCTTCGTCCCGCCCAGGCTGATGATGTCAACGCCGACGTCAGCGGTGATGGCGCGAAGGTCAGTACCGAGGTAGGCCGCAGCATTGCCCAATCGGGAACCGTCGACGTGGAGGATCATGTCGAGCCCGTGCGAGGTCTCCGCGACCGCCCGGACCTCTTCGGCTGTGTACGTCGTGCCCCATTCGGTCGATTGCGAGATGCTCACTGCCAGGGGCTGAGCATTGTGTTCATTGCCGCGGCCGAGGACCGCGCCTTCGATGATCTCGGGGGTCAGTTTTCCGTCCGGAGTCGGGGCGCCGATGACCTTGAGTCCGCCGACCTTCTCCGGAGCGCCGGTCTCGTCGTAGTTGATGTGGGCGGAGGCTGCGGTGATCACGGCAGCCCACCGGGGCAGTGCGGACTGCAATGCGAGGACGTTGGCCCCGGTGCCGTTGAAGACAGGGAACGCTTGAGCGTTCGGACCGAAATGTCCTTTCATGACATCACTGAAGCGCGCGGTCCAAGGATCACCGCCGTAGCCGGGAGTGTGGCCGACGTTGGCCTCGGCGATGGCTGCAATGACTTCGGCATGGGCGCCGGCCCAGTTATCGGAGCCGAAGTTACGCGGATGGACGGCCGGGGAGGTGTCAACGGGCGGCAGGTCGAGGGTCGTTGCCTGTTCGGCCGGTGGGTTCTGGGACAGCGGTGTCTGGTCATTCACATGTTCAGATTAGCGTCCCGCGATCATCACGCACAGTTGGTTCCAAAACCACCCGTTGCACCGGGGTGATTTGATGCCGACGGGAGTCCTTGTCGAACGGACTGGGGGACTAGCGACTACGGGTGTGAATCGATGCTCCCGGTGCGTGATGCGTGACGCATGACGCTTCAGCTACACGCGACACCCTTTCAGTCCACCGCACGTCCTGCGGACACACAACAGCGCGGCCAAGGTGCAGTTGCCCAGCATGTGCGCTGAGCGGTCGCACAGTGACCGCGCTGTTGTTGAGTGGAACGACTCAGGCGAGGAGTTCGCGCATGAGGTCGGCGGTTTCGGTCGGGGTCTTGCCAACCTTCACGCCCGCAGCCTCAAGTGCTTCCTTCTTGGCAGCAGCAGTTCCTGAGGAGCCGGAGACAATGGCGCCGGCATGGCCCATGGTCTTGCCCTCGGGAGCAGTGAAGCCTGCCACGTAGCCGACGACCGGCTTCGTCACGTTGTCCTTGATGTAGGCAGCGGCACGCTCTTCAGCGTCTCCGCCGATCTCGCCGATCATGACGATGGCTTCGGTCTCGGGGTCATTCTCGAAGGCCTCGAGGGCATCGATGTGAGTGGTGCCGATGACCGGGTCGCCACCGATTCCGATGGCGGTGGAGAAGCCGAGGTCACGCAGTTCGTACATCATCTGGTAGGTCAGCGTGCCGGACTTGGAGACCAGTCCGAGCTTGCCCTTCTTGGTGATGTTGGACGGGATGATGCCTGCCAGCGATGCCTCTGGCGAGATGATGCCGGGGCAGTTGGGTCCGATGATGCGGGTCGCATTGCCTGCAGCCTGCGCACGAGCCCAGACCTCGGCTGCGTCCTGGACCGGGATGCCCTCGGTGATGATGACGAGCAGGCCGATCTTAGCGTCGATGGCTTCGATGGCCGCATCCTTGGAGAATGCTGGCGGCACGAAGGCCACGGAGACGTCAGCGCCGGTGGATTCCATCGCCTCGGCGACCGATCCGAAAACGGGCAGCTCAACTTCGTTGCCGTCCTTGCCGTTGTGCTTGACAGTGGTTCCGGCCTTGCGGGCGTTGACACCGCCGACGACGTTGGATCCTGCGGCGAGCATGCGCGCAGTGTGCTTGGTTCCTTCGCCGCCAGTGATGCCCTGGACGATGATCTTCGAATCGGAATTCAGGAAGATAGACATGTGTGTAAAGACCTTTCCTTACTTGGCAGCAGCCAGTTCGGCGGCCTTGTCGGCTCCACCGTCCATGGTGTCGGTCAGAGTGACAAGTGGGTTCGCGGCTTCCTTGAGGATCGCACGTCCCTCTTCGACGTTGTTTCCGTCGAGGCGGACGACGAGCGGCTTGGTTGCCTGATCGCCGAGGATCTCGAGAGCCTTGACGATGCCGTCGGCCACTGCGTCACAGGCGGTGATTCCGCCGAAGACGTTGACGAAGACGGACTTGACCTGGTCATCGCCGAGGATGACGTCGAGTCCGTTGGCCATCACCTCTGCGGAAGCGCCGCCTCCGATGTCGAGGAAGTTGGCAGGCTTCACGTTGCTGTGCTTCTCACCGGCGTAGGCGACGACGTCGAGGGTCGACATGACCAAGCCGGCACCGTTTCCGATGATTCCGACTTCGCCGTCGAGCTTGACGTAGTTAAGGCCCAGCTTCTTGGCCTTGAGCTCGAGGGGGTTCTCCGCGCTGACGTCAACCAGTTCTTCGTGGTCAGGCTGACGGAAGTCAGCGTTCTCATCCAGGGACACCTTGCCGTCAAGGGCAATGATGTCTCCGGCACCGGTCTTGACCAGCGGGTTGACCTCCACCAGGGTGGCATCTTCCTTCTCGAAGACGGTCCACAGCGAGGACAGCACAGGAGCGATCTTCGCAGCGGTCTCCGCGTCGAATCCTGCTTCCTTGGCGATCTCTTCGGCCTTGGCCGCATCGATTCCGTCGATGGCAGAGACTGGAATCTTGGCGAGCGCCTCCGGACGTTCCACGGCGAGCTGCTCGATCTCCACTCCGCCTTCCTTGGAGCACATGGCCAAGTAGGTGCGGTTGGACCGGTCGAGGAGAACCGAGAAGTAGTATTCTTCAGCGATGTCTGCGCCTTCGGCGATCATCACCTTGTCGGTGATGTGGCCCTTGATATCGAGGCCCAGGATGTCCTTGGCGCGAGCTTCGGCCTCATCAGGGTTCTTCGCAACCTTGACGCCGCCGGCCTTGCCGCGGCCGCCGATCTTGACCTGAGACTTGACGACGACTACTCCGCCGCCAAGTTCTTCGGCTGCCTTCTTCGCTTCTTCTGGTGTCGTCGCGACCTGGGCCTTGAGCACGGGCACTCCGTGCTTCTCGAACAGGTCACGTGCTTGATACTCGAAAAGATCCACGTGTATTCCTTCGTTTCTACTGCCGGGTCTTTTGGCCCCGCAGGTGCGTTGACGGATGCAACAACCATGACCACTTTATTCCCAAGTGACCCCGTCCATCCAAACGTGCAGGCCAAATCCGCCAATGAGTAAGAAATATCTCGTGAAAAAGTATCTTTGGCCCAGAGAATCTTGATCTGGACGTAAAATCAGATTATGGACGAGGTAGATCGGATAGTCGCGGCGTGGCGCCATGAGCGCCCGGACCTCGACGTATCTCCGATGGAGATACTCTCTCGCGTCTCCCGCCTGGCCCGCCAACTGGATTTGGCACGGAAATCAAGCTTCAGCGACTACGGCATCGAGGGCTGGGCCTTCGACGTGCTCTCGGCTCTGCGCCGCTCGGGTGAGCCCTACCAGCTATCTCCCTCGACTCTGCTGCAGGAGACGCTGGTCACCAGCGGCACGATGACCAACCGCATCGACCGCCTGGTCACTGCCGGCTGGGTCGAACGACGTCCCGACCCCGGCGATCGTCGGGGTGTGCTCGTGCGTCTGACTGCTGGCGGCCGTGCCACGGTCGATTCTGCTCTGGCCGATCTGCTGGTCAAGGAGCGCGAGATCCTCGGCGACCTGACTCCGGCTGGTCGGCGTAAACTCGCCTCACTGCTGCGGCAGCTCTCGACCGGATTCGACGCCGACGAAGGATGACGAAGGAGACGCTGTGACCGATGCGAACCTCACCGATTGGGCCGGGGTCCAACCACCTCGGCGGGAGAAGATCCACGGTCGCTATGTCGACCTCGAGCCCCTCGAGCCGAGGCGGCATTCGGACTCGCTCTTCGCAGCCGCCTCAGCGGGCGGCGCTGACGACCGTTTCCGGTACCTGCCGCAGACACCTCAGACCGCGCGTGCAGACTTCGACGAATGGATGGCCACAGCGTCTGAAACAGCGGACCCGCTGTTCTTCGCCGTGGTCGACCGCAGCACCGGGCGGGCCGAGGGAAGACAGGCGCTGATGCGCATCGATGCGAACAACGGCGTCATCGAGATCGGCAACATTCTGTGGGGACCGGCTCTGTCACGCACTCGTGGAGCCACCGAGGCGCTCTTCCTCTTCGCCGACCTTGCCTTTGCCAGCGGCTATAGGCGGTTCGAATGGAAGTGCGATGATGACAACGTCCCGTCGAAGCAGGCAGCGACACGCTTCGGCTTCACCTTCGAAGGTCTGTTCCGACAGCACCTCGTCATCAAGGGCCTCAACCGCGACACCGCATGGTTTTCCATCATCGACACCGAATGGCCCAGCCTCCGCGCCGCCTTCGTGCAGTGGCTCGATGAGGACAACTTCGACGGCTCCGGGGCGCAGAAGGTCAGCCTGAGCGATCTCATGCCGGCCCGCGCACAGTAGCCAGGTCGCAGCAGACAGCGCACAAGAGCCCGATGCGAACCGGGCAATCGTGCCCGGCTCAGCGCGTCCACCGGGTCGACCGCGGCCTCTCGGATTAGGCTGGAAGGCGAGACTGGGCCCCGGGCCCGGCACCGCCACGACGACCACATCTCGAGGAACCATGCGAATTCGCTCTCTTGCCCTCCTGACCACCGCCGCAGTGCTGGCCACGATGACAGCCTGCGTTGCCACCTCGGAGGAGACCCGCCCCGAACCGCGCCCCTCCGTCAGCGAGGAGGAGGTCACTCCGATTGAGACCCCTGACGACGCTCCGGAGGTCTCCATCGTCGATTCCTCCCCCGGAGGCGCGAAGGACGCCGATCCCCTGTGGCAGGGCCTCGCCGAGGCGGCCGCGAACAAGTCCGAGGCCTACCTCAAGGTCTACGTCCACACCGGCAACCCCGACGTTCCCGATACGGGCGAAGCCACCGTCACCGCCGACACCCCGGACAGTGTCAGTGTCACCGTCGAGGCGAAGAACGTCGACACCGAGAAGTCACCCTTCCTGCTCATCCAGGGAACCTTCACCGTTGAGGAGATCGGCGGGTCCGCATACACCCTGACGACGGAGAACTCTGATGAGATTGCGGAGCTCGACCCGAAGGGCCCCGATGATGAGGCTCGGTGCACGGCCGATGACGCTCAGGACCGGATCTCGCTGGCCGCCCAGGACCTGGCCGATGATCCCGATAAGCGTGAGGACTTCCGTCAGCAGTGGGGTGCCTCTCCCCAGGTCTGGTGGGGCATCCAGAAGACGGCAATCAGTCTCAACCAGGAGGGCGGCGTCGCTGGAGACTTCCTCACCGAGGCCTGCGGTGAGTACCTGCAGCAGTAAGCCACGCACCTCGAATCTCGCACGAGAGGCCGACACCCGATGAGGATTGCGATCGTTGGAGCCGGCATCGGCGGACTGTCAGCCGCTGCAGGCCTGCAGCGAGCCGGGGCACGGGTCACCGTGTTCGAACGGTCCGCCGAGGTGCGCGCCGGCGGTTCGGGTCTGTCCGTCTTCGCCAATGGGCTCAGAGCCCTCGAATCGCTGGGGCTCGGTCCTCAGTTCGCAGTGATCACGGACAAGCAGATCGAGTCCTTCGCCGCGGGCCAACGACGACCCGACGGACGCTGGATCGCGCAGATTCCCAGCGACAGTGTCGGGCAGCTGCGGATCGTCGACCGAGCCGACCTTCACCGAGTTCTGCTCGATGCCCTCGATGAGGGAACGGTGCGCACCAACGCCCTGGTCACCTCGGTGAGCATCGATGGAACGGTGACGATCGAGTCTGGGGCAGAAGCGGACCTACTGGAAGGTTTCGATCTCGTCATCGGAGCCGATGGTCTCAACAGCCAGGTGAGGGAAACCGTCGAGCCGGGAATCGGACCTCGCTATTCGGGCTATTCATGTTGGCGCGGGATCACCGAACGACCGGTCGACCTGCACTCAGCCGCTGGTGAGAGCGTGGGCAGGGGCCTGCGCTTCGGCATCGCCCCGCTCATGGACAAACGCGTGTACTGGTTCGCGGTTGCCAACATGCCCCAGCACGCGAGCTTTGCCGATGAGTACGCGACCGTGCGGGATCTGTTCTCCGGTTGGCACGCACCGATCGCTGAACTCATCGCGGCGACACCGACCGAGCGTATCCGGCGCACCGCGATTTCGGACCTCGCCACTCCCCTGTCGACCTATCATCGGGGACGCATCGTCCTCCTCGGCGATGCCGCTCATGCGATGACCCCGAACCTGGGCCAGGGCGGCGGCCAGGCCCTCGAGGACGCCGCCACTCTGACCGCGCTGCTGGCGCCGGTGATCGCGAGCTCGACCGGCTCCGCGGCAGCTCTCGACGCAGCGCTGCGCCGCTACGACCGGCTGCGGAGGAAACGCAGTCAGTCGATCGCCGCGAAGTCACGTCTGCTCGGTGCAGTCTTTCAGATGCGGTCTCCACTGCTGGCGGGACTTCGTGATGCGATCTTCGCCGCAGTGCCACCGCGGCTCACGGCCGCGCAGGCAGCCAGTGTGCAGAGATGGGATCCACCGGAGGTCTGACCCGCAGGCCTCCGGCTCGAGTGCTAAGGGCCTCAGCCCTCGAGTGCCCGGTTGTACGCGTCGACGACCGGAGGCAGGAAATATCCCAGGAGCACAGCAATCGCCGTGACCAGGCAGGCCAGGCCGAGCCACAGGGATCCGCCGATGACGCTGAAGGCGAAGACGATGACGAGCAGTTCGAAGGCGATCGCTGCGGGCCGGGCCCAGCGATGCAGCTTCCACGATCCCCGTGCAGCAGCGGCTACGCCGGCGGCGAAGATGAGGAACATGACGGCCAGGCCCAGCAGGGAACCTGCGAGAGGCCCGGCGCTGAACGCAGTGAGGACGAACGACAGAGCGGTCCCGAGGAGGGCCAGCACCTGAACCCCGAGAACCACGACGACCAGCAGCATCGCCCGTGGGGTGGGAACACTGTGACCGGCAGGTTTCGCAGACCCACCTGACGTCGACGACCCACCTGGAATCGCCGAACCACCCGAGGGCGCAGAGCCGCCGGGTGGCCTCGAGTGTTTGTCCCGTGAACTCAAATGTCGACCCGAGTGAACCCTGGAATGAGAATCTCATCAAGCATGCGCTCACGCACGTCCAGGGGCAGGAACGCTGCGGTGACGGCGTTGACGGTCGCCCATTCGAGGTCGGTCTGAGTCCAGCCGGCCTCATCGACGAGCAGACGCATCTCACGCGTGACCGAGGTCGCTGACATCAGCCGATTGTCCGGGTTGATGGTGACGGCGAAGCCCAAGTCCTTGAGCCCGGTGATGGGGTGGGAGGCGATGGTGCCGCCGATGTCGGTCTGCAGATTCGAGCTGGGACAGAGTTCGAGAGGGATCTGCTGATCGAGAACCCAGGCGGCCAGACTGCCCAGCTGGCCCTCACCGTCGACGATGTCCATGTCCTCGACGATGCGAGCGCCGTGACCGATGCGCTGGGCATGGCAGATGGTGAGGGCCTCGTGGATCGAGTTCTTACCGGCCGCCTCGCCAGCGTGAATCGTGACGGGCACGTAGGCCTGGTGGAGTGCATTGAACGCGGAGAGGTGCGCAGACGGCGGAAATCCGTTCTCCGGACCGGCGATGTCGAAGCCGACGACTCCGGATTCGGACCCCTTCTCACGGTGCCTGATCGCCAGTTCCGCGATGGCCAGCGAGTTGTCTGCTTGGCGCATGGCGGTGATGATCTGGCCGACGCGGATGAACTTGCCGTCTGAGGATGCTTCGATCACTCCGGCTTCGAGTCCCTCCTGGACAGCTTCGACGACCTCGTCGAGTTCGAGTCCGCCTTCCAGGTGCTGCTCCGGAGCCCAGCGGGCCTCGGCGTAGAACACGCCATCGGCCACCTGGTCGAGGACCCATTCCTTGGCCACCCGCATCAGGCCCTCACGGCTCTGCATCACGGCAACCGTGTGCGAGAACGTCTCGAGGTAGCGGACCAGATCACCGGAGCTCGCGGAGTCGTGGTACCACTGGGCCAGCGCATCCGGTTCGGTGGCAGGCAGTTCGTGGCCGATCGAGGCGGCCAGTTCGATCAGCGTGGCGGGGCGCAGGCCACCGTCGAGGTGATCGTGGAGGGAGACTTTGGGCAACTGCAGGATCGGGTCGTCTGCTGCGACTCCGGCGGGATTATTCAACACCTGCACAGCTTATCGGATCAGCGTGGAAGAACGATGAATGAATCGGTTCGCACCAGCGATGTCGCATTCCGACGATTCAGGAATTCTTCGGATCGACCTCACCGCTCTTGATCCGCTCGCGCAGATCGGTGATGCTGCGGCCCGCATCGGAGACGCGGCTGAGGAACCCGTCTTCGGCAGCGATTCCCACCCCGCCGTTGTCGATCGTGCCCTTGTAGTGACGGTCGGTGACGAGGAACCCGCCCCTGTCGACGGGATCATCCTTCGACGCCTTGGCGACCTCATCGGGGTTCTTGCTCTGCGGCCATTCGGCAAACATGCTGCGCAGGCCTCGGCGGATGTTCGGCTCGATCGTGGCAATGATCGTGTTGCGAAATGCCCCGGACGCTCCGTACCAGATGATCTTCGGCAGGACCTTCTCCTCGTCGCCCTCATCTTTGGACTCGTGCGTGCGCAGCGACGCCAGTTCGTCGGTCGCGGCAGTGACCACGCCCATCGCCGCCGCCGATCCGAAGGGCACGACGACATCGACGTCGGAGTCATGGGCCGATGCGAAGAATGCCTGTCCGTCCTCACTGGTGTCTGCCACGGTTCGGCCATCGACCGCGGACTCGCGGAAGGACTTCACCTCGTCGACGTCCTCGTCGGCTTCGTCGTTGTAGAGGTCGACTCCGGCGTCGAACGCGGCGAGGATCTTCTCCGCCTGCGGGAACCCCTGCGACACGAGCGCCCCGACTTCGCCGGTTTCGCTCGCGGTCGCTGCGATGTAGCCGGCGATGAAGGCCGGAGGCACGAGGTCGAAGTCGATGGTGAGGACATTGTCCGGGAAGTCTGTGTGCCCGCTTGCGACCCCCAGGTAGATCTCGTCAGGATTGCTCTTGGCGTGGTCTGCGAGTTCGTCGGCTCCGCCGGGGCCGAGCACCGTGGTCAGTGCGCAGTCCTGATCGCTCATCCTCGTCAGTGCCGCCGAGGTGGCCGATGAGTTCGAGACTCGTTGACTCGAGGTCGCGGAGAACAGTCCCGCCGAACGCGCCAATTCCGTCTCCGCCAGGGTGAGCGCCCCGGCCGAGTGGTCGTCGAATCCTGCGGGCGCCGAGATCATGCACCCGAGTGTGGCGTCTTCGACGGGCTCGGGAGCCGTCACCGAGCAGGCGCTCAGTGCTACCAGGCTCAATGCGCTGAAGCCGGCGCCCAGCACCGTGCTCATGACCTTCACTCTCATGTCTCCAAGATTATCGGTTCTGTCTGAGTCTCCGGTGCGGTGGCTGCGCTCCCGCCCTGCTGGTTGTGTTCGAGGCTAGTTTCGCTGCAGAACCTTCAGCGCGGTTGCGGTGAAGATGCGGGCAGCGATCCCGACGCTGTCTTCGTCGATGAGCAGGTCGCCCTGGTGGATGTCGTACGTCTTTCCCCCGGGTGTGCGGGTGCCCATGCGCACCAGTGCTCCGGGACAGTGTGTGAGGTACCAGGCGAAGTCCTCCCCGCCCATGGACTGCGGGGTCAGCTGGACGGAGTTCTCACCGAGTTCGCCACGGACTGCGGATTCGATGAGCGCGACCTGGTCTTCGGTGTTGACCACCGGCGGAACACCTCGGCGATGGTCGAGGTCGACCTCGACCCCGTACGGGCCGGCGATCCTCTCGACCAACGCGGGGAGCACCTCGGCGACCTGGTTCCAACCGTCGACGTCGAGGCAGCGCAGGGTTCCGCGCAGGATCCCCTCGCTGGGCACCACGTTTGCCGCGTGACCGGCGCTGATCTCGCCCCACACGAGGGAGATCGCGTGGCGCGGGTCGATGAGTCGGCCCAGCGTCGAGGGCAGATCGGTGGCCAGTTTGCCCAGCGCGTAGACGAGGTCCTCGGTCAGGTGGGGTCGAGAGGTATGTCCGCCGTGACCGGACAGACGGATGATGACGGTGTCGCCGGCCGCGGTGATGGCGCCGATGCGGGATCCGATCCGCCCGACGTCGACGTTGGGGTCGCAGTGGACGGCGTAGACCTCAGGCACGTCGTCGAGCACGCCCTGGGAGATGACGCGCAGCGCCCCGCCTGGGGTGACTTCCTCGCCGGGCTGGAAGATCAGTCGCACCCGCCCTCCGAGCCCGCCGGGAGTGGATTCGTGGAGTCTCTGCAGAGCGATGCCGGCGCCGATGAGTCCGGTCAGGTGCACATCGTGGCCGCAGGCGTGGGCCACGCCGGGCACGCTCGAGGCGAAGTCCGCGTCGATGAGGTCGTCGATGGGCAGAGCGTCGATGTCGGCACGCAGGCCCAGCGCGATGGGACCGTCACCGACCTCGCAGACAACACCGGTGCCGTCGAGACGCCGAGGTGTCAGGCCGGCTGTCTCAAGGCGTCGGACGATCTTGTCCGTGGTGTCGAACTCCTGGAAGGACAGTTCCGGGTGCGCGTGGATGTCGCGGCGGAAATCGATGAGTTCTGCACCGATCTCTGCAATTCTCGAGCTGATCACGTCTGGTCCTTTTGGGAGCGCGACACCGTCGGGGCGCGGTTCGGATATCTGAGACATTGACTGCAATGTTAAACACTCAGCGTCACGTGTGGGCACACTGCGACCAAATTCGACACACTCCGCCGGGGACTGAAGTTTCGGGGATCGCATGAGCTCCCGGCGCGGAGACCGAATTCACCGCCTGCCTACAGCAGGTCGTCGAGGCCGCGTTCCCCGGCGGCCGAGACGGCCTTCTTCACATCCTGTGCGTGGGAGCGGGAGGTGATGAGCAGGACGTCTTCGGTGTCGACGACGACGAGGTCATCGAGACCGACGATCGCCACCGTGCGCGGGTGCTCGGATTCGGAGAAGACGACCCCTGAGGCGTCGATTTCGAGGAGGTCGCAGTTTCGACCGATCGAGATGACCCCAGCGGGCTCTCCGGGCACAGGCTGGCGCAGGCGGGCCACCGAGTCGAAGTCGCCGACGTCATCCCAACCGAAGTCGCCGGGGATGACGATGACACGACCGTCCGCGGCAGCGGGCTCTGCGACGACGTAATCGATGGCGCGCTTCTCCAAGCCGGGCCACACCTCGGCGAGCACCTCTGACTGAGCATCGGTTCCCCAGGCCTCGGCGATGCGCGACAGACCCGCATACAAGGTCGGATCCTCGGTTTCGAGGACCTCGAGGAGAGCCGAGGCCCTGGCGATGAACATGCCGGCGTTCCAGCGGTAACGACCTGAGTTGACGTAGGCACGTGCCGTGCTCGCAGCCGGCTTTTCGGCAAAGGCCATGGCACGTCGCGCGGTCGGTGCGCCGTCGAGACCCAGCAGGTCACCGGTCTCGATATAGCCGTAGGCGGTGGCGGGATTGCGGGGCATGATGCCGATGGTGACGATGTCGCCGGTCTCGGCGGCGATGCAGGCCTGATCGATGACGAGCCGGAATTCGTCGACGTTGGTGATCGAATGGTCCGCGGAGAAGGAACCGACGATCGCGTCCGGGTCCTCCTTGGCGATGAGCATGGTCGCGAGGCCGATCGCGGCCGCAGAGTCCTTCGGGGACGGTTCGGCAAGGATCTTGTGCACCGGCATCTCGGGAAGCTGTTCGGCGACCTGGTCGCGGTGGCTCTCGCCTGTCACGACCCACACGTTCCCGGGTCCGACGAGCGGTGCGACACGATCCCAGGTGGACTGGATCAGGCTCCGGCCCGTACCCAGCACGTCGTGGAGGAACTTCGGCGTTGCCTTGCGTGAGAGCGGCCAGAGCCGGGTTCCGGATCCGCCGGCGGGGATGATGGCGTGGAAGTGTGTGTTCACATCATCAGTGTCTCAAAGTTCGGGCACCGACTGACCGATGTTGTCCGCCGTGTCGGGGTGAGGAGAACCGGAGGAAAGCCGGCCACCTTCGGCCACGATCCCGACTCACCAGTTCGGCCCGGCAGAGCGAAAAATTACCACATACGCTTATGATGTAATTGAACTCCGCCGCATCCGAGAATGACGGCGGTGAGGGAACTGCCAGAAACTTAATGTGATCCACCGCGCTCAGATGTGGCTCGACTGGCAACCAGGCGGCGTTCGGCGTAGTTTCTTGATGTACACAGTCGATTAATCCAAGATGGAGGATGCTCCGTGGCCAAAGCGTCTACGGGCACTCTGTACCGAGGAAATGAAGGAATGTGGTCCTGGGTCGCGCATCGCGTCACAGGCGTCGGAATCTTCTTCTTTCTGTTGGTCCACGTGCTCGATACTGCACTCGTTCGCGTCTCACCCGAGGCCTACAATGCCGTGATCGGAACTTACAAGACCCCGTTCATGGCCATCGGCGAGATCGCACTCGTTGCCGCAATCGCATTCCATGCGTTCAACGGCCTTCGCGTCATTCTCGTCGACTTCTCCAAGAGTGGACCGAAAAATCAGAAGAAGCTGTTCTGGGGAGTCATCGTCGTATGGCTCATCATCATGATCGCCTTCATCCCCCGCCAGCTGATGCACACGTTCGGAGGATGACATGAGCACAACATCGATCCCGGCTCCGCGCACCGGCTACTCGCGCCACAAATCAACACGTTCGAAGTTCGAGATGTTCGCGTGGCTGTTCATGCGCATCTCCGGCGTCGTCCTCGTCATCCTCATCTTCGGTCACCTCTTCGTGAACCTGTGGGTCGGAGAAGGCGTCCAGGCCATTGACTTCGGGTTCGTGGCCGGCAAATGGGCCAGCCCGTTCTGGCAGATCTGGGATCTGCTGATGCTGTGGCTGGCAATGCTGCACGGCACCAACGGCCTGCGCACCATCATCATGGACTATGCCGAGAAGCCCGGCACCAGGATGGCTCTCCAGGTGATCCTCTACCTCGCCTCGGTCATCGTCATCGTGCTCGGCACGCTCGTCATCTTCACATTCGATCCCTGCCCGGCCGGAGCCGACCCCGCATTGCTGGCGTCGTTCTGCTCGGCCGCATAGAAGGAGAAACATGCAGGTACATCAATACGACGTCATCATCGTCGGTGCCGGTGGCGCCGGGATGCGTGCAGCGATCGAATCGGGCCAGCGCGCCCGAACCGCAGTCCTGACCAAGCTCTACCCCACCCGCTCGCACACCGGTGCGGCCCAGGGCGGCATGTGCGCCGCACTGGCGAACGTGGAAGAGGACAACTGGGAATGGCACACCTTCGACACCGTCAAGGGCGGTGACTACCTGGTTGACCAGGACGCCGCCGAGGTGATGGCCAAGGAAGCCATCGACGCCGTCCTCGATCTTGAGAAGATGGGGCTGCCCTTCAACAGGACCCCCGAAGGCAAGATCGATCAGCGTCGCTTCGGTGGTCACACCCGTGACCACGGCAAGTCCCCGGTCCGTCGCTCCTGCTACGCGGCTGACCGCACCGGTCACATGATCCTCCAGACTCTCTACCAGAACTGCGTCAAGCACGGCGTCGAGTTCTACAACGAGTTCTACGTCCTCGACCTGGCCATGACCGAGGTCGACGGGGTCCGGCGTCCGGCGGGTGTCGTCGCCTACGAACTGGCAACTGGCGAGATCCACCTGTTCCAGGCCAAGTCGGTCGTCTTTGCCACCGGCGGCGTGGGCAAGGTCTTCAAGACCACCTCGAACGCGCACACCCTGACCGGTGACGGCATGGCCGTGGCCTACAACCGGGGCATCCCGCTCGAGGACATGGAGTTCTTCCAGTTCCACCCGACCGGTCTGGCCGGTCTGGGCATCCTGCTCTCCGAGGCCGCCCGCGGTGAAGGTGCGATCCTGCGCAACTCCGAGGGTGAGCGCTTCATGGAGCGCTACGCCCCGACGATCAAGGACCTTGCTCCTCGTGACATTGTGGCTCGTTCCATGGCCAACGAGGTGCGCGAAGGTCGCGGCTGTGGCCCGAACAAGGACTATGTCCTGCTCGACCTCACTCACCTCGAGCCCGCGCACATCGATGCGAAGCTGCCTGACATCACCGAGTTCGCCCGCACCTACCTCGGTGTGGAGCCCTACACGGAGCCCGTGCCGGTCTTCCCGACCGCGCACTACGCCATGGGCGGCATTCCGACCAACATCGGCGCCGAGGTGCTGGCTGACAACGACAACGTCATCCCCGGCCTCTTCGCCGCCGGTGAGGTCGCCTGCGTGTCCGTGCACGGCTCGAACCGCCTGGGCACGAACTCGCTGCTTGACATCAACGTCTTCGGCAAGCGCGCCGGCATCGCCGCCGCGGAGTATTCGAAGACCGCTGACTTCGTCGAGCTGCCAGAGGCTGCCGAGAACGACACCGTCGCACTGCTCGAGAAGATGCGGACCTCGGACGGCACCGAACGCATTGGTGCCATTCGCAAGGATCTGCAGGAGCTCATGGACGCCAATGTCCAGGTCTTCCGCACCGATGAGACCCTGCGCGAAGCACTCGACGAGATCGCGAAACTGCGTGAACGTTACAGCAACGTCGGCATCCAGGACCGTGGCAAGCGCTTCAACCTGGACCTCCTTGAGGCTGTCGAGCTGAACTTCCTGCTCGAACTCGCCGAGGTCATCTCCGTCGCCGCCATCCACCGTAAGGAATCACGCGGTGGGCACTTCCGGGAGGACTTCCCGGATCGTGACGACGAAGGATTCATGCATCACACGATGACGTACCTCGATCCTGATTCCGAGACCGACGGCATCAAGGGCATGCGTCTGGAGACGAAGCCCGTCATCGTCACCCGTTACCAGCCGATGGAGCGTAAGTACTGATGAGCACCGATACCTCAACCGAAACCCCGGAGCCGGCCTCGAAGATCGACCTGCCCGACCACGTGGCCGGTGACAGCGGTTCGATCCCGTCGTTCGACTGCACCTTCCAGATCGCACGCTTCGATCCCGAACAGGACGAAGAGGCGCATTGGGAGGAGTACAAGGTCACCATGTACGGCACCGACCGTGTCCTGGACGCCTTGCACAAGATCAAGTGGGAGACCGACGGTTCGCTGTCCTTCCGCCGCTCATGTGCCCACGGCGTGTGCGGCTCCGATGCCATGCGCATCAACGGCCGCAACCGTCTGGCCTGCAAGACCCTGCTCAAGGATCTTGACACGTCCAAGACGATCACCATCGAAGCGATCAAGGGTCTGCCTCTGGAGAAGGACCTCATCGTCGACATGGAGCCCTTCTTCCAGTCCTACCGTGAGGTCATGCCCTTCCTCATCACCTCCGGCCACGAGCCGACGCGTGAGCGTCTGCAGTCGGCCGAGGAACGTGAGGCCTTCGACGACACCACCAAGTGCATCCTCTGCGCCGCGTGCACCTCGTCGTGCCCTGTGTTCTGGACCGATGGCCAGTACTTCGGCCCAGCAGCCATCGTCAACGCGCACCGTTTCATCTTCGATTCGCGCGACGAAGGCGGAGACATGCGCCTGGAGATCCTCAACGACAAGGAAGGCGTGTGGCGTTGCCGCACCACCTTCAACTGCACCGAGGCCTGCCCTCGTGGCATCGAAATCACCAAGGCCATCGCCGAGGTGAAGCAGGCAGTCCTGCAGCGCGCATTCTGATCTGATCATCTGAATCGCCGAGGCGGTCGTGCACTTTACGTGTACGGCCGCCTTTCGCGTTCCCGGCTGGGCAGTGCGTCTTCGCACAGTCGATCCTGAAGATATCGATTTCCCGGCAGTCGTAGACTGGTGCGCATGCGTTCTACCCGCCCTTCCTCTGTGTCACTGCCGACAGCTGCCCCGCGTTCGTTCGGCACGGGAATGCGTTTCATCGTCAGCGCCGGCCTCGCGCTTCTGCTCATCGGCGCTCAGCTGGTCCTCTCCCCCGGGGCCTCACAAGCTGATCACAAACCGGATGAGAAGCAGGAGAAGGTCTACGAAACTCCGGCCGACCTCGGCGATGGAGCGAAGCCGCCGACACCGGTGGGCACAGCGTGGCTGGTGGGAGACCTCGACACGGGTGAAATCCAAGCCGCGCACGAGATCGATAAGAAGCACGCACCTGCCTCGACGATCAAGCTCCTGACCGCTCTTGCTCTTGTCGACGTGCTCGACGATCCCAAGCAGAAGGTCGAGGCAGAGTTCGAGGACATGGAGATCGACGGCACCAAGGTCGGTCTCATGCAGAAGAACAAGTACAGCGTCGATCTGCTCTTCCATGCGATGCTGATGTCGAGCGCCAATGATGCCGCGAACGCGCTCGGCCGGGCCGCCGGTGGCCAGGAGAAGGCCGTGGCGCTGATGAACGAGAAGGCCGCGGAGCTGGGGATGACGAACACTCACGCAGCGAACACCTCGGGTCTCGACGACAAGAACCAATACATGACGGTCTCAGACATGATGAAGCTGGCGTGGGCGGTGTGCGAGGACGACTACCTGATGGGCATCATCGACACCGAAACCTTCAAATTCCCAGGTGGCAAGAACCCGGTCACTAAGAAGAAGTTCAAGGGCTATGAGATTCAGAACCACACCAAGATCGTCGGCGAGGTCAACGGTGGGCTCGGCCTGAAGAACGGATTCACCCGACATGCCAAGGGTGCCTATATCGCCGTTGCCGAACGCGACGGCCACCGTGTGGTCGCGACGCTGCTGGGCATCGACAACAACTCCCGCCAAGCCGCGGTCGACCTGCTCGAATGGGACTTCGCCCAGAAGGATCCCAAGTCGCTCCAGACGATCCCGATTGGTCAGACCATCACGCCGAGTCCTGCTCCGACGGCCTCGGAAAGCAACAGCGATGCCGGCGGTGCCGCATCCGGAGACACTGCCTCCGTCGGCACCGATATGGACTCGCGCGAAGGTGCAGAGGCATCCGGTTCCAAGGCTTCGGCAGAGACCTTCGGCGTCTCGAATGAGAAGCTGCTCCCCGCCGGCATGCTGACGGTTGCGGCAGCGCTGCTGCTCACCGCGCTCATCATCATGATCAGGTGGCGCCGGGGCAAGTCCTCCCGCTGAACGCCCTCACCCGACAGACTCAGACTGCGTCGCTCCCCAGCCCGGCTTCTCCTGGCGTCGTGCTCCTGCACACGGTTGGCGTCGTGCTGCTGCACACGGTTGGCGTCGTGCTGCTGCACACGGTTTCGGCTTTCCACACCACCGTTTTGACTTCTCATTCCGGATGCGGTTAAGCTAATATCTTGCGTTCGAAGTCGTCCGGCTTCATTGAACCATCTGATCCACTGAGCACGATGACACTTCGCTCATGATGACAGCTCAGATCCAGGTTCGACATTGCAAATGATTCGCCACGGACACTGTCTCACTTCGAATCGCAGATCCCCCACCGTGAAGGATCAACCCACACCACGGTGACATCTCAGCAGGTCCGTATCCGACTTTCTCGGGTGGCTGCCTGCACCTCGGCGACTACCCCGTCGCCACCAGGAAAACAATGAGAATGACGTGCGTTGATGCATGCCGTTCGACGAAGTAAGCAAGAAGGGAGGGAACGATGACTCAGTTCCCACAATGGGTCCAGCGTGCCATTGAGCATGCAGGACTGATCGATCCAAAGATCAGCACCCGCAACGGAAAGATCACGATCAGTGATATCACCGGCCGCGTCGTGCTGTTCACCGGTTCATCGCTGCGTGAGATCACGCCGCTGGCTGCTGCCTGAGCGCAACAGCCGTCTGGAGACGCTTCAGACCGTTCGGCTGATTCTCTTCTCTGCTGGGTTTTAAGCAGAGCGAGAATCGCTGAGGTCAGACTCCTGCCCGACATTTCACAGGTCCATCCTGTCGGAATGTCGGGCGATTTCATGTTCCCGAAGATCTCCTCGCCGAGGCGGTCCTCGAGAATCGTGCCGCCCGCCGGAGAGGGACCCTCTCTGTGTCGTAGTGGGCCTCCAGTGTTTCGAAGAACCCCTTCCACCTCCGAAGTCAGCTCGTCGACGTCGACGGCGGTTCGCCGCTGGTCCTCCACTCGGTCGAGCAGATCCCACAGTTGGCCATACTCACGCAGTCCCCGATCTCGATCTGCTGGGCGCTGAGATTCCTCGATCACCCGTGTCGACCTCTCCCGTTTCCGCATCTCTTTCAGGTCTACCGCTCCTGTACGAACAACACTTCCCGTACGAACAACGACAGGTTGGTTGCTTCTTCGTTTCTTGTAGGGTTGGGGCTTCATGCACTCGGTTCGAAGGGGAGGACCCATGCCGGAAGATACTCAGCAGAAGGTTCCGCTGTTGGCCAAGCGTCCTGATTTTGTGACCGATCTGCTTCAGATCGTCAAGACCGTCATCGCGGCAACCGCCGCTTGGTGGCTGTCGGATACTGTCCTGAACTCGCCGATGCCATTCCTGGCGCCGTGGGCGGCGCTGCTGACAGTACATGCCACCGTCCACCGCTCACTGTCTCGCGGAGCACAGTCGACGATCGCCTCAACTCTCGGTGTTGCCTTGTCCTTCGTCATCGGCAACTACCTGGGAGTGAGCATCCCGACGTTTGCTCTCGCGCTGCTAGTCGGGCTCGCCGCTGCGCGTCTGCCCTGGATACGCGATGAAGGCGTGGCGATTGCGACTACAGGAATCTTCGTCCTCGGCAGTGGCTTCGACAGTCAACAGCCTCTGCTTGGGGAACGCATCTTGGAACTCTGCTTGGGCATTGCCGTCGGCATCGTGGTCAACCTCCTTGTGATTCCACCCCTGCGGGATCAGCAGGCAGCACGGTACGTCGACAGTATCAACAGGCGCATGGGCGACATGTTGGTCGACATGGCAGATGAACTGGACGAGGAGTGGGACACTGCCAATGCCGATGACTGGTTCCAACAGACCGAATCGATGAGCCAAGAGTTGAACTCGGCGTGGCAGTCGGTCAAGTTCGCCCGTGAGAGCCAACGGGCAAATCCACGTGATCGTCTGCGCCGGAAGCGAACTCCATCGGGCGAAACTCGGGATACTCAGATATCGCCAAAGGATGCCAGCTACGAGAACATCCTGCAGCGGGTGGATGAAGGCATCTCCCATCTGCGCCATCTGACTCGGACTCTGCGCGAGGGATCTTATGAAGACGGCGAATGGGACACCCGCTTTCGCGAACAGTGGACGTCCATCGTCCGGGACGCAGGTCGATCGATTGCCGACCCCGATGCGGAAGTCGAACCGATCTTCAAGCGGCTCGAACAGCTGTCTGTGAACATGGCCGACGATGACGGTCTGCCCGAGCACTCTTGGGCTCTCTACGGTTCGCTGATCGCGAGCATGCAGCATATTTCCGCGATCGTCGACGACGTCGCCTCCGCACGAGAGGCGCGCGAGTCGAGCTGAGCGCAATAGGCCTATTGCCACGAGTCACCTGCCGCTGAACGGCACTGCGTAACGAACGTCCGCGAGAACCTCAGAGAGACCCGCAGACTTCCGAGCACGAAAGAGCGCCCCGTCAGTACCTATAAGTTCAGACGGGGCGCTCTTTCGCATCTCAGCCTGGATCAGATGCGAACCAGGAGAGAAGTCGCGGTCTTCAAATCAGAAGTCCCAGTTCTTGTTCTCTCGGGATGCCCAGTCCTCGTCCTCCCTGATGAGAGGCGGAAATCCTGCGGATCCTCCAACTCCAATGGCCGCTCGTGCCATCTACGTGCCACTCGCGATCGAAGCCCCTCTCGCCGACAAGATCGCTGCCGTCGCACATGCCCAGCTTACCGCCGGGCGGCTCCATCCGCACGGGAACGACGAGACTCATAGATAGTCCCCGCGTAGCCAAGGGTCGTGCCTCACATAAATTTCCCCGCCAGACTCTTCACCCGGGGACATAGACACGACGACGATGGGGTCATGGTCGACAAGGACGTTTCCA
>NZ_FXZD01000007.1 GCF_900169145.1 Brevibacterium antiquum CNRZ 918 | reverse complement strand
CGGAACTGATCGACCGTCGCGAATGGTCGGGGTTGATCGAGGTGATGGCAGCGACATCGAAATGGATCGGGTGGTACAACCGGCAACGACTGCATTCGGCGATCGGATATCGACCTCCGTTCGAGGTTCAAGCTGAGTGGACCAACCAGGGTGCGACCGCGAGCGTAGCTGCATAGAAAACCAGGAAAAACAGCCTCTATGAAACCCGGTGCTTGACACGCTTCCTTAATTGTTGCACTACCCGCAACAAGTTTGCCCACATCGGCAGACGAAATCACATGATGCGACAACTCCACTTCCACCCAACCGTTGCCGTCATGCCGGTACTGGGCGGTCACATTCCAATTCTCGGACAGGCCATCTGTTGCGGGCAGGTACTTCTCCGACGTGGACGCATGCGAGGTGCCCGTCCAACGGTAATGCGACTCGTTATTCGTGGTGCCGGATGGGGTGTCGCCGTCGAAATATTGGCCCACGATAGAGCGCGCCTTGGCTTCGGTATCAGCAACCACAATCTGCCACGCATCGGTGTATGTCACACCATCCGCCGGAGCGCCACCAGAGGCACTGTTACGCAGACGGACCAAGAACCGAACCTGAGTAAACGCAACACTCGGCACCTGAATGGCACGCACAATCCGCGACTGTTCGGCACTGATCGGCGCATACGCATCACTGGTAGTGGCCACCCGTGTTGATCCGTTGTAGAAGTCCGCCCACACGTCAATGAACTTTGCGCCGGTAGCACCAGCTACAGTAAGACCGAACGCCACCCATTTGCTGGCGGGGAACAACGAAACGGGCAACGTATCCAGCCCGGTCCAGTTCGATCCCGAGGCAGAGGCTGTGGCCATTGCCATGCAGTACGAACCAGAAACGACTCCCATCGGGTTTGACGAGCGAGAAGTGTTCAGCGTGAAGTATCCGGGCAGAACCTCAGTCTCAAACGACGGGTTCGCTAAAAGGTTCGTTGCCTCAACGACATCTTCCGGCCGCCCGACCTGCCCCACGAACCATGAGTCCCCAGTGATACCCTCATCCGTGCCCGTGGGTGGCCGGTCATCGTACGTGACCGTGTTCTTCCCGTTCGCCGACACCACAGCACCCGCAACAGCGTCACCCAGATCAGACATGTCATCATTAATCGAGTCGATGGAACCGAACGCGGAATCCAGTTTGCCACCCAACGTGTCCTGCGCCGACACCAGAATGTCGCTGCCGTTCTTGATGAGGGTCTCAGCAGCATCAATCTCAGCCAAAACAATGTCCCCATAACCAGGAACATCAACAGTCACAGGAAGGCCCATTGAAGACGGTTTGCCAGCCTGCGACCATGCCAGCACAGTCACAGTCCACTGGCCCTTCAGCACGCCCGCAGTGACCTCACCGCCACTAGCCGAGTCCGTGCCACCAATAGCAGTCACACGCGACGGGGTGACAGCGCCACCCTCCTGTGCATACGCTGTCCATCGCGCCCAGTCAGACGGGGCAACAGCACCATCCTCGAACTCACCATCCCAATGAACCGTGAGCGAACCATGATCCACCGTCACCGTGTAATTGATCGGTGTCGGTGGGGTCGGGCCGTTGAACACGGTCGTCGCCTGCCCACCATCATCCTGCAGGCCCACAACCATCTTCAGGTCATTGCCCTCATAAGACTTGAGGTTGCCGTTCTCAATGCTCGAGTACGCCAGCTGAGGCTTCCCCTGATTCGCCTGCTCGCGCTCAATCCGGGCAATCCGCTGGGCGAGACGCTTCGCTTCAATGCTAGTCATGACACCTTCTCCACACGCTTGACAGTCAACGTCAGCTCGTCCTTATCGCAATCCCACTTCTCGGCCAACACCCGCACCCACAGCCGCATCTTCTGCGCCCATCCGGCGGGGGTCGTAATGAGGATCTCGTCACCGAGACCCCAGGTGTTGAACCGAGCATTGTGATGGTCTGTGACTGTGATCTCGGTGATATCCTCGATGCCCAGGCGTAGGTCGAGCTCCGCCCAGGCAGACTTCTCAGCCGCCTTGCCCGACGTGACCGACTTGTCAGAGACGACGACGCACCGGCGCAGACGATCACCCGTCACATGCGCCACACGCGCCCACCGCTGCTCCCGACCCTCACCGGCGCCGAGGAATAGCACATCCGAGGCGTAGTCGTCGCCGTCCCACTGAATCTGCGGGCGAACGATCACGTTCTCACCGACGACGAAGCGCAGCCGGTTCCGCCGCACCCCGATCTTCGGGTATCCGATGCGCAGGAATGACTCAATGCCGTCATCCCTGTTCGGCTTCCATTTGTGTTCCATCCGGTAGTCGAACGGAGTTTGTTCGGCCAGGGAGTCAATCTCCTTCGCCATATCGTCGGTCTTCCACCGGGCGAGCACATACGGGCCAGCCTCGAACTCGACGTCTTGCCCGTCGCCGGTCGAGAACGACACGTCACGCGGTTCCTCACCGATGCGCACAGGTGAGGTCGTATCATCAATGACGACGCCGAGGTCACTGCCGCCGCCCTTGAGCCCTTGCAGGTGGTTCCACATGCGCCGCACCTGATCCAGCGGGTCGACCTTCACGCCCTCGAAGGTCTCGCCCGTGTACGGTTGCGCCGCGTACCCGCCATAGCCGACCCCGGACAGGCCGAGGTCTGGGCCGTTCTCGTTCACATCCGTAATCAACGACACGGCTTTCAGCTGCTCGTCACGCTCCGAAAGCACCACCGTCGACCACGGCACGATCAGCGGCCCACCCTCGTCCTTCAGGCGCATGACCTCCGGCGTGATCGTCCCCTCGAATGCCCCTGGCCCCGACAGATCAGTGAGCGGACCCGCACCCGAGATGGGCACGTCCCACTGGACGGGGGTGATCGTCCCGTCACCATTCGCACGCACCACATGATGCCGCCAGCCTTGCTTCATCAGGCCGGATCCTCGTTCGACTTCGGGTCAAGCGTGGTCTGTACGAACGCCAACTGCATGCCCAGGCCTGACAGGGCGTCCATCGACACGTCCGCCGAGGGGCCGGAGTCCTGGCGGCCAGCCTTGAATGCCATGGTGATCGTCTTCCCGCGCAGCTTTGGGTCAATATGCTGAGATGACATGAGACGCCAATCCATACGCATCACATTGTTACTCGTCCCAGGAGAGTTGAACGCGAACGTCTGGGTGGCGAACTCATACTGCCGATTCCCCGGCCAGGTGCGATCCTTGTACTCGTCGCCATACTCGATCCAATACTGCCCATAGGGGTTCGAGCTGCCTGCGTACCTGACGCTCATCCACGACGCATCCACAAGAATGTGTGTCGCCCAAGTGGGAACGAACACCTTGAACGTATTGGGTGCCCCGTTGCCGCCTGGGAAGTATTCGCCACCTGCCGCGACAGTGAGCCCCAAGTTACGCGACTCATCCTCAGTGATCCGAGGCCGACCGAACATGAGCTGCTGGCGGTGCGGCTGAGCCAGCTCGCGCAGGTCCGTGATCATGTCCTGCTCGACGATTGCAGTGGACTTAGGGACGACGATCTTCGCGCACGCATACGCCGGATTATTGTCCTTCGGCTCCGGGTCGCAGGTGAGGAAGTTGTACGGGCCGTATGGGACGCTCACAGGCTCGGTGCCGCCTGGTTTTTTGGGGTCGTTCACCCACGCATTGATGTACCACGTGTTCGCGGACAAGGACGACGACGCCGGAACCTCGACCAGCGTCTCCGAGGCGTTGCGCATCGAATACGTCTGCCCCTCGTCCCACGGCGACAGCATAAGCAGACCACCCGGATCGACACGCACCTTATTCGAAGGCGTCTGTGTGGCCCGCACCCGGAACGCTGTCGGCGACGACACACCCTCAGCGCCGCCCGTCTGATTGAACGTCCCCTGCCGCAGAATGTCGCCCGAATGCTTTGCTCCGTGGATCCATGTAGGGACCGGATCTAGTGCCATGATGTATCTCCTTAGATTCCGGTGGTCCCCTCGGACCACTCGATAGTGACGTGTGCCGTATTCGATGAGTCAGTGCCCTTGAAGAACACTTCCGACGTGCCCGCAGGCAAAAGCGCGGACAGGTCCGAGTCGTAGCTGAGCGCGTGTGCGAAGCTCGCTCCGTCTTCCTCCCGGATCACCGTGTGCCCGAGCGTGTCCACCACGAGCACCTGGTCATAGGCGATCGTCGTGTCCAGGCTGATCTCCCAATCGCCCGCCGGGGAGCTGATTGACGGATTCGACACCGGGCCATAGAAGCGCGCAGTGAACGGGACCGGCTCAGTACCACCGTTGACGATCTGGCCCTCACGCGGCCGCTGCTCACCCTCAAGGAACGCTGGCACCTCCACTGGGACCTCGAGCCCCTGGTCCTGGTTGCCGAGGATCGTGATGTCGACCGACCGCCCCGTGCCGAGGAATACGAGGTCGATCATCGGCACGAACTCCGCCGACAATGTCACCCCACCGGAGTGGAAGGTGCCCGCCGATACGTCCGGCTTGATCTTGCGCGGCCTGCCGTAGAACGTGGACCGCTCCCCCGCGATCGTCACCGACAGGTACGTGTACGCGCCCGGATTGTCCCGGCCCTGCGTCCACCGCCACGCCGACATGAGCGCACGCATGTCCGCCTTCGCCTCAGCGACCGTGTCAGCCATGGACTCCAGCGTTAGGGTGATCGGTGCCGCCGTGGCGTAATCGCGCCCGAACAGGCGACCATTGCCTCCCGGCACGTCCTTGTCCTGGTCGCGGAATTCCAGCCCCCCGAGGTCAAGGTCGGAGGCGAAGAATCCGTGCTCGGGGCCGATCATGGTCCCGTTAAGTTCTATATCGAAGTCAGGCATACTCAGCCCCTACCTGCGAACTCGCCGAAGAGCTCAGCGCGCTTCAGCTCGGCGGCATCGACCGCTTCTTCGATCGTCGCGAACGTGCCGTAGTGTCGCTGCTTGCCGTTGCGTCCGATCATCACCTGGAAGTGGGTTCCACGATCGTAAACGTTGCGAAACCCGGTCTTGCTGCCGCGGTGCGATCCGTTGCGGTAGTGCTGGTTTTCAGCGTGATTAGCGAGCCTTAGGTGCTCGATGTTCACGCACGATGGATTCCAGCATTTGTGATCTACTTGCATACCGTCCGGCATAGGACCGTAGATACGCTCCCAGGCGTAGCGGTGTGCGCGAGTTTTTCGCCCGTAGACCGCAATGTTCCCGTAGCCGTCCCGGTCCTTTCCGGCGGTCCAAAGCAAGCATCCGCCTGCAACGGATACCGCGAATTTCGCGAAGGCGTCTTCTGGCGTTTTTGTCCTGGCGCCGACGAGTGGGCTACCAGTCTTCATGAAGCGCTGATAGTGCATGGAGCAGTATTTGCGCCGGACGCCGGGTCGCCCACAGTCGATGACGAGGCAGATTTTTTCACTCACAAGTACTTCCCTCCACGAAAGATCCTCTTGACCTCGAAGCTGAGATCATCTACAACCTTCTCGGCGGTCGCACGAGAGTCGATGTCGCCGTTGATGTTGACGGTCAGGTTCACGCCACCGCGACCTTCGCCCCCACCGTCAACCGCGAGCCGGTGCACGTCCGACCACTGCTGCTGTGACAGAACCGCGTCCGGCTGACGCTTCCCGTGCACTGCGACCATGCGGTCCGTGAGCCACCCGCCGCCGTCAAAGACGGTCGGCTTCGACGGCATCTTGCCCGACATCATCGACAGCGACGACGGCGCGACTGGCCCGCCCTGCGCGTAGTAGTGGTGGGACTTCCAGAACTTCTCGGCGCCTTCCCAGCCACCGAACTTGTTCACGTACTTCTTCATGCCGTCGAGCTGGTCGAAGACACCGAACCTAGATGCCGGGGCGCCGCCGAGCATGTCCCGCGCCGTGGAGTTGATCATCTGAGGCAGGCCCGAGGCAGTGGAGCGAGGGTTCTGTGCCTTCGGATCCCAGCCGGACTCCTTGCTGACGATGTAGTTCATAGCCTTACGCTGAGACCAGTTCAGGCCGCGCAGGGTCGCCCACGTCTGGCCCTTGCCATAGGCGACACCCTTCGTGATGCCACCCTTCACGTTGTCGACAGCGTCGCCAGCCCAGTCGGCCATGGACTTCGCTTTGTCGACCAGGCCTGAGATCGCCTTCTTGCCGAGACCACCCATAGCCTCACCGAAGCGGCCAGAGGCCATGTTCTTCAGCTTGTCCTTCAGGTCGCGCAGCTTCCCGAGGCCTGGGATCATGTCCCAGACGGACCCGCCACCACCAGGACCGCCCGAGCCGACCTTTCCGCCGGGTCCGGTGCCGACGTGGAGGTGGTTGTAGTGACCAGGCGCACGCCAGATGGTGTGCAAGTCAGGGAACAGCTTGTGGATCTTCGGCACGAGCCGGTCGAAGATGCGCTGCTCGGTCGCATTCTGACCACCAGGCCCGGCGTTCGCGTCGAAAGCGTGGCCCGTGTAGTGCTGAGAGTTGCGGGAGTGCCCGCCGACGTTCTGCCCCCAGCCCTTGAACTCGGTGATGCGCACGTCCTGATTCTTGAGCCAGCGCGCAGCATCCGAGAGAGTGCCACCCGAGGCGAGGCCCGGCGTCCAGCCCTGCTGTGCGGCCTTGCGCAGTGCATACACGCCACCATGGCCGCCGAGGTTGCGCACATCCTTCGCCGTGAGCACATGCTCATTACGCGACAGGCGAGCCGGGATCGAATCGGACGTTTCGGTACCAGCACCCCACACCTTGCCACCGGTGCGGAACTTGAGTTCCTTGACCTCATCGAGCTTCCACTTGTCCTTGCCGATGAGGCCGGCGATCGGATTCCAGAGTTTACGGATCCCGTTGTTATAAATCGTGTCGATGACAAAGTTCACGGGCTTCGCGGCCAGCTTCTTCAGCTTGTCCCAGAACGTGCCGATGGACTTCACGCCCTTGTCGAACGCGTTCGGCACGGTCGTCTTAATCAGCTTCTGCAGCGGCGAGAATACGTGATCACGGACCCACGAGTACTTATCCAGGATCGAGGCCCTGAAATTCTCCATCCGGGCCTTGATTTTGTCCTTGAAGCTCGTGAACGCGCCGGGAATCGTCTCGGTGACGAAAGTCTTCAGTGGCTTGAACACGTGAGTCTTCACCCACGAGTACTTATCGAGGATGGAAGCGCGGAAATTCTCCATCCGCGACTTCACGAGATTCTTGAACAGCGTGAAGGCGGCGGGGATGGTGACCGTCACCAGGTGCTTCAGTGGCTTGAAGATCTTGTCGCGCACAAACGACCACGCCACGTTGATGACGAGCTTCCATGCGTTGATGTAAGCCCCGACCAGGGACTTCATGACGCCGAACGCCTTCGGGATCGTCGCAGAGACGACCTTCGCGATCGGATTGAACACGTAGGTCTTCACCCAGTTCCAGACCGTGGACAGGACGATCTTGAAGCCGGTCCAGGCAAGCGACGCCGCAGACTTGAAGAACTTGAATCCGGCGACCAGGATCCCGATCGCCGCCTTGATCCAAGGGACCACGGAGCCGGTGAACCAGGTCGTCACCGCACCGATCGCGACCTTGATTCCAGCCCAGGCGGACTGGATGATCGCCTGCCCGACCTTCGTCTTCGTGAAGAACCACACCAGGCCAGCCACGAGCGCAGCAATACCGGCAATGACGAGACCAATCGGGTTCGCCGACAGGGCCGCGTTGAGCAGCCACTGGCCGGCCGCCGCGGCCTTCGTTGCAATCGACGTGGCAACCGTCGCCGTCTTCTGCGCGATCGTCGCGGCCACTGTGCGGATCTTCGTCGCCAGGCCCACGTTCTCGGCGCCAGTCTGCGTAGCCGTTGCGCCCGTGCTCGCGATCTTCGCCCGAGCATTCCGACCCTCAAGGATCGCCGCCGTCAGACGCAGACCATTCGAGGCAGCAAGGATCGGAGCCTGCACAGCCAAAAGCTTCGTCTGCACCGCGGTCGCGGCCCGCCAGGCAATGAGTCCGCCGATGATGAACGGCAGTGCCTTCACAATCATGTCCATGTGATCGGCCAGGAACTTCAGAGCACCCGCCAGAAGGTCGACACCACCACGCGCCAGAGTCGCAAACGCCGGGGCCGACTTCTGTACTGACACGAACAGCTCACCGAAAACCGGGGCGAGCTTCTTCACCGAGTCGAAGATCGAGGACAGCGCCGACGATGCACCGCCACCGCTCAGAGACTTCGTGAAATTGTCGAACGATGAGAAATCGAGCTGACCCGCCCACTTGCCGATACCCTCGAACCATCCGACCATCGGCGACAGGTCGACATTCTCAATCCAGCCGGCGAGCTTGTCCCCGATCGTTCCGAGAATCGGTGACATTTTCTCGAGTATCGGGATCATCTTTTCGCCGATAGCCAGAGAGATATTGTCCTTGACCCTCAGCCACGTGTCCCCGAAGGTCTTCGCCTTCTCCTTGCCGCCGTCGATCTGCTTACCGACGAGCGGACCGAACTTGTTGCTCATCACGTCGATGACGTCTTCGACGGAGAGCTTTCCTTCAGCCGCCATTTTCTTGATCGCGTCACCACCGACGCCGAACTTCGCGCTGAGCCCGTCAATGATCGGGTAGCCAGAATCGGAGATCATGCCCAGCGTGTCGTTCATCACGACGCCACCGTTATTCACGCCCTTGAGCAGGCCCTGCATGGCACGGTCGAGTTCAGTTGCCCCGCCGCCAGCACCAGTGATCGCCCAGCCGACCTGATCGAGAATCTTGACAGCACCCTTGCCCTCAACACCCGCATAGGCCAGCGAATTAGCCGCATCCCCATATGCCTTGTAGTCAATGGGGGAAGTCTTCGACAGATCCTTGATCTGCTTGAGTGTGCCAGCAGCCTTGCCAGCATTGTCGTACAGGCCCGTCATGGTTGCCTGGATGCCCTGCTGGGCGATAGCTGACTTGAAGCCACCCACCAGCGCAGCCCCAACAGCTGCGCCAGTGGCAGCGACGCCCACCACGGCCCCGGTCTTAATGGCTCTGCCGGCCGCCGAGGCCATGCGCGAGCCCATCGACTTACCGGCACTGCCACCGGCAGCCGCAGCAGGCCCGCGCAGACCCTTCGACAGCTTCCCCTGGATCCCGCGCATCGAAGGAACCACATCAACGAAGCCAGTACCAAGATTGGCCCCTACTCCTGCCATGCCTACCCCTTAGATTCGCGGGCTTCCTGAAGCTGTTTCCTCCGGGCCAAAGCCTTTTTGGTCACATAATCTTCGGAAGACTGTCGTTGTCGTTTCGTCCCGGAAGCCTGCGCGTACTTCTCGTTGATCTCCGGGTATGGCATAGGTTCTGGTGCTTTCCCGCGTTCCTTCGAATCGGAGAAGGCCCACGGCATTGCTCTGATGTTGTGCTCAATCGCATTCAGCAGATCCCACTCATCCGTGACCGCCATGGCCCCGCCGAGTGCCCTCCACAACTGCGACCCCCGCGGGAGCTTCGCGGTGAGCCTCGCCGCCCTGAGAACCGAAATCTCACCCGAGTACAGCCCTTCAATGTCCAGGCGATACTCTCGTTGGAAATCTGCCGTCAGGGCTGCGCGCTCATGCCGCAGCGCCCACGCGAGCATCAGGACAAATTTGCTTCTTCCGCTCCCTCGAACATCTTGTCCAGGAACTCGCCGGCCTTCTCAGCGGAAGCTCGGCCCGTCTTCTTGTCACGCACCGAATTCTTGAACCGTGCGTAGTCTTCAGTGCCGAGGATCTGACGCAACGCGAGCGGTGCGGTGCGGTCCTCAGCCAAATACTCCGCAACCTCAAGGTCATCGAGCAGGGCTTCTTTGGTGATCGTGTACGACTCACCCTCGAATTCGAGCTCGAACTTGTCGGCAGATTTGGGCTTGTGGTCCTGGGGCTTTTTCGCGCCAGCCGGAACGTCGGGCATGGTCTCTCTTCCTTACTGGCACGGGCTGATTGGTTTTTAAGGGAAGGGCGGGCGTCACCCATGCCAATGAAAAAACGCCCACCCCACCCGATCAGTGGGTTATCCCTAGACTTCCGGAATGCCGGCGACCATCACTTCGTCGTCGGTGAGGACGTAGGCGTCTTCGAGAATGTCGAACGTGACCTCATAGACGGTCATGTCATCGTTCTTGTGCGAGACCGTGCCACGCTCACCAGCGGAAGCGGTAGCAACAAGTCGCTTCGTCTTCCCGGCGTCCTTGAAGTCGATGACGAACTCCCATTCGGAGTAGCCGATCGACTTCGGGATCGTGTACTTCGCGAGCCCGTCCTCATCGGTGATTCCGTCATGGTCGAAGAAGATCTCCGTCGACAGGGGGTCTTCCTGAAGGAACTGCAGCTTGAAGTTGCGCTCCGTGGAAGTCACCCGGTTCTTGACGTTCGAACCGCCCTGCCAGGCCTTGAACTTCGAAACGTCAGCAGAGACCTCGAGGTCGATGCCGTCTTCAGACAGCCAGCCGCCATCCTGGAAGCCGGAGGGTTCGGTGGGGTCCGCGAGCCCGGTCGGGATCGCCCCATCGCCAGTACCTTTGCGGCGAATCCATACGGTCGACGCTTCGTCACCGTAAATATGGATCGCATCATAATTCTTGGCCATTGCTGAACCTTTCGAATCCTGGCATGGGTTCGCGGTTAATTAAATCATACATTCGAGTGGCCGCATTAGACGACACGGACGCGAGTTTAGGCCACAAATTTATTGCCCCTGACCGTGATCTGACCCATGAAGACGACACGCGCCCAGGATTCAGCCTGAGCACCCTCCTTGTCTTCGAGTGGTGGCAAGTTCGCCGGGAACCCCGGCCATGTCACCGAGTACTGTGTGATGCCGTCCTCATGGTCGTTGGACCGAGCCGAGACAGCGGCGCGGACTTCCTCGGCGAGGCGCTCCGCGGTCACCTGCGCGAGTGCATCATCTTTCGGCACCCACACTTCGAAGTTGAGAATGACCTCGGCGGTGATCTTTGTGACCTGCCGTCCACCGCCGAGCCAAATGAGGCAGAATTCCGCCCTGTCGACAGGCTTGGATCCCACCGCCCGAATGATGCCTGACGTATTGAGGTAGTTGATCTCGTCATCCAGGACAGACGGGAACGAGATCGCGACACTCATCCGCGACCTGCCTGCATTGCGCGAGTCAGGCTGCGGTCCTTCGCCTCAGCCTTCTTCGCGGCATAGGAACGGGTCACGACAGAAGCACGGGCACGATCACCCTTATTGTCTTCCTCCACAGCGTGGCCAGGGCCAGCAGCGGCCGCAATGCGCTTGGCGCGGGCAGTCATGCCCGCCTGCATCTCCTTCGACTTCAGGAGCTTGGACACGCCGTCCTTGTTGAGCTTAAATGGTTTCGCCATGATCAGCCTTCCTTGATTCCGACAGTCAGCGACGTGACACCCGGCCCGTCGCCGTAACCCATGAGCATTTCTGCCGACTTGGATGTGTTCGGCCCGTCGAGGATCGTGAACTGACCCTCATCGTCGGGCAGCTCGATGCGTGAACGCGGGTCAATGACTGCGCTCGGTGGCCCATAGACCCGACGCACCCGCTTAATGCCAACACCAAGCTCGAAGTCTCGCCCACCCTGAGCAGGGCGGACCTCGAAGCCGTCGTGATTGATGCGTGTCGGGTTCTTCCAATCCGCGACGAGATTGCCACGCACCGTGGTCCACGTCGGCTGCACCTCGACGATCGTGTCATTTCCCCACGGGCCGATCATTTGAGCAAGATCCGATACTCGTCGAGAACTTCCTTATCCCCGAACGTGGGACGCAGAGCCGCGTCTACGCCATACGTCACCGACGCCTCACCGACAGATGAGGACTTGATGAAATGAGGGAGGGTCGTCACGCGCTCGATCATTCCGAGCAGAACATCACGCACAGCGTCGAGCTCGTCTTCGTCGTACCCGTGGAGCATGGTCACCTTCACCGCGCCCAGGGCGTCAGGGAAGCGCCGGCAGTCGAGGCGCAGGCGCCCGTCCTTGTCAACCCCGTACCCAGTGACCTCTTCGCCGCGGATCTCGACCTTATTGACCTCGACGACACGCAGGGACGGCAGGAGAACAGACTGGGAGCCGTCCGTGGACAACGTTGCCGCGTCCAGGAGCTCCGGGAACACGTGCCACCGGCAATACCTGCGCATCCTGTCCGTGGCGCGATCAATCACGTCCTGTAGCTGCTCATCGGTAATACCGACAGGCACCTTCACGTGATCCTTGACGTAGGTGGGGGTGAGCATCAGTCTTCGTCCCGCTGAATGCGCGGACGCCCCCGCTTCGGCTCCTCCGGTGCCGCCTTATTTTCCGGGTCGACCATCTTCGTCTCGGCGACAGGGGCCGGCTTCTCAGCGGCCAACAGGCCACGCGCACGAGCATCCTCGTCGGTCAACTGCATTTGCATGTCATATCCGCCCATGCGGACCGTGTACTTCTTCATGACTTCTCCCTCAGATATGGTGCTGGGGCCGCCACCCCGGTCCACCTTCCCCAAAGTGGACCAGGGGACGACCCCAGACGAACGATCACCGATTACTCTCCGCCGGCTACAGTGATCTCCGCGAACGCGGCAGGACGGGGCACCTTCAGAGCGATCCGTTCCTCAGCACGCAGAGTCACCTTGTTCGTCTCGAAATCATCGACGTTGGTATTCGCCGCATCGACACGCACGCCACCCTTGCGGAACAGAGTCGCATCCTTGAACGCACCAGCCAGAACAGTCCCCGACTTGATCGCGGGAGTGACCACGGTATTGAGTCCCCACAGCGGCGGGTACAGGGCAGCACCGCCGACACCGTACTGACCCTGGAAGGGGCCACCGCCGATGTACTGGCCATTGCCGTCCTTCGTCAGGCGCAGCTTCTCGTAATCGGCGGGGTTGATGACCACACCATCCACGAGACGACGAGACGCCTGCTGAACCTGCATCTGAGCCGAGAACACCTTGTCAGCCAAGGTCTCCGCAGTCGCATCGACAGCGAGGACACCCGAGCGTTCAGTGATGCCCAGCAGATTCGGGGCAGTGCCGTTTCCGTACAGCAGCTGCTCCTCCTCCTTCAGCGACAGATCGTAGAGCAGGGAGCCGTTGATCTCGGTGACGAGGAAGCCGTAATCTTCCATCATCTCGTCGAGAACCTTAGTCAGGCCCGCGATCTTCGACAGGCCCTCACGGACCTGCTTGAACGCGTAGTTGACGTAGGGCTTTTTGGCACCCGGCTTAACAGTATCGGGATCACCAGCACCAGCAGTCTCTTCGAAGTACACGAGAGTGTCACCCGAGAGAGTACCGGGAGCCAGAAGGCTCGCGATCGTGAGGATTGTGCGCGGCATCGACACGACGGACGTGTCAATCTGCGGCAGGCCACCCTCGGTCGTGTCCACAGACGACGGGTCGCCGGCGGCCTTGAACTCGGTGGACGAGAATGCGGCCTGCTTGCCCTCGAATCGGGCACCCATCGACTTGAACTCAGCCGCGGCGTGCGCACCGAGAGAAGCCGCAGGGCGCTCGTCATTGGACTTGTCCTGCTTGGACCCGACGCCACCGGCAACGAGATCAGACAGGGACTTCGCGTCAGCCTCAGCGGCCTTCGCGTCCTTGATTTCCGTGGTGAGGACCGGCATGCGAGACTTCTGCTCGTCAGTCGCGGTCCCGGCGTTCAGGGCATCAACAATGCCCTTCGCCTCAGTCAGTAGAGCTTTGAGATCCATCTGAATCCTCCTGAAGAATGGCCGCATAGAGAGCGGCAAGCGATTTCTGTTCTTCAGCGGACCGATCAGCGGACACCTCAGACGACTTACCAGTGGTCTCGTCGTCGTCAGTCTGGCTTCGGCTGGCTTCGTCACCATCATCAGGGTCCGACTCGTCGTCGTCCTCGTCAGTGGTGTTACGAGTGATTATATCACCCAACTGAGTGAGCAGATTGGACACCTCAGACACAATTTCTGCAGCCTTCGCCCAATCGTCACCACCAGTGTCGTCATTTGGCGTGTCATCGTCAGCCGGCGCCGGGTCTCCTGCAGGGTCAGTCGGGGCAGGGTCGTCGTCAGCCTTGACCGACTTCACACCCATGAGCTGAGTCGACGGGTTCGCGCCCACCATCGTCGGACCCACCTCGTAGAGCTTCAGCTTCTTGAGCTCGCGGACCTCCACGCTATCGCGCTTCGCTGGGCTCACATCCTCCATGTCGTAGGAGAAGGCGAACGAGAATTCCTTGATCCGCCCACCCTTGAGCAACTTGTGGACCTGCTTGGCCTTCGGGTTCTCCATGTCCAGCTGCGCCTTGACGACGAGGCCCGTCTCCGTCTCCTTCGCCTCAGTCACGACACCGATGTGGGAGAACGGGTCATCCTTGTCATGACTCCACACGACAGGCACCGGATAGCCCGAATCGCCCCACTCTTTGAGCGTGTCAGCGAATGCACCCTTGAGGATCACGTCGCCGTAGGAGTCGATGTTATTGAACACCGCGACGAGAGCTTCAAACGTGCCCTCATCGTCCGGTGCCGACTTCAGGGCTACTGCCTGAGCCTTCGTCGCCATTTTGGTAGTCATGGTCTCACCCTTCAATCGAAATAATCATTTGGCATTGGCAATTAGCGACCCCAGCAGGGCCGAGAACAGACGAGCGCGGGAACTGCGCACCATTCGAAAACGGCTCCCCCACCTTCGCCCGCTCCCCATTCATAGCGGCATGAGCAGGCCGAGAATCCCCCGACATGGTTGTCCACACCTTGTACGCTTCACCGCCGAGGGACTTCGCGCCCTGCTTGGCAACATCCACGGACCTCATATTGTTCATCGACGTGACGATCGTATCCGCATACTGCGCCGAGCGGGTGGCCTCAATCACATCGAAATCGTGAGCAGGATCCGCCGACTTCAGAAACTTATTGATGTTCGCCGTCGTGATATTCGACGTATGGTCAGCCAGCAGCGACCGCTCCGACCGTGCGCGCACAGGATCGAACGTGAAATCCAAATCCAGTTCATTCAACAGCGCATCCGTCTGACGCTTCGAAATACCAGGGATGACCGTGATGAGATCGCGGTACAGCTCCGTGTCCCAGCGCTCATAGTCAAGCTCCGTCGCCCCCGCGCCGAGCTCCGAGAGCACCGATGATCGCTGACGACCGAAGTAGGACAGCAGGACGGACTCGACAGCTTCAACATCAGACTGCTTCCGATCCACCGTCGTCGACCGTCCCCGAGCTTTTCCCGGCACCACCATCTCGCGATGCCCTGACGCCGACAGCTGCCCCTCAGTGCCGTCCGTATCTTGCGGAGACGCCACCGAGCCAGTGACGACGTTGAGCGGCGTGATCAGCTCGTCACCGCCGTCAACCTTCGGCAGATTCTCCCGAGCGCGAGCCTCATTGCGAGTCATGATCGGCGCACCCACCGACGCCTGATAGATCTTCGCCTGATCGGCAGGATCCGACTTCAGACGCTCCTTTAGATTGAACTCAAGATACAAGTCATCACGACCCGGATCCGCCAGAGGCAGCAGGAACGAATTCAGTGCCGCCTCCACCGTCGAAAACAGTGAGCCCAGGGTCTCCGAGTAGAGCATCTGCCGGTACTCGCGCAGGTTCGCATACGTCACACCCTCACCAGAGCCCAGCATCGAAAGCGTCACGCCATAGGCTGAGGCATACCGCTCACGGGAGAGCTTCGCCATTTCCATGACCTGATCCTCAGTGGCCTTCACCTGATCGGACTTGAACTGCATCCCATCCTCGAGTAGCGGCGAGCCACCCTCAGAGCCACCACCGGACCGGAAGCGGCGCATGTCCTCCACAAACCGATTGCGCGACTCAGGCGTCCAATCAGGAGCATCGGCAGGGCGCGTGATGTAACGATTCGTCTGGTGTCCGTTCTGCCACGTCTTCAGGCGGAACGACTGCGCCGCCGCCTGCTCAGCCATAACGTCCTTGAGCGTCTGCATAGGCGACTTACCGCCCGGATTGTAAAGACGAATCGGAATCAGCGCCTCAGCGCCGACCTCCACAGTCTTCGACCCGTCAGGAGACGACACCGCGGCCTTGAAATCACCCATCTCCCAGCTACCTGACGTGAGACTCACGCGACGGGCCGGGATATGCACCAGCGCCGGAACCTTCGGATTGAACAGCAGGTACGCCTCAGCATGCAGATCAAAATCGAGACACACCGCCCACATGAGCGCCGGCCACGTCATCCCCGGCGCCGGACGCTTCAGAACCTTGGCCGAGACGCTATCGCGGACACGCTCACGGCCGCCGTCGCTCTGCATCTCGAACGCATGCATGCCGATCTGAGAGAAGTTGCGCGCCCGAAAATCGAGTACCGTGCGCAGGTCAGACGTCTTCTCGTAGATCTTCTCCGGCGACAACGCATAAAGGCCCGACACGACGTCGTTGACGTCCTCGGCAGAGAACATGAACGTCGGCGCAAACTCCACCGGGGCACCATTCGGCGCAGTCCCACCCGGCGACCGCCGGAACAAATCAAGAATACCCATGCCCTAGACCACACTCTCGGTCGACCTGGCACGGGTACCCACAGAATACCGTGACACCCGCCCAAAATCCGAACAACACTGCGAACACGTCATTTTCATCTCCTTAGACGACCAGAAGGCCGCCACCATCGTCGTAAGCTGAACGGCGTCGAACAGTCGTCATAGACGCCTCAAGACCATGCAGAGCCTGAGCGCATCCGACGACCGGGGTGACGTCGACAATGTCGTGATTGAGATCGAATACCCACTGACCGCCCAGTGGCTTGATCTGGGCCTCATTCGCGGCCAACGTGAGGTTCTCCTGGCCAATATGGAACGTGCGCTTCGACGCCTTCTCATCGGCAATGATCGACTGATAGAAGCTGCCGTGAGCGATCGTGATGTCACCACCACCAAGCTCGAGCACGTTCACTCCACGGTCACGCAGATCCTGGATCCACCTCGAAGCGACAGCGCCACGCGCCTGGATGACGACCGACTGCGCCTCGGAATCCTCGAACAGCTCCACCACGCGATCGACTACCCAATCCAAGCCAGGGCGCGCCGAGACGACCTCGACATGCCGGTTACCGTCAGGGCGCAGACCAGCCGCACAGATCGACGCACGCCCGATCGTGCCCTCCTTCTGCCACGCCGCCACAGACAGCACCAGTGGTGAGTCATCAGTGATGAACGAATCAGGATCCAATTTCGACAGCCACGTGTCACCGGGGAAGATCGACTCCGCGGAGCGCGTCCACCACTGGCACAGCTGCTCCATGCGAAACACGTCCTCCGGCGCTGTCTTCGCTTCAGCCAGAATCGACCGCTCCGTCAGGGCAGGATTCCACGACAGGGAAGGATTGGCCATGGCCCAGCCGTCGCGATCGTACTTATCGCAATCCTCCGGGGCGCTGTACTCGAAATGCCCATGCGTGTCAGCCGAACCATCGTCAATAGACTCCAGCGCCTGATCGCGCAGGGACCGCAGCACCACGCTCGCCGCATCGCCGGCATTCGACATCGCCACCACCTGGCCCGTGCGGGTCGCCTTCGTTGTCGACGTGATCGCACCCCAGGTCCCCCAGTCGGTCTGCTCGCGCAGCTCGTCAATGATCGCGAAGCCGTCAATCGTCATGCCGCGAAACGCTTTGCGCCCGCCGGCGCTGATCTTGTACCTGCCGCCATTCGACAACCGGAACTGCACCGAACCATTCGCCGTAACGACCTGCACGATCTCCGGAGCCAACCACTCCCGGTCCTGGGCCATTTGGAGCGCGTCACGCCAAATCTCTTTTGCGACGTCCTCCTTCTGCGCCACGCCGCCCACAAGCGCCGCACGCATAAAGACCGCCCACAGGGTAAGCACCTGCACGACGAGGGTTTTACCGGACTGCCTCGCGATCATCAGAACAATCGTTCTGAACCGCGGGGAGCCATCCGGCAGAAGCTCCAAGGCGTGGATGAACCACCAGCGCTGCCAGGGATACAGGCTAATCATGAGCACCTGCTCAGCGAAGTCAATGACCTCGAAGCCCAGAGACGTCTCAGGAGTCAGCTCACGAAGCGGAGCAGTGAACACGCGGGGCACCTCAGCGCCCCACAGCACGCCGTCTTCATCACGGAACCCCGAAGAGTCGTCCTTCATGCCCGCTTCCTCTCGCGAGCCTGCGCCCTCATCGCCGCCAGGGGATCGGCCGGGGCCGCCGCCTCAGCACTACCCCCGGTGATCTCCTTCCGCGAGGTCGGGTCGCCACCAAGTGAGCGCATGGCGTTGTGCAGGTGGGGTCCAAGGTACAACGCTTTGCCGGCGGCGGCCAGGGAGCGGTTCGCGGTGTCCATGAACGCCTTCGCATCCTCCGGCTCCATGTCAGGATCTAGATTCTTCAGCCGCTCTGACGCATCGAGAGCAACGAAATTCGCCATGTCGATCTGCCGAGCGTAGGACAGCGCAAGCTCCACCATCGCCCGATCAGTCGCCTGCAACCAATCCATCTGACCGATCGCATTCTCCACAGCCTCCTCGAGACTCGCCGACTCAAGCAGCGTCCCATCGAGAGGCACGCCGCCGGCCTCGCCCACCGAAGTGATCGAGACAACAGGGCCACCCTTCCGACTGGTGGAATTGGACGATTTAGCCATGGCTCAAGTGTACCTTTCGAAAGTTCGGCGTGGTGGATTGACATGGGTACATGGGCAGGGTGGGTCGCTGGAGAGAGGGGCTATTACCCGGCGCGCTGTGTCGCGTGATCACGAGCTTCAACATTCGACCTCCCCTTCCCCGTCGAGTTTGTCAACCGGACACGCCGAACGCTTTCCGTTTTCATTATTCGTTCGCCGGCCCGATTACTCATCGCGTTCACGCTTCCGACTCCAATCGCGTGACGTCCTCGTCAGCCCCGGCTTCGGGTCGCCTGCGCCTTTGTCGCGGTTGCATTGCCGGTGAGAGGGTGCAGTATTTGCAGGATCGTATCGGAGCTCGGGGAACTTGGCTGCGCTCTTCTTGTGGTCGAGCTCGAAGGACATTGGATCTGTTCGCTTCAAGCTCATGTCGATGAGATCGCCACACAACCAGCAACGCACGTTGTCGTGGCCTTTGTATGCGTCACGGTTCTTGCGGTGTCGTGATCCGTACTTGCTATCACTCATTGTCTTGATCCTTCAGTAGCATCTCACCGTAAGGTTCCTGCGTGACGCACGTCTTGACGCCTGCGCCTTGGAACACTCGACCGCTTGCGATCCATGGGACTGGTTGTGGCCTGAGCACGCGCACCCAGCGCCAGCACCGCAGTGCCCACCGGCGGTACCCCTGCCACCCCCTACCTACCCCGGCCAGCATGGCCCACCCCCTGCCCACCCTGGGGTGCCTGCCCCCTGCCCTGTCTGGCCTGGGCCACTACCCCCACCACCCAGGCCATACCCCGGCCCACCCCTGCCAGCAGGTGTGCCGTCCAGATGATGGGTGCTTCGATTGGGTGTGCCCGCTGTCTGGGGTCGGGTCTGTGGAGGTTCTGCCTGTATCTGCGGGTGATGTAGTCGGAGGTGGTCATTACGCAGCCCTCCCATGCATTGTTTCCATGTGTCGCTTAATCTGCCTGAGGCTCTTGCCGCACACCTCACACTCAACGGCAGTACGCTTTGACCACCTCTCCCTCTGGGATAGCCGCTCGGCCTCACGGTTGCGTTCCTGGCGCTCACGACGGCACTGGAGGCACACCTTGAACTTCCCGCCACTGTGGAATGTGACGCCCGTCTTGGCGTACTCGTGGCCGTTCTTGCAGTGCGTTATCGACGATGCCCAGTGTGTTCCATGCAGGATCTGGTCATACTCGTTCTCCGAATGTGTTCCCCACCGAAGATTCTCAATCCGGTTGTCCCCAGGGTCTCCGTTGAGGTGCCGCGTGATCATTCCTTCTGGACGCGGACGATCAAATGCTTCCAGGACGAGAACGTGAACTCGCCTGTTTCGCACCTTTCCGCCTTGCTGGTCCGCCATCCTCACGATCCTGTAACCCTTGCTGTTCACTGTTGGGCGCAATTCGCAATTCGATACATTCGACCTGACCCGCCCGTCGCTGCTGACTGAGTAGCGTCCGTTCATGCCTTCGATGGCCCTCCGCTCCCGGTCAATCATTTGAGCCTCCTGTTCCGAGTAGTGCGTCAATCGCTTCTCTCGCCTGGTCCCGCATGCCGTCCCGATACTCGTGGTCTCTGGTGCCAGTGAGGTTGCCGCCGAGGGCTTCGTTGCTCGGCCATTCCTCGCCGGGTTCCAGGCACGCCAGCAGCCGCGCCACCCGCTCGACCGCCTCGTCGGTGCGGATATGGTCAATGATTGCTTCGGCCGCTACCACGTCTTCAAACTGCACGCCCCGACCCCCTGGTGAATACGTGTCTGCCAGAATGCCCGCGATCCTGTCCCGTAGTTCGTCATCCGAACTTGTACGGTTTCGTTGATAGTTGGACTCGTCACTCATGCTTCCCCTCGATCCGGTACGGGTTGGGTTCAGGGTCATACGGCTTGCCCGACGGTGTGGCCGTTCCGTACGGAGACGAACATCCCGTCTCATATCCCTCGTCCCAGGCTTCGGCTCGGACTTGCTCAATGAAGCGGTCGAACTCGGCATCCAGCTCACTAGGTGCAACAACGTTCTCATTGACAATCCCCCACCGGTGGTATGCCTCTCGCATTCCTCCCATGCTTGGCGTGTACTCACTCATCACTGTCTTCTTCCGGTGCCTTCACCCATCCCTGACCAGCCAACCAGGGGCCAAGCTCTAATGCTCCCGAACGGAGCATCCCCCACGTCTCAAGATCGGCTGTGGCCTTCTCCGCGTTCGTCGGCTCCGGGTCGGAGGTGATCGTCAGCCCCAGTTCCAAGGCAAGGCGTCGAACTCCGGAATTGAACTCTCCTACGGACTCCGATATGAGCAGGTTGTCCACGGCCCTGCCGAATTCGCTATCCGTGATTGTCCGTCCGGGCACCTCGTCGGGGTGATCGTCCAGCCAGCGGAGGACTGCGACGGTTGGCGCCAGGTTGCCACCAATGTCGCGGCGTATCTGATTCGTCAAGCTGATGTGGTCTCTCATGCTTCCTCCTTGAAGTTGATCCGGTCGGCGTCGACGAACAGGGTGACACTGAGTCTCGCGATCCCTTCGCCTGGGACGTCAAGCTGAATACCCTCGTCTGCGCTGAGCATCCACGGGAATTCAGCCCCGTCGATGTCGAGGCGTTGCAGGCGGCTGTTCTTCGTCACGATGGTCACGTTCTGGGGTAGCTGGGGCATGGTCTTCTCGATTCTTTGATTTCGGCCATTTAAGGCGATTGTTTTGTTGAGTGGTGAGATTGTCCAGTCCAGGCATGAAAGCGCCGGAAATCCTAGCTGTGATCGCGTTCCGACCATGTTCCGGGCAGCTGCCAGAGGTCACGCTTCGGATTATGCACGAGATCATCAGTGGAGCATGTGCGGTTCGGGTACTCGCCGCGGCGATGCTTATCGCCTGACGATGTGCCCGAGAAGGTCTCATGGCAGGCACAGCAGTGTTCCGCCCTCATGCCGCCCCAGGTCTTGGAGCATTCGGTGCAAGTGGTTTTCATGATTCGTCCTTTCAGAACGGCGGCTCATCCGGGTTGCGGTTGTCGGTCCCCCACGGGTCGGTGCCCGGCGTGGCCTGCTGGGCCTGCTGCTGGCCGTCGCCACGTGCTTCCGCGAGTAGTCTCCTGTGATCGTCGCCGAAACTACTCCCCCATCCCGACGACTGCTGCTGATCGGCTGGGTGTGGTGGGCGGTTGCCCTGCGCGCTCGGGTTCTTCGTCACCACAGCGGTCGCCCTGACCAGGGACACGGACACGTCGTCGGCAGCGAGTTCGAACGTGGAGTGTTTCACCCCGTCCTTCTCCCAGCTGTTCGGCTTCAGGTTCCCGGTGACGATGACGCGGGTTCCGCGCTGGACCGACTCGGCCACGTTCTGCGCGAGGTCACGCCAGGCGGTGACGCGCATGAAGATCGTCTCGCTGTCCTTGAACTCGTTGGTCTGTTTGTCAAAGAACCGCGGGGTGCTCGCCACCGTGAAGTTGACGACGGCGACTCCATTCGGTGTGAAGCGCAGCTCCGGATCGGAGGTCGCGTTGCCCTGAATCGTGAGTTTTGTTTCGTTAGCCATGATGTCTTCCTTTTCGGTTAGGCGGATAGTGCGCGGTTGGTTGCGAATGATGGCTTGAATTGCGGGTCGTGAACCTGAGCGAACTCCCCATCCCAGTCGAGAGAGAAGTTCCCCATCCGGCCCTGGCGGTTCTTTGCCACGGCGACATTGAGCGGCGTGCCTGGGTCGGGGTCTTCGCGGTGCAGGAGGATGACGCAATCGGCGTCCTGCTCGATCGCCCCTGATTCGCGAAGGTCAGCGAGGCCGGGCATTGAGCCTCTTGTGGATTCACGGTTGAGCTGAGACAGAATGACAACCGGCACGCCGAGCGTCTTCGACAGGATCTTCAGCGACCTAGTCCACCTGGCGATCTCTTCGTGGCGCTTGCGTCCCTGATCGCGCTTGTCTGTGGACCCCATGAGCTGCAGGTAGTCGACGACGATCATTGACAGGCCGGGTCCGCGCTTCAGTGCGGTGGCATGGCGCTTCACGCCTTCGACGGTGAGCATCGCGTCATCGTTGATGTAGAGCTGATCAAGACCGTCTGCCTTGATCCCCTTCAGACGCTCCCACTCGGACCTTGACATGTTCGAGTTGAGAACGTGGCCGAGGGGGATGTGGAGCAGCTGGGAGAACACGCGCTTGTGGATTTCGCCGCGCCCCATTTCCAGCGTGCACATGAGCACGGGACCGGACTGAAGTTCCTGCACGGCGGCCTGCAGGGCGACTAGGGTTTTGCCGCTACCCGGTCGGGCTCCAATGACGTACAGGGCCTCCGGTCGCCAGCCGGCAATAAGGTCGTTGAGCTCCTGCCAGGGTGTGGCCACATATCGCGGCGGCTGCTCCATCTCCTTGATGGTGTCCCACATTTCTTCGGACATCGGCTTGATAGCCACAGGCGATCGTGATTCCACGGCTTCTAGCGATGACTGGATGTGAGCGACGATGGACTCGGAATCTTCACCCGATTGGGCCATGTCGATCAGCGTTGACCCGACCAGCATGAGACGACGCCGTGCAGCATTCTCGGCGAGGATCCGTGTGTACTCTTCAGCGACGATGGTGATCGGCGCTTCTCGGAGCATCGTCGACAGCTCGTCGGCCCCGAGCTGTCGCTGCAGGTTTTTGTCCTTCGCGATTTCGGCCATGACGGTGGCGATGTTCACTGGCCGTCCGTCTCGCTTCATCTGCTGGAAGGTTTCCCACAGTGAACCGTAGCGGGGTTCGTGAAAGTCTTCTGCGGCGGCGGATAGGGTTTCCAGCGTCTCGCCGTCTTTCAGCAGTACGTTGCCGAGGATTCCGAGTTCGATGGTTCTCTGGGATTCGTCAGTCATTGGTGTCTCCGATTCTGAGTGCAAGGTCGAGAAGGCTGTGGCAGAGGGTGATGGCTTCTTCGTCGTCGCGGACGGATTCGATCATCTTGACCGCGGCGAAGATCATTGCGTCATCGTTCATTTGCTACCTCCACAGGTGGGCGTTGGGGTCGCCGGTCTGGCGATTGGATTCGTTCTGGTATTTGCTCGATTGCAGAAGCCAGTTGGAGAAGGAAGCGTTCCAGGATGCTTGCCGTCTGTCGTTGGCTGCTGCGTGGTTGCGGAATCGTTCGACCTGCTCGTCAATGTCGAGTCCTAGCTGTACTGCTTTGTCGCAGTGGTCCTGACTGGGCGTCCAGTCGTCGGGGAGTTGGGTGGCCGGTCGCTTGCGACCTTTGGGCGCTTCTTCTTCGTTCAACGAAGCATCCATATCCCCTATTACCCTGTTACCCTCTTCCCCTGTTACAAGGGCCGCACTCGGCCCGAAGTCTGCCGAATTTCGGGCACTCTCTTCTGGAACGAGGGCCAGTTGCGCTCCGGCATCTTCCTGGGGAATAACGTTTCCGCTGGTCACGTCGTATATTTGCCCCTTATCGACGCGTGGATACCTAGACTCCAGGCGGAAGTGTTTCGACTGATGATCCTTGAAATTGGTGATCCAGTAGTAGGGACGGTTTTTCACCTTGTAGAACACCACTCCATAGGCTTCGGCTACCTCTCCGCAGACTTCGGCAAAGCTCTGCCAGGTTCGGGCGCTACCTGCCGAATTTCGGGCACTCATGCGCGGAAGCTCGGCCACGTCATCATTTGGGAACACGAAAGCCTCCAGTTCCTTGAGGTTTGCAGTGCCGTGTCCGGAGTCGTCAGCCCAGTTCCACATCGCCATGAAAGTCAGCCGAACAGCCAAGTCCGCTTGTGCTGTAGATGGTGAGTCCCAGAACTCCGGCTTAAGCGTACGAATCCGTGCCATTAGGCATCGCCTTCGCGGGCCATGAGTTCTTCGACCGATGCGCCCTTGAGTGCTGAGATCGCCTGCTCCACGGCACGCTCATCCTGCCGATGAGAGAGGATTGAAAGCGCAAGCTGATTGCGTTCGAATGCCTGCTGAAGGGTCAGCGAATGCGATACGCTGTCCATAGCCACTCCTTTCAAGTGGTCAGCCCCGGAATCACACGAGTTGTCCGCTCGTGCCGGGGCGATCTTTTTCCCTGTGCGTCTAACGGTACCACTCACGATGCACAATCCTTTTGAACGCATGTCACTTCGCCAGGCCCAGCATGTCGAGTATGTCGGCGTGACTGTCAGGCTCCCAGGACTTGATTACAGCGGTCGCCTGGGCCTTCTGTTCGTCGGTGTTGGACACGTCTTCGAGGGCGTGTGTTCCGAGGCTTCCGTGTGAGAGGAATCCGATGCTGTTGACCATGATGGTGCTCCTTATTCCGGGACGTGTTCGTGGATGAATTTAAGGGTGATGCGCCGCCACCCTTGCTCGGTGACACGGGGCCCGCGCTCGTAGGTGGTGGAGACGATATGGTCGCTGCTGTCATCAACAAGTGCCCGCGCTTGGACCATGCCGTCGATTAAGCACTTGACCGTGGGCGCACAGTTGTCGGGGTCCGCTCTGCCGTGGGTGCGCAGTCCGACCTCAACGACGAGGCGGCAGGGTGTGGGTATGGCGAGGCGCGTCTGCCGGGCGAGGAACAGGCCGCGGTTGCGCAGTGCGATCTTCCGCTGCCTCTCGGGCCGCCAGTGAAGCCGGGAGTTGGCCGATATCCACTCATTGTCTGGCACATCGACGACGATGGTGCTGACGCTCGCGGGTGCTGCCTGAGTCATGGCGCTACCCCTTTCGTGTGGTGGGATTAGACGATGCAGATATGACTATGCAGCTTCCGTACCCGGCCAGTCCTCGGTGTCGATGGGTTCATTTTTGAACGGGTGGAGTCCCTGGCTGATCCGGTCGAGTCCGGTCCTGTCGCCGATTGCTTGCGCGAGTTCCGCGAATCTGCGGTGTCCTTCTCTGGCCTGTGTCTTCGTCATCATCTTTCTCCTGTTTCTTCTTCCATTCCCGGTAGCGGGCCATGCGTTGTTTGGCGGCGAACTTGCCGCCGAGGTGTCGGTCTCGGTCAGGTGTGCGGGTCATGGTGTGATTCCCAGCATGGCGAGGATTGTTTCCCGGTCCTCGGTGCTCTCGGCCATGCGCTTCACGGCGTCGGTGTCCTTGGCCGGGATCTCGTTGATCGGTTCGTAGTAGGCGACTGTGTTCGCGAATCCGAGTGAGTTGGTCATGAGGCATCTCCGAAGTCGAGCGTTCCCTGACTGAGGCGCGTGGCGATGATCTCGCAGTATTGCTCTTCGACCTCCACGCCGATCGCTTTGCGCCCCGCGGACTTGGCAGCAACGAGGGTGGCCCCGGACCCCGCGAACGGATCTGCGACTCTCCCGTCCGGGCATTTTTCGAGCAGCGCCTCCATCAGCACCACGGGCTTCGGGGTGGGGTGCCCGTATCGTTCTGGCGATGCAGAGTGCAGGCTGGGGATCGAGTAGATGGCCGGCACACGCTTCCCCTGCCACCCCCGGCCGAGTACATACACCTGTTCGGTAGCATCGGCCCAGGGCATCGTGTAGTCGCCTGAGAACCCGTTTCCGCCGCGCTTATCCCAAATGATCATCTGCCGCGTTGATACTGGCATGGGCCTGCGCCAGAACCCGAAGACGAGTGCTGGCTTCTCGCCCCAGGTTTCGAGTGCTTCGTCTCTGGCGATTGTGTTTTTGTCCCCGGCAACGCGTATCTTGCTGGCCTCCCCGTCTCTCCATCCGTGCCGGCTGCGGAAACCTCCCCCATACGGCGGGTCGGTCACTAGCACGTCGGCGTCCAACCACTCCCGATGCTCAGTGAGGCAGTCCCCGAGAAATAGCGTCACCTGGTCATCTTGGTAGTAGATGCTCATCAGAAATTCTCCGGATAGGCTTCTCGCACGGATGCTTCCATGTTGTCTTCCACGTGGCCGAATAGGATCACGTATTCCTCTCCCCTGTTCCACGAGAACAATTCGCCATTCCACCCCGAATACTGGTCGTCGTCGCAGTCGCCGATGACGATGTTTACTTTCACGTCGGGGTCGATTTCCGCGAGCTGCTCGCGTAGATCTCCGACAGTTAGTTCGTTCACTGAGCGTGTGCCTGCATGAGCATCGCGGTTTCCCGCTTCCGCCTCTGCGTGGTTGGATTTAGATTTCCCGAAAGCCTTCACGCTTCCTCCAATTCGTCGAATATGGTCAGTTGGTCGAGGTCTTCCCAGCGGATAACACGTGAGCTTCCCCCACCGACGACGTGGACGCCTTCGCCGGTGCATTCGAATTTCACGCGGGCTCGGATGCCCATGACCCGCCGTGCCGCCAGGTCGGCTTGCACGGCAGGGTCGAGGACGTTGCGGCCGTACAGTGACGGGGCGAGCAGGTACTTCACAAACTCGAAGTCACACATCACCCCGTCACCTCGAATAATCCGGGCTGGATGACGTCGAATGCTTCGATCGTTTCCGCGTACTCGAGTAGCTGCTCGTAGTCGACAACCTCGGTCGGGTGGAGGCGGATGGTGAGCGTCGACCTGTCGATGTCGTGCGGCTGTCTGGCGACTCCCGCTCTCACGGCGTCGTGCGGCTGTCTGGCGACTCCCGCTCTCACGGCGCGGCGGGTGAACGCCTCCTGTGCGGTGACGTTCGCCTGCTGGGTGATGCCGATGACTTCGCGCCCGTCCGGGTGGATGGTGGTGATCTTGATGAAGCTCATGACGTCACCTCCTGCATTCGTGCCTGCCGTTCCTGGATTCTCTCGACGGCGATCGCTACGGCTTCGGCGGCGGTGCCGACTGTGGCTATGGTCCATCCGCCGTCAGCGACGACGACACGGACCTCCCAGCCCCGCACCCCCACCTTCCTGATTAGAAGGTGGGCGGGGCGGGGTTTCATGACAGCCCCCGGATGAGACGCTCGAACATTGATTCCGTGCGTCGTGCGTCCTTGTCGTCCTTCTCGCTGGCTGCGCCCCAGGACTTCATGAACTCCTGGAACTCCTGCCCCGACGAGGCCGTGAGTAGCGTTGAGATCTCGTCGGGCATGGCGTTGATGATCGGCTCCGGGTTGTCGTCGCGAGTCAACGGCACCAGCGCCTCAGTGGGCATGGAGTTCACGGCGAGCATCGTGATCGGTTCCTCGACCCACGAGACGCGGAACGTAACCTCGCGGGACTGCGGTGGCTTCCGGGTGTAGGTCATGACTCCTGCCCGCCGATCTTCTTCGAGTGGGCGTCGAAGTCGCCCTGAACGCGTGCTTGCGTCTGTGGGTCGAGGCCGTTCCACAGCACGTTCATTTCCTCGACGGTGGTTGTTTCGGCCAGGAGTTCGAGCGTGTCGGTCGTGTCAGCGGTTGGCTTGCTGCCCCCCAGCGCCGGGTCGAGTTTCGCGTTGACGACGGTGGACGTGACTCGCGTGTCGGGATCCTGTTCGAGTTCCTCGACCGCGTAAGCCATGCCCAGCAGCGCGTCCGGGGCGATACGCCGGCACACGTCGCCAGCGGCGCGAGCATAGAGCATCGCCTGTGGCTCCGTCTTGTACTTCTTGTTCGACGTGTACCCCGCCTTCTCGGCGCGTTCGATCGTCCATGTCACGACTTCCTCATGCTTGGACCCCTTGCGGACTCCGGCGACGGTTACGGATGTGTCGGATTCTTCGACGGTGCGCACTGTGTGCCCCTTGGCCTGGACGATGCCGACCATGGTCCGCGAGTACAGCCCCGGCCTTCCCGAGATGACGAAGACGTTCTGCAGGGATGCGAGTGCGTTCATCCCGATCTGGTCGCCGTACATGATCGCCGCGGCCGCCTCATCGGTCTTGCCCTTGAAGTGCGGTCCGACCATGGCGGTGTTGCACAGGGCCGCAGCGATCTTGTGAGCGTCGGCGAGCTTAGCCGCGGTCATCGCGAGGTCTCCGCCCTGGTCGATGAGGGCTCCGGCGTTGTTGTTGATGGTGTCGAGTTCAGTCATTTCAGTTCTCCTTGATGTTCTTCACGGTCAACCGCCTGGATTCGGACGGCCTGGTGTATTCGGCGGCGAGGTCGGCGTGGTCGACCCCGAATGCCTTCTGGTCGAAGCGGTTAGAGGTCACGGTCTTGTAGGTGGCGAGTTCACGCTCACCGTCCGTCAGGGTCTCGTGGCCGGCGAGCTGGGTTTTCAGCCCTTCGTCGATGGTCTTCTTCTCCTTCGTCAGCTCCTTGATTGCCCCGTCGACCTCATTGCGGCGCTTGACGAGATCCACGGTCCCGAATGCGGCCTGGATGCTCGTGCCCGCCTCGGTCACCGGCCACACGTCGTCAGCGGCGGACGATTCGGGCCAGACGATCATGGACGGGTCATTGGCTTTCACGGCCCGGTCCATGGCGGCTACGGCGTCGAGGATGCGCTGCTGGACTGCTTCGTCGGGTTCGATGGGTCCGACAATGATCGTGTCGAGCAGGGCCGCCTCGATGAACCACGAATCGTTGTAGGCGCGCCTGGGAACGCCGTCGTAGTCAAGGCGGTCGTTGCGGATGCCGACGACGAAGTAGATGGGGCCGCGGCCCATGGTCAGCGAGTAGTGATTGCACTGAATATAGGGATGCCCCGGCACCGTTCCCGCCTCCCACATGCGCCCGTTCTCCGAGCGCATGCCGGCGGTCTTGAACTCCGCGATCCCGCCGTCCGAGGTGAGCCGGTCGACGTTTGCGATGAGAAGCGGGTTGTCTTTGTTCTGGTAGGTGCCGGCGTTCCTGGTCTTGAGGTCCGTCTCGTCTTCGAGCAGCGCGGCCAGGGTCGGTTCCATGTAGGACCCGAAACGCATGATGCCGGTCTCGTCCACCTGGTTAGCCACGGCGCCGGTCTTGCGGTCGAACACGTCACGCACGGTCTCGAACTTGTTCACGCCGAGCAGTGTTGCCGCGTCAGTGCCTGTGTAGCCTGTGGCGCGCAGGTCATGCCAGGCTTGCGTGTGTTCCTGTTTCGCTGGGAGGGCGAGTGTTGCGGCTGGGATTTTCCAATCGACTGCTGATTCAGGCATCATCATCCTCCGCGTCCACGTCAATTTCGTCGCGGTCGGTTCCGTCGACGATCCACTGCGCGAGTCGCATCGTCTGGCTATCGAACATGCTGGACACTGAGTGAGTGCCGTCGAGCACATACCTGCCTGTCAGGTGCTCCGCAGCGGGCACGGTGTACTTGGCGGCGATTTCGAGAGCCGTGATTCGTTCGCGCTGGCCAGCGGTCATGTTCCTGTACGGCTCGGCGTTGTAGTCCGGGTAGAAGCTGTTGTAGTCAAGCATGGGTTTCCTTCTTCCTATTGATGTAGTCCTGTACGTCGTCGGGGTCGAATCTCCACGACCCGCCGATGGGGATCGCGGGGAGTTCTCCCGATTTGCGTAATTCGTACACGCCGCGGAAGTGGATCCCCAGCCACTCCGCGACCTCGTGGCAGTTGAGCAATCGGCGAGTGAGGACGGTCATGAGTCCTCCGATAGCCCGAAGCGCTCGGCGAGCAGCGCTTGCGTCTCGTCGTCAAGGTGAGCGCCTTCTCCTGCGAGCACGCAACGCAGGTTCGTTATCGCGATCAGGTTCGCCGTCCGCTGCTCGAATGCGAGGGCGAGAGTGGCCTGGGCGATTGCCCACTGCTCGTTGTCCTCGGTGACTCCGGGGCGGTGTTGGTGGCACTCGGCGTAAGGGTTTCCTGGTAGCGAGTTCATGAGTCCTCCCCTGCGTCGTAGGCTGAGGCGAAGACGCCGAGCCAGGTGATTCCCAGGCCGAGCAGCGACAAGCCATTGAAGGTGAAGCTGAGCGTGTAGCTGTAGAGGTAGAGGCTCATGCCCATGATGATGAACGGCAGCCACAGGGCGATGAGGCGCCGGCGGGCGTAGACGGTGGTCATGAGTTGTCACTCCCGTGGAAGACGGTACGAACGTTCCTCATGTAGTTGTTGAGGTACGCCTCCGGCTTCGGGTATGGCTCCGTCGCCTTCTCGACTGCCTTCATGAACTCGTCGACTGCGTAGGCGTACTGCTGGGCGGTCCGCTTCTCCACCTCAGTCCTGTTTTCCTTCGATCGGGCCAGTTCGGCGGTCCTGGTTGCGAGATACAGGGCCGTGACCCCGGCACCGACCGCCTTGATTGTTGCGAGTGTCTTCATTGGTCTTCCTTCTTCTGGCTGTTGGTGAATTTGTCGCGGTCCCGCGTGTACTGCGCCCACCCGAGGGCGACGAAGAATCCGAGAGCGACTGCGGAAATGATGGTGACTGCGGTGCCGACGATGATGACCTCAGTCATGGCGTCTGCTCCTTCGCTGCGGCCTCGTTGTCGGCGACGATCGTGAGGAAATGCTTTGTCACCGCCAGGTCGTCACCCGACACGGGGAAGTTCTCGAGACCGGCGACTGGCTGGGAGTAGATCGCGGGGATGGTCATGATTCGCCCTCGGCTTTGCGCTTCGCGGCGTCCAGCAGGGGTGTCCCCCATTTCACTCTCTTAGATCCATTGACACGGCTCGGCATCAGCTTGACGATCGCATCCCTGCGCTCAATGAACTTTTGGAGCTTCATCTCATCGTGGGCGGTCTCGGGGCCGTTGGCGATGAGTTCCGCGATCCTCTCGTTGAGAACGTTTCGCGCCGCCCGCAGATCGCCCTCGTAGAACTTCGTGTAATCAGTCATTTCAGTTCTCCTTGTGATTGGTTGATGTTGAGATTTGGCCGCACTTGCGGAGGTTATGTCGTCGGCTAGCGATGGAGTGATAACCGCGGCCAAGGGCGAATGCAAGTTCAAGATCCCCACCGACCCATGTAAGGACCAACTCGTCCTCTTCGGGGGTCCATCGCGTAAAATTTCGATTGGCCCTTTCGGTCGCTATGCGCTGCCGCTCCCTACGCTTGCGCTCCTTCGCCTCGACCATCGAGGGGTTCGCGTCCCGCCACTGCGCGACGCGGGCGCTGACCTGATCTGCATTCGCGACTCGATCGAGGCGCTTTTTTTCATTCACTGCATCGCGGTTCCTGGCGACGTAGTTCCGTCGCTCCTGGCGGCGCTTTTCCGGATCTTTCCAGTACGCACGCTTGCCGTATGTCTTGAATCGATCCGGATCATCACGGCGCGCAGCACGCACATTCGCCTGATATACGTGAGCACGCTCCTGATAGGCGGCGTTTGCTGCGTCTCGACATTCATTGCAAGGCTTCTCGCCTCGCTTGTAGTGCGCCTGAGCCCCCGCTCGTGTCCCATGCTCAATCGGCTTACGCTGGCCTTTTCGGGACTGGCTATAGCAGTCACGGTCGCAATATCGCTTCTCTTGCGATGGGAACCTCACCACAAACGGATGTCCACAATGCGCGCACTCACGCTCGATCATGACGCCTTCTTGTCAGTGAGCTGGGCCAGCCGAGCGAAGTGGGCGCGGATAGCCTCGGTCGCCTCGGTGGTCATGTCGAGGTCGAACCGCTTGCAGGCTTCAGCGAACTGCTCACGCTCGTCAGGCGAGAATTCCACGATCAGCCGATACGGAGGACGCTGGTGGCCGCGAGTGTGCTGGCGGACCAGTGTCGCCGCCTCGGGCGGAACACCGTTCGACCTCTGCCGCCTCAGGTCTTTCACTGACCCGGTGCCGATCCCGGTCCTGGCCGAGATCGCCTCGACCGCCTCACCCTCAGCCAGCATCGCGTAGACGACGTGTGCGCGAACCTCACCGGCGAGTCGCACACCGTCCATGCGGTCTGCCCAGGCCTCAGCGAAGGTGGCGTAGCCCAGAGGCTCCCAGGCCTTCGCCTCGATGATCTTGATGATGGTCTTCTCGATGTTGAGGAAACCATCACGCAGCTCATCCCACAGCGCGGCTGACGCTTTCTTGGTAAGCTTGCTCATGTTGTTGCTCCTTTCGGGATCCTGGCCCTCAGCTGTTCGCGCAGCTGGGGGCCGTTTTGTTATGCGGGTGATGAGATTGACTGGATATAGCGAGCGAGGCGGTCGTTCTTCTTAAACCATTCGCCGGCCACTCGGTACTCTGCGAAACGACGGTGAAGAATTCCTTCGTCGTATATGCCGCCCTGCTCGACTGCGAGGATTCGGGCGCTCTTCGTTGAAAGACCTTCAGGACTGATTGATCCGTGGCCTCCGCGGATCTGCCCGAGCCTGATGATGGGGTCATGGGAGAATCCGATCTTGATGTAGTCGCCGGCTTCGATAAAGTAGACGAACGACTCGGACTCGAACTGCCTGATTATGTCCTCCACGCGAAGGGCCTCACGGATAGCGCGGGCAGGATCTTCTGTATCTGCGTCCCTGATTAACTCGAGCCGGACAATCTGCTGCTGAATATCAATCAGCTTCTGCATGACCCTGTTCACGCTGGCCCCGGCCTGATCAACGCTGGCCTTGGCTGAAATAGCCTCAGAGATTGTCGATTCGATCATCGGGGTCAGGTTGGACATTGACTCCATGTGCTGCTGCGCCCTCTGGACGTTCAGGTCGAGCGCCTCCATCACGCCGCGTACCTAATCCGCTCGATGGTGAAAAGGTCTTCAGTCTCCACACCGAGGGCTTTCGCAACCTTCCCCGCGGTCTCTGGTGTGCAGCAGTTGCGGGAGCCGAGCATATTGCCGATGGTGCTGGGCGAGACACTTGCCCTGATCGCCAGGGTTGCGTTCGTCCATCGCTGGAACTTCATCAACGTGCGAATCTGCGACTTGTGAGGACGAGCGGTGAACCCGCGTCTTGTCTCTTCGTACTTGGTGGCCATGTCACCCACTCCTTAAAGTTTCTTGTTCTCCGTGAACACTTTGAACTCTAGGCCATGTGACTAGGAATATGCAAGCCTCTCCTGAAACTTTCTGAACTTCCGCGCCGTAGAGCGAATTACACGGTCGTGCTTTGTGTCGAGCAAGCACACATTAGACTTGTGTCGCCCCCTCCTATCGTGGAAGGTAAATGACATGAGTCGACTATCGGAGCTACTGAGTGGCCTACGTAGACAGAGAGGTATGAATCAGCCGCAGATCGTCGCTAAATCAGAAGAGCTTGGTGTTCCGATATCGAAAGGCAATGTTTCCCGCTATCTCAGCGGCCGGCATCCAAGCCGACCAAACGAAGCGACACTGGTCGCCTTCGCTCGGGTGTTCGATGTTCCGGTGTCGGAGGTTATACGCGCCGCTACTGACACTGGCCGCGAACCGTATATCCCAGACCCGGCTTCGGATAAGCTCACTGCAACACAGCGCCGCCTCGTGGACGACTTAATTCGCGAGTTGGCGCGCACTAATCACCCTCAAGACAAGGAGCAAGACAATGGCTAAAATGAGCCGCTTCAATAAAATCCCTTGGTGGATGCAGATCCTCGGCGGTGCCACCCAGGAAGCGCCGAGCACAATCGCCGGGGCGCCGAGCCTGACCTCCATGCGCAGGGCCTCGAAGAATCCGAAGGTCATCAAGGAGCGCCTGGATGAGCTGTTCGATGGTTCGCCGGTGGTGAAGTTCTACCTGATGCACACGGGCGTGAAGATCAAGGATCTCGTCCAGGGTGCCCGTGAGCGCGGGTATGAGCCGCAGCCGTCCGAGCAGATCGGCGAATGGTCCCTGGAGGTTTACGCGCTCAAGGAGTCGCCAGAGCAGTGACCCTCCCGCGGTGCTCATCGCCGTACACCTGTCTGCGCATCATCCAATCCGACCACCCGATCAACCAGACTGTCCACACGCACATTAAAGGATGAGCCCATGCCAACGCTCCCGATACTTCTGAAACAGCACAAGGAACTCAAACGATTATCGTTCGCCGAGATGGAGAAGGCGACGAGGATCCCGAAAGCCACGATTGCGTGGATGACCCGCTCCACGCACCAGTTCACGACGAGCCCTGAGAACGTGCAGGCGATCTCGCTGGGCCTGCGTATCCCCATGCGGGAGGTGCAGTTGGCCGCGATTGAGTCCGCGGGGCTAATGCCGTCTGATTGGCGGTCGTCTGATCGTCTTGTCAACATTGCTGATGAGCTTGAACATCTCAGCGATGAGGATTTCCGGCTGGTCGCTGAGCTTGCCGTCCGCCTTGCTAGGGGTGAGGGTCGTGGCTAGGCCGCCGCTTCCAATTGGTGCTTGGGGTGACATTGGCATCACGGGCGTCAAGGGCCGGTACAGGGCCGCGGCACGCTACCGGGGCAAGGATGGGCGCACCCGCGTCTTCTCCCGCTTCCGGCCCACGAAGGGCGCTGCGCGGCAGGCACTACTCGATCACTTCACGGACATGTCCACGGCGGACCGTTCCGGCACGCTCCTGCCGGAGTCCCGGACTTCTGATCTGCTCGATGAGTGGCTGGCCCGGTATACGGCGGCGAAGAATCCACCGCAGACAACGCGGAAGGCCCATGCACGCGCTGTTGGCATCGCCGGTGAGCATGTGGGCGGTCTGCGCATTGTCGAAGCGTCCACAGCCCGCCTGGATGCGGCTGTGCAGGCTGTGGCCGCCAAGCGTGGCGTGGAGACTTCCCGACAGGTGGCCGGCGTCCTGCGTCAAGGCTTCGGGCTGGCCCTGCGTCTCGGCGCCGTGTCGGTGAACCCGGCTCTCGGCATTGAGGTCAAGACTGCGACCGCAGAGCCGGTGCGGGCCATGACCGCCAGTGAAGTGCAGGCGCTGCGCAAGGGGGCGCGCGACTTCGAGGCCATGCCGACGAGATCCACGCGCCCGTGGCGTCGAGAGATCGCGGCCGCCATTGATGTGATGCTCGGCACCGGCGTGCGCATCGGTGAGCTCGCTGGACTGCGCTGGGCTGATGTGGACCTGTCGGGCGTGCCGGCGACGATGACGGTCTCCGCGATCGTGACGCTTGATGAAGTGGGAGTGTCGCGGCAGGAGCGGACGAAGACGGCCTCGAGCGAGCGTGTCCTTTACTTACCGAGGTTCGCAACCGAGGCGCTAAGAAAGCATCGCAAGAAAGCACTCGATGATTCGGACGATTCCCCCGTCTTCCCGAACGAGGCTGGCGGGTGGTGGGACACGTCAGGGATCCGCCGGCGGTTCCGGGAGGTGCGGAGGTTGGCCGAGCTGGATTGGGTGAGCCCGAAGACCATCAGGAAGACCGTGGCGACCGCCGTCTACAACTCGGACAGCTTGGACAATGCGTCCCAGCAGCTTGGACACTCCGAGGTCGGGGTCACGTCGAAGCACTACGTTCAGCAGTCGAATATGGGCCCAGTCGAGGTTGTCGGAGTGCTTGATTCGTTTATCAAAAGCGTGTCGTAAGCGTGTCATTCACTGTTTCCGGTGACCCTCGGAACATGTCCCGTTCCTGGTCAGCAGTACCCCCGGCGGGGTTCGAACCCGCGACCTACCGCTTAGAAGGCGGTTGCTCTATCCAACTGAGCTACGGAGGCTCAAATATCCTAACCGATTCGTGATCCAGAACAGAAAGCGGCCCTCGTCAAAGCCTCGGAGACGAACTCCGAAACTTCGACAAGGGCCGTTGTCAGCAAGCTGCGTCGCCACTGTGAATCACGCGACGATCGGGCATTGCATCAGTACAGTCGAGCGGCACGCTCCAGTGACTTTCGCACGGTCACGAACGCAACCATCACAAGCCCGGTCAGAGCCAGGATGACGGCCACGGCTTCGATGGCGAAGGCAAAGTCAACGATGACCGGAAAGAAGCCGGCGGCCATGAAACCGAGCAGGGCAACCATCGTCAGTGCGGTGGCTGTAGTGAAATAGGTGGACCCGTTCATTGTTCATCTCCTTCTTTCTTAAGAAAAGAGTAGACCTGAATGAGACCTACGTCACTATGAATTCCCCGAAAATTTCCGCTGCGCCCAACTTACCGCTGGGTACTTCCCGCCCCACACCTCCTGGCTCCGGTGCGGCGATCCATGTGCTGCGACCGGCGAGCCTCGACGGTGACGCCGAGGGTCGATCAGTCGCCGCCGCGGGCGTCGAGGGCCTTTTCCAGACGTTCGAGCTTGCCATCGATCTCCCCCGTGTATCCCGGACGAATATCGGCCTTCAACACCAACGCCACGCGTGGACCGAATTCGCCGACGACGTCGGTGGCCTCCTTGACCACAGCGAACACCTCGTCCCAGTCGCCTTCGATCGTGGTGAACATCGAATCGGTTCGGTGCGGCAGCCCGGAACGTCGGACCACCTCCACAGCAGCGGCTACCGCGTCATGGACCGACGCGTCTGTGTTGTCACCGCCGCTGGGAGCGACGGAGAATGCGACGAGCATCATGCTCTCCTCTTGGATCGTGACCCGTTGTACTCAGGGTCAAATGCGGTTGGGATCAGTTCTGGGCGGGCACAGTGATGATCAGCGAGTCTCCCTGTCCTCCGCCACCGCACAGCGCGGCGACACCGGTTCCGCCACCTCGGCGCTGGAGTTCAAGGGCCAGGGTCAGCACGATGCGTGCCCCGGACGCTCCGATCGGGTGGCCGAGTGCCACTGCGCCACCATTGACGTTGACCTTGTCCGGGTCAACGCCCAGGTCCTTCGAACTGGCCAGGCCCACCGCGGCGAAGGCCTCGTTGATCTCGTAGAGGTCGAAGGAATCGGCGGCAACGCCTTCCTTCTCTGCAGCTGCCTGGATCGCCTGCGAGGGCTGATGCTGCAGAGAGGAGTCGGGACCGGCAGTCCATCCATGGGAGCGGATCTCAGCGAGGATCGGGGCACCGAGCTCCTCGGCCTTCTCCCGGGACATGACGACGACGGCGCATGCTCCATCGGAGATCTGTGACGCGTTTCCGGCGGTGATGGTTCCATCCTTGCGGAAGGCTGGCCGCAGCTTGGCCATCGACTCCGGTGTGGTCTCGGCGCGCACACCTTCGTCGTTGGACACGGTCACATCGCCCTTGCGGCCGGGAATGGTGATGGGTTCGACCTCATCGCCGAAGAGGCCCGACTCCCAGGCGGTTGCCGCGCGCTGATGCGAACGAGCTGCGAAGGCGTCCTGGTCCTCGCGGGAGAACTCGAAGTCTCCGGCGTTGGCGTCTTCGGTCAGTCCGCCCATGGCCTGGTCGGTGAAGGCGTCCCACAGGCCGTCGTAGTCCATATGGTCCTTCACCACGATGTCACCGTATTTGTAGCCCGAGCGCGACTTCTCCAGCAGATGGGGAGCCAGGCTCATCGACTCCTGCCCACCGGCGACGACGACGTCGTATTCCCCTGCCCGCACCAGCTGTGCAGCCTGTGTGATCGCGTTGATGCCCGACAGACACAGTTTGTTCACGGTGACACCCGGCACGCGCATCGGGATGCCGGCCTCAACCGCGGCCTGTCGCGCAGGTCCCTGACCGAGCCCGGCCTGCAGAACCTGCCCCATGATGACGTACTCGACGTCCTCGCCGGTGATCCCTGCGCGGTCAAGTGCGCCGGAGATAGCCTTGCCGCCCAACTGCACAGCTGTCTGCGACGACAGGCCACCCTGCAGACGTCCGAATGGTGTGCGCGCACCCGCGACGATCACTGCTTCAGCCATATTTCCTCCTCAGGTATTTGAACCCTGCTCGAGCGCAGAGAACTCGGTGAAATGCTTCCTGCTCCAAGGGTAGTCGAGCTGTCTGTGGCCTCGGTCACGGGGGCCGTGTCACAACGTGACAGGACGTGTCCACACTTGAGAATTCGCACCCCACACTCATGGTGCGTCCGTTAGAGTAGGGGTGGAAGATGAGACCACATCCCTTGACACGACAGGAGTCCACTTCAGTGACGCCCAGCGAAGAATTCCGCACAGCGATGCGCGGCTACGAAAAAAGTGAAGTTGATTCTCGCCTGCAGCAGCTGCGAACCGAGGTCGAGTCCGTTCGTAAGGCCCTCTCCGATGCCCGCAGCCAGGTCATCAACGCTGATCGCGCGAAACTTCAGATCGCCGGTGAACTCTCTGAGGCGAAGGCTCAGCTGAAGAAGGCCGCCAATGACAGCGCCGAGGCGTCTGGCCCTCCCGGAAGCCGCATCGACCATCTGCTCAAGATCGCGGAGTCCCAGGCACGTGAGACTCTGTCTCAGGCGAACTCCGATGCGGAGACGATCCGCAACAAAGCACGTGCCGAAGCCGCGTCTGCCCGGGCACGCATGCACACAGAGAGCAACGACACTCTGTCCAATGCCCGATCCGAGGCTGATGCGATCATCAGTTCGGCCGAGATGCGCGCCGACGAGACGGTGAAGGCCGCCGAAAAGCGTGCTGCCGAGCTCAAGGCGACTGCGGAACGCGAATACAACCAAGCCAAGGAAGCCAACGAGGCAGCCACGAAGGAAGCCCGTGAGAGCCTCGAGCATGAGCTCGCCGAGCTCAAGGCCACCGCAGAGAAGCAGGCTGCCGATCTGCGGGCCGAAGCCAAGACTCAAGCCGATGAGTCGATCAGCACCGCTCAAGCACAGGCCGACGAACTCCTCGCCGCGGCGAAAGCGCGCGATGAGGCATCGACGAAGGCTGCCGACGAACTCGATGTCGAGCTGGCCGGCAAGCGCCAGGCGGCCGAGTCTGATCGCAAGAAGCGCTACGACTCCGCCCAGATTGAGAATAAGAAGCTCATCGACGAGGCTCAGGCACGTGCGGCGAAGGCCGATGCTGAGGCTAAAGAAGCCGCGGAAAGGGCAGAGACGACCCGCTCGGATGCGGTGAAGAAGGCTGACGACATCATTGCCGACGGCAAGACTCGTGCACAGACCCTCATCGGCGAGGCCCGGGCGACGGCCGAAGCCACTATCGAAGAGTCCGCCGCCGAAGCCAAGCGCAACGTGGCATCGGCCCAGTCTCAGGTCGACCTGTTGACCAAGCAGCGAAAGACGATCACAGCCCAGCTCGATCAGCTCCGTTCGCTGTTCGCCATGCCCGGTGTGATGGGCGGCGATTCTGTCGACCCGGCCAAGGCCGAGTCCGCTTCCCATGCCACCGAACAGATCGCCGATGAGCAGGAGCTCGCCGATCTTCTGGCGGAGGACCCCGAGGACGCAGACGAGCCTGACGACATCGCTGCCGACGACGCGGATGCCGGCGCGAAAGGTGCGGACAGCGCCGACGACACAGCCACATCTGCGGATTCCACGGTCACCGCGAAACCATCGGGCGAAGACGTCTCAACCGAGGCAACAGAGTCTGAGGCAACTCAGTCTGACGCCAAGGAGTCTGTCGCGACAGACGGCGCTGAGGAAGCAGAGGGCTCCGAGCTGCCCAATGGGGCCACCGACGCTGACACGATAGCCATCGACGCTCAGGTTTCAGGTGCCAAGAACAAGAAGGGCAAGGCATCGCGGTCGAGGAACTCGCTGCGCTGAGGTCCGCACTCTCCAGCATTCCGCACACTTGAGAAGGGGCCAGTTCACAGTGAACTGGCCCCTTCTTCGGATCCTGATCTCTGGTTCTTCAGATCCCGATCTGTGGTCAGCCGACAGCCGACGCCGTCACCGGAATCTCTGAAAGCATCTCGTGTGCCAGTGACGACGGGAATCCACGCCCACCTCGGTGCCATATCGGGCGGCCTGCCGCCAGGCAACAATATGCGCCGTCGACGATGGAACGTCCTGCCCGCACCCGGGACAGACATAGACCTTGCCCTGAGAATTGCCGGCGACGTTCTGCACCGACCACGTCCCGTCGGGCAGATCTCGGCTTGTGCGCAGCCCATTCACGGAGTCGGAGAGTTCGCGTGGGGCCTGCCGCCATTTGTTTTTGCGACGCGAGGAGGTAGATCGTGGCATCTGCCCATTCTCTCACGTAGGGTAAATCGCGTGCGTCTCGTCATTGCTAAGTGCTCCGTTGATTATGCCGGTCGTCTGACCGCCCATCTGCCCATGGCCACCCGTCTCATCATGCTCAAGGCCGACGGCTCGATCCTCATCCATTCGGATGGCGGATCGTACAAACCCTTGAACTGGATGACACCCCCGTGTTCAATCACCGTCACTGATCCGAGCCAGGAACAGACAGAGGTTGGGCTGGCCGAGATCTGGACGGTGTCACAGGCCAAGACCGGTGACAAGCTCGTCATCTCCATCGCCGAGGTGATCGGCGATGACCAGCATGAGTTCGGTATCGATCCCGGTCTGGTCAAAGATGGGGTCGAAGCCCACCTGCAGGAACTGCTGTCCGAACATATAGAGACTCTCGGAGACGGCTACAGCCTGGTCAGGCGCGAATATATGACGGCCATCGGACCCGTCGACATTCTCGCCCGAGACCACGGCCACAAGTCGGTTGCCGTGGAGATCAAGCGCCGGGGCGACATTGACGGCGTGGAGCAGCTGACCAGGTATCTGGAGCTGATGAACCGGGACCCGCTGCTCGCACCGGTGCGAGGAGTGTTCGCCGCTCAGGAAATCAAACCTCAGGCCCGAACCTTGGCCGAGGATCGTGGAATCCGCTGTGTCGTCCTCGACTACGATGCACTGCGCGGTATGGACGACCCCGACTCACGCCTGTTCTGAGTTCTATTCGAAACTGAGGATGTCGGCTTTTTCGACGCGCTCGATGGTGGCGCCAAGACTGCGCAGATTCGACACGAAGTTCTCATAGCCGCGCTCAATGTGGTCGATGCCGGAGACCTCGGTGATTCCCACGGCCCGCAGCCCCGCCATCACGAGGCCGGCACCGGCGCGGATGTCTGAAGCTTCCACCTCGGCGCCGGACAGACTGTCAACACCGGAGATCAGGGCATGGTTACCGTCTACTCGAACCTTCGCACCCAGTCGAGCAATCTCCTGGACGAACCTCCAGCGGGCCTCGAACAGGTTCTCCGACAGCAGTCCGACACCATCAGATACCGAATTCAGGGCAATGACGAACGGCTGCAGATCCGTGGGGAAGCCGGGAAACGGCATCGTCGCGACACGAATCGCGTGCGGACGTTCGGCACCGATGACGCGGAACCCCTTCCCACGAGTGCCGTCACCCAGATCAATGTCACCGAGGTCATCGACTGTGGCGCCCGAGTCGCGAAGTTTGATCGCGATATTGGGCATAAGCTCAAGTCCGACGCCCTTCACGATCACATCACCGCCGGAAAGAGCGGCGCCGAAAGCGTAGGTTCCGGCCACGATCCGATCCCCCACCGTACGGTGCTCGACCGGTCGGAGTTCGTCGACACCCGTGATCGTGATGTCGGACGTACCGATCCCACTGATCTGGGCACCCATATCAACCAGCATCGTGCAGATGTCGACGATCTCCGGCTCTTTGGCCGCGTTCGAGATCGTTGTCACACCATGGGCCAGCGTCGCCGCCATCACCAGGTTCTCCGTCGCACCAACGGAGGGGAATTCGAGGTCGATGTCCGTTCCGCGAAGACCACTCGGGGCCTCCGCGACGAAGTAGCCGTGGTCTAGATGCACCGTTGCCCCGAGAGCTTCGAGACCGGCCTGATGCATGTCCAGACCCCGCGAGCCAATCGCGTCGCCGCCGGGAAGGGCCACATGCGCTGAGCGCATCCGCGCGGTCAGGGGGCCAAGGACGGAGATCGATGCTCGCATCGCACGCACGAGTTCGTAGTCGGCTTGGATTCCGACTTCGGCAGGTACATCGATGCTGACGATGCCATGATCGGCGTCGTAATCGACGTTGCAACCAAGCCGGGTGAGGAGCTGGACCATGATGCGCACGTCGAGAATCGCGGGCACATTGGTGATAGTCGTCCGGCCGACCGCCAGCAGACTGGCCGCCATCAGTTTGAGAACGCTGTTCTTGGCTCCCCTGATATCGACTTCGCCGCGCAGTCGACTCGGACCGGTCAAGCGAAAGACATCCATCAGGTGAACCTTCCCATCGTCGGGTTGAAGCCGGGGGGCGATGATTCCAGCCATGAGGCCATCGTGGACAGCGACTCGGTGTCCATAGCCAGAGATACGGAGCGGGGTCGGCCGTCGGCCTTCCCATAGGAACAGTCCACCACCACGGCGTCGGGCAGCACCGAATACTGCTCCCCGGACGTGGGTTTGCGGCGCACGAGAATATCGAGATCGGCACGCGGGAGACGGACAGCGGCCCGGCGAGTCAGTGCGAATACCGGGTACCAGTCCAGTGACGCCACCGAGAACACTGCTACACCCAAACGCCAACGTGGGCGAGAAGAGGATTCCTCGCCCACGTTGATGGAACAGTCAAAAGCACCGGACAGCTTCGAAATCGACCTGCGTCGAATCGTCACGACGACGATCAGCGCAAGAGCGAGTCCCACTAACGAGAGCAGAACGATCAGCAGGACGGAAGGGTTCACGGTTGCCAGTTTAATTGACAGATCAGAGAAGTTCGGCCTGATCAGCGGCAATGATGACACGATTATTTTCGACAGACAGGAATCCACCATCGGCCTGAACCCGGATGGTCTCCTCAGAGGTCGTGAGAATACGCGCTTCACCATCGGCTAAGACACCCAAAACAGGCTCATGGCCTGGCAGGATGCCGATCTCACCGTCCAAGGTACGGGCGATGACGCGCTTGGCCTCACCAGCCCATACCTGTTGGTCGGCTGCTACGACGTTCACATCGAGGACAGCCATGGCTTACTTCTGCATCTCTTCGTAGTTGCGCATGACGTCGTCAAGCCCACCCACGTTGTAGAACGCCTGTTCCGGGATGTGATCGACTTCACCGGCGCAGAGTTTCGAGAACCCTTCGATGGTGTCGGCCAGCGGAACTGTCGAACCGGGCACCTGCGTGAACTTCTCAGCGGTGTAGGTGTTCTGCGACAGGAACTGCTCGATGCGACGAGCACGGTGGACGACGAGCTTGTCCTCTTCACCGAGTTCATCGACACCGAGGATGGCGATGATGTCCTGCAGTTCCTTGTTCTTCTGCAGAATGGCCTTGACCTCGTTGGCGACACGGTAGTGCTCTTCGCCGACGATCAGCGGATCGAGAATACGCGATGTTGAGGTCAATGGATCAATGGCCGGATACAGGCCGCGCGAGGCGATGTCGCGGTTGAGCTCGGTCGTCGCGTCGAGGTGGGCGAAGGTCGTTGCCGGAGCCGGGTCAGTGTAGTCATCGGCGGGAACATAGATCGCCTGCATCGAGGTGATCGAGTGACCACGCGTCGAGGTGATCCGCTCCTGCAGAAGTCCCATCTCGTCCGCCAAGTTCGGCTGGTAGCCCACGGCCGAGGGCATACGACCCAGCAGGGTCGACACCTCGGAGCCGGCCTGCGTGAACCGGAAGATGTTGTCGATGAACAGCAGCACGTCCTGGTTCTGGACATCGCGGAAGTACTCCGCCATAGTCAGTGCCGACAGCGCCACGCGCAGTCGGGTGCCCGGCGGCTCGTCCATCTGCCCGAAGACCAAGGCAGTGTCCTTGAACACGCCGGCTTCGTCCATCTCCATGATGAGGTCGTTGCCCTCACGGGTGCGCTCACCCACACCGGCGAACACGGAGGTGCCGCTGTGGTTGTGTGCGATGCGGAAGATCATCTCCTGGATGAGCACGGTCTTGCCGACGCCTGCACCACCGAAGAGGCCGATCTTTCCACCCTGGACATACGGGGTGAGGAGGTCGATGCTCTTGATGCCGACCTCGAGCATCTCGGTCTTCGACTCGAGTTCGTCGAAGGCGGGAGCCGTCCGGTGGATCGGCCAGCGCTCACTGATCTCGAGCTGTTCACCGTCTTCGAGGTTAAGGCAGTCACCGGTGACGTTCCACACGTGGTTCTTGGTCACGTCGCCGACGGGCACGGTGATCGGGGCGCCGGAGTCGACGACCTCCTGGCCGCGCACCAGTCCATCGGTGGGCTGCAGGGACACGGCACGCACGATGCCGTTGCCCAGGTGCAGTGCAGTCTCGAAGGTCAGCTTGCGCGAGCCTTCGGAGAGTTCCACCGAGGTGGACAGTGAGTTGTAGATCGCTGGCACGGAGTCGAGCGGAAACTCGATGTCGACAACCGGGCCAATGACTCGGGAAATCCGGCCGAGGGCTGTGCCCTGCGCCGGGGAGGTATCCGTAGCTGTGGCAGTCATGGTCTCTTTCTTCTCTGCTCTCGCCGGTCAGTCGCCGGCTGATGATGCCGCGAGGGCATCGGCCCCACCGACGATCTCGGTGAGTTCCTGGGTGATTTCCGCCTGGCGAGCCGTGTTGGCCAACCGGGTATAGGTCTTGATGAGATCATCCGCATTTTCGGTCGCGGTGTGCATCGCAGCCTGACGCGAAGCCTGTTCGGACGCTGAAGCACTCAACAGCGCGGACAGGATCCGCGAGTCGATGTAGCGCGGCAGCAATGAATCCAAGACGGCCTCAGCACTGGGTTCGAACTCATAGAGAGGGAACGTAGCCGCGTCTTTCGCCGGTGCGGACGCGCCGCCGGTGGCGACCTCGTCCGCGTCGACGACCTCGAGCGGAAGCAGTCGCCGGTATTCCGGATCGTGCTTGACGCTGGAGACGAACTTTGTGAACACAATGTAGATCTCATCCACACCGTTCTGCGCGGATTCGGCATTGAAGCTCTGCAACAGGGCCTGACCGATCTCCCGAGCATTCTCGGGAGTCGGCATCTCAGAGATGCCGGTCCAGGCCTGTTCGATCGCACGGTCGCGGAAGGTGTAGTAGTTCTGGGCCTTACCGCCGACGGTGAAGAGCGCAACGTCCTTGCCCTCGCCGCGCAGCAGCCGATTAAGCTCTTCAGCTTCGCGCAGCAGGTTCGCCGAGTAGGCCCCGGCGAATCCACGGTCTGGGCCGATCACCAGCACTGCGGCACGGGTGACAGACTCAGGCTCGGTCGTCAACACGTGGTCGACATTGGACTCACTCGCCACCGCCGAGACCGCCCGGGTCAGGGCGTTGGCGTATGGGCCGGCAGACTGCGAACGTGCAATGGCCTTCTGAATCCGTGAAGCAGCGATGAGCTCCATGGCCTTGAAGATCTTCCTCAAGGACGAAGTGGAGCGGATCTTCTGCTTGAAGACCCTCTGCTGGGCTCCCATCAGTTCTTCCTTTCGCTGTTACGGATCAGATTCAACGCTTCTGCCGAACGATCTGCTCCTGCTCGACCTCATCGGATGAGGCGGTGGCAGTGTCTTCACTGCCGGCCTTGGATCCGCTGGAGTCGGAGCTGACGAAGTTCCGGGAGAACTCCGTCAAGACGTTGTCCAGCTCTGCCGAGGTGTCGTCATCGAGCTTGAGCGTCTCACGAATAGTCGTGAAGATGCCGGTCTTGCGCTCGATGTGATCATGGAGCTCGGTTTCGAACTTGAGCACGTCGGAAACAGGAATCTCATCGAGGTAGCCATGAGTTCCGGCGAAGATCGACACGGTCTGCTTCTCGAAGGCCATCGGAGAGAACTGAGACTGCTTGAGCAGCTCGGTCAGTCGTGCACCGCGAGCCAGGTCGCGCTTGGTCGTCTCGTCAAGGTCGGAGGCGAACATCGCGAACGCCTCGAGCGAACGATACTGGGCCAAGGAGATCTTCAAGGTGCCGGAGACACTCTTGAGTGCCTTCGTCTGAGCGGCACCGCCGACACGGGACACGGAGATGCCCACATCCACTGCTGGACGCTGGCCAGCGTTGAAGAGGTCCGACTGCAGGAAAATCTGACCGTCGGTGATCGAAATCACGTTGGTCGGAATGAATGCACCGACGTCATTGGCCTTGGTCTCAATGATCGGAAGACCCGTCATCGAGCCGCCGCCGAACTCATCGGAGAGCTTCGCACAGCGTTCGAGCAGACGCGAGTGCAGGTAGAAGACATCGCCGGGGAAGGCTTCACGGCCCGGCGGACGACGCAGCAGAAGGGACACTGCACGGTAAGCCTCTGCCTGCTTCGAGAGGTCATCGAACACGATGAGGACGTGCTTGCCCTCATACATCCAGTGCTGGCCGATAGCCGAACCCGAGTACGGGGCGAGGTACTTGAAACCTGCAGGGTCCGAGGCAGGAGAGGACACGATCGTGGTGTAATCCAGCGCGCCGGCTTCTTCGAGCGAACGGCGGACACCGGCGACGGTGGAACCCTTCTGTCCGATGGCGACGTAGATGCAGCGCACCTGCTTCTTCGGGTCGCCGGTCTCCCAGTTGGTCTTCTGGTTGATGATCGTGTCGATCGCCAGAGCGGTCTTACCAGTCTTGCGGTCGCCGATGACGAGCTGACGCTGACCACGGCCAACCGGGATCATGGCGTCAATGCTCTTGTAGCCGGTCTGCAGAGGCTCGCGCACCTCCTGACGATCCATCACGCCTGCGGCTTGGAGCTCGAGCTCACGCTGACCGACGGTCTCGATGTCGCCGAGGCCGTCGACCGGCTGACCCAGAGGATCGACCACACGACCGAGGTATCCGTCACCGACCGGAATCGAGAGAACCTCGCCGGTCCGGTAGACGTTCTGCTCAGCGGCGATCCCGGAGAACTCTCCGAGGACGACGACGCCGATCTCGCGCTCGTCGAGGTTCTGTGCCAAGCCCAAAGTGCCGTCTTCGAACCGGAGAAGTTCGTTGGCCATGGTGCCGGGCAGACCCGACACATGGGCAATTCCGTCACCAGCGGTGACGACCTTGCCGACTTCGGACTTTACCGAGCTCTCGGGGTTGTACGAGTCAACGAACTTCCCAAGAGCGTCCCGGATCTCTTCCGGGCGAATTGTCAGTTCCGCCATCTGGTTTCCCTGCTTCCTTTACTCAAAACTGTGTCCGACGACCGGTGGGCCGCCTGTGCTGCCGGACTGGCCGGCCCCTCGATTTACTTAGCGAGCTTGCGCTGCACTTCGGCCAAGCGATCAGCCACTGTGGAGCTCATCATCTCGTCGCCGACCTGAACCCGGACTCCCCCGATGACTTCGGGGTCGACCTGAACGTTGAGAACGAGGTCACGCCCGTAGCTTGCGGACAGAGCCGCCGTCAGCTTCTGGGTCTGAACCTCGCTCAGAGGTTTGGCGACTGTGACGTCAGCGACCGAACGCTGCTGTCGTGCCGCGAGGATGTCGCTGTACTGATCGAGGGCCATCGCCACGCGAAGACCGCGTGGGTACACAGCTGCCTGTTCGATCAGTGTGATGGTGTCGGCCTGAGCCTTACCCGCCAGCAAGTCTGCGATGAGCGCACGCTTCGTCGATGCAGACGCATCGGAGTCCAAGGCGCGCGCCAGTTCATGTTCGCTTTCGCACAGACGGGCGAAACGGAAGACTTCCTCTTCCACCTGGCCGAGTTGACCAGATGCCTGAGCAGCAGCAGCGATGGCTGTCACTCCGGCAACCTCAAGGCTGGTCACCAGGTCCTGAGTTCTGGCCCAGCGCTGGCCGACGGCCAGTTCGCTCAGACGCAGAGCGGGTTCGGTGGTCCGAGTCGAGAACAGAGTCCGCAGCAGCTGCTGCTTCTTCTCAGCTGACTCGGACGAGTCCGCCAAGGCCTTGCGCAGCGCCACGTTCTCGGCGAGAACAGCAACGATGGCCAGTTCGCCCTTGCCGAACTCACGGGCATCGCCGTGTGAGATCTCAGCATTGGCGGATTCAAGAACGGCCTGCAGGGACAATCTGCTCGACTGGAGCATCACGCCCCCTTGACCGGCTGTGCCGAAGACTGTGACTCGAGATCGGAGATGAAGCGATCGACCACGTTGGCAGAACGCTGATCGTCGGTCAGTGATTCGCCGACGATGCGTGATGCCAGATCGGTGGCCAGAGTGCCGACCTCCGAACGCAGCTGCACCATGGCGGACTGACGTTCGGCTTCGATCTGCGTCTGGGCCGAAGCGACGATGCGCTCGGACTCAGCATGAGCCTGGGTCTTCATATTGGCGATGATCTGGGCGCCTTCTTCCTGAGCCTCGGCGCGCAGCCGTGCAGCTTCTGCACGACCGTCGGCGAGCTGCTTCTGATACTCGGCCAGAGCCTGATCGGCTTCGGCCTGCACCTTCTCAGCCTTTTCAATTCCACCCTGGATACGCTCTGCGCGCTCATCGAGGGTTTTGTTGAAGGCGGGGAGGACGTACTTCCAGACAACCAGGAAGACGATCAGCAGACAGATGGCACTCCAGATGATGTCGTACCACGCCGGGAGAAGCGGGTTCTCAGACGAGGCAAGAATTAGTACCGGAGTCATCGTTTAGTCCTCTTATTGATCAGGGCAGGAAGAACGGGGTGGCGATGCCGATCAGGGCCAGGGCCTCGATCAGCGCAATGCCGAGGAACATGTTTCCGCGCAGTGCGCCGGCCATCTCAGGCTGACGTGCGGTGCCCTCGATGGTCTTACCGATGACGATACCGACACCGACACCCGGGCCGATTGCGGCGAGGCCGTATCCGACGGTGCTGATACTGCCGGAGACTTCAGCGAGCATATCCATTGAATGCTTTCCTTTCATATGTCGGCCGGGTGGTTGGCCCGGCCCTTGTAACATCTGGAGTTACAGATTGAGGGGCGTTTCTCAGTGGTCGTCTGAGATCGCGGCGTTGATGTAGACGCAGGAGAGAAGAGCGAAGATATAGGCCTGCAGGACGACAATCAGCATCTCAAGGATGAAGACGAAGAATCCGCCGGCGAAGGTGATGATCGAGAAGAACTGGAATCCGTTCGCAGCATCGATGAGGAAGAAGCTCGTCGCTGAGAAGCAGAGCACGAGGAGGAGGTGGCCGACCATCATGTTGGCGAAGAGTCGGATGGCCAGCGTAAACGGCTGGGTGACGAACTTCGTGATGAACTCGATCGGGATGAGCAGAATATGCATCGGCCATGGGACTCCGGGCAGGATGAGCGAATCCTTGAGATAGCCGCCGAGTCCCTTCTCGGCGATGCCAGCCCAATGATAAGTCACGTAAACCGTAAGCGTGAGCACGATTGGGAGGCCGATGACGCCGGTGCCCGGCATATTGAGGAACGGAATCAGCTTCGTGACGTTCCAGAACAGAATGCCGAAGAAGATCGCGACGATCAGCGGCATGAACTTCTTGGCGCGCTCCTTGCCCATGGTGTCTTCGGCGATTCCGACGGTGACGAATTCCATCGCCAGCTCCATGCTGGACTGGAAGCGGCCCGGAACGAGCTTCATGCGCTTTGCCCACACAGCAAGCAGAACAACGACTGCCACAGTGGCGATGACACGGATGAGCATCACGCGGTTCATCTCAAAGGGAGTGCCTTCGAAGAGGAACGCGGCGGGGAAGAACTCCGCCATAGACGGGGCGTGAAAACCACCTTCAGCGGCTTGGATCGTTGTGTTCGCAGCGTTGAGTGTTCCCACGTTTCCTTTACTCTCCCATGGTCAAAAGCCTTGATGGCCTGGCCTTAGCCACACACGAGTTGCATGGCTGTAGGTTCAGGAGCGACATGGAGCAACGAATGGCTCCAGCACCGCAACAACTCTACCAATTGTAGAGAGCTGTCGACAAATTCATCACCTTTGACTGTACCTCCTCTGGCAGGGGCTGTCGCAAGCGTCGAATTCGCCTATTTCGCGTCGGGATCCACGTAGGGAACGCGTCCTTTGACCACAGTCAGCGCTTCGACGAGCGAAGAACCGATCACGGCCACGACGATCGTGAAGAACGCCACAGTTCCGTCCAGCCAGATTGCGTCTTTGAGCCGCCAGATGACGATCATGAAGATGAACGCTTTGAAGAGGAAGCCCATGCCCAAGAATCCGGCGATCGCCGTCAACCCCATGTTGCGGCCGGCATACATGATGACCAGGGTGATGATGATGAAGACCGCGGCCAGTCCCCCGCCGACAGCACCGCCGTTGAGTCCTTTGGAACCGGATACCAGGTAGCCGATGCCCATTCCGAGCACGGCGACAGCCACGACGAGGATCGCCCCGCGGATCAACATGGTCCTCCAGACTCTGGTCCACGCTGCTTGAACGTAGGTCTCCTGACGACGTGACTCATCGGTCATGAGATTTCCTCTCTGGCTTTCTGGCGGACCCGCAGGGGGTAGAACGTGAAGATCAGGGTGATGGCGAACAGGCCGCCGACGATGCAGACCACGTAGACCCACGACATCAGGAGCAGCATGACTGAGCCGAAGGCGATCAGTGCGGTCCAGCTGTAGAGGATCAGCACTGCCCGGGCATGCGAATGTCCCAGGCTGAGCATTCTGTGATGAAGGTGCTTGGCGTCAGCGGAGAACGGTGATTGGCCGGCCATGAGTCGGCGGACGACAGCCAGTCCCAGGTCCAGCAGAGGCAGGAACATCACTGCAATCGGCAAGATGATGGGCAGGAATGTCGCGAACACACGCTCTTCGCCCAGAAATGCCGGATCGACCTGCCCGGTCACACGGATCGTCGACGCGGCGAGCAGCAGACCGATGAGCATCGACCCCGAATCGCCCATGAAGATCCGCGCGGGATTGAAATTGTGGGGCAGAAAGCCGAGGCAGGCGCCGACGAGGATCGCGGTGATCAACGACGCCAGGTTCGCATAGGACTCGGGGGATGTGTCCCGGGCCAGCCCGTAGGAATAGATGAAGAATGCGCTGCCGCCGATCGCCACGACTCCTGCGGCCAGTCCGTCGAGCCCATCGACGAAGTTCACGGCATTGATCGTCACCAGGACGACGAGGATGGTGATGATGATCGACATCCGCGGCGATGCGATGATCACTCCCCCGAACGGAATCGACAGCAGCGCCACTCCGTTGATTGCCATGAAGCCCGCGGCCAGCGCCTGACCTGCGAGTTTGGTCATCCAGTGGAGATCCCAGATGTCGTCGATGATGCCCAGCACACACAGCACCGTGGCGGCGCCCGCGATGCCGATGATGGGGGCCATATCGACGAAGATTCTCTGCAGGAACGGGGTCTGTGAGGCGAAGATGAGGCCGACGATCACCGCTCCGAACATCGCGACTCCGCCCAACCTCGGCGTCGGAACGGAATGCACGTCCCGTTCACGCAGGGGCGAGAAGATGAGGCCGCGCTCGGCGACCCTCCTGACCATCGGGGTCAACAGGTAGGCCACAAGGGCCGAGATGATGAGGATGAAGAGGTAGGCGCGCACTCAGCCGTCCAGGTCGAGGATGTCGGGGACGATGTCACGCAGTTCCTCGATGGTCACAGGCCCTTCGCGCACGATTCGGGGAACATCTCCGGTGAGGTCGACGATCGTCGAAGAGACTCCCGACACGCGGGCTCCCCCGTCGACGTAGATGTCGACATCGTCGCCCAGCATCTCCATCGCCTCATCCGCTGAGGTGGCTGCGGGCTGACCGGAGATGTTGGCGCTCGAGACGGCCAGTGGCCCTGTACGGCCCAACAAAGCGAGAGCGTATTCGTCGTCGGGCATCCGCACCGCAACTGTGCCATGGGTGTCGCCGAGGTCCCAGTCCAACGACGGCTGAGCATTGGCTATGATCGTCAGCGGTCCTGGCCAGAATTGGGCGGTCAGCGACAGCATCCTCTCGTCGACGCCGTCGACGAGTCCGAAGACGGTCTCCGCTCGCGGGACGAGAACCGGCGGCGGCATGTCGCGTCCGCGTCCCTTCGCCGCAAGCAGAGCGGAGACAGCTGAGGCGCTGAACGCGTCTGCGGCGATACCGTACACGGTGTCCGTGGGAATGACGAGCAGATTGCCCGTTTCGCTGACCCTGGCACATTCGTCAAGGACAAGATCACGGATGTCGCTTTGGGTGACGTCGAATCGTCTCGACACGAATTCTCCGTTTCGAATCATGGTGGTCAGTGGCCCGAACCGGGTGGTCCATGGTCACAGGTCGACCCCTGTCACACGATGGGCCACCGTGTAGCGGTCGCGTCCAGTGTAGTCCGGGTAGGTTGCGGCCCGCCTGAGACTGGCCGTGGACATGATGAGTTCGCAGGCTTGTGGACCCTGTTCTTCGGAATGTTCCATGATGAAGAATCCACCGGGACGCAGCAACTTCTCCGCCTGCAACAGGATGAGTCGTGGGATTTCCAGGCCCGTCGAACCTCCGTAGAGAGCGGCAGCCGGATCATGTTCGCGTACCTCGGAATCGCGGGGCACAGCGTCATCGGGCACGTAGGGAGGGTTGGTCACGACGACATCGGCCCTGCCCCACAGGTCTGGTCGGTCATCGGCGAATCTCGTCGCGTCACCGGAGATCAGCTCGACTCTCGAATCACCGAGGTTGACCGACGCAAGATTCTTCAGCGACCAGTTCAGGGCCTCGGCTTCGGACTCGACGCCGATGATGGCCAGCCGCGGATGTTCGGTGGCCAGGGAGAGCGTGATCGCGCCCGAACCGGAGCACAGATCGATGACTAAGCCCTCGTGGGCGTTCTGTTGCCTGTCCAGCTCCTCGAGGACCTCTGTGACGAGGAGCTCAGTCTCAGGGCGGGGGACGAAGACTCCAGGACCGACCTGCAGTTCGAGGTGACGAAAGGCTGCGACTCCGATGATGTGCTGAAGTGGGACCCGCTGACGCCGCCGGTCGACGAGTTGTGCGAAGACTTCGGTGACTCCGGCGGGAACAGTCTCGCCGAAGAGGCGTTTGCGCGCCAGGTCGGAGGCCTCGATTCCCCATGCGTGGGCGAGCAGAGCTGCGGAGTCCGGATCAGGATTGGGTACGTCGGCGTCGGCCAGCAGCTGAGCGGCCCCGCGCAGCACCGTCGACACGTCCTCTTCGGAAGCGGGCGGGCGCGGATTCAGGTCAGTCTCCCAGCGCGTCGAGTCGTGCTGTTTTGTCAGCCTCACGGCAGGAACCGATGACAGGGTCGAGGTCGCCGGCGAGAACCTGGTCAAGGTTGTAGGCCTTGTAGCCAGTCCGATGATCCGTGATCCGGTTTTCGGGGAAATTGTAGGTGCGGATGCGTTCCGAACGGTCAACGGTGCGAACCTGGGACCGTCGAATGTCCGCGGCCTCGGCTGCGGCTTCCTCGGCCTGTTTGGCCAGGATGCGGGCGCGCAGCATCCGCAGTGCTGCTTCCTTGTTCTGCAGCTGCGATTTCTCGTTCTGACAGCTGGCGGTGATGCCCGTCGGTACATGGGTGATGCGCACGGCGGAGTCCGTCGTGTTCACGGACTGACCGCCGGGGCCCGAAGATCGGTAGACATCGATGCGCAGATCGTTGTCATCGAGCGCCACTTCTTCCGGCTCGTCCACTTCCGGAAACACGAGCACGCCGGCAGCCGAGGTGTGGATGCGTCCTTGGGATTCGGTCACGGGCACGCGTTGGACCCTGTGGACACCACCTTCGAACTTCACCCACCCGTAGGCACCGTCATCCTTGGCCTTCAGGGCCAGGGTCACGTCTTTGTAGCCTCCGAGGTCAGAATGCGTGGCATCCAGGATCTGCGAGGACCATCCGCGCGAGTCGATCCAGCGCTGGTACATCCGCAGGAGATCTCCTGCGAACAGCGCGGATTCGTCGCCACCCTCACCAGCTTTGATCTCGATGATCGCATCGCGTGCATCGTCGGGGTCGCTGGGAACCAAGAGGTCTCTGAGTTCGGCCTCGACGTCCGAGGCTTCCTCGTGCAGGCGTGTGGCCTCAGCGCCGAATTCGGCATCGTCGGCCGCGAGTTCTTCCGCGGCGGCGGCGTCGTCTTCGAGCTGGGCGAACCGACGAGCGGTCACAGCGACCTTGTCGAGTTCTGCGTAGCGCCTGGTCAGCTTCTTGGCGCGGCCAGCGTCAGCGTGCACCGCAGGATCGGAGAGTTCCGACTGCAGACGTGCATGCTCGTCGAGCAGTGCGCTGACGCTGGCTGTAAGGGTGTCATCGTCAGCCATCTCAGTTGTTGTCGGTGGCGGACTTTTGCATGGGCGTCGTCTTCTGCACCTGCATCAGGAATTCGACGTTCGACCCGGTTTCCTTCAGCTTCGACATGAGGAGTTCGACAGCTTGCTGCTGCTCGAGTCCGGACAACACGCGACGAAGCTGCCACATGACCTTCATCTCTTCAGTGGTCATCAGCATCTCTTCGCGGCGGGTGCTCGACGCGTTGACGTCGACGGCCGGGAAGATGCGCTTGTCGGCGAGCTGGCGCGACAGACGCAGCTCCATGTTGCCGGTGCCCTTGAACTCTTCGAAGATGACCTCGTCCATCTTGGAACCGGTCTCGACGAGGGCGGTGGCCAAAATGGTCAGCGACCCGCCGTTCTCAATGTTGCGGGCTGCACCGAAGAAGCGCTTCGGCGGGTAGAGCGCGTTCGCGTCGACACCACCGGAGAGGATGCGGCCAGAGGCTGGCTGCGCAATGTTGTAGGCGCGGCCGAGTCGCGTGATGTTGTCGAGAAGCACGACGACGTCAGAACCCATTTCGACAAGACGCTTGGCGCGCTCGATCGCCAGTTCGGCGATCGTCGTGTGATCATCGGCCGGACGGTCGAAGGTCGAAGCGATGACTTCGCCTTTCACCGCACGCTGCATGTCCGTGACTTCCTCGGGACGTTCGTCGACGAGGACGACCATCAGGTGGACTTCCGGATTGTTCTCGCTGATCGCATTGGCGACCTGCTGCATGATCATCGTCTTGCCCGCCTTGGGCGGCGCCACGATGAGACCACGCTGGCCCTTGCCGATCGGAGTCACAAGGTCGATGAGCCGTGTCGAATACTGCTTCGAGGTGGTCTCGAGGCGCATCCTCTCCTGCGGATAGAGCGGAGTCAGCTTCGAGAACTCGACACGGCTGCGGGCATCATCAACGGTCAGACCATTGACAGAGTCCAGTCGCACCAGGGCATCGAACTTCTCACGCTTGCTGTTGCGGTCGTTGTCGCGAGGCTGGCGGATGGCACCGGCGACGGCGTCGCCCTTGCGCAGCTGGTTCTTGCGCACCATCGAGGCCGAGACATAGACGTCGTTGGGGCCGGGCAGGTAACCCGAGGTGCGCAGGAACGCGTAGTTGTCATGCACGTCGAGGATACCGCCGACGGGGATGAGCACGTCATCATTGCGGATCTCGGGCTCGTCGTTGCCGCGTCCTCCGCGACGTTTGCGGTCACGGTCACGACCGCGTCCGCGGCGGTTGCCACGATCGTCGTCATCGTTGTTGTTGCGACCACGTCGATCGTTGTTGCGTTCGTTGTCGTCGTTCTGACGATTGCGGCCGTTTCCACGATCGTTGTTGCGATCGTTGCGGTCACTGTTGCGATCGTTGCGGTCACTGTTGCGATCGTTGCGGTCATTCCCGCGATCGTTGTCGTCGTTCTGACGATTGCGGCCGTTGCCACGATCGTTGTCGTCGTTCTGACGATTGCGGCCGTTGCCACGATCGTTGCGGTCATTCCCGCGGTCGTTGTCGTCGTTCTGACGAGCGCGGGCGTTTCCTCGATCGTTACGGTCATTCTCGCGGTCATTGTCATCGTTCTGACGATTTCGGCCGTTTCCGTGATCATTGCGATCTGCCCGCTCACCCGCGTCATCGGAGCTGTGTCCGGTGTCCTCGTTCTGGGCCTCGGCGCCACGTGAACGCGAACGCCCGCGACGCGAACGCTGTTTGTCGGGCTCACCAGCTGAATCGGACGAATTGTCGTCTGTGGTCGGCGTTTCGGCGACAGTGGAGGCCTCAGCCGAACTCGCTGCAGCAGCTGCGCCCTGCGAGGCGGTGGCGTCATCATCAGACGTCGCAGCTGCACTGCGACGAGCCGGGCGACGTTTGGCTTCTGCGGGCGCTTCATTGGAATCGCGCTTGTCCTCCTTGGCTTCCTTCTCGGAGGCTGCGGAAGCGGCCGGTGCGGTCTTCGGGGCTGCTTGAACCTGCCCCGAACCGCCCTGTGCGCCATTGTGGTTGTTGATGGCGTCGATCAGTTCGCCTTTGCGAAGTCGACGGTACCCTTTGATCCCGAATCCCGCTGCCATTTCCTGGAGCTGGGGCAGACGCAAAGCGGTCAGACTGCCGGTGCGTGGTGTGGAATCTTGAGTAGTGGTTTCAGACACGAAGGTCCTTCTCCCTCTTTCGGCCGTGCGGCAAGAGCCGTTTACTCACGGCGACGGAAACACCATTGACGGTGCATTGTGAAAGATAACCTGCCTAAGAATGAGCAGGAGACGTTCCAGAATTTGTGAAAAGTCAGTGGATTCGCGATGCATACCGCAGAATCCGATCACTGACGGAACACTCTTAGTTTACGTGCTCAACGGCGTTCACGCGAATCCGATGTCTGTTTCGTTTCTTTGAGGCGATATCCGCCGAGGTCAATGGAGGTGTGAACGAGTGTCACCGCTTCTGAGATCAGTGCCGGGGGAACCGTGCTCGCGAGTACGAGGACGGTGGGTCCGGCACCCGAGATCACGGCGGGCAGACCCTCGGCGCGCAGAGCATCGACGAGTGACATCGACTCGGGATACGCATCACGTCGAAATTCCTGATGCAGACGATCCGCGGTGGCCTCCAGCAGAACCGAGGAATCGGTGACGAAGCCATGGATGAGCAGTCCGGCACGCGCGGAGTTCTCTGCGGCGACCTCATGTTCGATGGAAGCAGGGATCACGCTTCGAGCGATCTCCGTGTCCAGACGTACGTCGGGCACCAGCACGGTCACCTCGGCGATGGTGTTGGCCGGTACCTGCCACGAGCGCGCAGGATCCGGCAGGGAGATGGTCAGTCCCCCGGAGACGGCAGGGGCCGCATTGTCGGGGTGGCCCTCGAGTTCGGAGGCGAGCTCAAGCACACGCTGCCTGCTCAGCTTCTGACCTCCGGCGTGAGCGCCGACCTCACCGGCCAGCGCAATGGCGCCCACGATCGCCGCCGCGGAGGACCCCAGGCCGCGAGAATGGGGTATCCGGTTGACACAGTCCAAGCTGAGCCGCTCCCCCAGGCCGGCGGGGGCCTCCGGATACTCTGCATTGAGCACATCACCGATCACCCGCATGATGAGATGGGACCGATCCGTCGGCAGAGTCTCAGCGCTCTCCCCCGTCACCCTCACGCAGGTGCTGGGGTCGACAGGGTCATCATGGATCGTCAGAGTCAGCGTATCGAAGATCCCGAGAGCAAGGCCGAAGGCATCATAACCGGGGCCCAGGTTCGCCGAGGTGGCCGGAACCTCGATCTGGATCCTCACGCTCATCTGTCTTCGAGCCCGAGAGCCCGTGCCGCGCTGACGGCATCGACGGAGACCCGCTTCGGCTCGATCTCGGAACCGTCAGCCGTGTGCAGTGCCCAGCTGGGATCCTTGAGGCCGTGACCGGTCACGGTGACCGCGATCGTCGCCCCGGCAGGGACCTTGCCCGCCTCGGACATCTTCAGCAGTCCAGCCACCGAAGAGGCCGAACCGGGTTCGACGAAGATTCCCTCTTCCCTGGACAGGATCTTGTGCGCGCGCAGGATTTCATCGTCGGTGACCGAGTCGATAACTCCACCGGAGGAGTCGCGGGCCTCAACGGCCTGCTGCCAGCTGGCCGGATTGCCTATCCGGATGGCCGTGGCGATCGTATCGGGTTCGTCGACGGGGTGGCCGAGCACGATCGGGGCCGAACCGGCGGCTTGGAAGCCCCACATCTGCGGCAGGCGTGTGGCGGCTCCGATTTCCTGATACTGGCGGTAGCCCTTCCAGTACGCGGTGATATTGCCCGCGTTGCCCACAGGCAGCACGTGGATGTCGGGGGCGTCGCCCAGGACGTCGACGACTTCGAAGGACGCAGTCTTCTGTCCCTCGATGCGATCCGGGTTGACGGAGTTGACGAGGTGAACTGGGTAGGACTCGGAGAGCTTCCGGCACAGAGTCAGGCAGTCGTCGAAGTTTCCGTCCACTTCAAGCAGTGTGGCCCCATGGGCGATGGCCTGGCTCATCTTGCCCGGAGCGATCTTGCCGGTGGGCACCAGCACGGCACAGGTGAGTCCGGCCTTGGTGGCGTAGGCCGCTGCCGAGGCCGAGGTGTTGCCTGTCGACGCGCAGATCACGGCCTTCGCACCCTGAGCCACTGCCTTCGTGATGGCCATCGTCATGCCCCGGTCCTTGAAGGACGCTGTCGGGTTGAGGCCTTCGTACTTCACCCACACGTTCGCTCCGGTGAGCTCGCTGAGCTTCTCCGCGTGAATGAGCGGTGTCCCGCCTTCGCCCAGGGTCACAGCCGGTGTGGTCTCGGCAATATTGAGAAGGGCGCGATATTCCTCGACAACTCCCTGCCAGTGCTTTTTGGGAAACTCGGTCATTCTCACTGTCCTTCTACACGGATCACGGATTTGACGGCGCGTACCACGGTGAGGCCGCCGAGGCGGTCGACCGTCTCCCGCAGGATCGCGTCGGTGTTCGAGTGGGTGGCGAGCACGAGCTTCGCGTGCTGAGTGCCCTGGTCGTCGACTTCTCCCACGGTCTGGCGCATGAGTTCGATCGATGCGCCCTCGTTGGAGAAGATCTCGGAGACTGCGGCGAGGACGCCCGGGCGATCGACCACGTCGAGCGTGATGTGGTATCGGGTGGTGATCGCCGATATCGGCAGGATGGTCGAGTCCTCGTGGAAGGGACGCTCATACTGGCCCCGACCACCGAGAACCTTGCGACGGGCCACTGAGACCACATCGCCGAGGACCGCAGACGCAGTCGGTTCGCCGCCGGCCCCCTGCCCGTAGAACATCAGCGACCCAGCAGCCTCGGCCTCGATGAAGACCGCGTTGTAGGCTCCGCGCACTGTTGCAAGAGGGTGACTGCGTCCCAGCAGCGCCGGGTAGACGCGAGCGGACAGCCCCGGCCCGGCGGGCGATTCGCTGACGCGTTCGCAGACGGCGAGGAGTTTGATGACGAATCCCTGGTCCCGAGCCGTGGCGACCATCTCCGGTGTGATGTCTTCGATGCCTTCAACGTGGACATCGTCGATCGAGACAGGGGCGTGAAAAGCCAGTGACGAAAGAATCGCGGCCTTGGCAGCGGCATCATGGCCACCGATGTCAGCGCTTGGGTCCGCCTCGGCGTATCCCAGCTCCTGCGCGGTCGTGAGCGCTTCGTCGAAGCTCCAGCCTTCGGAATCCATCTGATCGAGGATGTAGTTGGTGGTGCCGTTGACGATGCCCATGATTCGGTCGATCCGGTCCCCTGCCAGAGAGTCGCCGACGGGACGGATGATGGGAATGGCACCGGCGACGGCGGCTTCGTGCTCGAGACGGACACCGGCCGTGTCCGCCGCAGACATGAGCTCACCGTAGTTAGCGGCCAGCAGAGCCTTGTTGGCGGTGACGACGGAGGAGCCGTGGTCGAGTGCCGAGCGGATAAGCGTTTTGGCAGGTTCGATGCCTCCCATCAACTCGATGACGATATCGGCGTCGGCGATGGCCGCCTCCGCATCGGTCGTCAGCAGGCTCGGGTCGATCCCCGGGCGCTGCTTCGAGGTGTCGCGGACGACGATTGCGCTCAGTTTCAGAGGCGCACCGATCCGTTCGGCCAGAGCCTCGCTCCGGTTCTGGATGCGGGTGGCGACCTCGGTGCCGACGACTCCACATCCGAGCATGGCAACTTTCAAAGCCTGCATCTGTTCACCTTTTCGCTGTCTTCAATGGCACTCATACCCGCTCTCAAACGTTCATTCCCGGATCGCTGCGCAACATCTGAGAGTAGTCCTCGGGCGTCACGATCCACTCAACCTTATCCGTTGTCACGGCCAGGACCCCTGGTTTGGGCAGGTGGTTGTAGTTGTTGGCCAATGACCGGCAGTAGGCACCGGTGCTCGGGACTGCGACGAGGTCGCCGGAGGACACATCGGATCCCATGTATTCGTCTCGGACGATGATGTCACCGGATTCGCAGTGCTTGCCCACGACGCGCACGATGGTGGGTTCGGAACTGGAGTTCCGATTGGCCAAGGTACACGAATAGTCAGCATCGTAGAGAGCTGTCCGAATGTTGTCGCTCATCCCCCCGTCGACGGCGACGTAGGTGCGCAGGCCATTGTCGGTGTCGACGTCTTTGACGGTGCCGACCCGGTAGAGGGTGAACATGGACGGTGACACGATCGCGCGTCCGGGCTCGATGGAGATCCGCGGCACGTTCGTGCCCAGACCGCGGCATTCCTTGGCGACCACTTCGGCGAGCTCCTGAGCCATCTCAGCCACCGGGATGGGGGTGTCCTGTGAGGTGTAGCGGATGCCGAAGCCACCGCCCAGATCGACATCGGGCAGATCGACACCGTGTTCGGCCATGATCTCTGCTCGCAGAGCCAGGACACGGGCGGCAGCAACCTGGAAGCCGGAAATATCGAAGATCTGCGAGCCGATATGCGAGTGGAGGCCGTCGAAACGCAGATGCGATGAGTTCGCCACGGCCCCTGCGGCCCTCGCCGCGGTTCCGGCGGAGACGGAGAGACCGAATTTCTGATCCTCATGCGCTGTGGCGATGAAATCGTGGGTGTGGGCCTCCACTCCCACCGTGACCCGCAGCATCACCGGGGCAACGGTGCCCTTGGCGGCCGCGATCGATTCGAGAAGGGAGATCTCGTCGAGGCTGTCGACGAAGATCCGTCCCACACCGTAGTCGAGTGCATATTCGAGCTCGGCCACAGACTTGTTGTTGCCGTGCAGACCGACCCGTTCGCCTGGAACTCCTGCTGCCCGGGCCACCATCATCTCTCCCAGGGAACAGGTGTCGAGACCAAGGCCTGCCTCATGAACCCACCGAGCGACAGCGGTGCACAGGAATGCCTTTCCCGCGTAGAAGACGTCGACTCCGGCCAGGCCCTTGTCTGCGGAGAAGGCGGCCGAGTAGGCGCTGACGTAGTTCTCGGCCCGGGCGGTGAAGTCAGCGACGTCCATGACGAGGGTCGGGGTTCCGTAGCGTTCGGCGAGGTCGGTGACTGTGTGCCCGGCGACGGTGAGGACACCGGAGTCGGACTTCGTCACGTTGTCCGACCACAGGCTGGGCAGGAGCGCGTTGACGTCTTCGGGGTAGGGCAACCACACGGGTGCGGGTGTGGCGTGCAAGGTGCCGGCGATGTGGGCAGGCATTACATCCTCTCCGGGGCGCAGGCGCCCAGTAGTCGAAGTCCTGTGGTCAGGACGATGATGGCGGCTCGGTCGAGGACCAGCCGGGAAGCGTGGAGTCGCGTGATGTCCTCGTCGACGCTCGGTGTCACAGGGCATGCGTCCACCCAGTCCAGAAACAGCTGAGATGCGGCTTCGAGGAGGCAGGTGATGCGCTGTGGTTCGCCGAGGGAGGCGGCGCGGCCCGTCGTGGCGATGAAGTCGGCCAGCGCTGCAGCCAGCGCAGTCTCAGTGTCATCGGTCAGGGTGTAGGGGTCGAAGTCGGAGGCGTCGATTCCAGCCGATGTTGCACGGCGTTCGATTCGGCAGGCTGAGGCGTGGGCGAACTGGACGAGGTACACAGGGTTGTCCGGGTGGGCTCTGCGCAGCAATCTCATATCGCCCAGATGCGATGACACTGCGGCGCCACGTGCGGCCGTGAAGCGAAGCACGTCGGTCCCCACAGCGGGGTGCAGAGCCTGCAGCTCGCAGCTGGAGGAGAGGCGACAGTTGACTGTGGTTTCGATACGCGCTGCCGTGTCGTGATCTGGACCGAATGCCGTCTCGGCGCTGACGATGTCAGCGGCGATCTGGGCGAGGCTGCTGGGACTGACTGAAATGTTGAGGAACCCGGGGCCGGCGACGTCGACTCGGGTCACTCCGGTGTCGTCACGCAGCATTGCCGCGATCTCCTCTGCCAGGCTCCTGGGCTCGGTGTGCAGAGTCGCAGCACTGCGCAGTGCGATTGTCGAGACCCAGTCCCCGTGACGCTGTGCCTGCGACCGGCGAAGGTGCGGGCTCGCAACAGGCCCGCTGTCGATTCCACGTGCGGCGGCGGCGCTCGCCAGCGCACGCGCCAGAGCGGTCTGCAGAAGTTCCGGGGTCACTCGATCAGATTACTCGTGTCCGGTTGTCGACGGCGAATCAGGTGTCATAGTCCTCAGCATCGTCTTCAGCATCCTCTCGGCTCGTGGGGTGCCCAGATCAGATCGAGCCGGGGCGGCAGGCGGAGAAGCTGACTGCGAACTTCACCGCGATGGAGGCCAGCACCACGGCATAGGCGGGCCACGTAGCGTCAAAATTCTGGATCAGGAAAGCGAAGATCAGGGGGCCGGTGGCAGCCATCAGATAGCCGCCGCCTTGGACGAAGCCCGACAGCGCTGCCGAGGCGTCGGCGCTGCGAGAGCGCAGGGTGATCAGGGTCAGGGCCAGTGGGAACGTCGAGATTCCGATGCCTAACAGGACCGTCCACAGCACTGGTGCGACTTCGGGGATGAGCCACAGACCGAGGTACCCGGCGGCCAGGCAGCCGCAGAAGGCAATGACGATCGGTGAAGCGGTGGACATCTTCTGTGCCAGAAGCGGCAGGACGAACCCGAGGACGAGGGGAATGGCGGTCACAAGGGCGAGCATGGCTCCCGCGAATGCCGGGTCGAAGCCCGAGCGTGTCAGCAGGGTGGGCAGCCATGTGAATAGGATGAAGTTGTTGAAGGAGGTCAGCCCGGTCATCGTCATCAGTGCCCAGGCACGACGGGTCTTGACCAGTCGCAGAAGTTCGCTTCCGCCGACGACTGTGGCCGAGACCTGAGAACGGGGTGCAGGTTTGAGCACGACGATCACGACCCAGACGGCGATCCCCACTGCTGCGGACGCAGCCCACACGAGCAGTGACCCACGCCATTCGAACTTCGACGCCAGAGGCACTGCCACGAGCGGGGGGATGAATGTCCCCAGCTGCAGCAGGCCCACGTGCACTGTCGACATCAGTGCGACACGATCAGGGAAGTAGGACTTCACGATCGGTGGCACAACCACATTGCCGATGCCCATGCCCAGGAGTGCGAGGATGCTGAGCGCCAGGAAGATCGCGGGAGAGTCGACAACCGCACGCAGGCCCAGACCCGCCGTGATCATGATCATGACTGCCAGAGAGATCGTCAGACCAGAGAAGCGGTTGTACAGCCGTGGTGTGATGAAGCCGCTGATTCCGTAGAGCAGCGGCGGCAGCATTCCGATGACTGCCAGGAAGACCGCGCTGAGATGGATCTCGGCGCCCATGGCATCCAGCAGAGGTGACAGTCCCGTCACGCCTGGACGCAAGTTGAATGCGGCGACAACGATTCCGATGACGATCAGAACAGATGCCCACGCAGATTTCATGCCTGCATTTCTATCATCCTCACCACTGCATCAGCCTCGGCGGGGTCAGTTCTCCTGTTTGAGTCCTTCGACCGGTGACAGCTGTGCGGCCCGTCTGGCCGGTGCCAAGGCGGAGAGCAGGCCGGCGAGGATCGCCACCAGCAGGATGCCCAATGTGGCGGGAAGCGACCAGTCAACGATGAGCCGATGGGAATAGTCGTGGGAGATCAGCCGGGTGCCGACAATGCCGAGTGCCCCGCCGAGGAGGAGACCGATGAGTGCCGCCACTGAGGAGATGAGAGTGGCTTCGAGAGCGAGGAGCGACCTGAGCTGGGAGATGCTCAGGCCCAGCGCCCGCAGCAGAGAGTTCTCGCGCCGACGTTCGATCACCGACAAGCTCACCGTGTTTGAGACACCGAGCAAGGCGATGAGGACCGCGATGAGCAGCAGGGCCACAGAAACTATGAGGAGGACGTCGATGATTTCGGAGTATTGGCCCCGGCTCACTGCAGAACCGCTCACGTCGTCACTGGTGACGTCGAGTTCTTCGGCCACATCCTGTTGGATCCGGAATATGTCGGCGACCGAGGCATTCGGATCGACCTTGATTAGAACGGAAGTGGAGGTTGCGGACACGCCCAGATCGTTGCCGACATCTGGGGTGGTGAAGAACACCAGGCTCGAGTCGCCGGACTTTTCAACCGGAACCGTCGCCTCGGTGAGGCCCTTGATGCGGATGCTGTCGGGAGTGAAATCGTCGGGGACGAGCACTTTCCCCGGAACCGGTGCCTCGGCGCCCTTGCTGAGCACGGTCCGCGCGGAATCGGGATCGATGACGTAGAGCTCCGGGGGTGGATCCCCGTGTTCGCCGAGCACCTGTGCCCGATGAGCGACGACGACGGCCTCCACGCCCGCGATGTCACGTAAGCCACCTGCTTCGTCGCGGTCGACCGCGGTGTCGAGCGGGACAGCGATGTCGACGGGATAACGCTGGTCGAGGCCGAAACCCAGCGTTGCCTTCGTCGACATTCCACCGACCAGAATGGTTGCCACCAGGGTGACACCGATGATGAGTGCGGTTGCTGTCGCCGCTGTTCGACGGGGATTGCGCAGGGTGTTCAGGGTCGCCAGTCGACCCGGGATGCCGAAGGGCCTGAAGATCAGTTCGCCGATCGCCCCGACGATGGGCGGAATGATCGTCACCGAGCACAGGATAAGCCCGAAGACGAGAAGTGCGCCCCCGAGTGCTCCGCCCAGGATCCACACCTGTGATCTCTCGATCAGGTAGACCGAGGCGAGAAGGAGCACGACTCCGAGGCCGATGCTCGACCACCCGAAGATGTGACGCAGCCTGCTGTAGCGCGAAGCAGACAGGGACTCGTCGACGAGCTGCAGCGCTTCCAGCGGCGTCACCGCGATGGCACTGCGAGCTGGTCGGATGGTGGCGAGCACAGTGAGAAGCACCCCGACGGCGATGCCGATCAACAGGGCCGAGGCTGGAACGCTCAGGCTCAGATATTCAAACTCGTTGGGCCAGATCTGCTTCGCCCCTGCCGCGAGGCCGAAGCTGAAGCCTGCCCCTACAGCCGCACCGACAATCGACCCCAGCAACCCGACCAAGGCCCCCTCTGTGACCACAGACCCGTAGAGCTGAAGGCGTGAGGCTCCCAGGCAGCGCAACAGCGCCAGTTCGCGTCTGCGCCCGGCCACGATCACGGAGAAGGTGTTGGACACCACCAGTATCGCTACGATGACGGAGATGCCGGCGAAGGCCAGGAGCAGCCAGGTGATGACCTCGTTGCCGCCGGAGAGTCGCTGAGCCTTGACGTCGATGGCATCGCCGACGGTCATCGCCTCCAGGCTTCCCTGCAAGGCTGAATCATCGATCGCCGTCTGCAGGCGAGTGCGGACCGCAGCCGGGCCAGCACCCTCGTCAAGAGCGACCTGGAGCGCGACGACATTCCCCTGCGCAGCGAAGTACTCCTGGTAGCTCGCCGAGGTCGTCATCCCACGGTGCATGCCTGCAGTCGCCGGACTGCTTCCCATCGAGGCCAGACCGACGACGGTGAACATCGTGTCGCTCTGGCTCGGTCCCCGATAGATGGGCATCGAATCATCGTCAGGAGCCACGGACACCGAGTCAACGAAGAAGCGGATCTCATCGCCGATGCTCACACCCAGATCTGTTGCAGTCGCCTTGCCAGGACCAGGTCTGTGATCGAATCGGGGCGGGTGCCGTCGGTGATGGAGAACGTGTCCAGGCCCGAATCCTCAGGTGCAGGAGTCAGAGCGAACGTGCTCTCGGAGAATGACTGGCCCCGGCCGATCGTCGTCGTGCGAGCATGGACGGCCACCGTGCTCGCTCCATCAGCCTGCTCCAGAGGCTTCTTCAGAGGAGAGACCTCCTGCCCGTCGACGAAGACGTCCTGGCCCGGGACGATGACGAGGTCAGACTTGGAGAATGTGTGCCCGACGGATTCCTTCAGGCTCGCCTGCAGCGAAGAGCTGAGGATCAGGGTTGAAACGACGAATCCCGCCGCCAGAGCGATGCCGAGACCCACCGCGAGGAATCGCGCCCAGTGGATTCGGATCTCCGCCAGAGCAACTGCGATCACAGATCGCTCAGCTCACCCAGCGCCGAGACCACGGATTCTTTGGTCGGCTGATGCACTTCTCCTCCAGCACGCCCGTCTTTGAGGAGCACTACTCGATCGGCGTGTGAGGCGGCCACGGGGTCGTGAGTGACCAAGATGATCGTCTGTCCATAGCGGGTGGTTGCTCCATGCAGCAGGGCCAGCACCTCAGCTCCCGCCTGCGAATCAAGATTGCCTGTGGGCTCGTCGGCGAAGATCACATCGGGGAGTCAGGAGGGCGCGAGCCACGGCAACGCGCTGCTGCTGACCTCCAGAGAGTTCGTGCGGGCGGTGTTTGAGCCGGTCCCCCAGCTCAAGCCGCTCAACGACTTCTGCCTTCCATTCCGGATCGATCCTCTTACGCGCCAGGGACACGGGCAGTTCGATGTTCTGTTCGGCACTGAGCGTGGGAACCAGGTTGAACGCCTGGAAGATAAATCCGATGCGGTCACGCCGCATCTTGGTGAGTTCTTTGTCGTTGAGATCGGTGATGTCCTGGCCACCCATGGTGATGGTTCCGGAGTCGACTCTGTCGAGGCCAGCGAGGACATGCATGAAGGTAGATTTGCCTGAACCCGAAGGTCCCATAATCGCGCTGAATCTGCTGGCTTCGAAGTTCACCGTGATGCCATCGAGGGCCGTCACAGTGGTGTCGCCGCGGCCGAAGCTCTTGCGCACGGAGTGTGCGCTGAGCACAACATCGGCGCTCGTCACGTCCGCAGGAATCGACATCACGGCCTTCATCAGCTGGTTGAGGTTCGGTACGGGCCACCCTAGTCGGCGGTAGCAGAAACCGCCCACCTCTGGTGATGAGGAGGGCGGCGTGTGGTGCCCGCGACAGGATTCGAACCTACGACCTTCTGCTCCGGAGGCAGACGCTCTATCCACTGAGCTACGCGGGCAACGGATGCAATGCTATCACCGACCTGTGGTGCTTCCCAAAACGAAACCGCGTGCAATCGAGTCTCGATTGCACGCGGTTGTCGGCACCGTCTCTTAAGGTTCAGGCGCCCTTCATGTCCTTGCGTCCCGGGACGTACTCCCAGTGCCAGAGTTCGTAGGAATTCCGCTTCGCCCAGTCCGGATTCTCCCAGCCGTACTTCTCAGCGTTGGCCACGAGCCATTCATACTGCGCACCGGTTCCGTTCTGAGTTCCCGCACCCAGATCAAGGGCAATTCCCCAACCGTGGTTGGAGGTGCCGGGGCGAGCAGCGAATCCGGGTTTGCGTTCCGCGACGGAGATCTGAGATTCCAGCGACCGATACGAGTCGGTGACGGCCAGTTCCTTGCCTGTGTCCTTCTTGAACGCGGCGTTCATCTTGGCGAACGACACCGCAGCGTCAGAGCGCAATTTGTGCTTGCCGACGCCGATCTCGCACAGCCAGTCCTCGGGGACCTCGCCATTCGACGCCTCGCCCTTGGGTGCTTCGCCTTCGCATCCGGGAAGTACAGTCTTCGTGATGGCACGCGAAGCGGCCTCCACCTTGGTCTGTTTGGCGCTCGGAGCGCCGATAGCCATGCTCGTCTTCTCGTCGTCTGCCTTGATATCGGCCGAGACGGATTCGGAGTTGATGACGCGAGTCTGGGTATCGGCAGCGGTCTCGTCGACCTTCACTTCCTGGTTGCCGCTCATGTTGCCGGCGACCATGACGGCCGCGATCGCGGTTCCTGTCACAGAGACAGTGGCCAAAGCCGAGAAGGTCGTCACGCGGCGCCGACGCACCGAGCGCAGAAGAGATCCGTCCGATCCGCGACTGCCCATCCGAGCGGCGACGAAGGCCGAACCACCGTGAGCGGGACGAGCTGAGGCTTCTTTGGCCATTGCCGCCCGACGCGGCGATCCGACGGCCGCCTTTGCTTCTGCAGCCATCGCTGCGCGACGCGGCGAAAGGGGTGCTGCTGGAGTCGGATCCGAGTGATGCGACACCGATGTCGCGTCCTGCTTGGAGAAGACAGATGACACCGACGAGGACGTATGCTGCTTGCGCAGATCGCGACGGCGAACCGGTTGCGCCTCTGCGGTCGAGGACTCACTCGACATATTACTCCGTACTGTTGTCCGTATTTCGGCCGCCATCTATCTCGGCGAACGAAAACCTTATGTCACAACACTATAACGACCTCGTTACAGATTGTCACTTTATGCTCACGCTTGGCGTGTGACCTGGGACTTCACATGATTCTGCCCCGACCGGAGCACGATATAACGCGCATTTACGCGCTCCGGGAGGGGCGTTTAGTAACATATTGTTACAAAGCAGTGGGCAAGTGGATGACGCATGTCACAGATCCACGGCCGTCTGTGCGTGATGTCATGCTCAGTATTGGTATCGGCTCCGCTGCATGGCGTCCTGGACTTCCCCGACGAGTTCTTCCAAGACATCTTCGAGGAAGAGCAGACCCAGCACGTCTCCCTCCGCTGAGACGACCCTGGCCACGTGGATGCCGACTTTCTGCATCTGGGATAGGGCCTCTTCCACTTCATCACCTGCTGTCACCGTGAACAGAGGGCGAAATCTCTTCGCGGGAACCGGTGCACTGTATTCGAGCGTGCTGTCGGCGTAGAGGACGTCCTTGATATGGAGATAGTCCTGCGGAGACCCGTCTTTGTCAGTGACGAAATACCGCGAGAATCCGGTCTTTCCGACCATGGTGACGAGCTCATCAGGGGTCACACTTGACGAGATCGTGATGAGTTCGGACATGGGCACCATGATGTCGGCGGCTGTTTTGTCACTGAACTCCAGCGCACCCTTGAGCAGTCCAGTGTCATCGGTGAGCAGACCTTCGCGCTTCGATTCGGCGACGATCGACTCTACCTGCTCGATCGTGAACGCCTCGTTGACCTCGTCGCGAGCCTCGATCTTGAACAGATGCAGGATCGAGTTGGCCAAACCGTTCAGCGGTTTGATGACGAAGCCGAAGACTCGGGAGAGGAAGACGAGCGGGGGTGCCAACAGCATCACGGCGCGAGCTGACCCTGCCAGAGCCATGTTCTTCGGCACCATCTCCCCGATCACCACGTGCAGATATGTGACGACACCGAGGGACAGGATGAAGGAGATCGTCGAGGACAGACCTGCCGGAATGCCAAGTCCTTCGAGCGGTCCGGACAGCAGATGGTGAATAGCCGGCTCCGCGACGTTGCCCAACAGCAGGGAGCAGACGGTGATTCCGAGCTGGCAGATCGCCAGCATCACCGAGACGTGTTCCATCGCGTAGAGAGCGGTCTTCGCAGCGGTCGACCCCTCCTGCGCTCGGGGCTCGAGCTGCGAGCGTTTGGCCGCGACCACAGCGAATTCGGCTGCGACGAAGAAGGCGTTGCCCAGGAGCAGGACGACAAGCCAGATGAGGCCCAACCAGTCAGCGCTCATCAGAACTCACCACCCTGTTCATAGCCGGCTGCGTCGGTCGCCCGAAGGAGGATACGCAATCGTTCGATGCGGCGACCGTGCATCCGTTCGACGCGGATCAGCGCGTCATCAGTGCGGATCTGATCCCCAGGTTCTGGGATCCGCCCCAACTCTTTGAGGACGAAACCCGCCAACGTCTCATAATCGGAGTCTTCGGGTATCTCGAGCCCGATCGTCGACGAGACTTCGTCGGGACGAAGCTGTCCGGGAACGATCCATGTGCCGTCGCGGGCAGGCCGTGCTGCCACTCGCATCCGGTCGTGTTCGTCGGCGACCTCGCCGACGAGTTCTTCGACGACGTCTTCGAGTGTTACGACACCGGCTGTGCCTCCGAACTCGTCGACGACAACGGCCAGCTGCAGGCCCTTGGCTCGAAGTTCCATCAGGAGCGGATCGAGCAGGAGCGTTTCAGGAATCTCGGTCACTGCGGTCATCAAACCTCCGGCGTATGCATCGTCGCGATTCGCCAGCGGAACCGCAAAGGCCTGCTTGACGTGGACGACGCCGACGATATGGTCCTTGTCTTCTCCGGCGACCGGGAATCGGGAGAATCCAGTTTCCCGTGCCTGCTCGATGATCGCTCGCGCGGTCGTGTCCTTGACCACCGATGACATGCGGGTGCGTGGAGTCATCACGTCTTCCGCGGTGCGCTCGGAGAAGCTCAGAGTCCGTTCGAGCAGATCAGCCGTCTGCTCATCGAGCATTCCCTCCTCTGCGGAGTGACGTACCAAAGATGTGAGCTCTTCGGGAGAGCGGCCGACCGAGCCCTCTTCCTGAGGCTCGATGCCCACAGACAACAGGATCTTGTTCGCGGTTCCATTGAGCACGCTGATCACGGGTTTGAAGGCAACGGAGAAGACGTACTGCATCGGCGCGGCAATGCGACCAGTGGCCAACGGCACAGCGATCGCCAGGTTCTTGGGCACCAGTTCGCCGAAGATCATCGACAGGATCGTGGACAGGATGAGTGCGATCGTCAGCGCGATCGGGGCAGCGAGCCCCGGACTGGCACCCATCGATTCGAACACCGGAGCCAAGAGCTTGCCCAGAGACGGCTCCATCAGGTAACCGGTCAGAAGCGTGGTGATCGTGATGCCCACCTGGGCCGCAGACAGCTGAGTGGACAGATGGGTCATCGAACGGCGGAGAGTCTTGGCTCCGACCACGCCGTCCTCCACCGCCTTGTCCGCAGTGTGACGATCGAGTGTGAGGAGGGAGAACTCAGCAGCGACGAAGACGCCGGTGCCACAGATCAGGATGAGTGCGAACGCAAGGTACAGCCATTCCATCAGCGACGTTCCCTGCCGTCCGCCGACAGGAGATCACGGTGCGTGATGCGATCGAACCTCAGGGGGTGAGGGTCATCGTCTGGGGCGCCGGCTTCCCGCCGGCTGGGACTGTCACTGTGCATGGCTAGATCTTACCAACTCCGAGACAGCGGTCGGCCTTCGTCATATCCCGCGGCGCTCTGAACTCCGACCGTGGCGAGTTCGGCGAATTCCGCGAGGGTGCGGGCTCCTGCATAGGTGAAGGAGCTGCGCACGCCCGAAGTGATGCCGTCGAGCAGGTCCTCGACTCCAGGAGATTCTGGGTCAATGTACATCGTCGACGAAGAAATGCCCTCTTCGAACAGGCCCTTGCGTGCGCGGGAGAATGCCGACTCTGTCCGAGTTCTGTTCGCCACTGCCCGCGCCGAGGCCATGCCGAAGCTCTCCTTGTACTTGCGACCCTCACCGTCGACGAGAAGATCTCCCGGGGATTCATGGGTGCCTGCGAACCACGAGCCGACCATGACCTGCGATGCACCTGCGGCAAGGGCCAGCGCCACATCGCGGGGATAGCGAACGCCCCCGTCTGCCCACACATGAGCGCCCAATTCCCTGGCCGCCTCGGCGCACTCGCGAACAGCCGAGAACTGCGGACGGCCGACTGCCGTCATCATGCGTGTGGTGCACATCGCACCGGGGCCGACACCGACCTTGATGATCTGAGCACCGGCCGACACGAGGTCGTGAACGCCGTCAGCGGTGACGACGTTTCCCGCGACGATGGGCACTCCCAGATCTGCCGCCGAGATCGCGCTCAAGGTGTCAAGCATCTTCACCTGATGGCCGTGTGCAGTATCGACGACAAGCACGTCGGCACCGGCTGCGACGAGGGCAGTGGCTCGTTCGACGGCGTTGCCGTTGACTCCGACCGCCACAGCGATTTTCAGTGAGTTCTGGTCATCGAGGTTGGGTGCGTAGATCGAGGAGCGCAGCAGCGACTTGGGAGTCAGGGATCCCAGCACCCTGTCGCGGTCATCGACGACGGCGGCGAATGGGGTCCGGGCCTCGTTCATGGACTCGAACAGAGACTCCAGCTGCGCGCCATCAGACCAATCGATGTCCGTGGCCCTGATGACGTGCGGGGACGATTCGAGCAGCGCAGACACCGCAGTGAACCGGTCGACGTCTTTGAGATTCGTCGAATCGATCACCCCTTCGAGCTTCCCGGCTTCATCGACGACGACTCCGAAACCGTGAGCGCGTTTGGCCAGTACGTGCAGTGCGCTCAGCACAGTGTCCTCCGGGGAGAACCGCAGTGCCGAATCGAAGACGCGATCTCGGCTCTTCACCCACGCGATAGTGTCCTGGGCCGCGGACAGCGGGATGTCCTGCGGCAGAACCGCGAGACCACCTCGGCGAGCCATGGTCTCAGCCATTCGACGACCGGACACGGCAGTCATGTTTGCAGCCACGATCGGCGTCGTGGAACCGGTCGGATCGGTCGTCGACAGATTTACGTCGAACCGGGAGGTCAGTGAGGACGAGTTGGGAACCAGGAATACATCCGAGTACGTCAGATCGCTATTCTGGTCATTTGAGATGAAACGCATGACACTATTGTCCCCTATGCGGACATACTCGGGTACATCGCGTTAGGCTGGTCATGTCGTTAAGCAGCAATTCTTGAATCAGGAAGTAGGCGATCAACGCCGTGTCCGTCAATACTCCGAACCGCACCGTCGATGACTTCGGGTCGAATGAGTGGTTGGTCGAGGAATTGTATGAACAGTACAAGTCCGATAAGAACTCCGTCGACCAATCGTGGTGGCCGTTCTTCGACAAGTACGAGAAGAACGGGGATGGAGCAGCAGCGAAGACTGCCGACGCCAAACCCGCAGCGAAGACCGGCACCGAGCCGGCCGCAAAGACCAAAGCGAAGTCCGCCTCGAAAGCTCCTGCGAAGACACCCGACAAGTCCACCGAGGACACGTCGGGAGAAGACTCCGTTGCGGATGACAGCCCCCGCGGAATCTCCCCGTCTTCAGCTCAGTCCGAGACTCTGAAGGCCGAGACCAAGTCCGTGCCCAAGGTCGTCGTGAAGGACACCGAGTCCAAGCCAGCTCCCGAAGAGACCGTGACTCCATTGCGCGGTCCGGCGAAGCTGATCGCCAAGAACATGGACGATTCGATCGAGGTGCCCACGGCTACGTCCGTGCGTGCGCTGCCGGCCAAGGCCCTCATCGACAACCGCATCGTCATCAACTCACACCTCAAACGGACCCGCGGTGGAAAGGTCTCCTTCACCCACCTCATCGGCTTCGCCGTCATCCGAGCCCTGCAGAACTTCCCGTCGCAGAACGTCTCCTATGATGTGCGCGAGGGCAAGCCCGTGAAGGTCTCCCCCGCTCACATCAACTTCGGTCTCGCGATCGATGTGCCGAAGAAGGACGGTTCGCGCACGCTCCTCGTGCCCAGCGTCAAGAAGGCTGAGACCCTGACCTTCCGCCAGTTCGTCGACGCCTACGACGGCCTCGTCGACAAGGCTCGCCAGGGCAAGCTCACAGCCGACGACTTTGCAGGCACGTCCGTCTCGCTGACCAACCCCGGTGGAATCGGAACCGTGCATTCCGTGCCGCGTCTGACCAAGGGCCAGGGCTGCATCATCGGTGTCGGTGCGCTCGACTACCCGGCGGAGTTCCAGGGTGCCAGCCAGAACACGATCAACAAATTGGCCGTGTCCAAGGTGCTCACCCTGACCTCCACCTACGATCACCGCGTGATCCAGGGTGCAGGATCCGGCGAGTTCCTCAAGCTCGTCCACAGCTACCTCCTCGGTGAGGACGGTTTCTACGACGATGTATTCGAGTCCCTGCGTCTGCCCTACGAACCCGTGCGCTGGGTTCCCGACGTCTCCGCTGAAGACCAGGACGATGTCAACAAGACCGCCCGCGTCATCGAACTCATCGACGCCTACCGCACGCGCGGTCACCTCATGGCGAACATCGATCCGCTGGTGTACCGGCAGCGTTCGCACCCGGACCTCGACATCAACCAACACGGACTGACCCTGTGGGATCTCGAACGTGAGTTCCCCACCGGCGGCTTCGGTGCCAAACCGATGATGCCCTTCCGCAACATCCTCGGACTCCTGCGCGAGAGCTACTGCCGCACCATCGGCTTCGAGTACATGCACATCGCCGATCCGCTGCAGCGCCGTTGGTTCCAGGCCAAGATCGAGGTTCCGCATCAGGAGCTGACACGCTCTGAGCAGGGACACATCCTCGGCCGCCTCAACGCAGCCGAAGCCTTTGAGACCTTCCTCCAGACGAAGTACATCGGGCAGAAGCGCTTCAGCCTCGAAGGCGGCGAATCAGCCATCGTCCTCCTTGACGAGGTCCTCAACCAGTCGGCAGACACCGGCATGGAACAGGTCGCCATCGGGATGGCGCACCGCGGACGTCTCAACGTGCTCACCAACATCGCAGGCAAGTCCTATGCGCAGATGTTCCGTGAGTTCGACGGAACGATGTCTCCCGACAGCGTCCAGGGCTCTGGTGACGTCAAATACCACCTGGGCACCGAGGGGTCCTTCACCTCACCCGCAGGCAACTCGACCGATGTGTATGTCGCGGCCAATCCCAGCCACCTCGAGACTGTCGATCCGATCCTTGAAGGCATCGTGCGCGCCAAGCAGGACTTCATCGACCAGGGAGAAGCCGGATTCACCGTACTTCCCGTCCTCGTCCACGGCGACGCGGCATTCGCAGGTCAGGGTGTCGTGACCGAGACCCTCAACCTCTCGGAGCTGCGCGGCTACCGGACCGGTGGAACGATCCACATCATCATCAACAACCAGGTCGGCTTCACCACGCCTCCGGCCTCGGCTCGCTCGTCGTTCTACTGCACCGACGTCGCGAAGTCGATCAACGCACCGATCTTCCACGTCAACGGCGACGACCCCGAAGCCGTCGTGAGAGCCGCACGGCTTGCGTTCGAATACCGTCAGGAATTCAACCGCGACGTGATCATCGACCTCGTCTGCTACCGTCGTCGCGGACACAACGAGGGCGATGACCCATCGATGACGCAGCCGCTGATGTACTCCCTCATCGAGAAGAAGGGTTCGGTGCGCAAGCTCTACACCGAATCGCTTGTCGGTAGGAAATGCATCACCGACGATGAAGCCAGCGAAGCGCTCAAGGACTACCAGTCGAAACTGGAATCAGCATTCGCCGAGACCAAGGAAGCCGAAACCGGCTCCTACGACGGCGATGCCTTCAACGCTCCGCACGTGCCCAGCGACATCGAAGCATTCAACAATGCCGAGACCGCGATCAGCACCGACACTCTGCAGCACATCGGCGCAACATTCGCCGCTGTTCCAGAGAAATTCACCATCCACAAGAAGTTGCGTGCCCTCCTTGAGAAGCGCAAGGAGATGTCGCTGTCCGGCGGCATCGACTGGGGCTTCGCCGAGCTGTTGGCCTTCGGCTCGCTGCTCATGGACGGAATTCCCGTTCGCCTCGCCGGCCAGGACTCGCGTCGCGGCACATTCGTGCAGCGCCATTCGGTGCTCATCGACGCCGACAACGGCAACGAGTGGACGCCGCTGCAGAACCTCAGCGACGAACAGGCCCGGTTCTGGGTCTACGATTCGCTCTTGAGCGAGTACGCGGCGGTCGGCTTCGAATACGGCTATTCGGTAGAACGTCAGGATGCCCTGGTCGCCTGGGAAGCTCAGTTCGGTGACTTCGCTCAGGGCGCCCAATCGGTGATCGACGAGTTCATCTCGTCCTCGGAGCAGAAGTGGCAGCAGAACTCCGGTGTCGTCATGCTCCTGCCCCACGGATACGAAGGTCAAGGCCCCGACCACTCCTCAGCTCGCATTGAGCGCTACCTGCAGCTGTGTGCCGAGTCGAACATGACGGTGGCCCTGCCATCGAACGGTGCGTCATACTTCCACCTGCTGCGCCGCCACGCGATGACGACGAACAAACGCCCGCTCATCGTGTTCACGCCGAAGTCGATGCTGCGGCTCAAGGCCGCAGCGAACTCTCCCGAGGACTTCACCACGGGAACTTTCGAGCCCGTCATCGACGATGCAGTCGTCGATCCCGAGCAGGTCGACCGTGTCGTCATGGTCTCCGGCAAGCTCTACTGGGAGCTCCTGGCTCAGAGGGAGAAGCGTGAAGACACGACGACGGCACTCGTCCGCGTCGAACAGCTCTACCCTCTTGATGAGGACTCCATCACGGCTCTGCTCGACCGGTACCCTGCCAGCGCACAGCTGGTCTGGGCACAGGAGGAGCCTGAGAACCAGGGTGCTTGGCCGTTCATGGCACTGAATATGCCACAGCTGCTGGGCGACCGTGAACTCACTGTCATCTCACGGACTGCCTCCGCTGCGACTGCCACCGGGCTCAAGCATGTCCACGAAGTCCAGCAGCAGGAAGTCATCGACAGGATCTTCCGCCGGTGAGCTCCGTGACTCCGACGACCGTTGCTGTGGTCGGTGGCCCTCTGGTCGCCGGTCACGGCGACGGTCGTGGGCTCGGATGGGTCGGACGCGTCACGGCCAGGACGTTGCCCAGCCTTCCCGAACTCAGAGTCTTTCCACTGGCGGTGCCGCACGAGGACTCTTCAGGTCTGCATGCTCGCACCATCGCCGAGGCGTCCCTGAGGTTCACCTCCGACGGTGACAATCGGCTGGTTCTGGCTTTGGGGTCAGGCGACCTCGATTCCGGTCGTTCCGTTGCCCGCGCCCGTCTCGACGTGGCCAATGTGCTCGACGAGGCGCTGGCAAGAAAAGTCTCGGCGTTCGTGATCGGGCCTCCCCCTGAGTACAACTCCGAACGGAATCGTGCGATTGCTGAGCTCAATACGAGCTTCTCGGACGTCGCAAAGCGACGCGGCATCGCTTATGTCGATACGTTCACGCCTCTGCTCGGGCATCCCGTGTGGCAGCGTGAGATCGCATCCTCGCGCGATCATCTTCCTGCACAGGAAGGCTACGGTCTGCTCGCCTGGCTGGTGCTCCACCGTGGTTGGTTCCCGTGGCTCGGTGTCCAAGATGCCATGGGCGATTCCTGATCTCCGCGCAGCCGAACCCAGCCGCCTGAGTCTGATCCTGATGACCTGAGTGACACTTTGCCCAGGCACAGGGGCCATGAAAGAATGAAGCATCTAGTTGATCTAGTTGAAGGAGTGTAGTTATGAGCAAGCGCAGCCGTAAGCGTCACGACCGTCGCCGTAACAAGGCGAACCACGGAAAGCGTCCACTCGGCTGATTCTTTCGAATCATCCGAGACAAAGAAGAGGGCGGGGAGAGTGTTCACTCTCCCCGCCCTCTTTCGTATGTTTGGTTCAGGCGGCTACGCCCCTGAGCCGGGCCAGACCGACTGCTCGGTGGCGATCCGCTGGCGGATCTTCTCCCGCAGTCCCATTGGTGCTTCTTCGCGACTGCAGGAACGACGCACCAGTTCCTTGAGCAGTGCTTCGATCTCGTATTCGTCGTGGCACGACGGACACTGTTCGAGGTGCACGGAGATCTCGCGGATCTCCGTCGTCGTCAGCTCTCCGTCAAGATAGTGGTAGATGCGCGTCAGAGATTCCGCGCGCAGGCTCTCACAGCATTCCTCGCTCATTTCGCACCTCCCGCGGGTTTGGAGAAGCCACGATCCGCGGCATAGTCGGCCAGCAAGTCACGCAGCTGACGACGTCCACGGTGCAAACGCGACATCACGGTGCCGATCGGCGTCTCCATGATCTGAGCGATCTCCTTGTACGGCAGACCTTCAACATCGGCATAGTAGACCACCATGCGGAAATCCTCTGGAAGCTCTGACAGCGCATCTTTGACGTCGGAGTCGGGCAGATGGTCGAGAGCTTCCAGCTCCGCCGAGCGACCACCGGAGGAGGAATGACTCGCGGCCTGGGCGATCTGCCAGTCCTCGATGTCCTCGCTGCCGTTTTCCTGCGGCTGGCGCTGCTTCTTCCGATAGTTGTTGATGAACGTGTTCGTCAGAATCCGGTACAGCCACGCTTTGAGGTTGGTTCCCGGCTTGTACTGATGGAACGCGGCATAGGCCTTGGCGTAGGACTCCTGGACGAGGTCCTCGGCATCAGCAGGGTTTCGGGTCATTCGCAATGCAGCCGCGTAGAGCTGATTGAGATACTCCAGAGCGTCACGCTCAAAACGGGCCGAACGCTCGGCCTTGGTCTCGGGGACTTCTTTGACTGATTCGGTCATCGTAGTCAATGGTACGCCCGTTCTCTCTAGGACGGCAGTGGCGTTCACAGACTTCTCCTTCTGCCTTTCGACTCAGCACCGGCAAGATCGCCCTCACCGGTGCGTGTTCTCTGATTCAACACCGGGGCGAGGCCCCACTATTCCCAGACAGCGGTTATGCTTGCCAATGAGATGCCCGACACGTAGGAAGGACCATAGTGTCTCCAATCAGATTCCTCGCACGGCCCATGCTGGCCGCCGGTTACATCAGCAACGGAGTCGACCGTCTGCGCCGCCCGGAAGCAGCGGCCGCGTCAATCGGTCCGCTGCTGAACATGGCACGCAAACAGATCGATGTGCCCATCGATGCTCCTACCCTGGCACGCGCCACTGGAGCGGCTCAGGTCGCTGCAGGCTCGTTGCTGGCTATCGGCAGATTCCCCCGCGTCAGTGCCACGATCCTCGTCGGCACCTACCTCCTCGACACCGTCGGTGAACGTATCGCAGCGGATAAGGCAACCTCGAAAGAAGACAAACAGGCGCGCACGGAGCGCACCCTGATCCGCACCTCGATGCTCGGCGGCGCGCTGCTGGCCAGTGTCGACACTGCAGGCAAGCCAGGACTCTGGTGGCGCACGCAGCATGCCGCCGAAGATCTCTGGTCCTCGGTCGAAGACACCTCGAAACAGGCAATGAGTGCGCTTGGCGTTGACTGACACACCCGATCTCACTGCACCCGCCACCGGCGACTGGCTTGCTCCTGTCGCCGGTGGCGGCGTCACCGCGAATGTCAGCGTGCCCGGTTCGAAGTCCCTGACCAACCGCTATCTCGTCCTCGCCGCACTGGCCGAGTCCGAGTCAATCGTGCGCGGGTGGCTGCGCAGCCGTGACACCCTGCTCATGGTCGAAGCTCTGAGAGCGCTCGGCGCCGACATCGACGAAGCCAACGGCAACTTGCACATCACTCCCATTGACTTCTCCGCACACCGCGAAGGGCCTCCGGTCACCATCGACTGCGGTCTGGCCGGAACCGTGATGCGCTTCGTTCCTCCGCTCGCCGCAGCCACCGGACGTGAGATCGTCCTCGACGGCGACGAACAGGCCAGGGTCAGGCCGATGTCGGTGATCATCGATGCCTTGACCCGCCTCGGCGCTTCCATCACTGCGGAGAACAATCTGCTGCCGATGACGATCCATGAGCAGTCCGACCTTCGCGGTGGCCACCTTGAGATCGACGCCAGCGCCTCCAGCCAATTTGTGTCGGGCTTGCTCCTGGCCGCCCCGGTGATGCCCTTGGGGATCGAGCTCGTCAACTGCGGCAATTCCGTGCCCAGCCGGACTCACGTCGATATGACGCTCGAAGTCCTCGCCGATGCGGGGGTCGACATCACAGAGCCCGAACCCGAACGATGGATCGTCGAACCGGGCCTCCCCCGCGGACTCGACGTCCACGTCGAACCGGACCTGTCCAACGCCGCAGCCTTCGTCGCCGCTGCTCTGGCCACCAACGGAGATGTCACCGTCTCCGACTGGCCTGCCCATACAACACAAGCCGGAGATGGGTTCCGCGCAATCGCCGAGGCCTTCGGCGGCACCGTGACCCTGGACCGAAACGGTCTGCGAGTCCAAGGGCCCGACGTTCTGCGAGCCGTTGACCTCGACCTCTCTGCCGTCGGTGAACTCACACCCGTCATCGCTGCCCTGGCGGCATTGGCCGATGGCACGTCGAATCTGACTGGAATCGGTCATCTCCGCGGGCATGAGACCGATCGGCTCTCGGCCCTGCGCCGCGAGCTCGGAGCCATCGGCGTCGACGTCAACGAACAACCGACGTCTCTGACGATCACGGGCTCGACTCCGCGCCGCGGAACGTGGCATACCTACAACGATCACAGGATGGTCATGGCCGGAGCGATTCTCGGTCTGCACATCGACGGACTGGTCATCGAGAATGCCGACACCGTGGCGAAGACACTGCCGGAATTCACCCAGCTGTGGGAAGACATGTTGAGTCGGCGCGCCTGAGATGGCACGGATCTACCGCGACGAGGACTACCGCCCTCGCCCAAGCAGACGCGGCTCCAGACCGCGGACGAAGAACAGGCCGAACCACGACGCAGCGATCGACGGACTCGTCACCGCCGTTGACCGGGGACGGTATCGAGTAGTCGTCTCCGATGACACCAGCGACGTCCGTGATTCCCCCCGGACAAGTGCAGCCACCTCCGACGTCACGGCTGTACGAGCCTCCCACCTGCGCAAAGACGCAGTGGTCCCCGGCGACATCGTCAAACTTGTCGGCGACACCTCGGGCAGCAAGGGATCGTTGGCGCGCCTGGTCGAGATCACCGAGCGACGGACCCTGCTGCGCCGCAGCGCCGACGACACGGATCCCACGGAACGCGTGATCGTCGCCAATGTCGACGTCATGGCCATCGTCACAGCTACCGAGGACCCCGAACCCTCATATGGGCTCATCGATCGGGCCCTGACGGCGGCCTTCGATGCCGGCATCACTCCCCTGCTCATCGTCACCAAAACCGATCTGAAACCGGCCGATGAGATCATCGAGCGGTTCTCGGAGACCGGAGTGGAGATCGTGTCCTCCGGGCTCAGACCCGACGGTACGCTGACGGATGCGACGGTTTTCGATCGCCTACAAGGCCAGATCAGCGTCCTGGTCGGGCATTCGGGTGTCGGAAAGTCGACCCTGATGAATGCCCTGGTTCCCCGCGCTGAGAGAGCCACCGGCCACGTCAATGACGTTACCGGGCGCGGTCGGCACACCTCGTCCTCTGCGATCTGTATTCGTCTTGACGGTGGTGGCTGGCTCGTCGACACGCCCGGCGTGCGCAGCTTCGGGCTGGCCCACGTCGATCGGGAGACGCTGATCTCGGCCTTCCCGGAGCTCGTCGGAGCCACTGCCGAGTGCCCACGCGGCTGCACCCATCACGCCGATGCGCCGGGCTGTCGGCTCGACGCCTGGGTCAGCGCCGGCAACGCGGGCCCCGGTGGAGTCTCACGGTTGGAGTCACTGCGCAGGCTGCTGCCCACAACTGGATAAGGTGGAGGAATGAACGATCTCGACCTGGCAACCGAACTCGCCGATCTCGCGGACTCCATCAGCTACCGTCATTTCGTGGCACAGGACTTCACAGTCGAGACTAAACCCGACCTGACTCCCGTCACCGAATGCGACCGTGCGGTGGAGTCAGCAATCATGGAACGCCTCAACGCCGAACGACCGGAGGACAGTGTCCTGGGCGAAGAGTTCGGTTCCCACGGGTCCTCCCCCAGGCGGTGGATCATCGATCCGATCGACGGCACGAAGAACTTCGTCCGCGGTGTTCCGATCTGGGCCACTCTGATCTCCCTGTACGACGGGAAGACACCAATCATCGGTATGATCTCCGCCCCTGCCCTGGGCCGACGCTGGTGGGCCGAGGCCGGTCAAGGTGCCTTCACCTCGGCGCTGGAAGAAGCGGCCAAGCGCATCCATGTCTCTGACATCGATTCCTTCGAAGACGCCTCGATGTCCTACGCGTCGCTGTCCGGGTGGAAGAACCTCGGGGTCCTCGACGAGTTCCTCGGTCTCTGTGATCGTCTGTGGCGGACTCGAGGCTACGGCGACTTCTACTCATACATGCTTCTGGCCGAGGGCGCGGTCGACATCGCATGCGAACCAGAGCTGGAGCTCTACGACATGGGTGCGCTGGTTCCGATCGTTGTTGAAGCAGGTGGGACGTTCACGAACACAGCTGGCGTCAGCGGACCTTTCGGCGGCAATGCCCTGGCCAGCAACTCGCGCCTGCACGAACGTGCCCTTGATGCACTGGGCCGAATCACTCCTGCCACGCCTCCGGCCCCTACTCCGGTGTGAGTTCTCGCCGAAGCCCAAACATCTCTGAAGAAAAGGGAGACAGATGCCCGATGTGATGCGTGCCGATCTCTGGCATTCGATGGCCGGTGCGGCCGGTCTGATCAACGCCGACGGAACGATCGGCGAGACGATCTACGGACAGATGACGGCATTGGCTGCGAATACCGGAGCCGTAAATCTGGGACAGGGCGCCCCGGGAACCGATGCCCCTGCCGAGCTCATCAACGCCGCTGCCGACGCTATGCGTGAGGGCTTCAACCAATACGCACCAGGTCAGGGCTTTCCAGCACTCCTCGAGGCCGTGGCCCAACAGCGGTCTCAAGACTTCGGCCATGAGGTGTCGCCCCAGCATGTGCTCTACACGTGTGGGGCCACAGAGGGCCTCACCGCCGCCATTCTGGCCCTGCTGCCCCAGGGCGGGACCGTTCTCGCCTTCGAGCCGTTCTATGATTCCTACCCGGCGGCAATCGCCGCTGCAGGAGGATCACTGGTCACCGTGCCGATCCTGCCGACCACTGAGGGCGGATTCGCGCCCGATTGGGCCAGCTTCGACGAGGCTGTGACAGCCCCCGGCTGCCTCCCCTCGATCATTCTCATCAATACTCCCCACAATCCGACAGGGTTCATGTTCAGCGCACAGGATCTGGCTCGCATCGGTGATGCAGCAGTTGCCGCAGACGCCTGGGTACTCACCGACGAGGTGTATGAACAATTGATCCTCGATGGCACGCCCCATGTGGCACCGGCGGTGGCCATTGACGACAGCGCACGAGTCGTCACAGTCTCCTCGGCGGGAAAGTCCTGGAACACGACTGGGTGGAAGATCGGATGGGTGATCGCTGAGCCCGAGGTCAGAGAAGCCATCCAGACGGTCAAACAGTTCCTCACATTCACCGCAAGCGGTCCTCTGCAGGTGGGACTGGCCCGCACACTGTCCGGAGCTTCGACCTTCGTGGCTGAGAATCGATCATCACTGCAGCAGCGAGCAGACGTCTTGGTGCCGGCATGTCGTGCCGTTCCAGGAGCGATCGCGTCAACGCCGGCCGCCGGGTACTTCACCGTCGTCGACTTCTCTGCCCTGACTGACCTCGACGCCTTCGAACTCAACGACCTGCTGGCGCGACGGTACTCGATCGTCGGGATTCCCGTTCCTGCCCTGTGTCGGGCGGGATCTCCTGCGCACACGGCGTACAGGTCATCCATTCGCTACTCATTCTGCAAGTCTGCAGCGGATGTCGCTCGCGGGGCACAGCTGTTTGACGAACTCGCCGCCGAGCTGACCCAGGATCCCGATGCGCTGCGGAGGCAGACCTGACTTCACCAGCGTTGTGCTGAACACAGAACGAGCTGCCAAGAACACATAGGGCCGGGGTCGATCGCGTAGCTGCGATCGGCCCCGGCCCTATTCACTGCATATGCCTCAGTGCCCGTACGTCTGTGGCACCGCCTGGCAGTTCAGGCCTTGACGAGTTCGAGTTCTAGTTCGATCTTGATCTTGTTGGAGACGAGCAGCTCGCCACCGCCGAGGACAGCGTTGAACTCCATGCCGAAGTCCTTGCGATCGACCGTGGCAGCTGCCGAGAGGCCCGCAACCTGGTTTTCGTTGGGATCGGTGGCAACTCCGCTGAACTCGGTGGCGAAGGTGACTTCCCTGGTCACGCCGCGCATGGTGAGTTCACCGACGAGTTCGAACTCATCGTTGGATATGGCGTTGATCCCGGTGGATTTGAAGGTCAGCTTGGGGTTGTTCTCGGCTTCGAAGAAGTCACCGCTCTTGAGGTGACCGTCGCGCTGGGGATTGCGTGTGGTGATCGATTCGACGTCAGCCTCAGCGGTGACCGTACTGCTTTCGAGAGTATCACCGACGTTGACGCTGCCTGCGATGTCTTCGAAGTGTCCGCGGACCTTCGAGACACCGGCGTGGCGGGCGGTGAACGTGAATTCAGAATGCACCGGGTCGATGTTCCAGATTCCTGCGGTGAGTCCCTGTGGAAGAGCAATCATGATTTCTCCTGTTCGTTGAACATTGAATTACAAAATCATCATAGTTGATATTTCAACTATCGACAAGACTGGACCGGGATCACCCTCAGACTGAGGGCCTCAGGTCGGCAGCAGGTGGACATGTGGCGGACGTCACCCGACTTCGATTTGGCCTGCAAGAAACAGCTCCTGTAGGGTGGAGAACACGACGCGGGGTGGAGCAGTTCGGTAGCTCGCCGGGCTCATAACCCGGAGGTCGAGGGTTCAAATCCCTCCCCCGCCACGTTGTAAATGTGTCGCGACGTCGTTCACTCGGTGTCGCGGCACATTTTTTGTATCTGACCAGATCGCGTTCCACAACGCCATGCGCCGTTTAATCCACGGCCCTCTCGTCATTGCTCACCTCAACGCTCCCCTTTCAAGCAGTTATCCTCACTCGGAATGATTCGCGTGCTCGACGACTACCTCTCCATCCAACCGATGACCCTTGCGCTGCAGTCCTGCGTCAGCAGCGCCCGACTCACACCCAGGCTCTGCAGTGGGGCTGACGCTGCGATGCCGGCAGGGAACCATTTCGCAGATTACAACCCGATTATGCTTCTGACTTGCAAGGACGTAGTATTTACCGAGTAAACAAACGCCGCGGGGTGGAGCAGTTCGGTAGCTCGCCGGGCTCATAACCCGGAGGTCGGAGGTTCAAATCCTCCCCCCGCCACGAAAGTGGCAGAACCCCCAGTCAGTTCAACCGGCTGGGGGTTCTTCATATTCATCCTCGACCTGACTTCCTGCCACGCAGGGACAGCCGCGGATCTGCTGCGTTCCGAGGGAATCGAGCTCCTCGGACCACGCGTGAATATGGCCATCCAGCGCATTGGGAGCAGCTGAACATACCCGGCGCAAAGGTTATGCTTACCTTATTAACTTATCTTCCCGCAGCAGATGCACAGTGGCCGCAACCGCATTGTCCGTCCTCCTACTCACCAGCGCCTGCACCTCAGGCGCCGACAACGGCAAGGATGAGGGCACCGGTAAGAAGGATGTCGCCACCGGTGGCGAGGACTTTGCCACTGCCGATAAAGAGACCGCCGAACTGGGAAGCGATGCCAAGCCCGGAGTGTTTCCACGCACGGTGAGACATGCCAGTGGCACCACCGAGATTGCAGAGCAGCCCAAGCGCGTCGTCGTCCTCGACACCGGTGAGCTCGACGATGTCCTGGCCTTGGGCATCACGCCCGTCGGTATGGTCACAACCAAGGGGGCACACCCGGTGCCCTCCTATCTTGCTGATCGGGTCAAAGACGTTGACACTGTGGGAACGATCAACGAACTCGATCTGGAGGCGATCGCCGAACTCGAACCGGATCTGATTCTTGGCAGCCAGCTGCGTGCTGACACGCTCCACGAAGAGCTCGATTCCATCGCGCCCACGGTGTTCTCAATTCGGCCGGGATTCCCGTGGAAGGAGAACTTCCTGCTCGTCGGCGAAGCACTGGGTATGGAAAATGAAGCAACAGACGTGCTCAACGGGTACACGAGAGCCACCGGCGACCTCGACGACGCGGTCGATGGCAACCCGACGATCTCGCTCGTGCGCTTCATGCCCGAGAGGCTGCGACTCTACGGCAACAAATCCCTTATCGGTGTCATCCTCGACGATGCCGGGCTCGCCCGCCCTGAGGCACAGGACATTGCTGAACTTGCGGTGGAGATTTCTCCGGAGAACCTCGACCAGGCGGGTGGCGACTATGTCTTCTACACCAGTTATGGTGACCCTGAAGCAACCGGTGAGACCACAGCGCTCTCCGGCAGCCAGTGGGCGGGAATGCCGGCCGTCGAGGACGACAGAGCCTTCCGGGTCGAAGACGACCTATGGTTCCTCGGATTGGGTCCCATCGGAGCGGGGCAGATCGTCGATGACCTCGAAGGGTACCTGACTGACTGACCGGGCAGAGCGGCTGCTCGCCCGGGTGTGCTCACCCGCACACTGACCTCCCGCACATGAGCCAGGCCCCTGGGATCCGATCGGATCCCAGGGGCCTGGCTCATTCAGCGTCGACCGTGTCAGGCGTCAGTTGTCTCCACCCTCAGCGGCAGGGGTACTGGCCGGAGCAGAAGCTCCGTCCTTTGAACCGTCCTTAGCGAGAGAGGGGTCGGCTGCCACCGCATCCTCAATCGCGTTCTTCAGGCGATCCTGCGCCTTTCCGTACTTCTCGAAGTCACCCTCCTTGAGGGCCGCGTCCGAATCCTCCATCGCCTTCTTGGCTTCTTCCAGCGCATCGTTGAGGTTCTGATCGTCAGGCGCAGCTGCGGAGTCGCCACCGCTGCCTGATCCGCCTGACTCGCCTGCACCACTGTCCTCGGTGCCTGCGTCACCGGCCTTGGCGCCTGAGTCGCCGCCGAAGACCTGGTCGAGAGCCTCATCCAGGGTCGGAGCGAACCCGATGTCCTCGCCGAAGGCCACCAGCACGTGCTGGAGCAGCGGGTAGGACGTGTCGCCGGCAGACCGGACGTAGACGGGCTGAACGTAGAGCAGACCGCCACCGACGGGCAGAGTCAGCAGGTTGCCGTTCTGAACTTCAGACTCACCCTGACGCAGCAGGTTCAGGCTGCGCTGCACATCCGGGGCAGTATTGAAGTTGTTCTGCGCCTGTCCAGGACCGGGTACCGTCGTGTTGCGCGGCAGCTGCAGAAGTCGCAGCTTGCCGTAGCCATCCGCCACCTCGCCCTTGGAATCGCCGGCGTCAGCATCCGCAGACAGGAATCCGGTCAAGTTGTTCCGAGCCTGGCCCTCATCGGAGCGAGCCGGAATGTAGGAACTCGTCAGCGAGAACGACGGAACCTTCTGACCCGGCATCTGCAGGGTCATGTAGAACGGAGGCTGAGTCAGACCACTGCTGGTCTTCTTCGTCGGGTCCGTTGGCAGCGTCCAGAAGTCCTGGCCGGTGTAGAACTCACTGGCCGAAGTCACGTGGTACATCGTCAACAGATCGCGCTGTACCTTGAACAGGTCCTCCGGATACCGCACGTGGCTCATCAGGTCGCCCGACATTTCCGAAGACGGTTTGATGAGGTCAGGGAAGATCTTCATCCACGTTTTGAGGACGGGGTCTTCCTTGTCCCACTGGAACATGTCGACCTTGCCGTCGTAGGCATCGACCGTGATTTTGACCGAGTTCCGGATGTAGTTGACCTCTTCATCCGGAAGAGTGGCCACGGAGTTGGGCGCAGTCGCCGTCACCGAGTCCTCGGTCGCCTCCTGCAGTGGCTGAGGCGTCGAATACGGGTAGTCGTCTGCCGTCGTGTAACCATCAAGGATCCATTTGATCTTGCCGTCGACGACAGCCGGGTATGGATCGCCGTCTATCTTGAGGAACGGTGCCAGCTTCTGCACGCGCTCCCGTGGGTGACGTTCATAGAGGATCTGTGATTCGTCGTTGACTGCATCAGAGAGGAGGATCTGCTCGTCCTGATACTTCAGAGCATAGGCGAGGCGGTTGAAGAGGCCGCCCAAGGATGGACCGCCGTTGCCGCTGAACGTGTTATTCACCTGGCCCGAACCGCTGTCCTCATCGGAGGGGTAGTCAAGCTCTCGAGGGGTCGCGTCCTTCTCGCCGCCGACGATCGAGTAGTCCGGTGAGCTCTCACCGAAGTACACGCGCGGCTCGTAGTCCGGGAACTCGCCCTTGGGCGGAATGTCGGACTCCATGAACAACGGCTCACCATCGGGGCTGCGCTGGTTGCCATTGGCGGCAACGACACCAAACCCGTGGGTATAGACGATCGCACGGTTGTACCAGCTCTGGTTGTTCACCGAGCTTGGGGCCAACTCACGGACCGCAATCACGGTGTCGCGCATATCGCCGTCGATGTTGTACCGATCGACATCGAGCTGCTCGGGGAAGGAGTAGTAGGGCCTGACCTGCTGCAGCTGCCGGAACGTATCCGAGACCAGGTTGGGGTCGAGCAGACGGATCGACGCAGCGGTCTCAGCGTCTGCACGCAGTGCGCCCTTCTCGCCGCTCGTGCTCGGCTCATAGGGAGTCACATCGATGTCGTTGAAGTCGAAGGCGTCACGAGTCGCATCGATGTTGTGCTGAATGTACTCGGATTCCAGGCTCTGCTGGGAAGGACTGACCTGGAACTGCTGAACCATCGCGGGATAGGCGATGATCGAGATTCCGCCGAGGACGATGAGCGTGGCAGTCGCGATGAGCGAGATCCGCCAGTTTCCCTTCCAAGCCGTATAGACGAACATGAAAGCCACAAGCACCGCCGCGATCGCGACGATGGCCATGGCCGGAAGCGCCGCTCTGTCGTCGGTGTAGGTCACACCGGGCACGATGCCACCGGTCGCCGTCAGTCGTTCGTACCGGGCGAGCCACAGACGACCTGCCTGTACGAGGATCAGGACGCCGACAGTGATTCCCAGCTGCCACTGGGCGGTCTTCGTGAGGACGACACCCTTCTGCTCCCCAGGACGGATGCCGCCGAAGAGATAATGCCCGACAAGTGCAGCAATGAGCGACAGCAGAACCGCCATCCCCACCTGATCTCCGATCAGCTGCAGACCGGGCAGGACGAAGACGAAGAACGACTTGTCCATCCCGAACTGAGCATCCTGCGACCCGAAGGAGGTCGAGTTCATCCACTGAAGGATGGTGTTCCAGTGTGCGGACGCGGTGATTCCGCTGAGGACACCGACGACCGCTGGGATCGCGAAGGTCGCGACTTTGCGCAGCGGTTCGATGGCTTCACGGTACCGATCGAGGTTCTCCTGGCGCGGAGTCGTCGGCGCGTACACCGGACGATTGCGGAAAGCCAGGTGCAGGCTCAGCCACACGGGGACCGCCATGACGACGAATCCGGCTAGGAACGTCAGTCCGCGCGTGAACCACATGGTGCGGAACACCTGCGAGGCATCGATCTGCTTGAACCACAGGATTTCGGTGTACACCTGCGTGAACGCGATGAAAGCGACGAGCAGAATCGCCACTGACACGAGAGTGAGCAACAGGGGCGAACGTCTGGGCCGGTTCGTCGGCATTCGTGCGGAGGTGGGTGAGGACGGAGAGCTCACTACTGCCCTTTCTCGTTGTTGTCGGCGCCGCCGGCTGGACACTTCTTGAGATCTGAAGTGTCTCCGGCTGCGTACTGCTCCACGGCGTTCTGCGCATCATCGAGGGTATCGATGCGCGCCACCGTGATCTTGGACTGTTCAGCAGCCTCGATGACCTCTGCACAGTTATCTGCGGGCGAAAGGAAGAGCTTCGCCCCCTGCGCAGTAGAGGCTGCTACCTTCTGTCGGGCACCACCGATGGGGCCCACATTTCCTGCAGGATCGATCTCGCCGGTTCCTGCCACGTGCTTCCCATCGGTCATGGCACCAGGCGTGAGTTCGTCAATGATCGCCAGTGCGAACATCGTGCCGGCGGAGGGCCCGCCGATGCCTTCGACGTTGAATGACACGTCGATGGGAAATTCGAAGTCCTGCTTCATGCTGATGCCGATGGCATTGCGTCCATCGATCGCCTCGGGTTTCATTGCGACGTCGACGTCTTCGTCACCGCGTTCGACGACGAGGTCGACGGAGTCGGAGGACTGCACTGTCTCGCTCATGACCCGAGCAGCTGCCGGGTCAGAGTCCAGCTTCTTCCCGTTCACGGAAATGATCCGATCACCCTTGCGCAGTTTGGCCTCGGCGGGTGAGTCGGGAACGACCTCACCGACGAGAAGATGGACCTTATACGGCTTGTCAAGCTGCCCCATCGCCGCGGCCACGGCCACATCCTGGCTGGATGACATCTCCACCGCATTGGACGCAGCCACGTCCTCCCGCGTCGTCTCAAGGGGATAATAGGCCTCGGTGGGGATGACCGTCTCCTTGCCGTGGAGCAGAGCGCCCAGAGCCTGCGAAGCATAGGTGTCACGCCCCGGACCGCCGCTCACAGCCACCGTGAGCATATCGATGCGACCATCGGTCGGGTAGGTTTTGGCACCGGAGACATCGATCATGGGTTTGCCCTGATAGTCACCGAGGGTGTTGAACACCGGTCCAGGCAGCTGCAACATGTATGGCACCGGCAGCAAAATCGCAAGAGCGATGAGGATGTAGGTCATGACCCCTGAAGTCGTGGTCAGACGTGGAACGCGTCGTCGAGTGTCGCCACGCGTCGGTGCTGCGGGCACCGGCACGGCCCGATGGGCATTAGCTGTCATGTGTTCCTTTCGCTGCACCGCCCAACCAGTCTAGTTGAAACCTGACCGTGAGTTTCACAGACTCCTTTCGCCCGGTGCGAACATCATCCGAAACCTCCCGGAATTGGGAAGCTTCCCACATCCGGAACCGTTAACGTAGAAGACAAACCGATTCTTGGGGGCTTTGAGAAAATGAGCGATGACAACAACAACGAGCAGAATCCATTCGAACAGATCTTCGGAATGCTCTTCGGAGCGAACGGTCCCGGCTCCGGCCAGGACAAGGACGGCGATGCCGGCTCGCAGGGCTTCCAGATCGATCCTGCGATGATGTCGACCATCATGAACCAGATGCAGGGTCTCTTCGGGCAGGGTACCGATTCCCAGGCACAGGCGATATCGATCGCGCAGAAGGCGGTTCCGACCCCCGACCCCGCAGTGGGCGAGGAATCTGCCAAGGCGACCACAGACGCCTTCCGACTTGCCGAACTGTGGCTCGCCGAGGCGACCGAACTGTCCGTGGCGAACCGAACGGCGCGCACTCTCACGCGTGCGGAATGGGTCAGCGAGACCATGCCCGGGTGGCAGAAGTTCGTTCTCCCGATCAAGGAGAACATGTCCTCTGCCCTGACAGAGACTCTCGAGACTCAGGTGCCAGCAGAGATGAAGGGCATCCTTGCCGGAGCCTCGTCGATGTTCGGCTCCATGAGCGACTCGATGTTCGCAATGCAGATCGGTCAGGCCGTGGGTGCATTGTCGGAGAGCGTTCTCACCGGCACCGAGGTGGGACTGCCCCTGCTGCCTCACGACAGCGCAGTGCTCGTGGAGACCAATGTGGAGAAATTCGCCTCCGAGATCGACGTCGATGCCTCGGAGGTCAGGATCTACCTTGCCGCTCAGGAGCTCGCGCATCTCGCGTTGTTCGAGCGTGCCCCCTGGCTCAGCGCTCAGGTCGAGACTGCACTGACCCGCTATGCGCAGGGACTCAAGGTCGATACCTCACAGATCGAGGACATGGCCTCGCAGATCGATCCGTCCAACATCTCCGATCTCAGTGACAATATCCGTCAGGGTCTGTTCAATCCTCCGACCACCGAGGACCAGAAGAAGGCACTGACGAATCTGGAGAACCTCCTCGCAGTCATCGCAGGGTGGGTCGACGTGGTCGTCTATTCCGCATCTGCGCATCTTCCCGGACGCGATCAGATCCGTGAGGCACTGCGCCGCCGCCGAGCCACTGCAGGTCCTGCCGAAAAGACGTTCTCAACGTTGGTCGGCCTGGAATTCAATCCCCGGCGTCTGCGCGACGCTGCGGCCTTGTTCGGGTATCTCGAGACGCAAGGAGGCACAGAGGCCAGGGACAAAGTGTTCTCCCACCCCGACCTTCTGCCGACGACGCAGGACCTGGACGACCCGTTGGGCTACTCCGAACGCCGACATGCCGAATGGACCAGCGAATCGACTCTTGACGAAGCATTGAACCGTATTCTCGCCGAAGGTATCGAAGGCACGGAAACCGGCGGAGACTCAGGGCCGCAGAACGATGCCGATTCCGACTCCGGGTCGAATTCCGACGATGGTGCAGACGACGACGATGAGACCGGCGGCCGCAGCGAGAACTGAATGATTTGCCTCGACACCGCCCGCGCCGAGGTTGGCGCCACGTCGGCACCGACTGACTTCGCGCTCGACTTCGAGCGTCTGTTCGTCTCCGTCGGTGACGCTGCGCTGCGCCGCGAGGCGGGTGCTGAGCATGTCACTGCCAGCTGTCTCGTCTTCGACCCCGACACGGAGTCCGTGCTTCTCAACCACCACCGCAAGGCTGGCCTCTGGGGTCAGTTCGGGGGGCACCTCGAGGCCGAGGATGACAGCCTGCGCTCCGCTGCGCGCAGAGAGGCAATAGAGGAAAGTGGGCTGAGCCGGCTGGCCTGGTTCTCGCCCAATCCGATCGATCTCCATGTACATGACCTCTCGGCCTCGTTCGGTGCATGCGAACGTCACTTCGATGTGGTGTTCGCCGCGGTCGCGTCCGTGGACGATGTTCCCGTCGTCTCCGACGAATCTCTGGCGGTGAAGTGGTTCCCGCTCGCTGCACTGCCTACCTCACTCATGCCCGATCTCGTCGTGCGACTGCCAGAGCTCTACCGGAGGGGTGTGGAATCACGGGAAGTCAGCGACCGCCACCGCGGCTGAACTGCTCTCCCGCACTGAAGCCCTCAAGGTAGAGCTTCGCGTCCGCCTGCCTGGGATGCCTGTCCGCCAGCTCGTGGAACGCCCTGGAATGGGGACCGATCTGCAGATGAGCGAGTTCATGGACGATGACGGTCTCCAACACCCAACGAGGCACCGTCTGCAGACGGTGGGAGACCCTGATGTCCCCTGTTGAAGTCGTCGTCGATGCCCACCGACTGATGTTCTGATTCGTCACCCACCTGATCGAGCGCGGACGCAGGCGACCATCGAAATAGCGCTGGTTCAACTCATCTGCCAATGCGACGAGATCCGCCGCCGAAGTATGGCCCCTGGCGGCAAGGCGATTGAACAGATCGGTCAACGACCGAATGTTGTGCTCCACGCTGTATCTCACGGGCGTGCTGAGAACGTACGTATCCACTTCCTTTGAGACCGAGATTGTCTTCTTCCGGCGCGCCGAGCGCCGCACTTCGATCTCACCACGGGCGATCGCCCGCAGCACGTCCTCTTCGGTCCATCGCTGTTGAGTTGCCACACACCCATCATAGGAAATTCGACAGCCGTTGCTTCATTCGCCTCTCCTTGTGAGTTTCCTGAGTATCGTCATTCCGGACTGCGCGTCGAGCTGTCCACAGGCCGAGTTGTCTGTTGAGGCCGCCGGAAACGGAAGTGACCTACGCTTTCACTCTCTGGTGAGCTCTGCGCACAATCATTCAAGGCATCTTTTCTCCACAACTCATAGCGACATATCCACAGGTTATCCACACGCTGTTGACTGGTCTGTGCATAAACCGACATTGACGGTGCGGCAATTGCAGAATAGGTTCTATGATTGACCCCGGAAAACCCGGGGATCCGTGCGGAAGGGGAAGCTGCACGAGTCTCCGCGAGCGCCTGGGGCACACAGCGGTTGAGGGTATGTCGGAATGTATTTTCTGGCCTGCCCTCAACTGTCGTCCACAGGGTTTTCCACAGATCGACCTGGTCCATGGCAGATCTCCTCCACCTTCACTACTGTGGAAGTCCGAGGCGTTCGAGGCGAGGTGGAGACATGTTCCGGATTTTTCCCAGTGTGCCGATCACATGGCGGTCACCATCGTGTGTGCAGTTCGGCGTCGATGATCCTGTCCTCATTGACGGGCTCCTGCCAGCAGATGTCGCTCTCGTCGAGGAACTGCAAATGGGTGTCGGTTCGGCACAGTACTACTCTCGAGCACAGGATCTCGGTACCGACCTGGGCCGGGCGAGTTCGCTGATCACATTGCTCGGCGAAGCAGGTGTCATGGTTCCCGACGATTCTGATGCCGAGAAGATGACGAAGAATTCGCCACTGTTGGCGACTGCACAGATCTTCACCCTCTCACCCGATCGTGTATCGAGGCTCCTCGGTGATTCCCCGATCCTGGTGGTGGGGCCGCTGAGGGCAATCACCGAACAGTATCTCTCAGCCTCAGGCTTCGCCATCGCAGAACAGCATCGCGTCGAAGACCTCGATCTGCTGTCCTCACCGCTGGTGATCACGACCTCGTACCTCGTCCCCGACATTCACACCGCCACTTGGCTCACAGATCGCGAGGTCCCCCATTGCCAGGTCGTGATCGGGGAATACTCTCTCGAAGTCACCGGTCTCATCCAGCCCGGGGCGACACCCTGCGCCATCTGCGACTGCCTGCGGAAGAAGGACGCCGATGATTCCTGGCTGGACCAGTACCCCCATATCCGAGCCCTCCCAGACCGTGAGAGTCTCAGCGACCCCCTGTCACGGGCGCTCGGCGCACTCAACGTCGTCCAGATCCTCAGACGATCTCTGCTGCGCCCAGACACAGTCCCGGTACACAGAAACGTCTCACTGGCCACAGGCATCGGGACCGACGAGACTCTGGCGTTCCATCCCCGATGCCAGTGCCGCGCTTCCGTCCCACACTTCGACCTAGTCCACGAGCAGGCTCAGTAACCCTGACCCATAGAGTTCGAGTTTGGTCGCGCCGACGCCTGGGATCTTCGCCAATGACGCCATGTCCTGCGGTCTGATCTCCGCGATCGCCGAAATCGATGTGTCGGTGAGAACAAGGTAGGGCGGAAGCCCCTGTTCCAGGCCCACGCGTACCCGCCATCGTCGCAGCCTGTCGAGGAGCTCGAGGTCGATGTCGGCAGGGCAGTTCGCACACCGTGACAGAGCTCGGTCGACCTGGGACACGAGCACCTTGCCACACGATCTGCAGCGATTCATCGCCACCGAGGTCGCAGTCCGACGGCCGTGACCCACTGATGGATCGACCCGACCGAGCTCACTGAGGAATCGGGACGCTTTGCGTGGTCGCTGTTTGGAATCATGCCGTGACTGCGACCAGCTCAAGCTGAGGTCTCTGCCCGCGCGGGTCAGCGCCACATAGAACAGGCGCCTCTCCTCAGCGACCGCCCGCGGCGTCTGGGCATAGCTGATGGGTAACAGGCCCTCACTGAGCCCGACGAGGTGCACACTGTCCCATTCGAGACCTTTGGCCGCGTGGAATGAGGCCAGGGTGACGCCTTCGATGTCGGGAGCGAATTGGTGTTCGGCACGATCGCTGAGATCAGCGAGAAACGTTTCCACTGGCACCGGCAGTTCAGATCCTGACTGGTGGGTTTCCGCCAGATCGACCAGAGCCTTCAGAGATTCCCATTTCTGTCGACTTGCTCCGGCTGCAGGTGGTTTGCTCGAGTAGCCCAGGGACACCAACACCTCGGCGACGACCTCCGGCAGGGGCCTGCCGCTCGAGGTGGCGCGGGCCGCCTTGAGCATGAGCACGGCTTCTTTGACCTCCTTGCGTGCGAAATACCGCTCTCCGCCTCGCAGAACATACGGTATTCCGGCTGCGGCCAGCGCCTGCTCGTAAGCGGGACTCTGACCATTCGTGCGGAACAGCACCGCGACGTTTCGCGGACGGCGGCCGGCATTGATCTCGGCAGAGATCGCTTTGACGACACCGGCGGCTTCAGCGTCATCGGTCGGGTACTCGGTCATTGTCGGCTGTTGGCCTTCGGGATTGTCGGTGCGCAGGGTCAGCGCAGTCCGGGACGTATGCCGAAGCAGGTTGTTCGCCGTGGACACAATCGCCTTCGACGACCGATAGTTGCGCACCAACTGGATAGTCGTCGACGTCGGCAGTGAGGCATCGAGTGTCCTCAGCAGTGAAGAATCTGCTCCGGCGAACGAATAGATCGTCTGGGCCGGGTCACCCACGACACAGAGGTTGTCCCGTGGTCCCAGCCAGCGTGAGAGCACATCGTATTGGAGAGGCGAGACGTCCTGGAACTCGTCGACGACGAAATGCCGGTACTGGTCGCGAATGTCTGCTGCGATGGCGGGGTACTCTGCGAGCACTCCGTCCAGAACGAGGAGAACGTCTTCGAAGTCCATGAGCCGACCGCGTGTCTTCGCTTCGCTGTAGGCCTCGAAGATGCGCACCATGTCTTCGACGCCCAATTGTCCGGGAAGGTCGCGCCCGGCGGCTTGGGTGGCATAGTCGTCGACTCCGAGAAGGGACGCGGCAGCGAATTCGAGCTCGGAGGCCACATCTCGATTCAATTCCCGGCTGGTCTCGATCCCCATTCCCTGCAGCACTGACCCGAGGATCCCGGCTTTGTTGTCAATGATCCGGGGGAAGTCGCCTGTCGCGAATCGATCCCAGAAGAAACGCAGCTGACGAAGTGCGGCGGAGTGAAAGGTCCGGGCTTGGACGGCAGGAACCCCAAGGTCGCGCAGACGCGATCGCATCTCTCCTGCTGCCTTAGCTGTGAAGGTCAGGGCCAGAACGTGGTTGGGAGGGAACACCTCGGTGGCAATGCCGTAGGCGATGCGGTGAGTCATCGCACGTGTCTTGCCCGTCCCGGCTCCGGCCAGGACGATCACAGGTGTTGAGAATTGGGTGGCGACCTCCTTCTGCTCCGCATCGAGAGCATCGAGCAGTGCCGCGGCCTGAGCGTTCAAATGCTGTCCAACCAGCTGTAGAGGAGCTGCCCGGCAATCGATACGAGTCCGGGGGCCCGGACCGTGCCACGTTCGATGGCCGCGCGCAGTTCCTCCCGGGTGAACCAGGTCAAGGTGGCGATCTCAGCCTTATCAGCAGCGAACTCGAGGCTCGGCGCTTCAGCTGAGAAGCCGAGCATGAGTGAGCACGGGAACGGCCAGGGTTGGGACCCGAGGTACTGTGGGTTCGCTACTTCGACGTGGGCCTCTTCGAACACCTCGCGAATGACTGCGTGTTCCAGGGTCTCACCGGGTTCGACGAATCCGGCCAGCAGAGAGTACCGGTCAGCTTCCCACGCGGCGTTGTTGCCCAACAGCACTCTTTCCACCCCGGCCTCGTCCGTGTTGATGATGAGGACGATGACGGCCGGGTCCGTGCGGGGGAAGTGTTCGCTGCCATTGTCTGGATCCATTCTCACCCAGCCTCCCCGGGCGGGACGAGTCGGTCGTCCGGTGCGGGGCGAGAACTGGTGGGCTCTGTGCCAATTGCCCAGGCCAACGATTTCACACGCCAGGGACACCTGCACGTCGTCGAGAGACTCTGCCAGCTGACGCAGCGGCAACCATACTGGTTCGGCGCTGTCGATGCCCTCCCCCGGTGCGGTCAGCAGATCCGTGGCGTCGCGGGCACGGGAGGTCGCCAGCGACGTGTCGAGCTGACTGCGACCAGAATCATCAAGGGAGACCCCGATGTACCGGACACCTTCGTCGTCACGGCCGAGGTAGATCTCGGTCTGCTGCCCGGGCACCATGACTAAATCACTGATGAACAGGCCCCCCGCCGCCACGAGGAGTGCCCCACGATGCTCGAACACGGGTTTTGCTCCGCTGGCCCACAGTTCCTGCAGGTCACCGTCCTGACCACGAGAGAGATGGTCGCGATCGATTCCATGGCGGGCCAGACTGATCGGCTTCACGGGTGGCAGTGGCTTCATGTCCTCCACGATAACTCAGGGTCATGACGCGGGAAGTGTGGGTGCTGACACGCTCAACAGCCGAATCTCCGATCTCCAGCGGGTGCCAGACGGTAGATTGGGGAGGGTGAATACCAAGGCGCTCAAGTTGGCAGCTGTCGCGGCAACGATGCTCGAAGGCTTTTCCCCGACGGAATGGATCCCTCTGCCGTCCTTGGGGCTGGGAATCAGAGTTCTGCTTGACGATGGCCAGCAGCAGCTGGTGGCGACGGCCCAGACGAGTCTTGATCGGTCCGCAGACACCGGCTCCGCAGCCGAAGCAGCTCGGATCTACGACACGATGTATCCGCATGCCGGATTCACCTGGCCTCATCTGCGCGCTATCACCGAGGTCGAGGCCGACTACTTCGGCACTTCTGCACCGATCACCGTGACACTTATCGAGCCATTGCCTGGTGCCCCTGTGAGCGATCAGGCAATCGCTGACGTCGCACGGGCGAGCTCGTTGGCTCAGGCTCTGGCCACCCTGCATTCTGCAGCGCCGGAATCAATTTCCGAGGCGGGGTTCCCCGTCGAAGACCCGTCTCGTTTTCAGTTTCAGATCTTGGAGAGGCTCGATCAGGCCGCGGCCACCGGCCGGGTGCCGGCGGATCTGCTCCAACATTGGGAAGAGGAGTTCGAGCAGGTCTCCCTCTGGCGCTTCCTCGCCACCCCCATCCACGGTGCGATCGACGAGACGAGTGTCTACACCGACCAGGAGCGTGTGCTCGCGCTGTCGGGAATCGAGCGACTGCGCGTGTCCGATCCTGCGATCGATCTTGCCGCAGCCTCGGCGCTCATCGACCCTGCCGCTGTACCGACCTTCTTCAGCGAGTACAGAAACTCGCGACCTCGCGCAGACGAGCATGTGATCACTCGTGCCGAACTGCTGGCCGAGTTCGCTGTCCTCGACTGGCTGCTCGAAGCAGTGGATTCCGGCGACGAGGAGGCGATACAGGACGCAGGGGAACTTCTGTCCTCGTTCAACGACGTCCTGTTCTCGAAGGACACGAAGGACACTGCGGAGCCCAGCACCGCTCCCCCCGGCCCGGCAGACGCAGACAACGACCATGAGGGAACTCCAGGTGCGGTCGTGCTGCCAGAAGAGTCCGAGTCGGAGCCCGATGCTGGACTCGCGGCGGAGTCCGAAAACGTCATCGACGAGGATACTGAACCGGACGAAGCTGAACCGACCGATGGCATTCATCGCCCATGATCCTGAATTGATTCTGAACTGGGAATCAGATCTTTCTCTCCGCTCGGACCACTTCACCGCCCCATGTGCTGTCATTGGCCTCCAACCACGTGATGATCTCTGCTTCCTCCGGCAGCGCAGTGAACCTCACGATGTCGTCGCTGCCAACGAAGTAGAAGGTTCCCGTCACTTTGGTGATCTCGGGGTGTACCCGCTGGATGGCGAAGCGGTAGAGAGCCAGCTGCCATTTCATCACCTCAAGCGTCTTCTCCTCTGGCTGTTTCGAGGTCTTCCAATCGACGACTTCAGCGTGATCGCCGGTGATGAAGACCGCATCGATCTTGCCGGGAACTCTGAACCGCCCGAGGACGAGTTCGAATGACATCTCGATGTGGTCGGCGTGCCTGCTCGCGAACTCGGAGCCGATGAACGTCTGCTGCAGACGTTCGATCGTCGTTCTGTCGATGGCCTGGGCCTGCTGTTCGTCATCAATGTCGATGCTCGCCTGCCCAAAATGCTGCTCGACCCAGGAGTGGAAAGTGGTCCCGATCTCTGCGGCTCGGCTCGGCGGATTCGGAATGGGGCGCAGTGTCTGGGTGATGAATTGCTGTGGGTCTCTGCGCCACGAAACAAGAGCTGTCGCCGATAGCCGATCCGGGACGTTTCCGGTGTTGCCTGTGCCTGGGCGTCTGCTGATCCGCAGTGCCTGTCGGGCGTACTCGCCCACGAGGCCCGGCTTCTGCACCAGCTCTTCAAGGCCCGCTGGCGCAGCGGAGCTGACCCATTCAGCCGCCTGTCGAGCCGTGGACACACGATCTGTTCGCGGTACGGGCCAGATGCTAGTCTCGACACGGTCCTCAGCGGACTCCTCGGCAGGTTCAGGCATATCGACATCGCGTTCCAGCACCTCGATCGCCTCGGTCAGGAACGGGGATGGCTCGTCGGGGTTGGCTCTGGCTCCCATCAGCTCCGCACCCAACCACAGGTAGTGCTTGGCGCGGGTGAACGCTACGTAGGCAAGGCGCCGTTCTTCTTCCTCATGTGCCTCGGCGATCGCTGGTTTGATGAATTCGCTGACCCATTCGTCGAGTGCCTTCTTTGTGTCGAAGTCGGCGGTGCGAAGATCATAGTCAACCAGATGTGCACGATCGCCCCGCAGCGGGTACGGCAGAGCTGTTCTCTCCATCCACCCTTCTTTGTCCCGCGGTTCCGTCGGGAAGTCCTTGACCACCAGCGACGGCACAGCGACCGCGTCGAACTCCAGTCCCTTCGAGGCGTGGACCGTCATGATGTCGATCGCGTCGGAGGCCGAATTCGGCTCGGCCACGCTCAATGCGTCCTTCGCCTCCATCAGGGTCAGCCACTCGAGGAAACCCGGAACCGACGGCTGGTCGTCGGTTGCCGAGTACTGGCTGGCTGCGGACAGGAAGGAGTCGATCGCTGAGCGGTGAAGGTTGCGCAGCGAATCGCTCAGCCCCCAGATGTCGGAGTCCACTCCGGTTTTGGTCATCGCGGTACGGATGATCGAAGCGATGGTCCCAGAACCGGAACGGACATATCGCAGAGCCCGTGCCAACCTCACCAGTCGGTCAAGCGCCATCGAGCTCAGGCCCGAATTCCGGAAGTTATCCACCATAGTCTGTGCGCCAGCGATGTTTGCCGACCCTGCGAGTGCGTCGGAGAGGTCGACGAGTTCGTCAAGGCCCTCGACGATCGTCGGGTGGTCGATGGCCTCGGGCACGACTCCGGTACCGTCAGGGCTCTCTCCCCTGAACTCGGTCAGTCTCGAATCGTTCTGCTTCCGGGTGAACGCCTGCAGAGCGGCGATGTCTGTGGCGCCGAGGCCCAGCAGACGTCCGCTGATCAGCCGCATCAGACTGTCCCCGGCCATCGGGTCAACGGCTGCAGTGAGCACTGCTCGCAGATCAGCGACGTAGGGGTCACTCAGGAGACCCGATGAGCCATGCACGTGAACGGCGTAGCCCGCAGTCTCCAGCGCCGCGGCAACCGGCGCGAAATGGGCACGTTTGCGGCACAGGACTGCGGTCGATGACCCTGTGGGAAGAGTGGCGACCCATTCTGTCAGTGACCTGAGTCCGACAGTGAGGAAGTCCGGATCATGTGCTCCCGAGCTGATGTCGATGGCCACGCGACCATCTCCTGCGCCTGCGCGAGCCGACAGCGGCTTTTCCTGGCTCCCGGCCAATCCGTCCGCTGTCCGGTTGGCGACCGTCAGAATTGTGTGGTCGTTGCGCCAACTGGTGCTCAGCGTCAGCGCCGACACGTTGTCGAAGTCCGCGGAGAAGCGGATCATGTTGTCGGCACTGGCGCCGCGCCAACCGTAGATGGCCTGCCTGGGGTCGCCCACAGCTGTCACCGCTGTGGATCGGAACAGATCGCGCAGCAGTTTCAGCTGAGCAACCGACGTGTCCTGGAACTCATCGAGGAGAACGATTGACCACCGCTGCTGTTCCGCACTGCGGGCGGCCGGCACTTCGTCGAGGATGCGCTGGGCGAAGCGAACCTGGTCCGAGAAGTCCATGGACAAGTTGCGACGTTTGGCGCTCATGTATGCGTCGGCCAGTTTCGCTGTCTTGATCTTGGCTTCGAGCCTGGCGCGCCGACCGTTGGGATCCACGGGCTTGCCCTTGCTTGAGACCAATGCCTGCAGGCACTGGTCAAGATAGTCCGTGACCTCGTCGACGTCGCGACCGTGGTCATTCATCGCTGCTGCCAGCGAAATGATGTCTGTGATCATCGTCTCTCGTGCGAAGTCGCCGGGGATCTCCTCTGTTGAGGTTGAGTCGATGATCGAGCCGGCGATCGTATGAGCAGCGGCGTCATCAAGCAGCACTGTCTCGGGTTCGATGCCGATGCTGACTCCGTGCTCGCTGACGATCGAAGCCGCATAGGAGTTATAGGTCGAGACCGTGGGATTGTCGAGACCAGGAAGGCTCGTGTCGGCGCCCAGTCCTAGGCTGTGTCGCAGACGGGCCAAAAGCACCCTGATCCGACCGCCCAGTTCGCCTACGGCCTTCCGAGTGAAGGTGAGCCCCAAGATCTCCTCAGGCGCGACGAAGCCATTGGCCACGAGCCACACGACCCGCTGGGAGATCACCGTCGTCTTGCCTGAGCCGGCGCCGGCAGTGACCTTCATCGACTGCTGAGGGTCGGCTTCGATGATAATGCGCTGCTCTTCGCTCGGCGGGAATGCCTGGGCAGGGTCGGCGGCAGTCAGGCGGGCCAGTTGTTCTGCGGTGAAGCGCATCAGGACTCTTCCAAGGTCTGTGGCCCGATTGCCGGGCAGGAGGTGCGGACAGGACAGCTCAGACACTTCTGAGGTTCGACTCGGGCTGGAAACTCGGCGGCTCGCATGCCATCGGAGACAACGTTGATGAGGTCTCGGGCCCACCCCGGATCTTCATCGATCTCAAGCGCGGACTGCTCTCTCGTCGTCTGTTTGGAATTCCGCAGAAACACGAGTTCGGCTCCATACGCTTTGGCGTCGATGATCTGGTCTTCGCCGATGGTGATGGTCCCGGAATTGATCGCCTCCTGATAGACGCCGAGCTGTGCGTGACGGGGCATCTCCTGACCTTTGACGACGTTCTTTCCGGTTTTGAAGTCGACGATCCGAATGCCGTCGTGTGTTTGTTCGAGCCGATCGACGCGCCCGGTGACCTTCCACTCCTGGCCTTTGTCATCGACCCCGGTGGCATACACCTGGGCTTCGACACCGAGGGGTTCGCCAGGCGCGGTCTTGATGTATTCGCCGAGGCGGTCAGCCATCTTCATCGCCAAGGTGTGTTCGCGATCCCGCTCCCACTCCGCGTCGAATTCGAGCGTCGTGAATTCCGTGTCGACGTATTCGCGGATTGCCGAGGTCGGGCCCGTTGGGAAGTTCTCCGCCGCTGCGTGGATGATCGTTCCCAGGCTCTGCGCCATAGAGCTTGGTCTATCTCCTCCATTGCGGGTGAGGAACCACCGCAGTGAGCAGTCGGTGAAGGTCTCGACTTGGGACGGAGACACTCTTACCGTGTCTTCGGAGGTGAAGAGAGGCTCGGAGGAGGTGATGTCTTCGGTTTCGCGCCACTGTTCGGGTGGTTCGACCGTGGTGCTGGTGGCAGTCAGTGCCGCCATCAGCTGAGCCCAGTCCTGCACATTCTCCAGATCCTCTACGGGCGTTTTCTGTCCCGGGTCCGCGGCAGCCCTCAGCAGCCGTGCACGAGTGTGTGCGGCCATCTCCGCAAGAGACAGCGGCAGAAGTTCGTCCTCGTGAGTGATCGCGTAACTGTCTGCATCCTCAGTGCCCTTCGCTGTTCGCGCCGCGATCACGTCGAAGAAGGGCGAGGGATTGCTCTCGGCATCAGAGATTGCGGTGACGATGACGTGTTCTTCGGCGCGGGTCAGCGCCGTATAGAAGAGTTCGCCCTCTTCGCGCAGATTCTTCCGTTTGGCGTGGGAGTGGTAACCCGGGTCACCACTCGCGGTCTCACCGGTTGCCAGCACAGCGCTGAGATCGTCGAGTCCGAGGATGCCGCCACGGATCTTCGGGTTGGGCCATACCCCTTCGTTCACCTCGGCGATGATGACGAGCGGCACTCGCAGATGTGCCAGGGATGACGGTGTGCCGACCTGCACGTGGTCGTCGGTCCCGGCCCTTGCAGCCAGGGAATCCTGCGCAATATCCTGCTCTGCCACGATCCCGGCGAACGAGCGCGCTGTGAATCCTCCACGATCGGAGATCTTCTGTGCCAAGGTGAACAGCCGCAGCACCGAGTCCAGGTGCGAATTGGCCACGGACTCCGGGTCGCGAAGCGCCTCTGACTGCCACTTCTCCGCGACGCCCGAGGCCTCCCAGATCATCCACAGTGCCTGGTGCGGGTCGACCGACCGCACCTCGGCCGCTGCTCGCAGCATCCGTGAGATCGTGGTCAGTCCCGTCGGGGATGAGCCGTCGACATCGCTGCGCAGCGCCTGTGCCAGGGAGGTCGAACTGTTCGGTGCCGGAAACTTCTTCCTCACCACGCGCTTGAATCGTCTGATCTGCACCGGGTCGAGGCGGACATAGACGCTTCCGGCTAAGGCCAGAGCCTGTGCAGCTATCGATTCGTCGTCAGCGAAGTCCGGGGTGCGTGAGAGCAGCTCGAGCAGCGGCGCGGTAGCCGGGTCGATGCTGAGAGGCTGCATGATATTCGCGGTCGCCACGCCTGAAGCACTCAGCTCGTTCGCGACGACTCGGGCTGTCGACGTGTTCCGACACAGCACGGCCACGTCCGACCACGCATGTCCGTCTTCGACGAAGTTCGTCACTCTCCGCGCCAGGTACCGATAGCTCGAAGCGGCTCCCTCGAACACGTGGGTCTCCACCGTCTCAGGCACGTGACGCACGGACGTGAAGACAGAGTCGTCTGCTGCCTGGGCGGCGGCCTCGTCGGAAACATCAGCGACAGCCGAGCTGTCGTCTGAGATGTCTGGCCCACTGCTGAGGCGCGGCATATGGTGCAGGCCCCACCGTGTGGTGATGCGGCGACCGAAGTCATCGCTGACGTCGAGGATGTCGGATCCCGTGCTCTTCACCTCGGGCAGGACCACGGTTGTGAAACTGTCATCGGCAGCACTGCGATCAATGATCGAGGCATCCGCTCCGTGGAAGCGTCCGGTCACGGTCTCTGGACTGCCGAACAGCGCCAGAGCACTCCCGCGCTCACGCAGCTGCTCAAGCAGACCCCAGCTCGCGGCGGGGAAGTCCTGAACTCCATCGGCAAGGACAACTGCGGGCACCACATCGGGAGCGAAGGTCCAGGCTCGGCCCGCGGTCACCTCGGCGGGTTCACGCAGAACTTCGAACGCTGCTCGCGCCAGGACAGTCGCAGAGTCGGTTCCTCCATAGCCGGGCATGCTCATGATGTCGAGGTATTCGTCGAGAACCTGGGCCACAGCTTCCCACCGCGGATCATGATGCCGCTCAAGCGCACGATCGAGAACACTGCGTCCGAAATCGAACACGAACTCGGGAGCCCGATCGGGTCCACCGCCGGCGGCCGGAGCAGGAACCCGCACACCGAAGTCGAACTCCATGACTCGGTTCAGGAAGTCACGGACCTCGGTCCGAAACGCCGAGGTCGATCGCACCTCCGCTGTGATCTCGGCCGGCCAGACAGGCCCACGGCCGTGGCCGAGCTCGTGGCCGGCCAGGAGATCGGCGAGGAACACGTCCTGATCGGCGCCCGAGATGAACTCGAGGTCATCGCCGGTCTGCGTCGTGTGAGCTGCGCGCGCAATTCCGTAGGCGAACGATGAGATGCTTCGCGCCGGCGCAGACGCCAGCACGGCGTCTTTGGGTACGGCGAGGCGATTGCGCAGCACGTCGGCATGATCACGATTGGGCGTGAGAACCAGCACCGCTGCGGGACTGACAGCGGACATCAGCTGCGCGTAAACGGATTCGAGCATCGTTGTCTTGCCCGTCCCAGGGCGACCGACGACCGTCACTGACTTCCCCGCGAGCAGTTTCGTGCCGATACCCTCAGTCACTTCATCCATACTCGTATTTCATCATGAGCCACGGACATGAGGTCGACGCGGCCGACATCGACCGCGTTGGCGGGCCTTGGACTTGGTTTTCGCGTAGCATGATGGGATGTCGAGTCCGCAACAGAGATTGCCCCGTGAACAGCGCCGTGACCAGTTGGTGGGGGTGGCACGTTCTGTCTTTGCGACTCGCGGATACCGGACCACCTCAATGGACACGATCGCCGAGGCGGCTGGAGTCTCAAAGCCTGTCCTCTACCAACACTTCGCATCGAAACAAGATCTCTACCTCGCACTCATCGACGATTCCGCAGCGCACCTTGAGTCGACTCTCGATGCCGCGATCGGATCAACCTTTGATCCGCATGAAAAGGTCCGTGCCACCTATCGTTCCTACTTCGAGTTCGTTGTCTCCCACCGTGAGGAGTTCGTCATCCTCTTCAACTCCGATGTCTACGAACCGCAGGCGCAGGAGCGAATCCGCAACCTGCGAGATCGGTCTGCCTCACGTGTCATGACGGCGCTGAAGAGCTACACCGGTCTCGATGACATCCAGGCCCGAATGCTGTGCCGGACTCTCATCGGCACTGCCGAGGTCGTCGTCAAACAGCTCGAGACGACGCCGCAGATCGACGTTGACACCGCTGTCAGCCTGCTCACACAGATGAGTTGGGGCGGGCTCCAGTCCTTCACCACGAAGTGACCGGGAGCTCTGACCTGACCGGGAAGAAAACACGGCCTCGCTGACGTTATGCTGAGGACGAATCACACCACGACCCGTACAAGGAGCACAATGGAAATCAAGATCGGCGTCAAGCAGTCACCGCGCGAAATCGTCATGGAATCCGACGAGACCCCGAAGGATCTGGCCGCGCGCCTCGAAGAATCCGTCAAGGCCGAATCGCTGCTGTCCTTCACAGACCTGAAGGGACGCCAGGTATTCGTCCCGGCTTCCGCTCTGGCCTATGTCGAGATCGGCACGGAAGCTGCCCGTCGCGTCGGGTTCGGTGCCTGAACGGATGCCTGCGCCCAGCATCGTGTCAGGATGAGCGCCGCATCTCGGTGAATTCCCCGTGAATAGGTTGGGGGCCCGGTTTCTCACCGGGCCCCCAACCTATTCAAATACCGAATTCGGGCAGTCTCAGGCCACGAGTCCCAGGGCTGACATCCGCTTCGAGTGGTTGGCTGTCACTGCCGGAATCGATGCCACTACCAGCTCCTCATCGATGCCGAGAAAGGGGTCGGTGAGAAGGCTGCGCGCGCGACCCAGTGTTTCGGCCACCAGCTTCCGTCCCCACAGCGCCAGACGCGAGGCCAGCTGAGTATCGGCAGCGACGTCGAGTGTCAGGCGATTGCGCACATAATCGGTCGCACGTGTATCATCGAGAATTGTAATTGCCAGGCTGTATTCGGGCTCGCTGAGCTCATCCACGGCCGTGCGGTAGAAGTCATTCATGATTCCGTCGAAGACGAATCCCTTCATGAGACTTTCGTGCCAGTCACGAGGACGAGTCCGTTCAGCCAGCACGGTGAAGGTCGGCTCGAAATGCTGACAGAGCTCGACCGCGTCCTGGCCCAATCGACTGATGTGCTGCGAGAGCTCTTCGAAGTTCGCAAAGGACAGAGAGGCCAGCCGCGCCAAAGTGACTTTATCGTCCATGTGCACAGCGGTGGTCGCATTGGTGGCCATTCGTTCGAAAGCGGTCAGCTCGCCGAACGCCAGAAGTGCGAGCGTAGCAGCATTATTACCGGCCAATGGGGCAGAATCGGGCATAACTCAAGAGTACCGGTTCACGACCATCACGAGCGCGAAGGCGCTAAAAGGAGTTTGAAACATGGCGGAGACAGAACCAGATTTCGCTGAACTTGGAGTCGCTGGACCGATCGTAGCCTCATTGGCTGCCAAGGGCATCACACATCCCTTCCCGATCCAGGCGATGACGCTGCCGGTGGCACTGTCCGGAGCCGACATCATCGGACAGGCGAAGACCGGAACTGGCAAGACGCTGGGCTTCGGCATTCCTCTCCTGCAGCGTGTCGTCGGCAAGAATGAAGATGGTGCTGCCCCAGCAGATCCCGAGAACACACCGGAGATCGGCAGTGACAGCGCCGAGACACGCCTCCCCCAGGCTCTGGTCGTCGTGCCCACCCGTGAGCTGGCCAAGCAGGTCGCCGCCGATCTCGTGACCGCTTCCACACAGCGTGACATCGACATCATGACGATCTACGGCGGCATGGATTTCGACCCGCAGATCAAGCAGCTCAAGTCGGGTGTCGATGTAGTCGTCGGCACTCCCGGTCGTCTCCTCGACCTCTACGGGCGCAAGGTCCTCAGATTGCACAAGGCCCGCACGGTCGTCCTCGACGAGGCCGACGAAATGCTCGACCTCGGGTTCCTGCCCGACGTCGAGAAGATCATCAACGCTGTGCCCGCACACCGTCAGACCATGCTCTTCTCTGCCACCATGCCCGGCGCGGTCATCACCCTGGCCCGGCGCTACATGAGTCGCCCCACGCATATTCGCGCTCACGACAACGAAGATCTGTCGCTGTTGGGCAAGAACACGGCGCAGTTCGTCTATCGTGCCCACTCGATGGACAAGAGCGAACTCGTCGCCCGCATGCTGCAGGCCGAGGGACGTGGACGCACCATCATCTTCACCCGGACCAAACGGACCGCAGACAAGCTCGCCGCGGAACTCGGCGACCGGGGCTTCCAAGTCAAACCGTTGCACGGCGACCTCGGTCAGGTACAGCGTGAGAAGGCCTTGAAGTCCTTCCGTGACGGTCAGGTCGACGTGCTCGTCGCCACCGATGTCGCGGCACGCGGAATCGACATCGACGATGTCACCCACGTCGTGAACTACCAGTGCCCAGACGATGAGAAGACCTACGTCCACCGCATCGGCCGCACAGGCCGCGCTGGCAATACGGGCATCGCAGTAACCCTTGTCGACTGGGACGACATGCCTCGCTGGCGACTGATCAACAAGGCCCTCGGACTCGACCACGATGAACCCGCCGAGACCTACTCGACGTCGTCGCACTTCTTCGCCGACCTCTCCATTCCGAAGGGAACGAAGGGCCGTCTGCGCAGGCAGCAGACCGAAGGCTCTGAGGACCACGCAGGTCCCAAGAAATCGGAACAGCGCCGAGGCAGTTCCTCTGGCCACCGCGGATCTTCTGCCGGTGACGAAGGGACGAAGAAGCCACGACGCAACCGCGAACGTCGACGCACCCGTGGCGGCAAGCCTGTGGGACGCACCTCCAGTGCCCCCAGCGACGGCCAGACCTCCGCGGAATAGGAGTCACAGCCAGAACCAGTCACATCCGAACAGCGGCCCCGACCACAGCGGTCGGGGCCGCTCGTTCATCTTGCGTTCAATTCATGCCCAGACAATGGTGGAACCCATGTCGTCAAGCATGAACGAGAGTGAGTTTTGTTCGGTTCACACCGGCCGGACGCGGAGTCCGTCGAAACAGCACCACCGGATGGAATCCGCCCACCGATACGGTCTCAAGAGTCTCCTCTCGCCTCCCGGGGCCACCGCGATGACGTCGACGTCATGCGCGTCCTGGCTGGACTGACCGTGATGGTCGGCCACTCCGGCGGAGTCCTCATCGGACGCGGTGAGGAGGCGGACAACAATCATGCCTGGCTGTTGGGTCACCTCGCCGAGGCGGTCAATCCGTGGGCGGTCCCGATGTTCTTCATGATCGCCGGTTGGGCAACCCTCGTGGGTGCGCCTCCACGGTCAGGGGCGAAGGTCTGGAACCGCATCATCCGTCACCTCGTGCCGTTGTTCGCGTGGTCGATCATCTTCATCCTCGGCTTCAATCTCTTCAACACCGACAGTGTCGACGTTCGCCACGATCTGGTCCGAACCTTCCTCGAGGCTGGCCGGCCTGCGTTCCATCTCTGGTACCTCTACGCTTATATCCCTCTCACCCTCGTCTTCGGAACTCTCGTGCTGTTCTGGCGCGGGCAGCGGCCGTGGAAGCTTGCTGCCCTGGCCGTCGTCCTGGCCTGTTCGAGTGTCTGGGCTCCGTTTGTGCTCGAGCAGCTCGGTTCCACCCAGAGCGCATGGAAGTGGGGCTTTGCGACCTACCAGGTGGTGTACTTCTGCATGGGCGCATTCTTCATCCACTATGCGAAGGATCTGCGTCCGCCGATGTGGGCGCTCGTACTCGCCTTCGGAGTCTGCGCACTCGGAGTCTTCTGGTGGGAATCGAACTACTCGTACCCGATTGCCAATGCGAATCCGCTCATCGTCGGGTTGGCGATCAGCGTCATCCTCATCATCTCCCGCATCGAGCTGGGCGAAGGCACGAAACGTTTCTTCACAAAGCTGGCTGCGGCCTCATTCGGCGCATTCCTCGTGCATGTGTTCTTCCTCGAACTCTTCTTCAGCCACCTCTTCGTCATCGAAGCCTCGCCTCTGCTGCTGGTCGTGCAGTATCTGGGTTACCTCGGGCTGACCGCGGCCCTGTCCTACGCACTCAGCATGGCGTGGGGGAAGCTGCGCCTGCGCAGGATTCTCGGCTGAAGCCGGCAACCAGCAGCCGGCAGCGGCCAAGTCTCAGCTCTGAATGAAGTCGACTCCCCCGGGACGGGAGTTGGCACGGTCGAGGAGCTTGGCGAACATGTGGTCCGTCGTCGCGTGTTCGCCCAGCCGGTTGGGCTTTCCGGTGCCGTGGTAGTCACTTGACCCGGTGATGATGAGGTCGTGGTCGTTGGCGAGCCTGCGCATGACCTCACGTTCCTTCGGCGGGTTGTCACGATGGTCGACTTCAAGACCGTCGAGACCGGCTGCGATGAACTCGGCCATCGCCGTATCGGGGACGACCAGGCCGCGCATCGCGGCGCGCGGGTGGGCGAAGACGGAGACTCCCCCGGCCTCTCGGATCAGTGAGATGGCCGTGATGGGATCGATCGTCGGCAGGCTGACATGGTATTTGCCGTGACTGGACAGGATCGAGGCGAAGGCTTCGGTGCGCGACTCCACGAGGCCTGCGGCAACCAGAGCATCGGCGATATGGGGTCGACCAATCGTCGCATCTTCACCGGAGACCGCGAGGACCGCATCCATGTCGATGGGATAGTCCTCCGCGAGACGGTCGATGATGAGGTGTGTGCGGTCAAGACGGGCACGTCGCGTCTCCTCGACCACCGCGGCCAAGCCGGTGTCGTAGGGGTCGTGGAGGTAGGACAGCAGGTGCACGCTGATTCCCTCGTGCCGACACGAGATCTCCATTCCCCGGACCAGACCCAGGCCGTAGACCCTGGCGGCAGCTTCCGCTGGCGCCCACCCGGCGGTGGTGTCATGGTCCGTGACGCCGAGTACGTCGATGCCTTCCATCGACGCTTCGGATATGAGTTCGGACGGGGTTTGAGTCCCGTCCGAGAAAGCAGTGTGCACATGGAGATCAATGACCATGTGCCCAGTCTATCCGCAGTCACCGGCGATGATCGTACTCGTCCCAGCAAGGTCTGCAGACAGTGCCTAGAATGGACGTATGACAGCCCACAATGAAGACAGCACTGAGAAGACCCAGGCCCTTGACGATCGCGTCAACAACCGTTCCCATCGCCCCAATTCGCAGGCATTCCGTGATTTCGTTGCCGAGGGATGGGACCGCACGCCGCTCGACGCCCAGGCTCTGGCCGCAGCCGGATTCACTCCCGCACGTCGGGCGAAGGTCTCCGCGGCCTTCCCCGGTGAACGACTCGTCATCCCGGCCGGCGGCCACAAGGTCCGGTCCAACGACACCGACTACCGCTTCCGTGCCCACTCGGCATTCATCCATCTGACCGGCCTCGAAGCCGATTCCGAGCCGGATGCCGTCCTCGTCTTCGAACCCGAGAACGACACCCACAGCGTGACCCTGTACTTCCGTCCCCGCGCGGGTTCGGACACCGTCGAGTTCTTCTCCGATTCCCGGTACGGCGAATACTGGGTCGGGCCCCGCGCCGACCTCGAGGCGATGTCGACGATGACGGGCATCGCCACCGAGAGCTCCGCAACAGTTGACGATGCGATCACAAAGGACCTCGGTGCGATCTCCCTCCGACTGGTCCGCCAAGCCGATGTCCGCATCGACTCGGTCATCGATGTCGCCCGCACCCAGGTGCAGGCCGATCTCGAGATCTCGGAGGCCGGCGATGTCGAACTGGCCCAGCTGCTGTCCGAGCTGCGACTGATCAAGGACGAGCACGAGGTCGAAGCTCTGCGTGAAGCCGTTGCCATCACCCGTTCCGGCTTCGACAACGTCGTCGCCGCTCTGCCCACCGCGGTCGCTCATCGTCGCGGTGAACGCGTCATCGAGACCGCCTTCGAAACAGCTGCCCGAACTGATGGCAACGGCATCGGCTACGACACGATCGCGGCCGCCGGCAACCACGCCTGCACCCTGCACTGGATCCGCAATGACGGTGCGGTCCGGGCCGGGGACCTCGTCCTCGTCGATGCCGGGGCAGAGGCTGATTCCCTCTACACCGCCGACATCACCCGCACGCTCCCGGTCTCGGGAACCTTCACCGAGGTCCAGGCGAAGATCTACGACGCTGTCCTCGATGCCTCGGACGCGGCCTTCGCCGTCGCCGCTGACCATGTCAACCGTGAGGTGAAGTTCCGCGAGATCCACGAAGCGGCGATGGAAGTCATCGCCACCCGCCTCGAAGAATTCGGCATCCTGCCGGTCTCTGCAGCCCAGTCGCTGTCGCCGGAAGGCCAACATCACCGACGCTGGATGGTGCACGGAACCAGCCACCACCTGGGACTCGACGTCCACGACTGCGCTCAGGCTCGGGCAGAGATGTATCTCGATGCGGTGCTGCAACCCGGCATGGTCTTCACGATCGAGCCCGGCCTGTACTTCAAGACCGATGACCTGCTCCTGCCTGAGGAATTCCGCGGCAACGGTGTGCGCATCGAAGACGACGTCCTCGTCACTTCCGACGGTGTCGAAAACCTCTCGGCAGGCTTTCCGCGCGCCCGCGCCGATGTCGAGGCCTGGGTCCAGGGACGATGAGCATGGGCCCGATCCGGGGTCGGGGAATCCTGGAGATCCCGGGAATCGCTGTGGGCCACGCCGGTCAGTTCGCCCCGGATCGGCTGACCGGGGTCACTGCCGTCCTGCCTCCACCGGGTGCGCAGGTCGGCGTCGACGTCCGCGGCGGCGGGCCGGCCACCCATGAGACCGACGTCATCGCCCCCGGCACCCATTCCTATGGTGCCGATGCGATCGTCCTCACCGGCGGCTCGGCCCTGGGGCTGGCGTCGGTGAGCGGTGTCGTTCGCACCCTCGCCGAGGCAGGCCGTGGATTCCCCGCCCCGGGCCTTGCCGACACGGTCATTCCCCTCGTCCCGGCTGCCGCGATCTTCGACCTCGGACGAGGCGATGGCTCGGCACGTCCGCCCACGGACGTCGACGGAGCGATGGCGGCCCGTGCGGCCCTTCGCTCCACCCACGATGGGGCAGAGGCCTCCGCAGTCAGGGGCAGCCTCGGCGCGGGTCTTGGTGCTCGGTCGGGAATGCAGAGCATGCGCAGCTCATTGGGCTCGGTCTCGATCCGTCTGCCCAGCGGCTACACCGTAGCTGCGCTTGTGGTGGCCAACCCGCTCGGGACGATCGGGACTTCCGATGGCACGCTGTGGGCTCACCCACTCCTGGGCTCCTATGGGTTCGATCTGCCGAAGATCGGGCATCTGCCCGCGGCTCCCGTATCCACGGCGGAGGCCACCTCGGCGAAGAACACGACCATTGCCATCGTCGCCACGAACGCGGCGTTGGATCCTGCACAGGTCACACGCATGGCCTCTGGTGCCCATGCCGGCATTGCCCGGGCGATCCGCCCCTCACACACGCTCTTCGACGGCGACACGGTCTTCGGCATCGCCACAGGTGATGTGGGCCTGCCTGAAGACTTCGCGGCCTCGACACTCGACCAAGTCTCGATCACCGCCGCGGCCGCGGATGCCCTGAGCTTGGCGATCATCGACGCTCACGTCGCTGCCGCACCTGTGGAGGATTCGTGGGGTCAGCCGCCGACGCTCAGCGATGTCGCCCCCGAGTTTGCAGAGGCCTTCGCCGCGCTGGCCTGAGCAGATCACACCGGCCTGTCCGGATCACAGCTGCGGCCCGGACCGCCGAGCGCAGGCAGAGACTGGGGCGGGCGCCGACATCACTGATGCCGGCGCCCGCCCCGTCCTGTGCGAATCTGATTCGACAGCCTCGCTCAGGGGAATCGATCAGTTCGAGTCAGCCTTACGAGCCTCATCGGAATCGAGCCCCTTGCGCTCGTCTTCGGTGATCTTCGTCTCCTGTGCAGAGCTGAACCCGTCCTTCGCCAGCTGCCTCTTCGAGGTCTGAGCCGCTGCGGCCTCGTCCTCGACGACGGTGAAGCGGATAGTTTCCCTGTATTCACGACCGTAGCGGTCGATGCCGGTCACCTCGGCGCTGTGCGTGCCCAGGTCGAGGTCGGACGGGATCTCTGCACGCCACAGGTGCGAGCTGGTCTGACCGACGCTTCCCGATGTGCGCAGGTTCTGCGAAGTCGTGTACGGATCGGAGTATTCCCATCCCTTGGCCAGCGACTCGCCACGGCCGGGCTGGGTGTGCTCGGCAACAGCGTTCGCCTTGCCGTCGAAGCTCATCTCGACCCGTGCGTCCGAGGTGCCGGCCAGGAAGCTCGAGGTCAGCCACGTATCGCCCTGCTTGAGATCATCGCGGGTGACAACGCGCTCGGACATCGCCTCTGGCTCGTCACCTGCCTTGTTCTCGTCCTGCCAGTCCTGGGTCTGCTGCGCCCAGTCGCGCCATCCGGGTGAGTTCACGCCCAGCAGCATCTGGTGGTCATCGGATTCGTTGCGGACAGTGTAACGCTCACTGCGGTCAGCGCCGTCGAACTCGAGGGTGAGAATGCCGGGTTCCGATCCGTCCCGGGTGAAGGAATAGGGAAGTCCGTCGGCGTTGAGCCCGCCTGAGTACCAGTCACCGGAGACCGCGCCGGCGACGATCTGGGTGTGGGAGAGGGTGTCGATGCCCTCGGCCGCCCACTCCTCACGCTGCTCGCCGGCGATGAGGTTCTCCTGCGTGTGCGTGTGACCGCCGATCGTCACCGCGTTCGGGTAGTCGGCGATGACATCGTAGAGGTTGGCTGCATCGTCGACGACGACCTGCTGGTGGGTGACGATCGGCGCGTGCGTGGCGATGACCACGTGGGCGGTCTTCGGCACATTCTTCAGATCGTTGCCCAGCCATTCGAGTTGTTCCTCGCCGATCTTCTCCTTGTACTTCTTCGTCGACTGGTTACCCGAGTACTCGATGCTGTCGAGGACGACGAAGTGCGTCTTGCCGACGTCGTAGGAGAAGTGGTCGGGCCCGAACTGGGCACGGAAGGTGTCGAGTGCGTGTGCATCGTCCGGGGAGTCGTAGTCCTGGTCGTGGTTGCCGGGGGCCGCCCTGACAGGCCCGTTCATGGTCGAGTAGATGTCGCGGAGTTCGTCGTTGAGGCTGAGGTCGTCGCCGACATTGTCGCCGAGCAGGAGGACCCCGCAGCCCTGGTAGTCGTCACGATCGGCAAGGTCGCCAACGGCGCCGTCGCGGGCGTAGCCCATTTCGGTCGTGTCATAGGCCTGCGTATCGGCGGCGATCGCGCAGTCCTGCTTCGCCGAGGCGGTCGACTCCGACTCGATCATCGGGAAGTTCACGGCCCTCGGAGTCTCCCCCGTGGGCTCGATCCCGCCGTATTCGAAGTCCCCGGGGGACCCTTCCGGCAGATGGTTGTAGCTGAATTGGGCGAAGTTGTCGGAGTCGACCGGGACCTGCCAGCCCGACGGCTGGGTGATGGAGACAGTCATATTGTCACGAACGGACAGCTCGTAGTTGCCTTCTCCGTCGGTCTGCACGACGTCGACGCCGTTGGTGACGGCGACACCGGGAATCCCGGTTTCGTCTCCGTCGAGCCTGGAGTTCTCGTTGACGTCGTCGAATACCTGACCCCGCAGCGTCTCTGAGTCAGCGGCCTGGGCGCGGTCCACCTGCACGTGGCCTGCATAGAGTTCAGCAGGGGCCTCGACTGCCAAAGCGGAGCTTGCGCTCACCACCGGCGCCATCAGGGCGAGAGCGGCCCAGGCGCTGAGTCCCGTCGCCGCATTTGGACGAAGTCGTCTTTCGGACATACGTGGGTCTCCTATTTTGAGTAGTGGGACGATCTGCCGAGAAGAGACCCTAGGGAGGCTGAGAGAATCCTCAATGACTGAGGCAAGGCCGCTTGATGAACGGCAGGTGATGGGTGCATGCCACCTGCCGGCAGCCAGTGGTCCGGCCGCGTTTCGCGCACACGACGGCGATGACCCCGTAGGCTTGAGAGCATGAGTGGTCCACCGAAAAGAGTCTTCGTCGCGCGCCTCATCGCCGTCCCGGTCTTCGACCCTCTGGGAGACCAGGTTGGACGCGTTCGGGACGCCGTCATCGTCTACCGGGCAACCATGCGGCAATTTCCCCGCGTCATCGGCCTTGTCGTCGAGGTTCCGGGCCGACGACGCGTCTTCGTGCCGATGGGCCGGGTGACATCAATCGATTCCGGTCAGGTCATCACCACCGGACTGGTGAACATGCGGCGCTTCGAACAGCGTCGCTCGGAGACGCTGGTCGTCAACGACCTCCTCGACCGTCGCCTGCGATTGCGCGAGGACGACTCCCCCATCCAGATCGAAGATGTCGGCATCGAACAGCAGGTGAACAAGGACTGGGAAGTGACTCGCCTCTTCGTCCGCCGAGTACAAGAGCGCAGTGCGTTCTCAGCCTTCCGTCGCCGCGGTGAGACGATGCAGGTCTCCTGGACCGACACCGAGCACCCGGCCGACTCCGACGTCGATCAGGAGGCCACACAGCTCATCGCGGCCTATCAGGACACGAAGCCGGCCGATCTCGCAGACGTCCTGTTCGAGATGAGTCCAGAGCGCCGTCTTCAGGTCGCCCGTGCCCTCGACGACGAACGGTTGGCCGATGTCATCGAGGAACTGCCCGATGAGACGCAGGTCGAGCTCCTCTCCGCCCTCGACACACAGCGCGCGGTGACCGTCCTTGAGGAGATGGAACCCGATGACGCGGCAGACCTCCTCGGCGAGCTCAGCGATGAGCAGGCCGAACGGTTCCTCACCCTCATGGAGCCCGATGACGCCGAGGATGTGCGTACCCTGCTGTCCTACGACGAGGACACCGCCGGTGGGCTGATGACGACAGAACCGGTCATCCTGACCCCGGAGACCACCGTCGCCGAAGCGCTGGCCCATGTCCGACGGGAGGATCTTCCCGCGGCCCTGGCGGCAGCGGTCTTCGTCTGCCGACAGCCCATCGAGACTCCGACGGGCAAGTATTTGGGCATCGTCCACATTCAGGAGATGCTGCGCCATCCTCCACACGAAGCCGTCGGCATCATGCTCGACACGGAGGTCGAACCGCTGCCAGCGGACTCGCCTCTCGGCGAGGTGACCAAGCTGCTGGCGGCGTACAATCTGGTGTCGGTGCCGATCACCGACGAGAACGACCACCTCATCGGAGTGGTCACCGTCGATGACGTCCTCGACGAGCTGCTGCCTGACGACTGGCGTGTCACCGGTCGCGATGATCATAGGAGGGGATAGCTGTGGCTGCTGACGATTTCGACGTACCCCGTTCGAGCAAACGCAGACTCCCCAACATCGCAATGTCCCCGGAGACCTTCGGACGTGGCGCCGAGGGATTCGCCCGGTTCATGGGCACTCCCGCGTTCCTCGTGGGAATGACCGTGTTCTGCGCCGTCTGGCTTGTGTGGAACACACTCCTGCCGGAATCCTGGCAGTTCGATCCCCGGTCGTTGAATTTCACGCTCCTGACTCTCATCCTGTCCCTGCAGGCCTCCTACGCTGCGCCGCTGATCCTGTTGGCGGAGAACCGCAGCACCGACCGTGACCGCGTCGAGTTCGAACACGACAGGCAGCGGGCCGAACGAAATCTCGCCGACACCGAGTACCTGGCTCGTGAGGTCGCGGCACTGCGGATCGCGATGCGTGAAGTGGCCACACGCGATTTCATCCGCTCCGAGCTCAGGGACCTGCTCAAGGAGCTCGACGAAGATGCGAAGGGACCCGTCAGCAATCCTGTCCGAAGTGACCGGGACAACGACGAACAGGTAGGCTGAAGACCCCGCGAAGACTGAACGGGACGAGAAAGGACGTGAACATGGGTGGCCCATCCGAGGACGCAGTTCGGGAAGCTCTGACAGGCGTCATCGACCCGGAGATCCGCCGCAGCATCGTCGAACTCGACATGGTCGAGTCGATCAGCATTGACGGCGGGAACGTCACCGTCACCGTTCTGCTGACCATCTCCGGCTGTCCCCTCAAAGACACGATCACGAAGGACACGACGGCTGCGGTGTCGAAGGTCGAGGGTGTCACCGATGTATCGGTGATCCTCGGCACCATGACTCCCGAGCAGCGCACCGCGATGCGCGAGAAGCTCCAGGGCAGCGGCACCAGCCGCGAGGTCCCATTCAACAAGCCCGACTCCCTGACGAAGGTCTATGCCATCGCTTCAGGCAAGGGCGGTGTGGGCAAATCCTCGATCACCGCGAACCTTGCCGTGTCCCTGGCCCAGGACGGACTGCGCGTGGGCGTCGTCGACGCCGACATCTACGGCTTCTCGATACCGGGGATGCTCGGACTCTCGGGCAAACCGACACGTGTCGATGACATGATCATCCCGCAGGTCGCCCATGACGTGAAGGTCATGAGCATCGGCATGTTCGTGCCGCCGAATCAGGCTGTCGTGTGGCGCGGACCGATGCTCCATCGCGCCCTCCAACAGTTCCTCACCGATGTCTTCTGGGGCGATCTCGACGTGCTCCTCCTCGACCTGCCTCCGGGCACCGGTGACATTGCGATCTCCGTGGCGCAGCTGCTGCCTGAGTCGGAGCTCCTTGTCGTCACGACACCTCAGCAGGCTGCCGCACAGGTCGCCGAACGCGCCGGCTCGATCGCCACGCAGACCGATCAGCGACTGGCCGGTGTGATTGAGAATATGTCCTGGATGGAGATGCCTGATGGCACCCGAATGGAGGTCTTCGGCTCCGGAGGCGGTGCCCAGGTGGCCGCGAACCTGTCCGAGACGATCGGCTCCCAGGTCGACCTGCTGGCCCAGGTGCCCCTCGATACGCAGGTCCGGGAAGGGTCGGACTCCGGAACTCCTGTGGTTCTGGGACAGCCCGACTCCCCCGCCGCCCGCGAATTCGCCTCCCTCGCCTCGACACTGGCTCGTCGCTCACGTGGTCTGTCCGGCAGGTCTCTGGGCCTCAGCCCAGTCTGATCCGCTTGATCCCGCGCCTGACACATCTGCGCCGCACTCTCGCACTGCTCGCCGTCTGCTCCGTGCTGGCTCTCACCGCCGGTTGCGTCGTGGTCGGCCCTTCCCGGGACAGCCCCGCTCGCACCGGTCCGGAACGAACCGACCGCGCACCCGACGAGGGGAACGAGGTCACGGCCGAGAAGAACCTCGACATCCTGAGGAAGTCCATCAGCAGCTATGCGATCGTCGACGCCGAACGGGATCCGAGACTGAATATCCACCTCTTCGGACTGCCTGGTGCCCACTCCCTGAACGCGGCGACAGAGACAGCACTCCTAAAGACCATCAGATCGGCTGGGGGCTTCGGCAGCCATCAGGCCTTCTCCCCCGTGGCGACTCCTCCCTCCCACCGCTGGGAGCCCACGGCATTCGATAGCCCCACGACCGCCTCGAGCAACGACGACGGCGGTGGCGATGGCAGTGCAGGTGCTGCGGATGTGAACGTCAGCAATCGCATCATCGCTGCCGGCGGGAGCTTCCTCATCTCGTCGCTGACGAGGCATTCCCCGACGACGAAGACCTGGGCAGTGCTCACGGACCTCGCCCACGACACGACAGTCCAAGCCCAGGAGATGTTCACTTCGGAAATCGACCCTGCCGAGGTGGCCGCCGACGAATTCGGTGAACTGACCATCGACGGCGAGCCGGTTGCCCCCTCGGATCTCACGCCGCAGGGCGCCAGCGTCGCCGAAGCCCTGCACACCCCACTCGCACTGCCGGAGGGCGCCGATGTCCGGGACCCGGACTATTCGTGCGCGCTGCTGCCCTGCGTGGCCCTGACCTACGACGACGGGCCCGGGGAACCTGACGTCGAGGACAGGCTGCTCATGGAGGCGGAATCGGCGCAGGTCCGGCTCACCTATTTCCTCGTGGGCAGGCGGGTCGCCGCTGACCCCGGGACAGTGAAGAGGATCTCTGCAGCAGGACACGAGGTCGCCAACCACACGTACTCCCACCCTCGGCTCAACCGGACGGATTCCGACACTGTGAAGGCCGAGGTCAAGAGGACCGACAAGATACTGGAAATGGCGGTGTCGAAAGCGCCGCCGCTCGTGCGACCGCCCTTCGGCGCACTCGACAAGTCGGCCGCTTCCGCACTCGATCGACCGGCGATCATCTGGGATGTCGACACCGGTGACTGGAAGCACAAGGACTCCGATCGGACCATCGCCGCGGTCAGAGACAATGCAGAACCGGGATCCATCGTCCTCATGCACTCGATCCATCCGACAACGGTGAATGCGGCACCGGGGGTCTTCAGGACAGTCGCGGACGAGGGCCTCTACCCGGTCACTGTCAGTCAGCTGTTCGAAGGGATCGAATTCGAGAAGGGCGGCTCGTACTTCTGCCGCGGCTACGGTGACGAACTGTGCTCGACCCCCGAACATCCCACGGTGCACAAGGACTGATCGAATGGTTCAGGTCGCCTCGGTGTCAAAGGGAGCGGTGATGGAGCGGTCACGCATGACGGCCTGAGCCTGGAAGCGTTCGATTGGCGAGAGGGTCTGTGGGCGAGACTTCGCAGCTGCGGTCCCAGCAGCGTCCGGGGAACTTTCGGAACCTGCGTCGATCGCCGGAGCGGGCTGATCGCTGGCCACCGTCGGCTGTTCCCGAAGCTTGGACTCGCGGATGGCTGAGTCCTCTTCGACGAGCGCCTCGCGCACGATTCGGCGTGGATCATACTGACGTGGATCCAGCTTCTGCCAATCGACGTCCTTGAAGTCATCCCCGAAGTCACGACGCACGCTGTCCTTCGCGCCCTCAGCCATGCGACGCATCTGGCGCACGAGTTCACGCAGCTTCTGCGCGTATTCGGGCAGGCGTTTGGGCCCGATGACGACAAGAGCCACTACCACCAGGATCAACATCTCGGTGCCGTTGATACCCAACATGAGAACAAGTCTACCGTGCACCGCAGTAAGCTCGACTCACGGTCAGCACAGGATCGCTTACACACCGCAGGCCGGTTCGGACACCTGAGTGTCGAGGGCGGGGCAGCAGAGCACAGAAGGGAATTGAGCGCATGGACGAGGTGGTGGTGGAACGAGTGCTGCGCATCGTCGAACTCGTGCCCACGGGCCACGTGGTCAATTACGGAACCGTCGGACTGGTCGCCTCCTGTTCGCCACGCTACGTCGGACGGGTGATGAAGGAATTCGGTTCCAACGTCACCTGGTGGAGGGTCGTCAACGCCGCGGGGGTGCTGCCGGAGGCTCTGCTGCCCACCGCTCGCGGGCGCTGGGACGACGAGGGCACCCCGCACACGCATGAGAAGGTGAGCAGGTCGGCCTTCATCGACATCGATGATCTCGAGGAGCTGTGGCGAACCCACGGAATCGACCCCGGGAGCAGTTAGACTGAGAACCAAATGTCAGCCGAAAGCGAGGGTCGATTGTCACGCGAGAATGCAGGTGATCTCACCTTCTCCGAACAGTACAACGGGCCCGACCCGCTCCTGGATGCCGCACGGGCCCTCTCACACGAAAACGGTCTGGCCCCGGTGTCGCAGACGACGGCGTCGACGCTGACCCTTCTGGCCCGGCTGCTCACCCCTGTGGCCGCGGTCGAAGTCGGCACAGGGGCAGGCACCTCGACATTGGCGCTGCTGCGGGGAATGCCCAAAGCGGGGATCTTGACTTCGATCGACACGAATTCCACAGCTCAGGGCGCCGCCCGTGACCTCATCGACATGGCAGGAATCCGACACAGCCGTCTGCGCCTGATGAGCGGACGCGCCGAAGACGTCCTCCTCCGCCTGGCACCGGGCGCCTATGACATGGTGTTCATCGACTCGGAGCCGACGAACCTCGAACGCATGATCGAGCCTGCACTTCGTCTGCTCGACGCGCACGGGCTCCTCGTCATCCACCAGACCTTGCTCAAGGGCGGTGTGGCCGATCCCGTTGACCGTTCGCCCCGGACACAGGCGGCACGTGGACTGCTCAACCGTCTGGCCGAACAGGAGCGCCTCGAACGCGTCCTGCTGCCCATCGGCCAGGGCCTGCTGATGGTGCAGAAGACACTGCGCTGAACTGTCGCCCGAGGCTGAACGGTCCGACACGGCTGTGAATGCAAAAACAGCAGAGACTCTGCGAAGTCTCTGCTGTTCGTTTTGCTGAGCTGATCGCTCAGCTGGGGAAGGGTGCTGTGCTGATCACTGACCCAAGGTCTCGGCCAAGGTGTCACGCAGATCTGTGGCTTCATCTCTGCTGAGTTCGATCACCAGACGGCCTCCGCCCTCGACTGGAAGCCGCATCACCATGTCTCGACCTTCTTTGGTCACTTCCAGAGGTCCGTCGCCGGTGCGGGGTTTCTGGGCTGCCATGTGGGCTCTTCCTTCCGTTGATCCTGCAAAGACGGTTCACGCTCGATGGACCGAATGTTGTACCTATGATTATTCCATGATCCGGTCAAGGACGGGTAACTCGACCGAATTCCGACATCTGGTCAGGGCCTTCAGGGCGGCAGATCTGCCGGTGGGGTGAAATGCCACAGGTAGGCGACCCACACGATCTGGAGCAGGATGAATGCGCATAGCACCGCCGCCCTGTACCCACGAGAGCGGACCAGCGACAGGGTCAGCGCCATCGGGAACAGCGGCAGCAGAAGCCGCAGCGTCGAGGTCTGCGGAGTGAAGAAGATGAGCAGGTAGACACCGTAGGCCAAACAGAAGTACTGCATGGTTCTGCCCATCCTCGCCCCCGCCGGCGAGAAGATCAGCGCCAGCATTCCCGCGATGACGACGAAGAGGAGCACCGGGCCCAGCGGACCGATGAGGCTGTTGGCCTGAGCCAGCCACTGCACCAGGTAAGTCGACTCCCCCGTATGCCATGCAGCCTCGGTGTCCGTGTACGCAGTCACCGACCCCGTCGTCAACCACGCGTGAGCGGGGTGGAGGAGGGCCGCGACGCACGAGAGCACACCCAAGGTCCAGGATCGGACCACCTCGGCGGCGGGATACGCATCCTGCCTGCGGTGAGCGAATCGGTCGATGAGGTGCAGCAGCATGAAGAAGGAGAAGGCGACACCGATGGGGCGGGACAGATCCATCAGGAACACGACAGGGATCGCGCTCAGGTAGCGTCGTTCGACGACGAGGAAAAGCGCGGTGGCCTGCAGGAGGAGCGTCAGGGACTCCGCATACCCGGTGGAGAAGATGGCTGCCGGAGGAAAGAACATGACGAGAGCCAGACCCGTCAGAGCCTGCCCCGGGTCGGTGTATTTGCGAAACAGCGCCAGGATGACGATGGCGGCGAGCCCGGCCGCGACCGTCGAGACGATTGGTGAGATCACCTCGTAGCTCAAGCCGGTCACGCTCGAAAGGTTGCCGACCACGGCCGGATGCAGCGGGTAGAACGCCCATTGGTTCTCCGTCACTGCTCCCGTCTCGTTGACCGGCAGGATGCTCGGATAGCCCTCCTTCGCGACTCGGCCGTACCAGCCGCCGTCCCAGAAGTTGAGGAAGTCGTTGAGGGTGGTGGTGACCGGGCTTGAGGACCAGTTCGCCGGATCCTGGCGTTTGAGGACAGCAGCGAAGATCGAGATGCTCACGACTCGTGAGACGAAGTAGACGGCGATGGCCTGGACCCACACGGGCAGGGTGAGGAACAGGGTGCTCAACCGAGACAAGCGGGAGGAGCTGAAGACTTCGGAGGCGAGGGTGATTCCGGGGAGGTCGTGGGCTCTGCTCATTGCTGCCCGCGTGCGGCTTCCAGCTCGAGGATGCGGGTGCGCAGAACTCTCACCGCATCGTCGACGTCTTCCATACGGTAGCCCCGCAGCGCGGGCCGGAAAGAGAGTCCGTCGAGATCCTCCGGCGTGAAGTCGTGAGCCAGGGGCAGCCACGCTGCCTCGGTCTCCTCGGCGGATTCGGCGGAGAAGACGTTGAATGTTGCCGCCAGCACGATCACGAGCACGAAGATCGCCGCGGCCACTCCGATCACAATCCACAATGGCATAACGTCATTTTCTCACAGTGGGCTCGTCTGCTCAGCGCAGGCCGCGCACGGTGTGTTTGGGAACCGCATCTCCGGTGATCGCCAGGGTCACATCAATGGCGTCTGCCGTGGCGCGAACGTCGTGGGTGCGGATCATCGCGGCACCCTCGGCCACGGCCAGCGCGGTGGCAGCGATCGTTCCGTGCAGACGCTGCGCCGGTTCCACGCCGCCGATGGCCTCGCCGACGAAGTCCTTGCGGGAGATGGCCAGGAGCACCCGGAATCGGGTTTCGGTGAACCGCTGAAGTTCGCGCAGCAGCCGCAGTGACTGATAGGTGTTCTTTCCGAAGTCCGGCGTCGGATCGATGATGATCTTCTCAGCCGCGACACCGGCATCCAGTGCGGCTTCGGCCAGCCCGATCACTCCGGCCAGGGTCCGGTCGACGACCTCACCGGCGGTCAGACCGTACCGGTTGCGGTGGGCATCGGTGCGTGGAGACAGACCGCCCGTATGTGAGCAGACGATGCCCACGCCATTCGTCGCCGCGACGGACGCGAGCTCGGGATCGACACCGGCCCAGGTGTCGTTGAGCAGTCCCGCACCCGCGGCGCAGGCCGCCTGAGCAACCTCGTGTCGCCAGGTGTCGACGCTGATGAGCACGTTGGGGTGGCTGTGAGCGACGGCTTCGATGACGGGGCAGACACGGTCGATCTCCTCGGCGATGGATATCTCCCGGCCACGACCGGCCCGCACTCCTCCGATGTCGACGATATGCGCACCTTCCTGCGCGGCGGTTTCGACGGCGTCGATGGCTTCCTCGGCGGTGGACGCGGATTCGTAGAACGAGTCCGTGGTCCGGTTGATCACGGCCATGATGGCAGGATTGCCCGGCCGGGCCAGCGCCAAGTCGAAGCCGCCGAGGTGAGGGCTCGGTTCCGCTGCGTCCCTCACTGTCCGGCTCCGTCGATCGCGGTGCCGATGATGTCGACGACTTCGTCGATGTCGTCCGTCAGGGTGAACAGGTTCATGTCTCTGTCGTTGATGGTGCCTTCGGCCACCAGGGTCGTGGTCATCCAGTCGATGAGGCCCTGCCAGTAGGCGACGCCGAAGAGCACGATCGGGAAGGAGGTGACCTTGCCGGTCTGGACCATGGTGAAGGCTTCGAAGAGTTCGTCGAGGGTGCCGAAGCCGCCGGGCATGACGACGAAGCCCCGTGAGTATTTGAGGAACATCGTCTTGCGAACGAAGAAGTAGCGGAAGTTCACGCCGAGTTCGACGTGGTCGTTGAGGCCGGATTCGAAGGGCAGTTCGATGCCGAGGCCGATCGAGACTCCCCCGGCCTCCCGAGCACCTAGATTGCCGGCTTCCATGATGCCTGGTCCGCCACCGGTGATGATCGCGTTACCGCGGGCGGCGATGCGCCGAGAGATCTCGCGGGCATCCTGATAGGCCTGCGTGTCTGCACTCAGCCGGGCTGAGCCGAAGATCGACACGGCCGGTCCGATCTCTGCCAGGGATCCGAAGCCCTCGACGAATTCGGATTGGATCCGCAGCACCCGCCAGGGGTCCTCGTGGACCCAGTCGGAGGTTCCACGGGATTCGAGCAGGCGCTGGTCCGTGGTCGTCGTCGGCACCTGAGAGCCGCGCAGACGCAGCGGGCCCTTGCTGTAGAACGCCGCATCTATGGGCGCGGAGTCGTCGCCGGGAGATTCGCCTGTGACCAGATCGCCGGTAGTTGGCTCACCGGTGGACGGAGAGTGCTCGCTCACGGGCCTCAACGCCCTTCGAGGTAGTCGCGCAGCGTCCGGCTGGCCTCTTCGACCTCGGTGACGGCGACGTGCTCATCGGACTTGTGGGCGTACAGGGGATTGCCGGGCCCGAAGTTCACGGCGGGAACTCCCAGTGCGCTGAACCGCGAGACATCGGTCCATCCCAGCTTCGGTGCAGGTGAGACGCCAAGGGTGTCGATGAAATCCTGAGCGATCGCGCGATCGAGGCCGGGTCTGGCACCTTCAGCCGCGTCCGTGACGACGACGTCGAAGCCGGTGAAGAACTCGCGCAGGAAGCCCTCTGCCTCGGCCGCGGACTTGTTCGGGGCGAAACGGTAGTTCACGGCAACCGTGCAGGCATCGGGAACGACGTTGCCCGCGACTCCCCCGGAGATCGACACGGCGGACAGGGACTCACGGTAGTCGAGTCCGTCGACGTTCACGGTTCCGGTTTCGTGTTCGGCCAGGCGCCCCAGCACCTTTGCAGCGGCATGGATTGCGTTGACTCCCATGAAGGCACGAGCCGAATGAGCGCGGACCCCGGTCGTAGACACGTTGACCCTGATGGTGCCGTTGCAGCCGCCCTCGACGGAAGCGTTCGAAGGTTCACCGAGAATAGCGAAATCACCGCCCAGCCAGTCGGGATGGTTGCGGGTGACCCGGCCGAGTCCGTTGAGGGAGGCGTCGACCTCCTCGTGGTCGTAGAAGACCCAGCTGACGTCACGGTTCGGTTCGCGCAGATTCGCGGCGGTGACCAGTGCCATCGCGACCCCGGCCTTCATATCACAGGCGCCCCTGCCCCAGATGACTTCGTCGTCGGTGTAGTCGCCGCCGGCGAGGTGTGTGCGTCGAGGCGGCAGGTTGTTCTCCACGGGAACCGTGTCCAGGTGGCCGGCGACGACGATCCGTTCGGAATGACCCACCCGTGTGCGGGCCACGATGGTGTCGCCGTCGCGCAGAACCTCCAGTTCCGGACCGGGTCCGGCACCGATACGCTCCAGCACCTCGGCGACGGCATCGGTGATCGTTGTCTCATTGCCGGACACCGATTCGATGGCACACAGGCGACCCGTGAGCTCGGCCGGGTCATTGAGAGCCTCGAACAGGTAGTCGGCCAGGTCACCGGTGGGAGTGAAAACGGATTCGGTCTCAGCAGATGGATCGACAGTCATACCGCTTAGCCTAGTACTGCCGCCACCGACTAGTCTTGGTGGCATGACAGAACGCATAGTTTCCGCACGTGGCTTGGCCACCCTGCACAATGACTCCGTCCTCACCACCTGGTACCCCACCCTGAGCACGGGAGAGACCCCGGACGCCGCCGAGGCAACCGCCGCCTCCCGCGCGAACACCGACGGGCTCGATGGGCTCGTGGGCGCCGACGAAGCCCGAGGCACCCGGACCGAGGTCGTGACCACGACGATCGACCTCGACGTCGGTCCCGCTTCGGCGGCCGACGCCTACCTGCGTCTGCACGCACTGTCTCATCGTGTGGCTGCTCCCAATGACATCAACCTCGACGGGATCTTCGGCCACCTCGCGAACATCGTATGGACCTCCGCGGGGGCCTGCTCTCCGGAGGACTTCGAGGCCACCCGCGCGAAGCTGTTGGCCAACGGCCCCGTCGCCGTCTACGGCCTCGACAAGTTCCCGCGCATGACCGACTTCGTCATTCCCTCCGGTGTGCGCATCGCCGATGCGGATCGCGTCCGCCTCGGGGCACACCTGGCCTCCGGCACGACCGTCATGCATGAGGGCTTCGTCAACTTCAATGCCGGCACGCTGGGATCAGCCATGGTCGAGGGACGCATCTCCCAGGGCGTCGTCGTCGGCGACGGCTCCGACATCGGCGGCGGTGCCTCGATCATGGGCACCCTTTCCGGCGGCGGCACGCACCGCATCTCGATCGGCAACGGCAGCCTCCTAGGTGCGAACTCCGGCGTGGGCATCTCCATCGGAGACGACTGCATCGTCGAAGCCGGACTATACATCACCGCCGGCACTCGCGTCACCGTTCCAGGTGAGGACGAGACGGTCGTGAAGGCCTCCGAACTCAGCGGTCAGAACAACATCCTGTTCCGCCGCAATTCCGTGACCGGCGCTGTCGAGGCGATCTCACGCTCGTCCAAGGGCATCGAGCTCAACCCCGACCTGCACTGAGCATCACTTCAACTCGCTCAGGCTCAGTTCGCTGAGGACACTCTGAAGCGACACCGACGAGGGCGCGTCCGCGAAAGTGGGCGCGCCCTCGTCGTGCCTCAGCCTCAGCATGTCTCAGCGCCCAACAGCCCCCGGATGGTTCGCTGGAACGAGCGGCCCAGGCCGACTTGACAATACGTCCTACACTCAGCTGCTCATCACCGTCTTGCAACGGTTTGAAGCAGTGCTGAGTGTAGGACGTATTTGAAGCGTGGAGGACTGAACACCGGCGGTGTCTGTGAGCACCGGCCGTGAGATCAGCGGTCGTTCATGTCCTTGTAGTCGCGCGAGTAGGCACCCGTGTAGATCTGGCGCGGACGGCCGATCTTGGTCTCCGGGTCGTTGATCATCTCGCGCCACTGGGCGATCCAACCCGGCAGACGGCCGACGGCGAAGAGCACCGTGAACATGTTCGTCGGGAACCCCAGCGCCTTGTAGATCAGGCCCGTGTAGAAGTCCACGTTCGGGTAGAGCTTGCGTTCGACGAAGTAGTCATCGGCCAGAGCGATCTCTTCGAGCTTCTGGGCCACCTCGAGCAGCGGGTCGCCTCCGGAGCGAGCCAGGACCTCGTCGGCGGTCTTCTTGATGATCTTCGCGCGAGGGTCATAGTTCTTGTACACACGGTGACCGAAGCCCATGAGACGAACGCCGTCTTCCTTGTTCTTCACGCGTTCCATGAACTTCTCCGGACCGTCGTCGGAGGCCGAGATCTCCTGCAGCATCTTAAGCACGGCAGAGTTCGCGCCGCCGTGCAACGGCCCGGCCAGAGCGTTGACGCCAGCTGAGATCGACTGGAACAGGTTGGCCTGCGATGAGCCCACGAGTCGAACAGTCGAGGTCGAGCAGTTCTGCTCGTGGTCGGCATGGAGGATGAAGAGCTGGTCCATGGCTTTGACGGCCAACGGGTCCGGCTCGTACTCCTCTGCGGGAACACCGAAGTTCACCCGCAGGAAGTTCTCCACGAGGCTCAGGGAGTTGTCCGGATGAATGACCGGAAGCCCCATGTTCTTGCGATGGGCCAGGGCCGCGATCGTCGGCATCTTCGCAAGCAGGCGGAATGTAGAAGTGTCAACCTGACCTTCGTCAAAGACGTCGAGGTCATCTTGGTAGAAAGTCGACAAAGCCGCGACCGCAGCTGCCACCATGGGCATCGGGTGCGCGTCATAGGGGAAGGCCCGGAAGAAGCGACGCAGATCCTCGTGGACGATGGTGTGTCCGCGCAGCCGACCGTCGAATGCGTCGAACTGCTCCTGAGTGGGAAGTTCTCCGTGAATGAGCAGGTAGCTGACCTCAACGAAGTTGGAATGCTCGGCGAGCTGCTCGATGGGATAGCCGCGATACTGCAGAACTCCTGCGTCACCATCGATATAGGTGATGGCCGAGGAACTTGATGCCGTATTGGCGAACCCTGGGTCATAGGTCACCGCACCGGTGTCTTTCAGCAGGGAGCCGATGCGATATCCGTTGTTGCCCGCGGAAGGAGTCACCTCGGGCAACGTCAGTTCCGTGTCCCCGACCTGCAGACTCGCATCCGATGGCATATGTTCTCCTCAGCCTCAACCCACCTCAAGAACTTCCTGAGGCATCTTGCACAATTCCCTCAAAGACTACCGATAACTGTAAGAATCAGAAAATCACAGCCACGTACACGAACTGGTCGGTAACCTGCCTGAACTGGCCGTACAGAGGGCTCTCTGGGGCTTATTCGGATACTCACGTGACCAGCCCTGTGGCCGTCGAACGCCTCAGCCGGCTGCCCTGTGCAAGCGCTGCGCGGCCGCGCCGATGCGCTCATCGCTTGCTGTCAGCGCGATGCGCACATGCTCAGTGGCAGCATCACCATAGAATTCGCCGGGACCGGCGATGATGCCGAGGTCTGCCAAGTCCGACAGCGAGTCCCAGCAGTTGACGTTCGCGCTCGACCACAGATACAGCCCGGCGCTCGAGTGATCGATGCGGAATCCGTAGGCTTCGAGTCCGCTGCGCAGCAGGTCCCGACGTGCCCGGTAGCGTTCCTTCTGCTCAACAACGTGAGCAGTGTCTCGCAGACCGGCGACCATCGCCGCCTGAACTGGAAACGGCATGATCATGCCGGCGTGCTTGCGCGACTTGGTGAGATCGCCGATGAGCTGGCTGTCTCCGGTCACGAAGGCCGCACGGTACCCGGCGAGGTTGGACTGCTTCGACATCGAATACACGCTGAGCACACCGCTGTGATCGCCCCCAGTGGCGTTGAGAATGCTCGGGGCCGGTGACTCGGATTCCCAGTTGAGCAGTCCGTAGCATTCGTCGGAGGCAAGAACGACTCCGGCGCTGCGCGTACGGCGGACAACCTCGGCGAGGGTGTCGGTGTCGAGCACCTCGCCCGTGGGATTGCCCGGGGTGTTGATCCACAGCAGACCGATCCCGTCGAGGGGGGCACCGGCGGCCACGTCTGCCGCGTCGAGGCGACGGCAATTGACACCGGCGATGGTGGCACCCATCTCGTAGGTCGGGTAGGCCGCCGAGGGGCAGGCCACGTCCAAACCCGCCTGGCGCAGCCCCAGCAGGGTGGGCAGCCATGCGACCAGTTCCTTCGAACCGATCGTGGGCAGCACCTCGGCTGCGGGGTCGAGCGTGACCCCATGCCAGTTCCGGTACCACCAGGCGATGGCCTCTCGCAGCTCATCCGTTCCCGCCGTCGTCGGGTAGCCATGGGCATCACTGGCGGCTGCCAACGCAGACTGGATGACCTGTGGAGTGGGATCGACCGGTGTGCCGATGGACAGGTCACAGGCACCGTCGGAATGCTCTGCGGCACGGTTGCGAAACTCGGTGAGTCGATCCCATGGATAGTCGGGCAGGTTGAGGCCGAAGCGAGAGGACATGGCTCAGTCGTGCTGCTGCAGGGGCAGGGCAGCGATGATCGGGTGGTCCAGGCCGGTGTTGCCCAACTTCGCGGCGCCACCGGGTGACCCGAGCTCATCGAAGAATTCGACGTTGGCCTTGTAGTACTCCGACCATTCCTCCGGAGTGTCGTCTTCGTAGAAGATCGCCTCCACAGGGCAGACCGGCTCACAGGCACCGCAGTCGACGCATTCGTCTGGGTGGATGTAGAGGCTGCGCTCACCTTCATAGATGCAGTCGACCGGACATTCGTCGATGCAGGCCTTGTCCTTCAGATCGACACAAGGCTGGGCAATGATGTACGTCACGAGTTCGACTCCTATCAAGACTCAACGAGATTGCACGTATACAGCCTAAGACTACGCCTACTGGCACAGCAGGGTCCCATCGGGTCGACGTGATCCTGCTTTCACATTCGTGTCCCCCGTCACGCCTGCAGCGGCTGCGATACACCCTGGATTAGGCTGGAGGTGCAAGAACTCTAAGACGTTTCGGCGGAAGGCGACAAGTGGACGATCTGCAGCCCGGCAAAAGAGTGGTCGTGCGGTATTCGCTCGAGCCCGGTGATACGCACTCGACCTCGGATGCCCTCGGCGTCGTCAACAGCGCAGACGAATCATCGGTGGAGATCGGGACCAAGCGCGGTCCGATTCGGATCACCCGAGAGCAGATCATGCTCGTCCACGAAGTTCCACCAGCACCGACCAAATCGGGTCGCACCCACGAGATCGTCTCCGCCGTCGACCTGCGCAGGATTTCGGCCGCGGCATGGCTGCCGCAGGACATCTCCTGGCTGCACATGGAGAATCTGCGCAACGAGAGCGTCGAAGATGCCAATGACATCGGCCTGCTGCAGAAGGGTTGGCTGCTGCGCAGCTCCGAATCGGTGACCAGACGCGCCAACAGCTGCCTGCCCGTCACGGACACCGGAATGGACTGGGAACAGAGCCTCGATGCGGTCGAGGCCTGGTACTCAGCACGGGAGAAGCCAAGCTGCATCCAGATCTATTCGAGCGAGGATTCCAGTTCACTGGCCCCGGCGTGCGAAGGTCTGGCACCACTGCTTTCGGCCCGCGGCTATTCCCCGTCCGAACCGGTCTTCCTGCTGGCCGGTTCCACCGCCGAGGCGGCTGCTGGAGCGGCGCATCCCGGTGATGCGGCCGCACCCGGGCTGTCGATCGACGTCAGCGAAGAGCCGAGCCCCATGCACTATGCGGCCTGGACGAGTGAGCGCGATCCGGGCTCGGATGCGGCATTCCGTGGGCTCATCGAAGCCTCAGATCCGTGTGAGTTCGTCACGGCCTTCGCCGATCGTCCGGACGGCAGTCGGTCGATGGTGGCCAGTGCCCGGATCGTCGAACGCAGCAAATGGGGCGTGTTGACGAATCTCGTCACCCGTCCCGATCTGCGCCGGCGGGGGGCCGGCCGTTCCGTGGCCAGGGCTGCTGCAGCCCTGCTGTCGCAGCGAGGAGTCCGCTCCTACCTCGTTGATGTGGAGGCGAGCAATGAAGCCTCACTGAACCTCTTCACCTCACTTGGTGCCACAGTCCGTCACCGGTCCTGGTTCGCCAGCCGCGGCTGAAGTTCGTCAGCGCCCCAAGTTCATCAGCGGCTCAGAGGCCTCAGCGATTGACGCGGATCAGTCCTTGCACTCAACCTTGTTCACCGGACGATAGACGGTGACGAATGAGTCCTTCGACGTCTTACCCGACTCGATGTCCTCTATCGTCCGCGTGATCTTGATCGACCATCCCTGCTTTGGAGACTGAGGCCTGCACTCGGGACCCGAATCGGTCATGGATCCGGGCGAACTGTATTTGTACCGGTCCGAGGAGTCCGAGTCGACCTTGAGCTTCTTGTCACCGAAGACCTTTGCGTGGACCTCTCCGCCGGATAGGTACATGTCGAGGACGATCGGCTGCTTCGATGTGTTCGTGAACTTCATGTCGATCGTCGCCCAGTCCAGTGTGGCTTCCCGGCCCTCCGGGTAACGGGAGATGTAGCGCGAATGCGCCTGGTGTTCGTCGAGGTCGAAGCCGGCGAAGTAGGCGGCGTTGAACAGTGTCGTCGACACCTGGGAGACTCCCCCGCCGAAGTCCTCCTTCATCTGGCCATTCGAGATGACTCCTGCAGCCTTGTATCCGTTGGCCGCCGTGCGCTCTCCGATGGCTTCGTTGAGGGAGAACTGCTCCCCTGGCTGAACGACTGTGCCGGAGACCTTCTTCGCAGCGACCTTGAGGTTGGTGTCGCGGTTGGGTTCCGAGGAATAGCCTGTTGAGAATTCGGACATCACGTCGGAGACATCGGCCTTCTTCGCATCTTTCGTGGTGAAGTCCGGCTTCACGGAGTCGAGCGTGACCGTTGGCTTGTCGGTCTCGCCCGTGATGGCGTCGGTGACGGCCTTGGTCAGTTCGTCTTTCTTGATGCCGATTCCCGTTTCGGACTCCACCACCTGCGGCTTGCCGTCCTTGATCGTGAAACTTGCATCTTTGGCGGGCTTGCCCACGTCCTTGTTCGCTGCCAGGACACGTTTCTGCAGGTCCTCCTCGTCGAAGACGGGGGTCAACTTCGAGTCCTTCGGTGCAAATGTCAGGGTCTTCGCGATCGTTGTCGAGCTGATCGTCAGATCGCCGGCATCGACATCCGAGTCGGCGTCCTTCGCAGGTTCCGCCCGTACGCTCAGGTCCTTGCTCACAGCGTCCTTGGCGAATCCGTCGACAACATCCTTCGCCTCAGCGGTGGTGATGTCAGGTTCGACGTCGGTTGCAGTCACCGGCAGCGCGTCCCCGGTTCGCAGCCACGAATCCTCGATGGCTCTGCGCACCTGTCCGGCATCGACGGTCTGACCGCTGGCGCCGTCTTTGATCTCCGGCTTGGCCTTGACGAAGCTGACTTCGGCGTCGACTGGTTCGATCTCGAGGGATTTCGTCACCTTGCCGGTGAATTTCTCGAATGTTTCATTGTCGATGTTGATGACCGGTTCGATTTCGTCATCACCGAAGAGCCGGTCCCAGATGATGGTCGGATCAAGGGTGAATCCGGTGGCCCGGCTGATGGTCGCCGGGATGTCGAAGCTGACGCCCGCCTTTTCGGGGTCGAGTGCGGCGGTGGGCTTTCCCGCCTTGAGCTCGATCTTCTTCCCCGCTTTGTCACCGAGTTCCTCTCGCAGGGTCGCTTCGGCAGCGGTGGTGGATTGGCCGCCGATATCGACGCCGACGACTGTTGTTCCCGGCGTAAGGACACGTCCGGTGAGGAACCCGACCACCAGGTAGATGGCAGCGAGGAGGAGGCAGATGAAGACGGCGATCAGCCACGTTCTCCGCTTCGGAGTCTCCGCAGCATCCCGCGGGCGCCCGCCGGGGTTCGGTGAAGAAGGGGACAGGGTCTGCGTGGGCATGATTCTCCCGGTTCTAACGTGCTGCTTCGGGCCGCCGCACCTTGACGAACGCGAAGATGGCGGCGATGAGCATCGGACCGATCAGCCAGGCCGCTGAACGCAGCGTGCCGGTCACGATGATGTCCGCGCCGGGCAGCCACTTCGGCTGACCGAGGACATAGGAGAGGATGACGATGACGAATGCGGCGATCAGCATCGGTGAGGAGCTCAGATACATCGTTTTGAGGTGCCAGAGTCCACAGGCAGCCAGGAGAAGGGACAGGGCCAGCCCCCAGGGCAGAATGACCGTGGCGCCCGCCAGGTCGAAGACGCTCACGTTGAGGTGCTGCATTGCGCCGAGGAAGCCGATGAGCACAGCCAGCACCACCGCATGGGCAAAGGCGAAGAAGCCAGGCTTCTTCGGTTTGCGACGTCGGCGACGAAGAGGCGAGGCAGCGGCGGCGGTACCCGAGGCCTGCGTTTCGCAGACGTCGATATCGAGGTCAGCGAGCACGTGAGGTGCTGGACCCGAAAGCAGACGTTGGGCGGAGATGGGTGCTCCTGCGCCGATGGAGTAGTACTCGTGGTCGACGATCTTCATGCCGATGCCGTTCGACAGGGCGAAGAAAGCCCCGGACACAGTCACCTGGGTGCGGTGGGCGGCCAAGGCCGCGCGTTTGGCCCCCAGGACCGAAGAGATGTCCTGGGCGACGACGATCTCACTCACGGGTGGTTTGGTCGGGATCGTCTGCGCCGGTGAGAAACCGGATTCGGCAAATCCGGGCTGATCAGCGTCGAACGTTTCGCGGGCCGCCTCGGCGGGGACATCGACGAACAGCAGTCGCCCGATCCTCCAGGCAGCGGCATCGACGGCGACGACGGTGGCCTCATGGACGCGCACATGGTCGGGGTGACCATAGCCCCCGTTGGAGGCGTAGGTGATGACCGCATGCGGGCGGATGTTGTCGATGACGGCGGCGATGTAGCGGGCAACGGTTGAGAGTTCGGCGGCACAGAGAGCATTAGCCGGCATGGTGGAAGCCGCGACAGCGTGGCCATCGGCGCCCCATTCCATGCCGGAGTCTTCGAAGGTGTGGGCATCGCCACCCAGGAACAGGTGTTCACGCACGCCCAGAGCAGCCATCGCCTCGGCGACCTCTGATTCCCGGACGCGGGCGAGGCCGGTCCGATTCCCTTCGAGCCCCTTGAGGTCGGCGGGGATGACCTCGCCGGCCTCGCCTCGTGTGGCGCTCAGGACCGTGACCTGTGCCCCCTCGCCGACTAGCGCGGCGATGGTGCCTCCGGTCGTGATCGTCTCATCGTCGGGATGAGCATGCACGAAGAGGACGCGGGGTACGACGGTCATGGGGTCCTGAGCGCTCGAGGTCATACTACGGTGTGAGAAATCACGCGTTCTGTTTACGCATCTTGGCGTAGGTCTTCGCGCGTTCCTTCGGGTCGAGTTCCAGCTTACGGATGCGCACTGCTCCGGGTGTGACCTCGACGCATTCGTCCTCGCGGGCGAATTCGAGACTTTCCTCGAGGGTCAGCTTGCGCGGCGGGGTCAAGTTCTCGAAGGAGTCTGCCGAGGCCGAACGCATGTTGGTCAGCTTCTTCTCCTTCGTGATGTTGACGTCCATGTCGTCGGCGCGAGAGTTCTCGCCGACAATCTGGCCCGTGTAGACCTCCGAGGTCGGCTGCACGAAGAATGTGCCGCGTTCCTGCAGGTTGATCATCGCGTACGGGGTCACAGAACCTGGACGGTCGGCGACGAGGGATCCGTTGATGCGGAACTCGATGTTGCCGGCCCAGGGGCCATATCCGGCTGAGAAGGAGTTCGCGATGCCGGTGCCGCGCGTCTCCGTGAGGAAGCGCGTGCGGAAGCCGATGAGTCCACGTGCGGGGACGGTGAATTCCATCCGAACCCAGCCGGTGCCGTGATTCGTCATGGTCGACATGGTGCCCTTGCGAGCGGCCAGGAGCTGGGTGACGGCGCCGAGATAGTCTTCGGGAACGTCGATCTGGAGTTCTTCGAAGGGTTCGTGGACCTTGCCGTCAACCTTCTTGGTCACGACCTGTGGTTTGCCCACAGTGAGCTCGAAGCCCTCGCGGCGCATCTGCTCGACGAGAATGGCCAGAGCGAGCTCTCCGCGTCCCTGAACTTCCCAGGCGTCGGGGCGTTCGGTGGGCAGAACCTTGAGCGAGACGTTGCCGACGAGTTCTTGATCAAGTCGATCCTTGACCATGCGAGCGGTGACCTTGGTGCCCTTTTCGCGACCTGCCAGTGGCGAGGTGTTGATGCCCACAGTCATCGAGATTGCAGGATCGTCGATGGTGATCGCCGGCATGGGCTTCGGGTGGTTCAAGTCGGTGAGTGTGTCACCGATCATGATGTCAGGAATACCTGCCACGGCGACGATATCGCCGGCAGACGCCTCGGTGGCCGGGACTCGGTCAAGGCCCTGGGTTTCAAGAAGTTCGGTGATCTTGACTGAGCTGATGTCATCGCCGCGAGCCCAGGCGACCTGCTGGCCCTTGCGCAGGGTGCCACCGAAGATACGCAGCAGAGCAAGACGGCCGAGGAACGGCGAGGCGTCGAGGTTGGTCACGTGAGCCTGGAGAATGTCGTCATCGTTGATCTCCGGAGCCGGAATGGTCTCGAGGATCGTTTTGAACAGTGGCTCCAAGTCCGGGTTGGACGGGGCCTCACCATCGGCAGGCTGCTCGAGAGAGGCGGCACCGACCTTGGCCGCGGCGAAGACGGTGGGCACGTTGAGGACCGAGTCGACGTCGAGATCGGGAACTTCGTCCGCGAGGTCGGAGGCGAGGCCGAGGAGCAGATCCTGGGATTCTTCGACAACTCCGTCGATGCGAGCATCGGCACGGTCGGTCTTATTGATCAGCAGGATGACCGGCAACTTCGCGGCCAGCGCCTTGCGCAGCACGAAGCGGGTCTGGGGAAGAGGTCCCTCGGATGCGTCGACGAGGAGGACGACGCCGTCGACCATGGACAGGCCGCGTTCGACCTCTCCGCCGAAGTCGGCGTGACCCGGCGTGTCGATGACGTTGATGACGATGTGGTCGTCACCGGCAGACGGTCCGTTGTAGAGAACCGAGGTGTTCTTCGCGAGAATGGTGATGCCCTTCTCGCGTTCGAGGTCTCCGGAGTCCATGACGCGTTCAGCAAAATCACCGTGTTCGCTGAATACACCGGTCTGGCGGAGCATGGCATCGACCAAAGTGGTCTTGCCGTGGTCGACGTGGGCGACGATTGCGACGTTGCGGCGGTTTTCCCGACGCGTGATGGCTTCAGTCATCAAGAACCTTATGAGCTAGAGAGATTGGTCCGGTGCGGACCCAACAGACCATTATACGGCCACCCGCCAACCGGAAATGACCGGTGGTAGTCAAAACCGTGGAAGAGGAATGCGAACGTGAATGCATTCGGTGGTCGCAGCGTCGAGTGAGAATCCGCTCGGAAGCGAATCTGACTCCTCCACTGCGACCACCGAATGCCCGTACCGGGCGCTGCCCTGACCCGAAATCAGGCGTTGGCTGTGGCCTCGAGGACGGCGTCCCTGGCTTCACGACGCTTGCGCTGCTCCCGTGGGTCCGGGACCGGGACCGCCGACAGCAGCCGCCGGGTGTAGGGATGAACCGGGCTGGTGACGACCTGCGAGCTCTCCCCGATCTCCACCAGGTAGCCGTGGCGCATCACGGCGATGCGGGAGGCGATGCGTTCGATGACAGCCAGGTCGTGGCTGATGAACAGGCACGCGAACCCATACTCCTGCTGCAGACCTTCGAACAGATCGAGGACCTTCGCCTGGACTGAGACGTCCAGTGCCGAGGTCGGCTCATCGGCGATGAGCAGTTTCGGCCGCAGGGTCAGCGCCCTGGCGATGCCGATCCTCTGTCGCTGACCACCCGAGAGTTCGTGCGGATAGCGGTTACGCATCGATGTGGGCAGCTCGACTGCGGTCAGCAGCTCTTCGACGCTCTTGCTCAGAGCCGGCCCCTTCATCCCCTCGTGGAGATACAGGGGTTCCCCGATTGACTCACCCACGGGCAGGCGCGGGTTGAGCGAGGAGCCCGGGTCCTGAAAGACGATCCCGACTTCCTTGCGCAGGGGCCGCATCGCCTTATTGCTCAGGCCCTTGATGCTCTTGCCGTTGACGACCATGTCGCCTTCGACAGTGGGCAGGAGCCCCAGCGCGGCACGACCGATCGTCGTCTTGCCAGAACCGGATTCACCCACCAACCCCACGACCTCTCCTGGAGCGATCATCAGGTTGATGTGGTGTGCGGCGCGGAACGCCTTCTTCCGTCCGATCGCCGGATACTCGATCGCAGCATCGCGCAGCTGCAGAGCCGAAGGCTTGGAGAAGTCGGCCTGAGACCCGGGGTGGTAGTAGGTCTCCGTAGAGTCCATCCCGATGTCGAAGCTGGGCTGACCGGATTCTGCGATCTCCTTGGCCTCGACCGCCAGGTCGTCGGTCCGATTCGCTCCGCCCTCGGCGACGGTGGCGGATCCGGGAGCCTTGGTCCCGACTGGCGTGCGCCCTCCGTCGGTGTGAGGATTCGGACGACCATCCGAGTCGTGGTCCGAAGAAGGGGAATGAGCCTCGGTGAGCTCAGTCTCGTAGTCCTGTCCCCCGGTCCCTGCGCCCAAGTGCGGCACGGCCTCGAGGAGCTGCTTCGTGTACGGGTGCTGCGGGTTGTAGAAGATCTCTTCCGCATTGCCCGATTCGACGACGCGCCCAGCCTTCATCACGATCATGCGGTCGGCCATATCGGCGACCACACCCATATCGTGGGTGATGAGGATGATGCCGGCGTCGAGCTTCGACTTCAGTTCACGCATGAGCTTGAGGATCTCAGCCTGGACGGTGACGTCGAGGGCGGTGGTCGGCTCGTCGGCGATGAGCAGCTTCGGCTGGCAGGCCAGAGCCTGTGCGATCATGATGCGCTGTCGCTGTCCGCCCGAGAGCTGGTGGGGGAACGAATGGAACCGCTCCTCCGGATCCGGGATCTCGACGAGACGCATGAGTTCCAGAGCCCGCTCTTTGGCCTCGGTGGGACCAACGTCCAGGTGCACGCGCAGAGTCTCCACAATCTGAAAACCTGCCGTGTAGACCGGGTTGAGCGCCGTCATGGGTTCCTGGAAGATGACGGAGATCTCGTTTCCTCGGATCTGCTGCATCTTATCCTGCGACATACCGATGAGTTCGGTACCGCCCATCTTGGCGGAGCCTGTGGCCCGGCCGTTGCTGGGCAGCAGGCCCAGCAACGACATGCTCGACTGCGATTTGCCCGAGCCGGACTCGCCCACGATTGCGAGGACTTCACCCGCGTTGACCGTGTAGTTGAGCTCCTCAGCAGCCATCCACCATTCGTCGCTGACCCAGAAGTTGACGCCCAGGTCCTTGACCTCGAGGATCGGTGTTTTGGGTGTGCTTGTCTTTTCAGTCATCACTTCGCCCCTTTCTGCGTCATGCGCTCGGCCTTCTTCATCTTCCTCCAGCTCGGGATGGTCTTCATTCGGGGGTCGAACGCGTCGCGCAAACCGTCTCCGATGAAGTTCACGCACAGTGCAATGACGATGATGAACAGGCCAGGCCACCAGAACAGCCACGGGCGTGTGGCGAAGGATGTCTGGTATTCGCTGATGAGCTGGCCCAAGGAGATTCCTGGCGGGCTGATGCCGAAGCCGAGGTAGCTCAGTGCGGCTTCGAGCACGATCGCCTGACTCATCACCAGAGTCGTGTTCACGATGATGACGCCCATGGCGTTGGGCAGCATGTGCTTGAACATGATGCGGAAGTCACTGGCTCCGGCCACGCGCGCCGAATCGACGAACTCGCGTTCGCGAAGGGACATGAAGTCACCGCGGACGAGCCGTGCCAGTCCGGTCCAGAGGATGGCACCGAGCGCCAGGCCGAGCAGCGGACCGCTGGCACCCCCGACCAGTTTTCCGAGGATGGAACCGATGACGATGACGGGCAGGATGATGAAGCCGTCTGTGACCCGCATCAGCAGCGAATCGATCCACCCTCGGTAATAGCCGGCCAGTGCTCCGACGACCGTGCCGATGACGAGGCAGACGAGGCCGATGATGATCATGACGATGATCGAGATCTGCGTCCCCTTCATCACTCGGGCGAAGTTGTCCCGACCGATGTTGTCCTGTCCGAAGGGATGGTCCCCAGGCGAGAAGAAGTTCGAGAACGACCATGTCGGCGCGCCTCCCGGATTGACGATCGCTCCCGAAGCGGTGTGGTTGTAAATCCACCATCCTGGGATCGGGCCGAACCCCACCGAGCTGAACGCGAAGAGCGCGACGAAGGCGAAGACGCCGATGCTGATCATCGCACCCTTGTGGCGAAGGAACTTCCGGAAGACGATTTTGCCTTGCGACAGACCTTCTGTTTCCTTGGCTTCGATCGCGTTGTCCCCGACGTCGTCGAGGGCGAGAGCAGTCTGATTGTCGTTGTCGGTACTCATGCGTTCACTCGAATTCTGGGGTCGAGGACAGCGTAGAGGAAGTCCGCGACCAGGTTGGCGATGATGGCGAGCAGGCCGGTGATAAGGATGTAGGCCATGATCGGATCGAGTTCGGACTGCCTCATCGAATCGATGAAGAGCTTGCCCATGCCGTTCCAGCCGAAGATCGTCTCCGTGATCACGGCCCCACCGATCATGGTGATGATGTCGACAGGGATGATCGATGCCAACGGCAGCAGCGCATTGCGCAGAGCGTGGCGCATGACGACGGTCCGCTCGTTGAGCCCCTTGGCCCGAGCCGTGCGAATGTAGTCCTGGCCCATGACCTCGAGCATCGAACCGCGCGTGTAGCGCGTGTAGGAGGCGAAGGAGATGAGGATCAGGGCGATCGACGGGAGCAGGAGATGGGTGAATGTGTCGAGGCTCGTGATCCAGAAATCACCGTCGATATTGGGTGTCGACGCACCGATCGTCGCGATCGGACGATTGTTGATCGCGGCGAGGTTCGAATAGTCGGCCCAGCCCTGCAACACGCGGTCGGCGAAGATGATGACGGCGATGATCACACCGGTGAAGAAGGTCGTCCGCGCAGTGTCCCAGGGATCGGGTCCGCGGAACGCAAGACCCACAGCGACGGACACGCCGATCGTCACAACGAGGAGTCCGAACATCCACAGCCAATTCATCTCCTGGTAGTAGAAGAGGTACCGGAGAGGCATGTAGATCAAAGCTCCGATGACAGCGATCGTCAGCGTGGCGTAGAGCACGCGCTTGTTCTTCAGTCCTGTCGACAGGAAGGTCATGACAATTGCGGCGCCTGCACCCATAACGATGACACCGATGATGCCGATGCTCGGCTGCTGCAGCCAACCACTGGCGAGGATGTAGTACACCGTCGCGAAGGTGATTGCCGTGGCGGCGAGGAAGGTGATGAGTCTGCGTTTTCCACCACCGCCCAAGGCACCCATCCAGAACAGCCCCATGGCCATGCACACGATGATGACCGGCAACCAGCTGCTCAGCGTCGGGTCGTTGATGAAGTTGTTGATCTCGATGGCGCCGTACTGTTTGAGCAGAACTGCAACCCAGAACACGGGCAGCGAATAGAGCAGGAATGAAACGAAGGTGATGAAGTAGTCGAAGCCGGAGTACTGGCGAATCGCCGAGACCATGCCGACGGCGATGCCGAGGATGATCGCCACAATTGTCGAGGCGGTGATGAGCTTGACCGTGTTGACGATCGCTCCCTGCAGCTGCGAGGTGACCTCTTGGCCGGACTTCCACGCGACGCCGAAGTCACATTGCCCGACCACGCAGCCGCCCACGCCAGCCAGCCACTTGAAGTAGCGCACGATCGCGGGGGTGTCGAGGTCGAGGAGCTTGCGGCGAGATTCGTAGAGTGCCGCGATATTGGGCGAGGTGCTCGAGCGCAGATCCCAGAAGAAGTCGAGGGCGACGTTGAGCAGGAGGTAGAGGACGAAGGTCACGACCAACAGCACGAGTACTGTCGAGAGGAGTCGTCTGAGAATGAATCTTGTCATGGAGTGTCCGTTTCAGTCTTCCGAAAACGCGGCTGTGGGGACCACACAGTGATCCCCACAGCCGTTGGGGGGTGAAGGAGAACCGACCGCGTCAGGTGCGGATCAGTTGGTCTCCCACTCCCAGTAGTTCCAGAACATGGTCGGTGACACAGCCGTGGACTTGACGTTCTTGACCTTGTCACGGTAGATCGTCAGCTCGGGGAACTGGAAGATCGGAGCACCGAAGGCGTCCTCAGTCAGCTGGCTCTCGAGGTCTGTGAGCAGCTCCTCCTGCTCGTCTTCCTTCGAGACGAGCAGTTTGTCTAGAATCTTGTCCGTCTTCTTGTTCGAGTAGCCGCCGTAGTTGTTCTGAGCCCCGGTGCGGAAGTTCGCATCGTTCTCAGTCACTCCGGTGCTTTCGGACTGCCAGCCGAACAGTGAGACATCGTAGGTGCCATCGCCGAGGCGGGTGCCCCACTTGACATCTCCGACGTCCTCGACCTTGAAGCCGGCCTTCTCAGCCGATTCCTTGATGAGCTGGAACTCCTGCTGACGGCGCGAGTTCGTGTTGTCGTACATGATGCGGACGGCCGGGCTTTCGACGCCCGCCTCTTTGAGGAGTTTCTTCGCAGCCTCAGGATCGACCTCCGTGGCCTCTTCGACACCGTTCTTCGAGGTGATTGCGTCGTACATCGGCGAACCGGGAATCTGTGAGAAAGAATCGCGGGTCACAGCATCTGGGTTCAGCGGCTTGATGATCTTGTCGACGATGTCCTCACGAGGAACGGTCTGGAGGAAGGCCTGGCGAACCTTCTTCGCTTTCTCCTCGTCGCCACCGTTGCCTTCAGGGTCGAAGGGACCTTTGTTGTCGAAGGTGAAGTCGACGTGCTCATAGGTCGCGCCGTCGGCCGCATCAACGGTGACGCCGTCAAGGTCCTCAGCTGCCGAGAGAACATCGGCCGTGGCCTGCGGCTGGGTCATATCGACCTCGCCGTTTTCGATCGCCTGAATCATGGCCATCGGATCGCCGTTGTAGCGAACTGTGACGGTGTCGACCTTCGGCTTGACCGGTCCCGTGTACTTGTCATCGACTTCAAGAGTGACGTACTGGCCCTCTTTGAAGTCGGTCATCTTGTACGGCCCACTGTGGACGAGAAGATCCTCGTCCTCTGGCATCGAGGTGAAGTCGAAGCCGGTGTTCCAGGTGTTTGAGATCTTGGACAGCTTCTCGGTGTCTTTGTCCTTGAGCGCATCAAGGATAGCCTGCTTGCCTTTTGCAGCATCGTCAATCCCGAGAGCCTTCTTGGCAACGATATGAGCCGGGACGCCGACACCGTCGGCTCCCTGTCCGAGCTCGGCCTCCCAGTCAGCGAAGGGCTTGGAGTAGCTGAAGGTCACCTCTTTGCCGTCGTCAGAGATTTCCGGGAAGTCCTTGATGAGAGCTGAGCCTGCGGTTGCCGCATCGAAGTAGACGGTCTTCTCGTCGTTCTTCTTGACCGAACCATCGTCAGCGTTGTTCGCCTCGACTGTATTGAAGTTCGCCGACTGTCCCGCCCAGGTCAGCGCCAGGTCAGCTGCAGAAACGGGAGTGCCGTCAGACCACTTGGCATCGTCGTTGAAGGTGTACTTGACCTTCAGTGGGTCTTCGGAGACCTGTTCGATGGAGCCCAGTGAACCGTCCTGGAGCTCGAGCTTGTCATCGTAATACTTGAAATTGTCATTCATCATGTAGGTGAGAATGGAGTTCGAGACGGCGTTGCCGTTGGCTGTCAAGGTGTTCATCGATCGGAAGGATTCGTTCCATCCGATGTTGATACTCGATTTCTCTGACGACTTCTCATCGTCTCCGCCGCCGGGGGGTGTGCACGCAGTGAGCACCATTGCTGCTGCGGCAACTGAGGCTCCGGCCGCGAGGAAGCGCTTGTTCACGTTCTCTCCTTGTTGTCATGAGGCTGTTTCGCCTGTGTAGCCACGCCCACAATCCGGGGCGCGGTGCGATCGAGCACTCCCTGGTCGGGAGTGTGATCGCGTTCATGTTTTTCACATGGAATGCCTCAAAGCTAATTCACTCAACACTGTGACTGAGTCCACATGTTGAGCAAATTTCACAATCGTTACCGTTTCGAGATCAAGGGAACATGCACACAACCTGCAGTCTCAGTGGATAGGATGTTGAGGTGGTTAACAGTGAGATAGATCGCAATGCAGGGAACAATCAGCCGAGAGTTGTGCGCACAACGAGCTCGACGGTGCTCTTCTTCGTCATCGCCGCGCTCTGTGCAGTGGGGGTCGGGTCGATCGCCATCGGTGACTTCACGCTCAGGGGCCTCGCCGTGGCCGGTATCCCGATCGCCGTCGTCACGGTTGTCTATGCGCTCTATCGGTTTCCTCGCGTCGAGCTGGGCCACCGGGAGCTTGCGCTGATCAATCCGCTGCAGTCGGTCCGCATCCCCTGGAACCACGTCGATGGGTTCGACATCCACTTCGGACTCGGGGTCCGTACCCATGAGAAGGTCTTCTCTTCGTGGCCCCTGGCAGGCAGGGGCAAGAAGATGGAGAGGGACGAGCACGGCGTCCGCAGGCTGATGGACAATCCCAATCCCGCCGTCGATACCGTGCTCGACCATCATTCCGGACTCAGCGATGCGCAGCTGTCGAACCCGCGAGGCGAACGCACCATCACCACGTCGTGGAACCTCGGCATCATCGCCGCACTCGTGGTTGCCGTCGTCTGGGCTGGTTTCGGATTCGCCGCCCTACCCAGCTGATCGTTCGACCACCCTGATGAGTCGTCGCGACTGATCACCAGCCGCGTTCGCGCCAGTCCTCCAGCTTCGGCCACTCCTCGCCCAGAGTAGTGGAATCACCGTGTCCGGGCAGCACCCGAGTCTCGTCGGGCAGCTGTGCGAAAACCCTGTCCTCAAGGTCGTCCAGGAGTGAGACGAAATCCTCCCTGCTCCATGTCTTCCCGGGCCCGCCCGGGAACAGCGAATCGCCGGAGAACAGGATGGTCTCTGCCCCATCGCGCAGCAGCAGCGCGATCGACCCCGGAGTATGCCCGCGCAGTCCGATCGCCTGAAGGACGAACCCGCCGAAGTCTCCGACGTCGAGATGATCGACCGCTCGTGCGATCTCCACGCCCTCGGCCGCTGTGATTGCCTCCGCATCGTCGCTGCCTGCGATCGTCATCGCGTCGGGGAATGCCGCCGAGGTGGCCGGCAGCGCTCGAATGTGATCCCAGTGCTGGTGTGTCGTGATGATCGCCTGCAGGACTGGGTCCGCCGAGGTGTCTTCAGCAGCGGAGGCGATGAGTTCCTTGATTGCGTCAACATCGTCTGCGGCGTCGATGAGGACCTGTGTTCCCGACTCCTTGGCGGTGATGAGGTAGACGTTGTTAGCCATGTCGGACACCGCGATGCTGCGGATGACGACGTGTTCGGTCTCGATAGTGTTCGTCATTGTCGGTTCACCATGCTCCTCTTGTGTACTGCGGTGGATACGGTCCCGGTTCGACTCCGAGATCGTGGGCTGCTCGCTGCGGCCAGGCTGGTTCGCGCAGCGCTGCCCGGGCCAGGAAGATTGCGTCCGCCTGCTCCGAGGCCAGGATCGTCTCGGCCTGTTCCGGATCGGTGATGAGGCCGACGGTGCCGGTGCTCACTCCTTCTGCCCGGATCGCGGCAGACAGCGGTACCTGGTAGCCGGGTCCGACGGGCACCTTGACCGGGAAGTTGCCTCCGGACGAGACGTCGATGAGGTCGACACCACGGGTTCTGAGATCACGGGAGACCCCGACCGCTTCGGCGATGTCGAAGCCGCCTTCACACCATTCGCTGGCGGAGAGACGGACCAGAACGGGCACGTTCTCCCCCACTGCTGCACGCACGGCCTGATAGGTCTCAGTCAGCAGCCTCGAACGTCCGGTCAGGTCGCCGCCGTACTCATCGCTGCGTTCGTTTGACAGCGGAGACAGGAACGAATGAAGCAGGTAGCCGTGGGCGGCGTGGAGTTCGACGACGTCGAACCCGGCACCGACGGCACGGGCCGCGGCCGAGGCGAAGGCATCGACCACCTCGGCGATGTCGTCCTTCGTCATCTCCTGTGGTGTTTCGTAGCCGGGGTAGGCGATGGCGCTGGCGCCGAGGGTGGGCCAGCCTCCCTCGGCCTCGGGCACGCTGCCCCGGGGGTTGCCCCCGAAGGGCCGATAGGTGCTCGCCTTGCGGCCTGCGTGTGCCAGCTGGACACCGATCCGGCTGCCCTGCGAATGGACGAATTCGGTGATGGACGACCAGGCGTCGGCCTGGTCGTCGTTCCAGATGCCTGCGTCCTGGGGTGAGATCCGGCCTTCGGGCAACACCGCTGAGGCCTCGGTGAGGATGAGCCCGAATCCGCCCTGGGCGCGTGCCCCGAGGTGGACGAGGTGCCAGGTGCCGGGCATTCCGTCTTCGGCCTCACAGGAGTACTGGCACATCGGGGCCAGCCAGATACGGTTGGCGATCTCGGCGGCGCGCAATGTCATGGGTGAGAAGAGAAGTGTCATGGCACCAGTCTGCCAAGGTTCGCCACTTTTCAGAGCATGATGTTGAATACTGGAATGGCCAGCAGGTAGACCGTCGCCGTGATGAGCACGATCCCGATGACATTGAGCAGCACACCACCCTTGATCATCTGCCCCACAGTGACGTAGCCGGAGCCGTAGGCGACTGCGTTCGGTGGGGTCGCCACCGGCAGCATGAATGCACACGTAGCCGCCAGAGCTACGGGGATGGTCAGCAGCAGCGGGTCAAGGTCGAGCCCCATCGCAACTCCGCCGACCACGGGGATGAACGTTGCTGCGGTGGCGGTGTTCGACGTCAGTTCGGTGAGGAACAGGATGATGGTCGCGAAGATGGCGACGATGAGGATCGTCGGGAGCACCCCGAGCCCGCTGGTCGATTTGCCGATCCATTCGGTCAGACCCGAGGAGGAGAACTGTGCCGACAGCGCCAATCCTCCCCCGAAGAGAAGCAGCACACCCCAGGGCAGGTTCTCCGCGGTGTCCCAGTCGAGCAGCTTGACTCCGCGGTTGGCCCCGCCGGGGATGAGGAACAGGAGGAGGCCGATGGCCATGGCGATGCCTTCGTCGCTGATCGGCGGCTCGTCGAAGATCAGCGGCTGAGTGATCCAGCAGACTGCGGCGAGGATGAACATGGCCAGGACCAGCTTCTCGCCGGTGGACATGGGGCCGAGCTTCTTCAATTCGTCGCGGATGAGCTCCCTGCCGCCGGGGATCTCATCGATCTCAGGTTTGAAGAGGACCTTGACGAGAAGGAACCAGGCGATGATCATCATGACGATCGACAATGGAACACCCACGAGCATCCACTGGCCGAAGCCGATGGAGATGTCGTGGTTCTCCTCGAGGTATCCGACCAGGAACAGGTTCGGCGGGGTGCCGATGATGGTTCCCAATGACCCGATCGAGGCGGAATAGGCGATGCCCAGCATGAGGGCAGTGCCGAAGTTGGATCTCACTGCCGTACCCAGGCCGGAGTCCTTGCCGGAGTCGGCCCGGTCAGCGTCGGCGGCAATCGCACCGCCGACGACTTTGCTCACGATCATGAGCACCGAGATCCCGATCGGCAGCATCATCACGGCAGTGGCGGTATTGGAGACCCACATGGAGACGAATCCGGTGGCGATCATGAAGCCGGCGATCATCGGTCCAGGCTTATTTCCCATGATGCTCAGGGTCACCAGGGCGATTCGGCGGTGGAGGTTCCAGCGCTGCATCGCCAGAGCGATGAGGAAGCCGCCGAGGAAGAGGAAGATGATCGGATTACCGTAGGAGGCACCGACGGTCTTCATCTCGATATCTGTGCCGAGAACCGGGAATGCGACGAGCGGAACCAGAGCCGTGGCGGCGATCGGCAGCGCTTCGGTCATCCACCAGGCAGCCATGAGCACGGCGATTGCCGCTGTGAGTCTGACTCCGTGGTCAAGGTCGCCCGGCATGATGGCATAGACGAGGGTGGAGAGGATCAGTCCGAGCAGGAAGCCGGTCCACCGGATCCGGACGGTGCGTTTAGCCAGTCTGGGCGCTCGTTCTCCGGGTGAGAGTTCGCCGACTTCGGTTGAGCCGCCCGTGGATGAATTCTTGTCCTGAGTCATCTGCGCTCCTCATCGAGCAATGTCGGATGCTGGTGGGCTACACCTTACTCAAGAACTGTTCGATGTGGTCGAAGACGAGGTCCGGATGTTCGACCATGGGCAGATGGGCCGCGTCAGGGACGACGGCAATCGTGGAGTCGGTCACCTGTGCCGAGAGCTCGGTCATGGCTTCGGGGGTGCAGCCGGGATCCTGCGCGCCGGCGATGAACAGGGTCGGCGTGGAGATGGCTTCGAGGCGGCCGGTCACGTCGTACTGGGTCAGGGCCCGTGCGCAGGCGATGTAGGCGGCATCATCGATCATTGCAAGATCGGTCAGGACAGCCGGTCCAGACGCGATGTCCTCCGTGAGGAAGCCGGCGGCGAACCACCGGTCGGCGGTGTCGTCGAGCTGGCCGCGGGTTCCGTCCTCCTCGACGTCCTTGATGCGCTCTGCCCAGGTATCGGCGGTGCCGAATTTCGTCGCCGTCGAGCAGGCCACGAGGCCGGTCAGCGAGTCGGGGTGGTCGAGTGCCAGCGTCAGGCCGATGCCGCCGGAGATCGAGGCTCCGCAGTAGGTGAATTTCTCCACACCCAGTTCAGCCAGGCTCGACACGAGGCCCGCCGCGAGGTCCGAGAGCGTGAAATCGTCTGCCTCATCTGTTCGAGGATGGGTGTGGCCGGGCAGGTCGGAGAGATAGATCTGATAGTCGTCGGCCAACCTGGCCGCGACTGCCGCCCAGAGGGAGGCTCGGGTGCCGAGGGCGTTTCCGAAGACGATGACCGGTGAGCCCGGATTGTCGTTGAGGGGGTGGACGCAAATGCGCAAGAGAGCTCCTAGCAAGTGTCGAGATCAGATGTGATGTTCGAGGTCAGGAGGGCAGTTCGACGGTCAGGAGACCACCGCACTGAGCCTACCGCCCGAGTACTCGAGATAACAGCGTGGACACAATGATTCGTAGGTCACCGCGTTGCCGTCGATGGCGACCTGGTCACCGTCGAAGATGAACTGGCCATCGACGAGGCGGCCGTTGAACATCGCTTTGCGGCCGCAGCGACAGATCGTCTTGAGTTCCTCCAGAGTGTGAGCAATCTCAAGCAGTCGGCCCGAACCGGGGAAGGCCTTGGTGCGGAAATCGGTGCGGATGCCATAGCACATCACCGGCACCGAGGCGTTGGTGGCGATGCGCATGAGCGAATCGACCTGGAGCGGTTCGAGGAACTGGGCCTCGTCGATGAGCAGGCAGGCCACTCGTGCTTTGGGGGTGTCGATGGATTCGAGCAGAGCATCATGATCGACGTAGTCCGCGTGCTCGCCGTAGATTGTCTCGACGTCGGAGCCAGCGGGGATGAGGAAGTCGACTTCCCGGGTCACGCCAAGACGAGAGACGATCTCACCGGCGCCCTTCGTGTCGATGTGAGGTTTGGCCAGCAGCACTCGCTGGCCGCGCTCCTCGTAGTTGAAGGCGGCCTGCAGGAGAGCGGTCGACTTTCCGGAATTCATCGCCCCATAACGGAAGTAGAGCTTGGCCACCGTCATCCTCTCTTTGTCGTTCGTAATGATTCTCTTGTTGTTCGTGACGAGACAGAACCCTACCGGGAAGCTGCGCCGCTGACGGTCAACGGTAGGATGGTGAGGTCAAACCCCGAGACGATGTGGAGTAGTCCATCACCATGGCCAAAATCATTTATACGCGCACCGATGAAGCACCGCTTCTGGCGACGTACTCGCTCAAGCCGATCATCGAAGCATTCGCCACCTCGGCGGGTGTCAAGGTCGAGACCCGCGACATCTCCCTCGCCGCGCGTGTGCTGACGCAGTTCACCGATCGCCTCCCCGAGGACCAGCAGGTCCCTGATTCTCTGTCAGAACTGGGCGATCTGGCCAAAACCCCTGAAGCCAACATCATCAAACTGCCCAACATCTCGGCTTCCGTCCCCCAGCTCAAGGCCACCATCGCCGAGCTCCAGTCGCAGGGCTACGAACTGCCCGCCTACCCGGACGAGCCATCGACCGATGATGAGCGCGATGCCAAGGCCCGCTATGACAAGGTCAAAGGTTCAGCAGTCAATCCGGTCCTGCGTGAGGGCAACTCCGACCGTCGCGCCCCACAGGCTGTGAAGAACTTCGCGAAGGCCCACCCTCACTCGATGGGTGACTGGTCCTCTGACTCGAAGACCAATGTCGCCACCATGGCTTCGGGTGACTTCCGTGACAATGAGAAGTCCGTTGTCATCCCGGCCGATGACACCCTGGCCATCCGCCTGCGTCCTGCCTCGGGCGAGACCGTTGTGCTCAAGGAATCGCTGCCTGTCCTCGCTGACGAAATCATCGACGCCACCAAGATGGATGTGGCCGAACTCCACAAGTTCCTCAGGGCTCAGATCGCAAGGGCCAAGGACGAGGGCATCCTGTTCTCCGTCCACCTCAAGGCCACCATGATGAAGGTCTCCGACCCGATCCTCTTCGGACACGTCATCGAGGCGTTCTTCCCCGAGGTCTACGCCGAATACGGTGTTGCCCTCGCCGAGGCGGGCCTGACCTCCGACAACGGACTGGCCGCCATCCTCGGCGGGCTCGACGCACTTCCAGCCGATGTCGCTGAAGGCGTCAAGGCAGGCATCGACAAGGGCATGGCCGAAGGTCCCTCCCTGGCGATGGTGAACTCCGATAAGGGAATCACCAACCTGCACGTGCCCTCCGATGTCATCGTCGACGCCTCAATGCCCGCGATGATCCGCGTGGGCGGCAAGATGTGGAACAAGGACGATGCGACCCAGGACGCCCTGGCCGTCATCCCAGACTCCTCCTACGCCGGTGTCTACCAGGCTGTGATCGAGGACTGCCGTGCCAACGGTGCCTTCGACCCGACCACGATGGGCACCGTTCCCAACGTCGGACTCATGGCCCAGAAGGCCGAAGAGTACGGCAGCCACGACAAGACCTTCGAAATCGCCCAGGACGGCGTCGTCGAGGTCGTCAACTCCGCCGGTGAGGTCATTCTGTCCCATGATGTCGCCGCCGGTGACATCTGGCGTGCCTGCCAGACCAAGGACGTCCCGGTCCGCGACTGGGTCAAGCTGGCCGTCACCCGCGCCCGCCTCTCCGAGACTCCGGCCGTGTTCTGGCTCGACGAGACCCGTGCCCATGACCGCAACCTGCGTGCCAAGGTCGAAGAGTACCTCGGCGATCACGACACCGAGGGTCTCGACATCCGCATCATGAACCCGGTCGAAGCGACCCAGTTCTCGATCGATCGCATCCGTGAGGGCAAGGACACCATCTCGGTGACCGGCAACGTCCTACGTGACTACAACACCGACCTGTTCCCGATCCTGGAACTGGGCACCTCGGCGAAGATGCTCTCTGTGGTTCCGCTCATCGCCGGTGGCGGCCTCTTCGAGACGGGTGCCGGCGGTTCGGCCCCGAAGCACGTCCAGCAGCTGGTCGAGGAGAACCACCTCCGCTGGGATTCCCTCGGTGAGTTCCTCGCCCTGGCCGAATCGTTCCGTCACGAGTTCAACGTCCACGGCAATGCCCGTGCCGGTGTGCTTGCCGACACGCTCGATGCTGCGACCGGCACATTCCTCGAAGAGAACAAGTCGCCGTCACGCAAGGTCGGCGAGATCGACAACCGTGGCAGCCACTTCTACCTCACCCTCTACTGGGCACAGAACCTGGCCAAGCAGACCACTGACGAACCACTGGCCGAGGCCATCAAGCCTGTCGCTGAAGCACTCGAGACCAACGCCGAGAAGATCTCGGCCGAACTTCTCGAGGTGCAGGGCAGCCCGGTCGACCTGGGTGGCTATTACTACCCGGACGAGGCGAAGCTCGACTCGGCCATGCGTCCCTCGGCAACACTCAACGAGATCATCTCCTCGCTGAGCGCGAAGGTCTGATCTGAGCGACACACGCATCTGATCTCACTTCTTCAGGTCAGACGCCGCATCACCTGACTCATGCGCCCATCAGCGACTATGATGGGCGCATGAGTACTCAAGACCCCCGTGGCGAATCTCAGACGCCCGAAGAGCTGCTAGCCGAGACACAGTCCGTGCTCGGCGACGAGGATCCGGCAACCGGGAACACCCGCGAGGTCGCACCGACACAGCAGGTTGATCCGACACAGCAGACGGAACCGGCGCAGCGCCAGGAACCGACTCCTGCAGGCAAGAATGCCGACCTGTCTCAGCTCAAGGGTGGCTCGGGCATGTCGGCGGGAATGTGGGTCTCCCTCATCCTCGGCGCCGCCATCGTCGTGCTCCTGCTCATCTTCATTCTGCAGAACAACGTCCCCGCCGACTTCCAGTACTTCGGCTGGCAGTTCCAGCTGCCGCTGGGCGTTGCCATGCTCTTCGCCGCGATCGGCGGCATCTTCATCGCCGGCATCATCGGATCCGTGCGGATCTTCGTGCTCAATCGCAAGCTCAAGAAGATCACGAAGGCTCTGGGCCGCTGATACATGGAGTCCCACCCCGGTTTCACGCTCCTGCCGACCCAGCTCGATTCCACCATCGTCCTCGCCGACACTGACGCTGAGGCCGAATGGGCACGCATCGATCTCTCCTCGCTGACGAAGCAGGAGATGAACTATGCGAGTGAATTCGAACCCGATGCCGCAGCCACCTGGGCTGCAGGGCGGGTAATTCTTCGCCACGTCCTCGGCACGCACCTTGACCGCGACCCAGCAGACATTGATATCCGTCTCGACTCGGCCGGCAAACCACGAGTCGAGGAATGCGAGTTCTCCGTCACGCGAGCCAGGCGCTTAGTCCTCGTGGCTGTCGCCGACGATCCCATCGGAATCGACCTCGAAGCTGTGCCCGAACACGCGGTCGCAGCCGAGGCGATGTCGCTGCTTCACCCGAAAGAACAGTCCGAACTCAAACAGGTCCCGAAATCCGAGCTGGCGACCGACTTCGTCCGTGTCTGGGCACGGAAGGAAGCTTTCCTCAAAGCTCTCAGCACGGGCCTGGCACGCGACCCAGGTATGGACTACATCGGCGCCGCTGCCTCACCCAACTCTCCGCACCCCGACGTCGAGATCTTCGACCTGGAGTCCGGACTGCCTGCGGGCTATCACGCCGCCATCGCGTTCAACCGCTGAGGTTAAGTCCGGTTCAGCTACTCACTGTGTTCAGCCGCCAGGTGTGTTCAGTCGGTCGATACTGAAGTCCCGTCAGAACTCTCGTCTTCGGCGAAGTCGGGGCCATTGGCTCCAGTGGTGAATACGATGGCGATGGCCAGCGAGCCGAGCCCAGTGAAGCCGAACCAGATGAAGCCTGACGCCGGGCTGCCGACGAGGGCGAAGATCACGGCGATGATCGTCGAGACCACCCAGAGCGAGTCGAAGATCGCAAGGTACTTCACATAGCGCTTCTCCCCTTTGCGGACACCATAGGAGATCTCCGTGGCGGCGCTGAGGAAGAGCAGGACGGTCGCCGTGATCGCCAGCCACCTGGGTGCGAGCAGGAATGACTCGACTGCGGGAAGAAATGCGCAGAGAGCGACTGCGATGAGCAGCTTGGCAACGCCATCGGCGACGAACCCGAATTTCATCATTCTCCGATCCTACTCAACCGCTCCTGCCTGATCATCTCTGGCCACGCTCGCTCAACAAAGACTGCACCGTCTCCAACGCCTGGTGCAGCACGGCGGCTTCCACGTTCGAGTGGGCGATGACGATACCGTGTCTGACGTCGCTGTCCGCACTCCATCCGGCCGCCAGCGAAGCCACGAGTATCCCTCGCTCTGCCAGATCGGTGCGAAGCCGTGCCGCAGTGGTCGCTCGCGTCTCGATGACGAGGGTCCGACCTTCGTGGACGAGACCGGGGATCGCCCCCACTTCGGCCACGACCACCTCGGCAGCTCTGAGTCTGCGCCGCCCACGCGAGATGCGCCGCCGCAATCCTCCCGAGCTCAGATAGGACGCGATCGCTGTCTGCATGACCGGTGAGAAGGCCGGGCCCAGAGCGGTGCGCATGCTGCTCAAACGGTGGCCGATGTCCCCGTGGGCAATGATGTACCCGGTGGATACGGCCGAGGTCAGCAAGGTCGAGAAGGTGCCGATGTGAACCACCTGGGCCGAAGTGTCTGTGGACTCCGCGAGATCGTAGAGGGTGGGCACGACGGTGCGGGTGTAGCGGGCTTCACTGTCGTAGTCGTCTTCGATGACGATGACGCCGGTCGCCTGCGCCCATTCCAGAAGTTTGACGCGCCGGTCGATGGGCATGGTGGTTCCGTGCGGGAACTGATGGTTGGGGGTGACGACTACCGCGCCGAGGTGGTCAGGAGTGCCATCGGCCAGGTGTGTCGTGTCGATGGGCCGGAGATCGCGGTCGGACATGGCCTGACGCAGACCCGGAAACCCGGGGTTCTCGACGCCGATCGCACCCTCAACTCCCGTCGTGAGGAGCAGACGAAGCCCATCACGGGACCCGCTGGTGAGGATGATGTCATCAGGGTCGACGTTCATCCCCCGCGTCAGGCGCAGGTGGTCGGCGATCGCCCATCTGGCCTGCGGCTGGCCGAGCGGATCGATCGGACCAGGATCGATGTCGAGCGAATCACGCCACGCCCTGCGGAATGCGGGCTCCTGCAGTGGGTTGTCGCCGCCGAAGCCGGGACGCAGGTCGACGAAGCTGCGCAGCCTGCGTCGTGGGACCTGCGGTGAGCGCATCCGTGGGTTGCGTGTGCGCGGCGTGCTCGGCAGCTCCGGGTTCACCCGTGTCGCGGAGCGTTCGGCTGTGACGAGGAAGCCTTCGACGACGAGTTGGGCGTAAGCGGTTTCGACGGTCCCACGAGAGACATCGAGGTAGGCGGCCAGACGCCTGCTGGCAGGCACCGGTTCGCCGGGACGAACCGCCCCGGCGGCGATGAGTCGCCTGATCTCGGCCACAAGCTGATCAGGCAGCGACGTCGAGACGTCCCGATCGATGTCGATGGGCAGCGCAATTCCGTCGGCTCGGAGCAGAAGCGTTTCCGACTGGGCAACAGTGGGACGCGTCGGTTGAGCAGGAGACATGCCCCGATCATACTGGCCTAAAACTTTTCATGTTTTCTGGCACTCTTGTTGAGCCACCCGTGGATCTAGTCTTGTGGTGAACGGCCGTTCTCACCGATCAATTCGCCCGGCCCATCGGGCTCACCATGCTTGCTCACATCGGGCTCACCACGAACGGAAAGTACGACAATGACACAGACACAGACCCTGCTCAACACCGGCCTGGCCCAGATGCTCAAGGGCGGCGTCATCATGGACGTCGTCAACGAGGAGCAGGCACGCATCGCGGAGGCTGCAGGCGCCTCGGCGGTCATGGCGCTCGAACGCGTGCCCGCCGACATCCGCGCTCAGGGCGGAGTGGCCCGGATGAGCGACCCCGACCTCATCGACGGTATTACCGCTGCCGTATCGATTCCGGTCATGGCCAAAGCCCGAATCGGGCACTTCGTCGAGGCTCAGATCCTCGAGACTCTCGGTGTGGACTACATCGACGAATCAGAGGTCCTCTCCCCCGCAGACTTCGTCAATCACATCGACAAGTCCGTCTTCAAGGTGCCCTTCGTCTGCGGTGCGACCAACCTCGGCGAGGCACTGCGGCGCATCACAGAGGGCGCGTCGATGATCCGCTCGAAGGGTGAGGCAGGCACCGGCGACGTCTCCGAGGCGATGCGCCACCTGCGGACCATCAACTCCGAGATCAGAGCACTGGGTGCTAAAAGCGAGGATGAGCTCTACGTCGCGGCCAAGGAGCACGCGGCCCCATACCACCTGATCAAGCAGGTCGCCGGACTGGGGCGACTGCCCGTCGTGACCTTCGTCGCCGGCGGCATCGCCACTCCGGCCGATGCTGCGATGATGATGCAGTTGGGCGCCGACGGCGTCTTCGTCGGCTCCGGCATCTTCAAGTCCGGCAACCCCGAGGCTCGCGCCAAAGCCATCGTCGAGGCGACCACTCACTTCGATGATCCGATCGCAGTGGCGAAAGCCTCCCGTGGACTCGGCGATGCGATGGTCGGCATCAACGTCGCAGACGTTCCAGCACCCCACCGCCTGGCGGAGCGCGGCTGGTGATTGTCGGCGTCCTCAGCCTCCAGGGAGCCTTCCGAGAGCACCTCGGCGTGCTCGACTCCCTGGGGGTGGCCTCCCGCAAAGTCACCAGACCGGAGCACCTCGAGAGCATCGATTCGATCATTCTGCCCGGTGGCGAGTCATCGGCCATGGTGCGCATCGCTGCCACCACTGGGCTCTTCCCCGCACTCGAGGAGAAGATCAGTGCTGGTCTGCCGGTCTTCGGCACGTGCGCGGGACTCATTCTTCTGGCCAATCGGCTCACGGACGATTCGCTGGATGGCTTCGATCGCCTCGGCGGACTTGATGTCACGGTGGCCCGCAATGCCTACGGCAGGCAACGGGAATCGTTCTGTGCACCTGTGCAGGTCACCGGGCTCGACGGCGCATTCGAAGCGACATTCATTCGAGCCCCACAGATTTTGAATCTCGGCACTGATGTCCAGGTGCTCGCCGATTACGCTGAGGTACCGGTGCTGGTGCGGCAGGGAAATATTTGGGGCGGTAGTTTCCATCCGGAGCTCGGGACGGATATGCGGATCCACGAAGAATTCCTGCACAGCCTCAAAGCGACCGTGTAAAGTTCCGGGTTCGCGCAGTTGGAGTCATCTCCGACACGTTCGTGTGCCCAGAGGAAGCAGCGCTATTTGAGTACGAGTCCACGCCGGCCCGGCGCTAGGACTCTCAGCGAACTGGTTCCGGCCCGCAGGTCCAGCCGGCGGCAATCACCGATGAGGTCGCCGTCGAGTTGGACCGGTGCGGGACCATCGAGACTGATGCTGAGTTCAGTCCCTCGCCAATAGTGCAGTGAGGGGTTCGTTGCCGGGCGCCTGTTCACACAGTCCCACCCCACCCGCGCCCAATCGACGAGGCGCTGGCGGGGTTTCGTCGTGGTGAGGGCGACGGCCAGGAACTCGAGTTCTCCTGCGCTCACCTCGGCGTGGTCGAACACCGGAATCGGACCTGCAGGTCGAGCCGTCTTCGACGCCATCACCGACCACACCCGAGTCGGGGCCTCGAGCTGCGGCCCTGCGATCTCGACGTTGATAAGTGGTGCGAACAGCGCGCGGGCAGCGCCCCAGGCATACCCGAGGAAACCCGGCAGACCGGCTCGCCCTGCGATGGCTCTCGCATCTCCTCCGATCCCGGCCATGGATAGGAATTGTTCACATCGCGGACCATCAGCGGTGAGGCAGTGGGCCTCGTTGACGGGAACTTCGCAACTGCGCAGTGGGATGGACCCCAGATGAGACTCGACCAAGCCGAGTGCGTGCTCAGCCGAGCGGATTCCGATGTGCCTGGACAGGACATTCGCGGTGCCGGTCGGAATGATTGCCACTGGCACCTCGGCAGCAGCCAAGATCGGAGCGCTGGCGCGCAGCGTGCCATCGCCTCCGAGCACGACGATCAGATCTGCGCCCCAGTCGAGCATCTGCTTCGACTGTTCGGCCCCCGGCCATTGCCGCGTCGTTGTGGCGCTGCGATACGTGATCCGTTCCCGTTTGAGGATCTCGACGAGGCAGGCATAGGCGCGCATGGTTTGTGCATGTTTGGGGTTGACGAGGATTCCGACCTTCATCGCAGCCTCAGGCGAAGGCGGGGTGAGAGGCGGCAGCAGCCTCGGCGCGGTCACGGTCGACGCCATCACCGCCGAAGGGTTCGATGATCAGGCGTGGTCCGGTCTTGCGCGGTGAACGCTTCCACGTTGCCTGAGCCTTTGTGCCGTCGATGAGGGTGTTCTTGAACATGCCGTTGCCACCGGGGACGACGAGCTTCTCGTGCGCCGGGTCCAAGGTGGCGCTGCGATCCTTGTAGCCGAGGATGATCTCATCGAATCCAGGCAGCAGGAGGAGTTCATTCGCCCGTGAGCGGCTCTCGTGCAGCTGGTCTGCCAACTCGGGTGCTTGAAAGTGCTCACGGCCGTCGATGCTGACCTCGACGACCTCGCCTTCGGCTACCGCTGCGGCTATGGCTGTGCGCACGGGTGTTTTGGGCAGTCCCGTCCACCGTGCGGCGTCGTCGATGGTCACGGGCCCGTGGCTGAGGACGTAGCGTCGCATCCATTCGTGCACGGCGGCCTCGGCGTCGAGTTCGACAGGGTTCGGGATCCAGTCTGCGGTGAGGACGTATTTCATATCATCTTTGCCTTCGACCATCGGTCCCTGAACGATGATGTTGCGCAGCGCCAGGGTGGTGATGAGGTAGCGTTCGTGCCCGTATTCCTTGCCCGCCTGCAGAGGTTCGAAGGCATCGAGCAGTTCTTGGCGGGTCAGGGGCCCACGGTCGCGGATCGCTTCTTCGGCCAGTTGTGCGGCATCGTCGACCATCGCATCGTCGATGCCGAAGGACTCACGCCGCTTCGCCACAGATTTCAAGGTCCGTTGTCCGGTCAGCCCGAGGATCCAGCCCAGGTCCTCAGCCGTGGCCAGGTGAATCGTGCCTCGCTGCGTCCACGTTCGGATGATGTTCCCAGAGTCCATCGCCTCACGGACGGCAGCGACCGAGGATCCAGTGCGCAGCGCGATCGAGACCAGTGCACCACCCAACGCCTGAGCCTGGACACACCCGAGATGTCGGGCGACCGACTGGGCCGTGGCTGTTTCCGATCGCGGCGAATCGATGAGTCCCTGGGAGATCAAGCGGGCGGCTGAGACCTGGTGTGAGTCCATGAGCCAACGATAGTCCACGGCACTGACGCGAACCGGCGTCTCACTGCCGCAAGATCAGCCGAGGATGTCGATGAGCCCGGGCACGGAAACCCGCGGCAATGCGCCCGAGGTCGCGAAACGTCCCCAAATATTGCGCAGCTCTGGACCCGCGATCTGTGCCGATTGGCCGTAGTCGAGGAAGCTGTCGTGCCAGATGTTGCCAGGGAACAGCAGAGGAAGGTCCCCGGAGTGCGCGGCGTCGAAGAAGCTGCCGTCGCCGCGAGAGACGATGAGGAGGCGTGTGCCTTGACCTCCAGACATGCGGTGCCGATCGTAGAATTCTTTAGCCGCACGAGTGTAGACCGCCGAGGTGATGCCTGAGATCAGCGATTCGAGCATCGGGGAGGTCAGGTGGCGGTCGTGCAGACGCCGGAAGGCGGGGACGAAACCGGCGAAGAAGGCGATCTCGCGTTCCGTGCGGGTCATGAGCACATCGTATTTGCGTGCGGCTTCTGACCATGCGGCAGCGGCGTCGGATTTCGCCGGCAACGGATAGGCGCCGTAGTGGACGCCGAAGCACATGCCAGCGTGCAGTCCGCCGACCAATGCAGCCTTGTGCACTTCGTCCTGTGCGGCGAGGATATCGTCGACGCTGGCCTCGGGGTCGATCTTCTCGGCGACCTTCGCCATGGCCCAATTCATCGGTTCGGTGCCACCGGCGAGTCCCAGTGGCGCCGACGCCAGGATCACGCGGCGGAAGAGGCTATCGGTCGCCTCGGCGATCATGAGGTGAGCGCAGGCGTCAGCACCGGCGCTCTGCCCCGCGATCGTGACATTGTGCGGGTCTCCCCCGAATGCTGCGATGTTGCGCTGGACCCACCGCAGTGCCGAAATCTGGTCGAGGAGGCCGAGGTTGGCATGTTCGGGCTTACCTGTTCCCAAGAAACCCAGAACGCCGAGGCGGTAGGTGACCGAGACGACGATGATGTTCTGTTCCTCGACGAGGGTGTGCGGATCGTAGATTGCCGCGTCACCTGCGCCAGCGACGTAGGCACCGCCGTGGATCCACACGAGCACAGGCAGTGCCGAAACGTCGTCGCCCGTGTTCGCGGGAGATGTCACGCTCACCCGCAGGCAGTCTTCGCTGGTGGGCAGGCCCCCAAGCTGATCAAAGGTCATCCCCGCGTTCGGGTCGCGTCGGTGCTGCGGACTTCCGGGGCTGGGATGTCTGCCGTCGATGATGTCAACGGGAGGCTCATCGACGGGACGGGAGAAACGCTGCGCGCGGGCATAGCGGATGCCCCGAGCTCGGATCACTTTGCCGTCGACGTAGGCTCTGACCCGACCGCACGGCGCATCGACATCCCGCCAGGCGTTCAACATGGACTGCCGCCTATTTGGAGGCGACGACCGGGGGCTCTGCCGACCAGGGGAAGACGATCCACTGATCGGTGCGCTTCCACACGAAGTCCGGGTCGATGATGGAGGCTGACTTTGCGTAGATCACTGCGGACTGGGCTTCGGCGCCGTGCTTCTTGAGCAGCTCGAGGACCAGGGCGAGGGTGCGGCCCGAGTCTGCGACATCGTCGACGACGAGCAGTTTCTTGCCTCTGATGGCTTCGATGTCGAGCATCGGTGCCAGGAGGATCGGGTCGGGCAGAGTCTCATGGACATCGGTGTAGAACTCGACATTGATGGCGTCGGAGAGTTTGAGGCCGAGCGCGTAGGCCAGTGCACCGGCAGGCAGCAGGCCGCCGCGGGCGATTGCGATGACGATCTCGGGGTCGTAGTCGGAGTCGGCGATGGTCTGCGCCATGTCCCTGGCCGACGTGCCGAATGTGTCCCACGTGAGGATCTCTTTGTCATTGAGATCGTTCGAATCGGCGTGGTATGCCTGGCCCATGAAGACTCCTTGTGAATGCCCGTTGTTTTCCCGAGCTTCAAGGATACGCGGTCGGTGACTCAGTGCAGAAACGTTTCGAAGACTGCCGTTTTTTGGACGTGGCTCCCGCTGCACTCAGGCTTGTGTTGACGTCCCTCTCGCCATAGATCCGGCCGATCTCGAACGCTGTGAGAATCTCCACCAGAATCACGACCAGTGTCTTGCGCTTCGAGGGGATAGAGACCAGATAGCCCGGTCATGAACGTTCGATCCTGAGCACCCAAGTCTCCCTCCAGTACGAGACTCGCTCAGTGGATCACCGTGACAGCTTCGGCCGAGGGGGCTCTCCCCTGCGCCGATTGCGAAGGTCGATCAGTCGAGAGCATCCAGGTAGACCCACCGGCCGCCCCTGCGGACGAATGAGGAGTTCTCCTCAAGGGTGTGCTCGCCGAGGTGGTCCCGGCATGTTGCTCGGAAGTGCACAGTTCCCGTTTCGTCGGATTCCGATCCTTCTGTCGTGCCCAGGATTTCCAGGCCCAACCACGTGGTGTCGGTGTCGAGTCCGATGTCGGCGGGCCGGGTCTTGGCGTGCCAGGTGCGAAAGAGGTGGTCTTCGTTTCCGCGGGCGAACGCGGTGTAGCGGGAGCGCATAAGCGCCTCAGCTGTTGTTGGCCATGTCTCTGAGTCCAAGGCAGGACGGCAGCAGTTGTCATAGTCGGCGCCGGGCGGCGTTCCAGAACAGGGGCAGATCATGATCCGATGGTATCTCTGAGGTGCTTGCTGGCTGGTTACATGCCACTATGGACGGATGAGCTCAGTTTTCCTCTCCGGCGATGCCGAAGCCGATGCCCTCCTCGCCGATGACTCCTTTGCCCTGCTGACGGGCATGCTGCTCGACCAGCAGGTGCGCTGACCATGGGGAGCTGATTCCATACTGGCGCGGCGGCTGCGCTTCCCCTCTTTTGGGGGTGATCGAGCCCATCTGCTGCATCGCCTATCCTGGGTGTATGAAGCGAGCTGTCCGGTTCCTGCTGTCAGGTGTGTTGACGCTGGTCATCATGCTGGCTCTCTCTTTCGCGATCGATGATCCTGCCCAGGCGCGCGGCACGCGTACGGTGGGGGTCATCGTCGGAGTCGTGATCGCCGCGATCCCGATCTATGACATCGATCGTTGGTCATTGCTGAAACGCACCATCGTGCATACCGCTGTGATGGCCGGGACTGTGATTCCTTGCTTGATCTTCAGCGGTTGGTTTGACCTGAACGCAAGTACCGGTGTGCTCGCCCTTGTTGGCACATTTGTGGGGTTCGGCGTCGTCGGCTGGGGAATCGGCTTCATCATCACGCGCCTCCTCTACAGGCGGAGCAAGGTCGCTTCTTCGGACTCTGCCTAGCCACACGGCACTGCACGCCGTCGCCCGGTCACAACCATCCGGATTTTCGGGATTTCAATTTCGATGCGAGTTACGCTCGATGTCATGGCCCTTCGCATCACCGGAGACACCGCCGCCGACGCCCTGCTCACCGACAACCCGCTCGCGCTGCTGATCGGCATGCTCCTGGACTCAAGTGCCGTCAGTAGAACGGGACCCTGCTGCGCACTGCAACGGGGTCCCGAGCGCTGAGCCTAGGCTCAGCCGCCGAACTGCCGCTCGTCGGCCTCGTCGCGGCGATACCGTTCGAGGCCGAGGCTCGTCTCGAATCCGCCCTCATCATCGTCCCAGCCGTCCCCCTCAACCCGGACCCGTTCGGCCTTGGCCCGGCCGCGGAGGTCGGCAACGAGTCGACCCACCTCGACGGCGAGCCGCTGGCGGACGAGCACGTCGGGGCCGATGTGCTCGGGCGACGACCGCAACCGTCCCGCGATGTGACCATCATTGCCGCGAGGCAGGAGGTCGCCGACGACGGCGAACACTTCAACCTTCGAACCGCGGAACGGCACCGTCACGTGCTGCCAGGGCTCGACGCAACTCTCCATGGCCTCGATCTGCGCCGGGCTGAGCTTCTGCGTGTGCTTCGACAACAACAGGCTCCGCTGACCGACCGCGAGCGGGTCGAGGCGACTGAGCTGCACCGAGTGGCGGCCGAGGCTGTCGCGAATGACGATGAGCCGACGACTGCGCCGATCCTCCGGGGACGCCTTAGCGCCGAGGTGCACGAGAGGTACAGTCTTGCCCTGCGCCGTCACCGCGACCACTCCCTGAACTTCTGCGCAAGCTTCGCCCCGCCGAGGATCACGACCCCGACGAACAGCCCTAACGCGACGATCCACCCGCCGATCACCGCGACCCGGCCGAAGCCCTCGGCACCGGTCACCGTGGGCACGGCGGCGAAGCCGCACAGGACGCCGATCACCGCGACGAATGCGACGAGGGCGAACGGGAGCACCGCGGCCCCGGCGTGCGTCAGCACGGCCCGCATGCCCACGACCCGTTCCTGCACGGCCTCAGCCCGGGTCATCCGCTTATCGATCGCCTTGAGGTTCGACGCCATGACCTCACGGATCGAGGTCGCCGTCCTCTCCATCTCGGCACGCAGCGCCTCGATGCGGGGCTTGACAGCCTCGGCGACGGCTTCGGCCACGTCGTCGCCGACGATCCGGGCAACCTCGGAGCTGTCGAGGGTCACGGACGTGCGGCCGCGGAGATCGGCGACGAGTTGATTCGCGAAGGCCTCAGAGCGAGCGACCTCGGTCGCGCCCTCGGTTCGCAGAGCCTCCAGAGACGCTGCGAGCCGTTCCACGACCTCGGCGTCGGCCGAAGCTCCGTTCCCGTTCAGACGCAGCCGCGTGAGCGTCTGCACGGTCTCTTTGAGTGCGACCCCCTGCTCGGCGACCTGCTCCTCGACCTGCCTCAGCCTCTGCGAGTTCGAGTCGTGCGCGGGCGAGGTCGAGGCCTGCTGCTGCTCGATCCTCTCGTTGCTCATATCCTCGTAAATACCCATCGTCCTGCTTCTCCCTTTCCTTGCTATTGCTGTGAAACTCGAAAATCTGTTGTGTACCTTCGGCGGTGAATTCAGGAGTGAGACCGGATGCCTTACGCCTGCCGATCTTCCCGTTGTCAGACCTGCGCATCTTGTAGGTGAGGCCGTCCCGCTTCGTCTCCGCGAGGGTGACGCCGTGCTCCGAAAGCACGTCGGTGAACGCCTCGCGGGAGACGGAGCGGGGGTCGCGCAACGAGTCGGCAACACGGTCACCGAGTTCGCGCTCAAAACCTCCGACTGCGAACTCCTCACGCCTCTGAGACCAGTCGAGCGGGGGCCGCTCGGGCGACGGCAGCACCCGGCAGCCCTCATCTTTCATGAGTTTGTCGTTTGTCCACCGAAGACCCCGTTTCCACGAGGTGTTGCGCTTGAGCGCCTTACCGGTAAGCCGGTCGTGATTGATCTGGTACACGTGGTTGTGCGCATGGCCAGCGGCAGAGTCAATATGCGTCGCAACGAGGTAATCTGCCGAGTTCAGCCGCTTCGCCAGCTTCACCCCCAGCTCGTGAACGCGTCGAACATCGTCGGGGCTGTTCACGTCGAACTCGTCCGGAGGAAAGTTCTGCGTGTACGAGTACAACTCGACCTTGCGGCCGTGAGCCTTCGACAGCGCCTCGGCACGGGCGACGAAATCCTCGGCAGACCCGACCGAGCAGCTGAACTCCGCGGCCCGGTTCGTACCGTTCGCGAGGTGCTCGGCACGCTCCGCATCCCCACGGCCGTAGAGGGCGTATCCCACCGAGTCCGCGGCCGACTTCGACGGTCGGACGTTACACGTGCTCATGACAGCTGCACCCTGTCCCCGAGCCGAGACCGCACCTCATCGACAGCGCCGAGGACTGCGCCGAGGAGACGGTCATCGACCGCACCTCCACGGCGCAGGACCTGGTTCAAGTTCACCCCGACCCGGCGCAGCTGCTCGACCGCTGCCGCCAGCTCGGGACTGGGCGCCATGGCCGCTGCGGCCTCCATCGCCTCGACATGCCCGCCCCTGGAATCGAGAGCATCGAGTACCGTCGCACGGACCCACGCCGAGGGCGCGGTCCCGAGGCGGTCGGCCCGCCGACGGATCGCTTCGCGCTCCGCGGCCGTGAGCCTGACGTCGAGCCGCGCGGCACGATTCGCCGGGGGCGAATCAGTGCCTGCGCGCTCGACTCCCTGGACATGGTGACGGGTTCGGCCAGCAGGGCGATTGTCCGACACAGCGCTGGCGCTCGTGTCGTCAATCGCCGCTGGCCCTCGTCCTCGGTCGCTTGCGCTCCCTGCGGGCGAGGGGGTGCGACGCACGGCGTCGCGGGTCTCGGCGGCGCTCATGACGCACCGCCTTCGATAATGTCGAGAACTTCGCGCCTGCTCGACTGCGGAAGCTCGTAAAACCCGGCCTCGCGGAGCCGCCCGATATGCTCGTTGACCTTGGTCAATTCCTCGCGCTGCGATGCCAGCCGCGCTTGCCGCCGCTGCTCCTCCTCGACGGCGACGCCATCGAGCACCGCGGCGTGCACCTCGGCCGCGTGCTCGGCGTCCGCCTGCTCCAGCGCCTCGCCGTCGAGCACCTCGATCCCGGCGAGCAACTCACCGACGACATCCGCACCCGCACGATCGGCGACCGGCTGGAGAGCGCGGTGCTGATCGATGATCGGGCGCAGGAGCACCTCGCCGACCTGGAACGTCGCGGCCTCGCGCTCCTCATCGCTCTCGATTGCGTCGAGTCCGCTGCACACGGCCTTCATGCTGGCCCTCATCCGGGCGACCTTCTGGTAGGCGAGGAAGTCGTCGGTGTCGTCTGCGAAGCCGCGATTGAGCAGCATCTCGATGCTGTCCGGCGTCACCTCGAACACCACCGGGAAACGGCCCCACGACTGACTGCGATCCTCGGCCTCGTGCACATTGCCGCTGGCATCGGTGTACTCACCGGCCAGGCCATCGAGGTACTCGGCGTACGGCGTCGTCTTCGCGATGATGTTCACTGCGTGGACGAGCCGCACGGAGCCGTACTTGATGTTCGCGTCGCTCGCGCTCGGGTGATCGTCGAAGACCTGCCACACGCCTTCCCGGCTGCCGAGTGCAGCCAAGAGACCGGGCACGCTGTAGTCGTCCCAGATGATCACCGGCTGCCCCTTGTAGTTCTGGAGCGGCACGCGGGCATCCGTCGCGACGTGGTAGCACTCGTCGGCTTCGAGATCGGGGTAGAGCATCCGGGCAAAGAGCTTCGCGAGCTGCGTCTTGCCCGTCCGTCCCTTGCGCACGGCACCGGCGGGAGAGCCGATGTAGTAGTTCATCCGATGCCGTGGCGCAGGCTGGTGCAGCATGAAGTCCTGGCGGAGCTTCTGCAGCTTCTCCAGGTCCTGGATGTAGATCGCGCGCTCGTTCTCACGTACCTGCTTCAGCGTCATCTCGCCGAGCATCACGGCCTCGCGGATCGCGTCACGCTTCTTGAGACTTGCCCGCTGACCGGCCTTCGCAGACCGTGCCAGCTTGTGGTCGTCCAGAGCTGGACGCCAGTCGAAGCTCGCGTGCACCTCCTCGTCGGCATAGTGATGCTTGCCCTTCGCGAGCTGATTCGGATGCTCGTGCGTCAAATACTCGACAAGGTCCATGAAGGACCCCTGAGGCTTGACTTCGACCTGGCTCGGCGACACCCCGAACAGACGGGCGATCTGACCGACGCTCGCGAACGACTTGCGTTCGACGGCCACGTGATAGCCGTCAGCCTTCGGATCGCCCAGCACGGCCGCCGGGTTCCGCTTCACGTCGTCCTCGGAGATCACGTCCTTGTCGTGCTTGACCCACGCCCAGCGCGTGATGCCCTTGCGCGCGACGGCCCGCTCGATCTGCGCCTCGTCGAGCAGCACACGACCATCCGTATAGCGCTCGTTCTGCGTGATGAAGAAGACGCGACCTCCCAGTTCCTCGGCGTAGGCCCACGCGCCGCCCTCCTTGTACGGGTCTTCGTCGGTACCCACGAGATCGAGCAGACGAAGCGTCTCGGGCAGCTCGCCGACCGACGTCGAATTCGTCTCGGAGCCATCAAAAACGACTGAAACGACTTCGTTGCTGGCGGGGGGACACAAGCCCATGGTCCCCCCGCCTGACCTGGAGCTTTGGCTGTCTGAGGGGCCGAAAACGACTGAAACGACTTCATCCTCAGAACCAAGAATGACCGTCGTTTCGCTCCCGCCCTCGGTTGCTGCGCTCCCTCGGTTGGGGGACAGGGGAAGGTCAGCAGGTTGACGGCGCTGGGCGCGTGCTCGGCGGCCGCTCATCGGCTATCACCGACAGAGAGACGACCGAGGCGTTCACGCTGCGCGTCGGTGAGAGCAGGGGCCGAGGCGAGCACTCGCTCGACGGCCCGGTCAAGCTCCGTCGCTGCGACAGGCCCGGCGGAGACGGCGAGGGCGTCGAGGTCGGCCCTGCGCACCTTGAGACGGGAGCCGATTTTGACCGCGGGGAGACGACCGTCTGCGATGTACCGGCGCAGGGTCGAGTACGCCCCGTAGCCGAGGTCAACGGCGCTCTGAAGACTGACGAGTTGCTGAACGGAATCCGCGACGAGGGCGGACATGACAAACCTCCGGTAAACAGCTCATCCGTCTGTGACGAGCGTTACCGGGGTCAATCGGCACCCCAGCCCGGCGACCTTCGCCTCGAGGCTCTGTCGGCATCCCTGCTCCGTCGCGCAGGCACGTGATGATCAAAGTCATCAACCGAGCAATCCCACCCCGGTCCAGGCTCTCCCTCCGGCCCCGCGGGATTTACGAGGCCGACGATCCCGAGTTTTGAGATCGTCATCAAGATTACTCACGATCTTAATGTTCATGTCAAGCGGTGTCAACGCCGAGCGCGAACGAGCGCTAGTCCTGTCGCCACACGACCTCGATCCGGTCATAGTCGAGCTTGTTCTGACGCTGCCGCCCCGGATGGATAAGGACGGCCTCGATCAGAGTCTCGACGATGGCCCGGCGCTTATCCGTGGACATGCCTGCCCACACCTCGGGCGTGACCCTCGCTGTGGTCGGCCCTGCGGTGGCGCGGATGAACTCGCCGCGCTCGGCCTCCAGTCGCTCCTGCTCCTCCTGCAACTGCTGGACCTGGGGGAACACGACCGATCCCGAGAGCAGGCCCGTGCGATGCACACTCATCAGCTCCGTGATCGCTTCTTTCACCTGGGCGAGCCGACCGTCGCCGGAAAACTCCGGCGCAGGGCGCTCCATGTCCTCGACGGCCAGCCGGTCGAGCACGACTCGCTCAAGGAAGGCGTCGGTGCCGTGCCCCGAGACGCTGACCGCGTGCTTGTCATCCGCTCCGCCCTGGCAAACGTAGTAGAACCGCATTTCGCCGCCGGTCTCACCCCAGCGGTTGCCGTACATCTGCCGATGGCACACGGCGCAACGGACGAGCCCGGAGAGCAGATAGCGCCGGGCACCCCTTCGGGGCTTCACCTTGCGATTATCAGGCCTGACCAAAGCCTCTTGGAGTCGATCAAACGTGTCCTGATCGAGCAGCGGCTCGACGGGCTCACCCGCACGCGGGTTCTTCGCCCGAGCTGGCTTGCCGTCCTCCCCGACGACCGCCAACGTCTGAGGCTGGACGAGGCGGACTGGCTTCCCGTCCCTGTCTGTGGCGATCTTGCCCTGATGGACGCGCCAACCGGCGAGCCTCGGATTCGAGAGCATGTGACGGATCACCGAGCGATTCCAGGCACCGCCGCGAACAGTCTTGATCCCGGCCGCGGCCCACTCCTCGGCAATGCCGCGGATGGACGCGCCGTCGATGATGTCCTGCGCTGCCTTACGGACGAGAGGGGCCTCGACGGGGCAGTGGGTCACCTTGTCAGCGAGGAACCCGAATGGACGGGAGCCTCCCACTGGCCTGCCCTCATGAGCCGACTCCAGATGAGCCCGGGCCACTCGCCGAGCCGTGTCGGCGCTCGACTTCTGCGCCATGGTCACCATGACCCGGGCCATCGCCCGGCCCGAGTCTGACATGAGGTCGGTCCCCGCCGATGTGGCCGAGATGATGAGTGAGCCGTGGTGCTGCACGACCTCGATGGCGTCCTCAAGGTCGCGGGGGTCGCGGGCGAGGCGGTCCAGGTCGTAGACGGCGAGAGCCGTGATGACACCGGCGCGGAGGTCGCGGAGCGCCTGAGCCCAGACGGGACGGATGACGCGGTACGCCTGCCGCTGCTCGCCGTACTCGTCCGTGATCGTCACTCGCTTGCGCTTGTAGGCAGATGTGTCGTTTTCGAGATAGAAACGTGCCTCGTCCAGCGACTCACCCCCGCGCCTGACGATCTCGGCGTCGATGTCCTCGCGCTGCCGCCGGACGCCAGACCTCTCGTCGCGAGGATCCTCCGAGATTCGGGCGTACCCGCCCCATACCAGTTCAGCCATAAACCGAGCCTACTACATGGTTAAAATATGTGGTGCGACCAGCAGGTGCCGATGGAAGTTGCGTTCGCCGGACCAGCGAAGCTTGCTGAGCGTCTGGGCAAGCTCGATGTGGTCGAGATTGCTGAGATGAATCCGGATGAGTTCCTGGAGAAGTTCTCGATCAAACCGGCAGTGCATCGTTTCCCGAAGTCAATGGCGACGCGAGTGCAGAAGCTGGCAGCAGAGATCGTCGACGAATATGACGCTGACACTGCAGCGATCTGGACGTCCGGAGATCCGACGGGTCCCGAGGTCCTCAAACGCTTGAAGAAGCTGCCTGGTTTCGGTGAGCAGAAGGCAAAGATCTTCCTGGCCCTCCTGGGCAAACAATTCGATTTCAACGCCGATGGATGGCGCGAGGCAGCTGGAGACTACGGCACTGCAGACAGCCGTCGCTCGATCGCCGATGTGGTCGATGAGGACACTCTGTTGGAAGTCCGCGCCTTCAAGAAGCAGCAGAAGGCGGCCGCGAAAGCAGCCAAGAAGTAGCTCCGCTCACTCGCGGGCAGGTTATCCACAGATTCAACTTCGCCTGTTCTCAAAGTCACAGTTCTCGCATAATGTAGAGATTCCGGGCGCGATTCGTACATCGGCGCCGGAGTTCTCGACCACAGAGGCGTGGAATGAAAACTGGACTTGGCGGACGTATCCGCTATCGAACGACGACGAGCATTGCACTGACAGCCGCACTGGCACTGCCGCTTGTACTGTCGGGATGCGAAGACCACTCCCCTGTGGCTGCACCGACATCGACTCTGCCCGCCAAGGATCCTACGGCGGCATCCCCTGCTGCCGATCCGCAGCCCACGATCCCCGCCTACGAGACCGAGCTTGATCTGAGTCCTGAGGAGACGGAAGCCGTCGAAGGGGCATTGGTCGCGTTCGAGGGGTTTTTCCGATCGGTAAATTCTGCCTATTCGGGCAACTTTGAGACTGCGGACGATTTTCCGAAATTCGCCAGTGGAGACGCGTTGGAGTCAATTAAAGGTGATGCCCAAGTCGTCAAGGACGGCACCTATCAATTCGCTGGGAACATCTCACCAAGCAAAATAGCCATCGACGATGTCAAAAGTGCAGATGGCTCGAAAGACGTGAACATAGTCTCTGTGAATTTCTGTTTCGACTTGACCGAATGGTCTCTGCACCCAACGGACGAAGCAGATACGACGTCGAATTCGGACTTCGTCACAATGGAACACACGATCGAGAAGACTTCTAGCGGCTGGCGAGTCGCAGAACAATCCTTAAAAGAGAAGCGATGCTGAGGCTAAAGATCAACATCGCTATCGCTATTTTCGTAAGTTTAATTGCCGCGATTCTGGTCCCCTTACCCGCCGTAGCCGGACCGAACTGCGATATGAGAAATATAAATAATTGCTCGGCTGACGCTCCTGGGGAAGGCGGCGGTAACCCAGCTCCACCTCCCCCGCCAGTTCCGGCCCCCGGAGGGGGCGGATCCGACGGCGGAGGTAGCGGCGGGGGCGGGTCCGGTGGTGGCGAGGGCCCCGGTTCCGGCGGTGGAGACGGTGGGAACGGCGGTGGTGGAGGCGGACTGCCTGATTGCGTCTTCGAAGAAGTCGGTCATATCTGTGCGGATTTGCCTGGCCCCGGCCCGGGCCCCGGCGGTGGCGGCGCGCCTGTGCGGCCGGAACCACCCACCCGTATTCCTGAGTCACAGTTCCAGACCTTCGACATTCCAGCTCCGACGATTCATGCCTGGCCAAAGGATTGGGCCGTCATCGGCAAACCGGCTGCCTTCTGGACGGATGCGGGCACCAGCTATATCGACATGACGCTGTTGACGTACGCGGTGACAGTGAAGGTCACCCCTGAGAAGTACCACTGGGATTTCGGTGACGACACCGGCGGAACAACCTCGAAGTCCGGATCAAAACCACGGCCCGGCGACGAACCGCAGATCGGGCATGACTACCAGAAGACCGGAGCGAAGACTGTTGGTATGACTGCGACGTTCAGCGGGGAGTTCTCTGTGGACGGTGGGCCTTGGCTGCCGATCGATGGGTTCGCTCACGTGGCCAGCAACGAGATATCGATCGATGTCTACCGCTTCCATCGCTATCTTGTCGATGAGGACTGCTACATGAACCCGCGAGGGCCCGACTGCAACTGAACCTCAGCCGATTTCGGCTAAGAACGCCCGACAAACAAGTCAGCCCCGCACCCGGACTTTCGGCTTTTCGAAGAACAGCACTGCGACGAAACCGATCAGGATGAGCCCTGCCGGCAACCACAGGGACTGGCCCATCGCATGAGCGAACCCGGTGGCGATTGCCTCCGGCATCCCCGCGCCACCGCCGCCTGCTGCCAGACCGCCGGCAGCCTCCGCCCTCGAGCCGCCGGTCATCCGGCTAGCGTCGTCGATGTTGGCGGCCAGACGAGACTCCATCGCCACGGCGATCGCAGCACTGCCGAACACCGCACCGATCTGTCGCACGGTGTTGTACACACCCGAGCCTGCACCGGCGTGATGGAGGGCAAGGTTTCGAGTCGCCGTCGAACTGATCGGTGCCCACATGAAACCGTTGGCCACACCCAGAAGCAGGATCGGCGGCATCAGCACCCATGGCGACGTGTCCGAGCCCAGAATCGAGCCGATCCAGAACAGTGCGATGGAGAACGACCCCAAGCCAATGCCGGCAAAGACACGCGGACTTCCCCGGTCGACCATCTTGCCCACGAACGGGGCCAGCACCCCGGAGAGAATCGCCATCGGTGCCACCAGCAGCGCTGACTGGGTGGGCGAATATCCCAGCACAGTCTGGGCCCACAGCATCAGTGGGAACATCATCGCGGTGATGCCGAAGCCCACTGTCAACATTGCGATGCTGGCCAAGGTGAAGTTGCGATCCTTGAACAGCGAGAGGGGAACGAGCACCTCGGCGCGTGTGTACTTCTGCCACAGGACGAATCCGATGAGGAAGAGTATTCCCCCGCCGATGACGAAGGGGACGGTGATGGGCCCGATCAGCGGGCCCCACCTGACTCCGTGCGCCTGCTGGATGCCGTAGACCAAGAGGAACAGGCCGCAGGCTGAGAGAACGACCCCCAGCCAGTCGAAGCTGTGGGCATGCGTTTCCAAACGCGGCACGAGTCTCCAAGCCAGGACGAAAGCAATGATTCCGACGGGAACGTTGACGAAGAAGATCCACTCCCATCCGAAACCGTCCACGAGGAGCCCTCCCACAATGGGGCCGACCAGCGTCGCGATCCCGGCGACCGCGCCCCACATCCCCATTGCGGGCCCACGACGGTCGGCAGGAAAGACCCGCGTGATCACGGCCATAGTCTGCGGCGTCATCGCTGCCGCACCGAGTCCCTGCACCACGCGGGCCACGATCAGTGCACCCACGGTGGTTGTCAGTCCGCACCACAGGGAGCTGATTGTGAAGACGATGAGCCCGACCATGTACACACGCTTCGGCCCGAACCTGTCTCCCAGTCGGCCCGTGATCAGCAACGGCACGACATACGCGAGCAGATACGCCGAGGTGACCCACACGACCGCATTGATGTCCGCATGCAGCGATTCCATGATGTCCGGCATCGCCACGGATACGATGGTCGAGTCGACGAGGATCATGAAAAAGCCGATACACAATGCCCACAGGGCATGCCACGGATTGCTCGAAGTATCTGCTTGATTGCTCACCGACCAAGCTTTATCCTGATCCGCGCCCCGGTCAACTCATATGGTCCGCAGGCGGCCAGAACCTGAAACAATGGCAACATGGTGTGCCGAATCTCGGAGTTGCTCGTCGATTCCCATTGGCCGATCGTCATCATCGGCGCGGGCCAGGCTGGGCTCTCGGCCGCCCATTATCTCTGGCGTGATGGACTGGTGCCTGGCAAGGATTTCATCGTCCTCGACGCCGGGTCCGGACCCGGCGGCGCGTGGCGTGAACGGTGGGATTCCCTGACGTTGGGGTCGACGAACCATGTGGCGGATCTGCCGGGATTCCCCCTGGGCACACCGGATCCCTCAGTACCCGCCTCGGCGGTGGTCTCCGACTACTATTCGCGTTTCGAACGCGAACTCGAACTCTGCGTCGTCCGCCCCGCAGAGGTGGTCACCGTGAACTCCCCCACCCCCGGCTCCGGGCCGTTGGAGATCACGACAAAGATCGACGGTGAACGTATTCCCCTCTCGGCCCGGTACCTGATCAATGCGACCGGAACGTGGACTCATCCCTACGTTCCGTTCGTGCCCGGCATCGCCGAATTCGAGGGCCGCCAACTGCACACCGCCAATTTCCGCGATGTCGAGGACTTCCGGGGGTTGCGGACCTTGGTCGTCGGCGGCGGCATCTCCGCAACCCAGTTCCTCCTCGAACTCGCAACAGTGACCCAGACGCTGTGGGCCACGCGCCGGCCCCCGAACTTCACCTCGCGAGAGTTCGACGGCAGATGGGGACTCGAGGTCGAACGTGCCGTGCGGTCGCGCACCTTGGCAGGACTTGCCCCGGCCAGTGTCGTGCGCACCACCGGCCTGCCTGTCCGCCAGGATTTCCGCGACGGCGTCGAATCAGAGGTTCTCGTCTCGCGTGGAATGTTCGATGCGATCCTGCCCCATGGGGTGCACTTCCCCGGGCGGGTGGGCGAAGCACAGACGACCTCGGAGGGGCTTGGACCCTCGGCAAGTGACCATTTGGCTCTGCCTGAGTCTTGGCAGCCCTTCGACCAAGAACGTGTCGAAGAGGTCGACGTCATCTTCTGGAACACCGGATTCCGGGCCGCCCTCAACCATTTGGCACCGCTGCATCTGCGCACACCCGACGGTGGAATTTCCATGGAGACAGAGGTCTCGGTCAAGGATGACCGCCGAATCTTCCTCGTCGGATACGGCTCCGCGAGCTCAACGGTCGGCGCCACACGAGCGGGACGGATCGCGGCCAGAGAACTGCTCAAACGGCGCACAGGGGCACCGCGGGCACGCACTTAGGACAGAGCCGGCGAATCAAGGACCTGATCGGCGAAGCTGACGGTCGGCAACATCTGCGCGTAGAGGTCGGAGGTGGCTTGGTCACTTGTCACCGTGACCATCTCGACGCTGACTTTGTACAGTCGACCGTCAACGGAGATTCCGGCAATTGCTCCGAAAAGCACAGACTCGGATTCGTCGATAGCACGGATCTCCTGGCGGGCGAGCAGCCCGTGGACTGTCCAGTAGACGCCACCGGTCACTGTCCCGGACGTCTCCTCCAAAACGCTCGATCGCGATTCCCCGAAGGTCTGTTCCTGTGCCGTATCGATGATGCTCTGTGCCGTGTCGTCGCCTGCTTCATAGCAGTTGACGGTGATGATGGCTCCGTGATCGCGGCTGTAGAGCTGATAGCTGTCGTAGGCGAGATCATCGTTCCATTCGCCGTCCATGGCCATCTGTACCTTGATCGGGCATTCTGGGCCCAGATCGACCCTCACCTGGGTCATCCCCGCAGGAATCGCAGGAGTGTCGGTCTCCTGGGGCGTCTCTCCTACGGAACCGTCATCGATGCCGACGCTGACCGGTCGCGAATCGCCCTCTGCTGTGCTCACACGCAGTGCTGAGCATCCGGTGAGGGACAGGCCCAGCACGATCACACTTGCCAGGAGGAGACTCCGATGCATGGGCCTGCTTTCGAACGGTGGAGTGGCGCTGCTTGGACACAGCCACTCACATGGTACCCACAGCGACCGCAGCCCGCACTGGCACAACTGTCGGGCGGGGCTTAGCCTTTAGACTATGACTGAGCTTCCGATCTTCGACGACGATGATGTCAATCGCCTCCTGTGCATCGTCGCCCACCCCGACGACATGGAATACGGTGCCTCCGCGGCCGTGGCCAAATGGACCGACCAGGGAAGGGCCGTGTCCTACCTGCTCCTGACTCGTGGGGAAGCCGGAATCCGCGAAATGAACCCTGAGAAGGTTGTTCCCCTACGAGAGGGTGAGCAACGACAGGCATGCACGATCGTCGGTGTTGAGGACCTTGAAATCCTTGACTTCCCCGACGGCCTCCTCGAGCCAAGCCACGAACTTCGGCGTGCGATCGCCAAGAAGATCCGTCAGTTCAAGCCCGACGCCGTGATGGTGACCAACTGGGAACTCAAGATGCCTTGGGGACTGAACCATGTCGACCATCGGGCAGCCGGCATCGCGACAGTCGATGCGATCCGCGATGCCGACAATCCGTGGGTCTTCACCGACCTCAAGGACGACGGCCTCGAGGCGTGGAAGGCCGACAGGCTGTTGGTCAACATGGCTGATGCCACCCATGCCGTCGTCCTCGACGACGAACACGTCGACCGGGCCGTGCGCTCGTTGGAGGCTCATACCGTCTATCTCGAGGCGCTCCCCGACCATCCGGCCCCCTCGGACATGATCCCCCGAATCACCTCGGAAGCCGGAACACGGGCAGGCGTGAAGTACGCGCTGCCCGTGCAGGTATTCGATATGTAGCACCCGGCTCACCGAATCGGTGACCGGGCCTGACTCACTCAGGCGCCGAGTGCGGCGACCGCCGAGTCGTAATCAGGTTCGGTGCCGATCTCATCGACCAGCTGCTTGTGGATGACGGTGCCCTTTTCGTCGAGGACGACGACTGAGCGAGCCAGCAGCCCGGCCAGAGGGCCATCGACCATGGTCACACCGAATTCCTTGCCGAAGGCGCTGCGGAAGCTTGATGCGGTGACGACGTTCTCGATGCCTTCGGCGCCACAGAAGCGCGCCTGTGCGAAGGGCAGGTCGTTGGACACACACAGGACCGTGGTGTTCTCCAGGCTCGCGGCGAGTTCGTTGAACTTACGTACCGAGTCGGCACAGACACCGGTGTCCACGCTCGGGAAGATGTTGAGCACAACACGCTTACCAGCTGTGTCCTGGGAATTCACTTCACCGAGATCGTTGCCCACCAGGCTGAATGCCGGTGCCTGCACACCTTTGTCAGGAAGGTTGCCTACGGTCTTGACCGGTGTTCCCTGAAATGCTGTGGTCGCCATGCTTCGCGCTCTCTTTCAATCGTGATCGATGCTGTCAGTACCCACCCTACGTGAGATGACCGACACGAGAGGCTGCGGATCAGACCCAATCACAGCGTGCGCCGTTGCCCCACTCGTCCTCGATGGGCAGCTCGCGTATGGCCACCACGCACCGTGTTCTCACCGTCGTTGGTCTGAACGGCTCGGCTTGGGCTTGGACGCGAACTTCGATTCCACGACGATGAGGATGACGACGACAACCGCCCCGAGCAGTGCAAGGAGAATTGGACCCATCGTCGGATCGTAGGGGCCGACCAGGTCACCTGCGCCTTTGCCCTCTCCCTCGGCGGCTGCCTGCCACGGCCACAGCGCACGGAGGGAACCCAGCATCAGCCCCGCCATCACGAGGAGAGTCCACCACCGGTGGTTGCCAAGAAGGTAACGAAGGATGTTGACGAACACAGCCAGACCGAGCACGGCACCGAGTCCGAAGACCCCGAGATAGACGAAGTCACGGTCGCTGACGGCACCGAGAGTCGTTGAGTACAGGCCCACTGCCAGGAGAAGGAAGGATCCGGAGACTCCGGGCACGACGAGGGCACAGATCGCGACGGAAGCGGCGAAGAAGACTGCGATCAAGGGCGGGTTCTCAATGTTGGCTCCCCCTGCCAATCCCGTCATCCAGAACGCAAGTGCGGCGGGGATCGCAAGGGCGAGCACCCCTCCGATCACAGGCTGGCGTGCAGTGCGGCGTGGAAGCATCTGCAAGGGCACAGCGATGCTGGCGGCCACAAGCCCGAAGAACAGACCGCGGGAGAGTTCGGGATTGCTGGAGACGAACGATTCCATCACGCCGGCGATGGTAAGAACGGCAGTCGCCATGCCCAGCAGGGCAGGAATGATGAGAAACCAGTCGGTGCGGCGCAGCTCGCTGAGGGCCCCCTGGACCCGATTCGGCCCGGTGATAAGGGTCTTGGCCGCGCCGACGACGTGGGCGGCAGAGTCGATGAGCTGATCGTAGATTCCGGTGACCAGCGCGATCGTTCCCCCGGAGACGCCAGGGACGAGTTCGGCGCTGCCGATCAGGAATCCGCGCAGCAGATCCAGTGGGATCAAGGCCTTGGATCTGGCTGGGGACTGGGTCTCTGATGGCTCAGCTGTGCTGTTCGACATGATGGTTCAACCCTAAGTGAGGGATCTGGACGATCGCTACATGCCTGTGGCGTGTCCGGTGAGACGATGGCCTCAGTCGCCGACGGCCCCGTCGATGCTCTCGCGGATAAGGTCGGCATGGCCGACGTGTCGAGCATATTCCTCGATCAAGTGGATGAGGACCCACCGGACGTTGAATCGATCGCCCTGGGATGGTTTCCGTGCCGCAAGCGTGTCCAGGTCGGCGATTCCGGCCAAGATCTGCCGCGACTGCTCACATGCTTTGGCATGCAGGTCCAGGAGATAGTCGGGAGTGTCATCGGCTGCGCTCTCGAAGTCCCAGTCGGGCTGTGCAGTCCAGTCGACGGCAGACCACGGTTTCGGCAGTTCCTGACCGAGGATGTCTTCGACGAACCAGGCTTCTTCGACCAAGCTCAGGTGTTTGATGATGCCGCCCAAAGTCAGGCTGGATGTCGCGACAGTTCGGTTGAGGTCGCTCGATTCCAGCCCTTCGACCTTTCTGCGCACTACCGCGCGATAGTAGTCTAGGAACTCTTCGAGGCCCTGCCGTTCATGTGGTGCTTCCGTGGGGTCAGCCGGCGGGAGGCTCATGCGCCTGGCTCGCTCTCGTCTGTGGGTGCCTTGCGGCCGATGTCGAAGACGTTGCCTTCAGGATCCTTCAATGTGGTCCATTCGATGCCGAACTCAGCAAACGATGCCACCTTCTGGGCGCCCAAGGCCACGGCGAGTTCGACATCGGCAGGATAGTGCGGATCATCAAGGTCGATGTGCAGCGGGTTCTTGCCCTCGCCACGTTCTGCGACCTTGAGGAAGAGCATGCCCGGTGTCGGCGATTCAGCGTTGTGGACTCCGCCGATGCTGGCGACGAACTCGTTCGCACCCTCGTCGAGGTCGGCCCTGAGGAGTTCGGCCCAGAAAATCGATTGGGTTTCGACGTCTTTGCAGTCGAAGGTGATGCTCAGCGAGGACAGGGACGCCATGGCCGATGGTCCTTTCGTGGTGCTGTCGTCTTGAACTCAAACTCTAGACGCAAGACCTGACTCGAGGTCAGGAATACTGTCACATTGCAGGTCTCAGCCTCGTGGCTGCCGTGCCAGCTGCCGGGACTGGGCGACCAGCCGTCCCGCAGAGTCCCAGAGCTCGCAGTCCTCTTCGAACATGCCGCCGGCGATATTGCGCGTATACAACTTCACCTTGATCCAGCCCGGCGCTGGCACGGCGCGCAGATGAGCGGTGAGCTCCATCGTCGGAGCCCAGCCGAAGTGGCCGAGGTCGAACATCACCGGCGGGAAGGCATCGAGGAATGCCAGCAGCGACAGCGCATCTGGTTCGGTGCCGTCGGCCAACCTGATCCAGCCCTGCAACAGGCCACGGCCGCTGGGCCGCCCGGCTGCGAAGCCGGCAGTGTCGGGATCGAGCCTCATATCGTAGCGTTCGATCAAGGGAGCGGACTTCACGAAGTCTCCGGGCGCCTCGGCGACGTTGATGCACTGATCCGGTTCCGGCAGCTCGGGCGGGTTGGCCGTGGTTGCGACATCCTCGGGCAGACCTTCCAGGTTGCCCATCGTTGCCAGCGCGGTGATCTTCGGGGCGCCGTTCTGGGCCAAGTCCACGGCGAAGGTGGCACTGGACCGGCCTTCGCGGATCATGCGCGTGGTGATGTCTGCGACTCCTCCCTGACTGGGACCCACATAGTAGGTAGAGAGCACCAAGGGGTCGGGAGCGTTTGGGCTGTTGAGGCGCAGAGTCTGCGCGATGATGCCGAGGAGGTATCCCCCGTTCACCGCTCCGGCTACGCTCCATTCGCCGTCGACCTCGGCGGTGAAGGCGGATTCCGAGTGGCGTGTGACTGCAGTGGCGGATTCGAACTCACTCAGGCTCGATTCGTGCAGATTCGTTTGACTCATGTGACCCACATTACCAAGCACTGAACAATCGTCCGCTCAGTGGGGTCGCCTATTGTGGCGTTCGTTGCCTCGGCGATAGTTACCGGTCGCACGTGCCAGCAGCTGCTGGTCGGAGTCATGGCCGCAGCCGAGCTTTGGAATCAGGGCCGCCGCTTTCTGTCCGCCGAGTTCCATCACGGTTCGCCCGCCACGAACAATGATGAGCATGCCTGATTTCGTGATGCGATAGTCGAACGGATCACCGTCGAGGCTCAACGCCGTCACTCCCCTGTCCTGTTGCGTCCGGATAGTCTGGTGCCCATGAGCATTTCCCTGTCACGTCTCGATCCCAGTGGTGCCGATCGTCAGCATCTCATCAACTTCTTCACCAGCACCACGTTCCCCTTCCACGTGCACTCAGAGCAGTGGACTGTGGCCAAGGTCGAGGAACTGATTGATTCGGGCGCTTTTCGCAATGATGAAAACGAAGCATTCTGGCTCCGCCATGACACTTTGGGCGTCATTGGATATGTTCGCCTGGAAGATCTCGCCGATGACACACCTATGTTCGATCTGCGCTTGGCAACGGAGTTTCGCGGGAGGGGACTCGGCGTCGGGTGTTTGCGCGCCGTCACTGATCATGTGTTCATGACCATGGACGTCGATCGGTTCGAAGATCACACTCGCGACGACAATGTCGCTATGCGGTCCACCCTCATTCGTGCCGGCTGGTCGAAGGAGGCGCACTATCGACGAGCATGGCCCGTGAAGGGTCAGATGGCCAGGGACTCAGTCGCCTATGCCATTCTGCGCGAGGAATGGAAGACTGGGTCCTCGGTCGATGTCCATTGGCACGACCTCCCGATGTTCACACCTCAGGTCGGGGAAGACGTGGATTACACATCGAATTCTGTCCCTGAGGCCACGGAACTCGTCGATCTCTATCGTTCGGTGGGCTGGACGGCATATACACAGGACCCTGTCTCCCTCCACTCGAGTGTGCTGTCCTCTGCTCATGTCGTATCCGCCCGGCGTGATGGCCAGCCGATCGGCCTCGCACGTGTCGTCAGCGATTTCGGTTCGATCGTGTACCTGCAGGATGTCCTCGTCCACCCAGAGCACCATCGCCGAGGTGTCGGCCGGCAACTCGTCACCCGTGCCCTGATGCCGTTTGAGGGAGTGAGGCAGAAGGTTCTGCTCACCGATGCCGAGCCGGGGCAGAAGCAATTCTACGAATCGCTGGGATTCAGCGAAGCCTCCGCATCCGCCAAATCAGATATTCGCGCATTTGTGAAGCTCTGACCAAAAGAAGAGCACCCCTGGTCCAAAGACCAGGGGCGCTCGTGTGAACTCTCAGACGATCATTGGCTGATCGGGTGAGCTATGTTCAGTTCTTCTTGTTCCGACGCATGGTCAGAACAACTGCGGCTCCACCAACAACGAGGAGTCCGGCACCGGCAGCGAGGCCGGTCAGTTCAGCACCGGTGCGAGGCAGATCAGATCCACCGTCTCCACCGTCACCGTCGTCGCTTCCGCCGCCGTTGCCATCTTCATCGGCAACCACGCTGAACGAGCCGGCCAGTGCCTTCTCATCGTCCGTGTCGTTGTCTCCGGTCACCTGCACGTCGTACTTGCCCAGGTAGGCCGAAGGATCGGATGCGTTGGTTCCGTAGATCGAGAAGGCGGCGACGCCGTCCTCGTTCGCGGTCTCATCGAGCGTGATGCCCTCAACGTTTTCCGGCCCGGCAACAACCTCGAGAGAGACATTTTCGCCCTCGTCGAAGCCCTTGACGGTGATCGCCACACCCTTGTCCTTCTTCACGAAGTCAGAAGCAGCAACTTCCTTGGGGGAGATGCTGATCGCACGCTCGGCCGGAGCCTCGCCGTCCTTCGATCCGTCGGAGTCAGCGTTGGACTCTGCGTCCTTTGCGTCTGCGTCCGCACCGGCGTTGGAGTCGTTGCCATCGGCGTCAGCTTTAGCGTTTGCGTCTTCGCCGTTGGCGGCCGAGTCGTCGTCAGCTTCTGCTTCATCACCATCGGCGGCATCTGCAGCGTCGTCGGCCTCTTCAACAACCACAGTGAACGAAGTTGCCTTCGAAGTGCCGGCCTCGGTGGTGGCTGTAGCAGTGTAGTCGTACGTGCCGGCTTCTGCCGGTGCTTCTGCCGTGAAGTTGCCCTCGGCGTCAGCAGTGACTGTCACAGAACCATTTGCTGCGGCCTGGGTCTTGACAGCGGACTGGTTGTCAGTTGCTGGCTTCCAGTTCAACTCGACCTTCGCATTGGCCACCGTCTTACCAGTGATCTGTCCGCCTTCGTCAACCTTCTGGTCTTCGACGACTGGTGCTTCAGGTACTTCCGGAACGTCAGCAGCCTTGACCGTCAGCTTGAATGCAGCGGCCTCAGAGCTCTGACCGTCGACGGTCGCAACTGCTTTAGCATCATAGGAGCCTTCTGCCGAGGGCCCTTCAACGGAGAATTTACCGTCGGCATCGGCCTTGACAGTAGCTTTACCGTCTGCAGCACCGGTCCAGGAAACCTTGACTTCAGCATTTGCGACGGTCTTGCCTGTCACGTTGCCCTTGGGCTCGATGGTCTGATCTACGACTGCCGGAGCGGCCGGAGCTTCAGGTGTCTCGTTGGGGTCTTCGAACGTGAAACTCTCGCCCGACTTTTCGATCGAGTTGTCGAGGTCAGCAACCCATGACCACCCGCCTGCTTCTGGTCCACCCGAGATGACGCCGACTGCGGTGTCACCCTGATAGACAGCACCGCCGGAATCGCCATGGTCAGAGAATCGTTTTGCACCGTCGGTCACTTCGAAACCGTGAACTGCGCGGCCACCGATGTTCGCATACTCGAGCGCTTCGGGGTCATCCAGGACTGTTCCTTCTGTGACACCGGTCGTACGTCCCGATTTGTGGATGGTCGCGCCAGGCGTTTCGGTACCAACCTGCGCCATCTCCGTCGTGCTCTGTGACAGGTCGTCAGACGTGGCAGTGGTCCAGTCGGTTACTTCTGCCTTGCTGGTGAAACCGGCTGCAACCTTAATGACAGCGAAATCGATCGCTTTGTCTTCGTCAACGACTTGACCGTCGACCATATCAGAGCCGTACTGGTGGAATCCCCATGTACCCGGGGCTCCCGTGCCTGCCGGCTGGAAGCCCTCTCCGCCGGCTGCTTCGGCGTCGGATGGCTTCTCAAGTTCGAGGATCTTGTCCTCGGCGCCAGTTGTGGCATCTACTGCGCAGTGGCCAGCGGTCAGCACTACCTGGTTGCCGGAGGAATCCCAACCAGCGAATCCGGTCGAGCAGGCGCTAATCAGTCTCTCGTCCGAGGGAACACTCAGCAGATAGCCAGCCCCACCGACGAGGTCCTTAGCGTCCTGAGGCTGAGCTTCAGCGAATTTTGGATCTACGATGACTTCGACGTTGTCGTATTTCGACGCGAGTTCCTTGACCTTGTCTGTCTTTTCCGACACTCCCAACACCAGGGTGTCACCCTCTACGCCGAAGCGGCCGACTTCAGAAGCCAACTCGCCGTTCTTGTCCGCGAGGTTCTTGTGCACCGCGGTCTGCAGTGCGGTATCGGTCTTAACATTCAGGTCTGGCTTGTCGGCGGCAGCTGGACCAGCGACAAACGCACCGCCCAATCCCAGCGCCGCTGCGGCGGTCAGTGCCAGCGAACTCTGCACGAATTTCTTCTGCATACGTTTCCGTTTCTCTTATCAGGAGGTTGCAATATCACAACTTGATGACCTTGGTCACGGTAAGGTTACGGGCTACGTACAGCGACTACCAAGAATTTACCCTTCACACTGTGAACTAAATGAACGAAACAACCGCGTTGCTGAACTAATTCGCGCAGGAGGCCGAGGAGGTTCTAGCGCCCACCCACCGATACAGAGCGCCCCTGGTCCGACGACCAGGGGCGCTCGTGTGAACTCTCAGACGATCATTGGCTGATCGGGTGAGCTATGTTCAGTTCTTCTTGTTCCGACGCATGGTCAGAACAACTGCGGCTCCACCAACAACGAGGAGTCCGGCACCGGCAGCGAGGCCGGTCAGTTCAGCACCGGTGCGAGGCAGATCAGATCCACCGTCACCATTGCCGTCGTCATCCTTGTTGCCATTGTCGCCGTCATCGCCGCCGTCGTTACCGCCGCCGTTGCCCTCTTCGTCTTCGACAACGGTGAACGAGCCTGCAAGAGCCTTCTCGTCATCCGTGTCGTTGGCTCCGGTGACGTTCAAGTCGTACTTGCCGAGGTAGACTGAAGGATCGGTTTCGCTCGTGCCGTAGATCGAGAAGGCAGCTGCACCGTTCTCGTTCGCGGTCTCGTCGAGAGTGATGCCTTCAACGTTTTCAGGACCGGAAGCGACCTTCAGTGTCACTTTCTCGCCTTCGTCGAATCTCTTGACCGTGACAGTCACGCCCTTGTCTTCCTTCACGAAGTCGGAAGCAACGATTTCCTTGGGGTCAACGTTGATCTCGCGCTCGGCAGGAGCAGGAGTCTCGGTCTCTTCCTTCTCTACAGTCACATCGAACTCGGTGGTCTTGGATTCCTGACCATCAACTGTGGCGGTAGCGGAGAAGTTGTATGAGCCTTCAGCCTTCGGGCCCTCGACCTCGAAGTTGCCCTCCTTGTCGGCCTTGACCGTCTCGGAATCGTCTCCGGCTGCCTGGGTGCCCTGAGCAGCTTCCCACTTGACCTCAACCTTGGCGCCAGCCTCAGCCTTGCCGATCACATCGCCCTTGGGCTCGATGGTCTGGTCCTTGGCCTTTGGCGCCGACGGAGCCTCTGGGGTCTCCTCGCCTGGCTTCTCAAGGTTGAAAGTCCACCCCCGACTGCGCCAGAGAGTTGTCAAGGTCGGCAACCCAACCGAACTGACGGTTGGAACCATCGTCCAGCGGCCCGCCACCAGAGATGACACCAACAGCGGTGTCGCCCTGGAAGACGGCGCCACCGGAATCGCCCGGAGCGGAGAACGGATCAGACCCAGGGGAAGTCACGCCGAATCCGTGGACCCAGTATCCGCCGACATTCGCGTAGTCGAACTTGTCGTTGTACTCGGAGTCGACCTCGCCTTCGGTCAGGCCGGTCGTGCGGCCCGACTTCTGGACGGTACCGTCTTTGTGCGCGCCGACCTTGGTGATATCGGTTTCGAGGCTCGAAGACAGATCGTTCGAGTCGGCGCTAGTCCAGTCGGTGACACCGTTCTTGGCGGCGTACTTCGACTCGTCGACCTTGATGACCGCGAAGTCAATATCGCTGTCCTTGGCCGTATCCGGGCTCTCAGTGCCATCGAGCAGATCCCCGCTGCCATAGCTGTGGAAGCCCCACTCGCCGAGAACGCCGCTGTCGGAGCGCTGGAAGCCATCTCCGCCATTGGCAGGAGCGCTCTTGGGCTCCTCGGTCTCATCGACAGTGCTGTCTCCGGTGATCTCGCCAGATTCTTCAATGATCTTCGAGCAGTGACCAGCGGTCAGGACGACCGGGTTCCCGTCTCCATCCCAGCCGGAGAATCCGGTCGAGCAGGCGCCAGCACCCTCACCGACGGTTGCCAGGTAACCCGCACCGCCGACGACATCGTTCTTGGCATGGCGCTTGAGTTCTTTGACGCCGTCGGTGACGTTGATGTTCTCGTATTTCTTTTCGAGATCCTTGATCTCGGATGTCTTCTTCTCGACACCGATGTTGAGCTGACCGCCCTTAGCGCCGTAGGCGTTGACGCCCTCGACGTCTGACAGTGCCTTCTGCACCTGGGCATCGCTCTGCACATCGAGCTTCTGCGAGCCGTTGTCGGCCATTGCAGGGGATGCGACGAACGCACTGCCGAGACTGAGCGCCGCGGCGGCGGTCAGTGCCAGCGAACTCTGCACGAGTTTCTTCTGCATACTCTTGGGTTCCCTTGATCGGATCTTCTGTTGCTGTCGCCTGTGCCCTCTTCGTCCAGCACGTCAATGATTGCGCGGATATATCTGAGAACAGTCTTTCAACCACATGAAAGATTACGGTTTGGCAACGATCGGAAGCAACCACAATGCATGTTGATCGTGAACACAACGTACAAAACCTGAACTGGCAGGCGGTATGCCGCGTTCTCCATGAAGCGCTCAAGGCTGGCCGTTATGATCGGTGCATGCTCAACCTCACTGACAACAGACCTTCAGCTACGTTCAGACGGGTAATCGGAGTTGCTGTTCTTGGCCTCGTCCTACCCCTGGCGGCGTGTGGGACAGGTTCCGAACCCAGCGAACCAGCCAGCTCCGCCCCCACGGAATCCAGCACTCCCTCGGATTCGGCGGACTCTGCTGGCCTTGATCCCACCGGCAAATGGGCCTCCCCTGAAGCTGGGGACCCGTTCCTCGAATTCTCCGAAGACGGACAGGTCAAGGGATCCGACGGCTGCAATCGGATCCAGACGACGTGGGAAGTCGACGGGGACAAAGTCCTCATCACCTCGTTCACCACGACCCAGAAAGCATGTGCGGGAGTGGACCCATGGCTGTCCAAAGCATCATCGGCAACCATCGAAGGTGATGTCATGAAAATCGCCGACTCCAGCGGGAAGGTCGTCGGCGGACTGGAGAAAGAGGACAAATGACTCATTCAGTCAACGCCAAGTGGATCAGCACAAAAGACGGGTCCTCAGCGTTCCTCCAGTTTGACGAGGATGGAACGTTGACCGGCAGCGATGGCGGAAATCGAATCTCAACCACGTGGGGTGCTGAAGGTCCAGGAGCGGTCATCAAACCCTTCGCCACCACGCAGCGCGCCGTCATGGGCATGGAGGCCTGGGTAGGGCGGGTCCACCGCGCTGAGGCCGACGGTGACGTACTCACCGTCTTCGACCACGGCGGCAACCACATCGGCGAGCTGGTCAGGGATAACAGTTCGGTCGAACCCGACGAAGGACGATAAATGGCCGGCGGTCTGTTCGCACTCCTCGATGATGTGGCGGCACTCGTCAAACTCTCGGCGGCCAGCCTCGATGATGTCGCCGCCGGCGCATCTCGGGCAGGAGTCAAAGCCGCAGGTGTCGTCGTCGACGATGCCGCAGTGACCCCCAAATTCGTTGAGGGGGTCGACCCGAAGCGGGAACTGCCGATCATCAAACGCATCGCCTTGGGTTCGCTGATCAATAAGATCCTCATCATCCTGCCGATCATCCTTTTACTCAGCGAATTCCTCCCGTGGCTGCTGACTCCGCTGCTGATGGTCGGTGGCACCTATCTGTGCTTCGAGGGTGCGGAGAAGATCTTCGAGAAGTTCGGGTGGGTCGAACACCACGAAGAGCCGAAGAAGGAGTCCAAGCACGGCAAAAAGAATGACGGCGACGCTGAGAAGAAGATCGTCCGCTCGGCCATCACCACTGACTTCGTACTCAGCTGCGAAATCATGGTCATCGCCCTCAACGAGGTGACCAGTGAGGCCCTGCTCCCCCGGGCCATGATCCTGGTCATCGTGGCCCTGGCCATCACGGTCGGTGTCTACGGTTCTGTGGCCCTCATCGTGAAGATGGACGACATCGGCCTGCACATGGCACAGGAGGAGAAGCCGGGCACACAGAAGTTCGGCCGGTTCCTCGTCCAGGCGATGCCCAAACTCCTCGGTGGGCTATCAGTCATCGGCACTTTCGCCATGCTCTGGGTCGGCGGACACATCATCCTCATCGGCACAGACGAACTCGGCCTCCATATTCTCTACGACTTCGTCCACCACCTCGAAGCGCCCATAGCTATGATCGCCGGCGTCGGAGGATTCCTCGGCTGGCTGGTCAACACATTCTTCTCGCTCATCCTCGGCGCCATCTGGGGAGGGATCGTGGCAGGAATCGCCATCGGCATCACAGCACTGATGAAGTCCGGGGACAAAAACGACGAAGAAACTACGGACCGGAGCAAGGAATCAAACGAAAGGAAGGCGCCCGCAGGCGCAGACGAGAACGCTGAATCAGGCACTGCCGAGGACGCCACAGACAGGTAGAGGATTCGGGGAGAACTGAGTTCGACTCCTTCAGTTCTTCATATAGTTGCCGCGCTGTTGCCGGCTCAGCGATCAGCGAAGGTCTTCTTCGGCTTACCGGGAACAATCATGGGTGCGCCGGTGACGGGGTCGTCGATGACGGTGCAGTCGATGCCGAATACCTGGTGAACCAGCTCGGTCGTGATGATCTCGGCCGGTGCACCCTGGGCGACGATCGCGCCGTTCTTCATCGCGATGATCTCATCGGCGTATCGGCAGGCCTGGTTGAGGTCGTGGAGGACTGCGACAAGGGTGTGGCCGTGTTCGTGATTGAGCTGGGCGAACAGATCAAGCAGGTCGATCTGGAAGGCCAGGTCCAGGAACGTCGTGGGTTCGTCAAGGAGCATCAGCGGCGTCTCCTGCGCCAGCACCATCGCCACCCAGACCCGTTGCCGCTGACCTCCGGAGAGCTCATCGACCTGACGAGAGGACAGCACTTCGGTGTTCGTTGCACGCAGCGCCGAGAGCACTGCGACCTCATCTTCGTCAGTCCACTGCTTGAGGAACGACTGGTGCGGGTGACGTCCGCGAGCCACGAGTTCACCTACGGTGATGCCGTCGGGGGCGATCGAGGTCTGCGGGAGCAGTCCCAAGCGTTTGGCGATCTGCTTCGTCTTCAGCTTTGCGATGTTTCCGCCGTCGAGGAGCACCGTGCCCTTCGCCGGACTCATCAATCTGGCCAGTGCCCTCAGCAGCGTCGACTTCCCGCAGGCATTGGGGCCGACGATGACGGTGAACTTGCCCGGTGCGATCTCCACATCGAGGTCGGCGATGACGTGCCGATGGTCGTAGGCGAGATCGAGATCGCGCGCCGCCAGCGGTGCCGTGACCGGCCCCGCCTTATCCGTCGTGTCAGTCGTGTCCGTTGTGCCAGGTGAGATGCTCATTGTGCCTTCCGAGCTTCTTGGATGAGGAGCCAGATCAGGTAGATGCCGCCGATGCACACGGTGACGACTCCGACGGGAAGTTGGGTCTCGCCCAGGGCGTGCTGGGCGATGAGGTCCGCGGCCACGAGCAGGAGCGCTCCGACTGCCGCCGCAGACAGCAGGCTGGTGCCCTGGGATCTCGCGATTCTGCGCCCGATCTGCGGGGCGGCAAGGGCGACGAAGGCGATCGGTCCCGCGGCCGCCGTGACGACGGCGACGAGAGCCACGGCCACCAGGAGGAGACCGGCACGAACGGGTTCATTGCGGACACCGAGTGCCTTAGCGGTGTCATCGCCGAGTTCCAGGGTCCCCAGGCCGCGCGAGAAGAGACCACATCCCAGGGCAAGGAGCACAGTGCCGATGGCGGCCGGCAGGAAGGTCGACCACCCCATGCCGTTGAGTGTTCCAGCTCCCCAGGTGGCTGCTGCCATCGCGAGGTCGAGATCGGCGCGCAGAATCAGCCAGGTGTTGAAGGCGTTCAGCATGGCAGTCAGCGCGATGCCGACGATGATGAGCCGGAAGCCTTGGACGCCGCCCTTCCACGTCAGGAGGTAGACCACGATGGCGGTGAGGAGGCCGCCGATGATCGCTCCGAAGGCGGTGGAGATGAAGCTGGAGCCGAAGACGATGATGGTGAGGATGCCGCCGGTGTAGGCACCGGTGGAGAAACCGATGATGTCGGGGCTGCCCAGAGGGTTGCGGGTCAGGGACTGGAACACCGCGCCCGAGACTCCCAGGCCCGCCCCAAGGACGATTCCAGCGATGATGCGCGGTGCCCGCCATTGTCCGACGACGGTGTTGACGATGCTTTTGTCGGCCTGGCCGAACAGTCCTTGGAAGACCTCGCTGGGAGTCAGCGAGAACTCTCCGAGCAGCAGTCCCAAGAACCCGCAGCCCAGGGCCAGAAGCGTGACGATGCCGGCTGTGACCACGACGCGCAGATCGATGCGGAAGCCGAAGGCTCGCAGCATAGGGCGACCGAAGTTGATCCGCTCCCCCGGCAGGGCGCGGCGTCCTGGAACGAATTCAGTGGCGCCACGAAGCGGTGAGTTCGACGATTTCACAGTCCGCTCGCCTTCTTTCTGCGAACCAGGGCGATGAGCACCGGTGCCCCGACGAAGGCGGTGACGACGCCGACCTGAAGTTCGCCCGGTTTCATCACCACACGCCCGAGCACATCGGAGATGAGAAGCAGGATGGGCGAAAGAATCACCGAATAGGTCAGTATCCATCTCTGATCGGGTCCGACGATCCAGCGGGCGATATGGGGAATCATCAGTCCGATGAAGCCGATCGGGCCGGCGGCAGCGGTGGCGCCACCGGCCAGGAGGGTGACCGCGAGAATGGTGATGATGCGGGTGCGATTGACCGAGGTGCCCAGGCTGGCAGCCAGATCGTCGCCCAGTGCCACCGCGTTGAGCGAGTGGGCCAGGAACAATGCCAGGACGATGCCGACGATGATGAATGGGGCGACCGCGTAGATCGTATCGAAGCCGCGACCGGCAATGGCTCCGACGTCCCATGCCCGGAAGGCGTCGAAGGCTCTTTCGTTCGTGAGCAGGATTCCCTTGGTCAGTCCCGTCAGGACCGCGGCGACCGCGACTCCCGCCAAGGTCAGGCGGATCGGGTCGACGCTGTGGTTCCGACCGGAGGAGCCGATGATGTACACGCCGGTCGTGGCCACGAGGGCACCGAGGAAGGCGAACCAGATGTAGCCGTTGATCGACGTGATTCCGAAGAACCCGACGCCGATGGCCACCGCGAAGGAGGCTCCGGCGTTGACGCCGAGGATGCCCGGATCGGCAAGAGGGTTGCGAGTCAGCGCCTGGATGAGACCACCGGCCAAGCCCAGTCCCATGCCGACGAGGATGCCGAGCACGGTCCGGGGCAGACGCAGTTCCAATACGACCAATTGGTCGTCGCTGCCGCTGGGATCGAAGAACGCTCCGAGGACCTCCGAGACCGGCGTGTCTCGGGTGCCGATGGCCAATGACGCCAGCACCACGACAACCAATGCAAGAATCGCCACGACGAGCCCGACGGCTCTTTTGACTTTCAGTGCCCGGCTCGCCTTCTGACCGCTCACCTCAGACGGATTCGCCGAGGCGGTGGTGGCGAGACCGGTCATCGGAGGGTTCCTTAGCATCGACTAATTAAGGGCAGGCTAACCACAATCTAGTCGAAAACTTCGGCTCATCCAAACGATTTCCCGATCACTGGCCTGTGATCTTGCCGATCCTCTCGGAGACCTGACGCTGGATCCGGGAGAGCATTCCGCTCATCCCCCGCAGACGCAGGGGGCTGACCAACTCGGTCATCGACAGGCGCAGAGGCAGGTCGGCGGGGATGGACAGGACCACCTCGGCGGTCTGGCCGTTGAGCCCTTCGTGGAGAATCCCGGCGAAGCCACGCGTCGTCGGCGCCTCGGGAGGCGCAGAGAAGTGCAGCGTCACGACCGCCTGCTCCCCCTGCTCGGGATTCTCAACCTCGGTGACGAGGAAGATCGGCGACTGGCATTCGGGCACCGGCTCGAGCAGCTCGGGGTGATCACTGTAGCGCGGTGGCAGCTCGGGCAGCTCGGTTGCGAGTTCGAGCAGCAGCTGCAGTCGGTCGCTGGATTCTGTTTCCGCGAAGTCCGCAACGATCTCCCGCAGGCTCTCCGGCAGGTCCGAGTTCTCGGGTTCGGATGCGTGTGTGTCAGCAGTCATCACCGGCTGGGCACCTCCCCTGGTTCGGTCCCCTTCGTGATGGGAACACCGACGACGTTGCCCCATTCGGTCCAGGAACCGTCGTAGTTGCGGACGTTGCTGTAGCCGAGCAGGTGCTGGAGGACGAACCAGGTGTGGCTGGAGCGTTCGCCGATGCGGCAGTAGGCGATGACTTCGTCGGCGGTGCCGAGCCCGGCTTCATCGGTGTAGATGGCCTTGAGCTCTTCTGCCGATTTGAAGGTGCCATCCTCGTTTGCGGCCCTCGCCCAGGGCACCGAGGCTGCGCTGGGGATGTGTCCGCCGCGCAGTGCACCCTCTTCGGGGTAGGAGGGCATGTGGGTGCGCTCTCCGCTGTATTCCTCGGGGCTGCGCACGTCGATGAGGGGACGCTTGCCCAGGCTGTCTCTGACCTCGGGCAGGAAGGCCCGCAGGGTTGTGTCATCACGGTCGATGACCGGGTATTCGGTCGGTTCGGGACGTGGCTTCTCCGTGGTCAGTTCGCGTTCTTCGGCCTGCCACTTGGCACGCCCGCCGTCCATGAGACGGACGTCTTCGTGGCCGAACAGCGAGAAGACCCACAGCGCGTAGGCAGCCCACCAGTTTGATTTGTCGCCGTAGAAGACGATCGTGTCATCACGTGAGATGCCCTTGGCGGACATGAGCGCGGCGAAGCCTTCACCGTCGACATAGTCGCGGGTCACGGTGTCATTGAGTTCGGTGTGCCAGTCGATTTTCACCGCGCCGGGGATGTGCCCGGTCTCATAGAGGAGGACATCCTCATCGCTTTCGACGATGACCAGTCCGGGTTCACCGGTGTGCTTGGCCACCCACTCGGTGCTGACCAGTCGTGATCCGTCTGCGTATTCGGCGAATTTGGCCGTGGAATCGGCTGGGATCGCTGTGCTCACTCGTTCCTCCTCGTGAAGATTGTGATGATGTGGCTCATTGGCTCTCTGTGTGGCTCAACGCCACTTCCCACCAGCATATTCCTCTTCAGCCGTGTGCCGACCCGGGGGTGGGCGCAGGTGAGGTCGGGGGTGTCATCGGCGCGCGAAGAACGCCTGCAGGGAGGAGATGAACGTCTGCGGCTGCTCGGAGTGGACCCAGTGGCCCGATCCCTTGATGGTGAGCAGAGATGCGCGGGGGAAGAGGGAACGCATGAGGGGCAGGTCGTCGCGGGAGACGTAGTCCGATGTCTCACCGGCGATCCACAGCACGGGACCGTCGAAGGTCGCCTCCCCAGTCTCGGGGAAGTCCCCGATCGCGGGCAGACTCTCATGGAGCAGGGTGAGGTTGGGCTGCCAGGCGTACCCCGCCGAGGTGGTGCGCAGGTTCTGCAGCAGGAATCCCCTGATCGTGTCCTCGGGGATCTTCTCCTGCAGGGCTTCGTCCGCAGCGGTGCGCGAATCGATCTCGTCGAGATCGAGTTCGGCCAGGCTCGAGAGCAGATGTTCGAACACTCCGAGGGAGCCGCCAACAGTGGGAGCGATGTCGACGACGACGAGGTGGTCGATGAGTTCCGGATGGCGCAGGGCCAGGATCATGGCGACCTTGCCGCCCAGGGAATGCCCCACCAGGTGCACGGGCAGGTCATCGGGATCGGTCACCTCGGCGATCATCGCGGCCACGGAGTCGGCCATGTCCACATAGCTGAACTCCTCGGTCCATCCCGAATCACCATGGTTGGGCAGGTCGACGAGCAGGCTCGAGTAGTCGGGCTCGAGGGCCTTGGCGATGGAGGTGAAATTCTTGCCACGGCCGAAGAGGCCGTGGAGGAACACGATGCGCTCACCGGTGCTGCCGATGAGTCTGCTGGCGATCTCAGTCACGCCACCAGCCTACCCGGGACGTCTCAGCGGGTCATCTGCTGCCCGGTGTCGGTGATCAGGGCGGGATCGATCGCGTCTCGCACCCAGTGGGTGGGTTCGGTGTCGCGGTGTCGGGTGGGATCACGCAGCACAGCGACGATCGCGTGGATGGGGGTGTCAAGCATGCGTGTGCAGATGATGCGTTCGTTGGGGAATTTCGCCGCTGCAGGCATGTGACCAGCCTATTCACCCCATTTCGGCGTGGGAAGAGATACTCACAGGTAGGCTGAGTCCATGCACTTCTCCGATTACGACACACGACTGGCCGGGTACGCGGTGATCGTCAACCAGGACCGGGAAATCCTTCTCAGCTGGTTCAACGGCGGCAAAGAACCGGCCCATGCGCTGTGGACTCTGCCCGGCGGTGGAATCGAGTTCCATGAGAGCATCGAGGCCGGCACGATCCGCGAGATCAAAGAGGAGACGGGCTTCGACGCCGAGCTGGTGCGCCCGCTCACGACTCACACATTCACGGAGCACCGCAGCAATTCCTCCCGTCGCAGGTCAGCCTCACGTCCGTTCAAGGGAGTTCGGATCGTCTATGAGGCTCGCGTCACCGCCGGCACGCTGGGGACTCTTGAGGTCGACGGCACCACGGACCGGGCCGAATGGCTGGCCATCGATTCGCTGGCAGGCGTGCGGCACGCCCGCATCATCGATATCGGCCTTGGTGCGTGGCGTGCCGCAATGTGAGAGCATCGACGGCCGGTTGAGTGCCCGCCCCTCTATTTGAGTGCGTCTGCGACGAGCTCGGGCATCTTGTCTGCCGCGTACGAGGCGGAGAGCACCGAGTTGAGTGAGAATGCCTGTCGAACGTCGTTGAGGTCCTCGGTCAGCACCAGGGCATGCCCATCCTCGACCGCCGGGATCCGCTTGAAGGCAGCATCCTTGGTGATATCAGTGTCGGGGATGTAGATCGGGAAGGCCACGAGCAGGTCCGCGTCGAGATCGTCGAGCTTCTCCTCGGACACGGTGGCGGTGAAGCCCTCGGGTTTGAGGGCCGCGACATTCTTCGACTGTATGAATCCGAGCTTTTCCATGAACTGCACGCGTTCGGAACCTTCGACATAGGCTCCCCAGCCTTCTGAGGTCTTCGCGGCCACGCTCACGGATTTCCCGTCGAACTCCGGATGGGCCCCACGGACGGCGTCAAATTTCTCGTCGAGATCCTTCAGCACCTTCTTGCCTTCGTCTTCTCTGCCCAAAGCCTGGGAGACGAGGTCGACCTGCTGATCCATTGTCGTCAGGTAGTTGTCTCCACCTTCAGGTGCCCCCACCGTCGGGGCGATCTCTGAGAGGCGGTCATAGCGCTTCTGCTCACCGGAGCTCTTCGTGTCGAGGATGAGGTCGGGTTCGAGAGCCGCGATCTTTTCGAAATCGGGTTCCATCGTCGCGATGATCTCCGGTGCCTGGTCGTAGAGGTCCTGGGCCCAGGGGCCAACACCCTTGCCGCCGAACTCCACCCAGTCGGAGGCCCCGACCGGCTGCACACCGAGGGCCAGGGCGGTTTCGGCATCTCCCCACCCCAGGGCCACGACCTTCTGCGGGTCCTGCGGGACCTCGACTGAACCGAATTTGGTGTCGACAACGGCGCCGGAAACCGCTTCTTCTTCACCACCGCCACTGCCACCACAGGCGGCGAGCAGGAGTACGGAGGCGAGCATGGGGGCGAGAATTCTGCGCATGTGATCCTTCTTCGTGAGTTAGGCAAGCCTAGCTTAACGTATGCGCAGGATCCCCGCGACAAACGGGTGCGACAGCCCGTATCCCGCTAGAGCTAGGGCTTGATCTCGAGACCTGCGACGTCCATCTCATCGAGGCCCACAGTGCGTGAGGAGGCGCCGGTGACCAGCCGGTGGATGAGCCACAGCAGAAGGAAGGCGGGCAGTCCGATGTAGGCCGAGGCCACTTCGAGGACCCGGCCCTCGACGATCGCCTGGACGTTCTGGCCGATGATGACGATGACCAGCATCACCAGAGCGATGATCGGCCCGATCGGAAACAGCGGCGCCCGATACGGCAGGTCCGCGAGGTCGTGACCCTGCCTGAGGTAGGCGCGACGGAACCGGAAATGGCACCAGGCGATGCCGACCCAGACGATGAACCCGGAGAGCCCGGAGACATTGATCAGCCACGTGTAGCCCCCTCCGTCACCCATCACCTCCGACAGGAATCCGAACAGACCGATGACGGCGGTGGCCAGCAGCGCCATGACAGGAACTCCGCGTTCATTGAGTCTGGCGAACAGCCTCGGCGCCATGCCTTCCCTGGCCATCGCATAGAGCATGCGGGTCGAGGCATAGAGCCCTGAGTTTCCGGCGGAGAGGATCGCGGTGAGGATGACAGCGTTCATCACCGATGCGGCCACTGCGATTCCGGCGCGTTCGAAGACGAGGGTGAAGGGTGAGGCGGTGACGTCCTCGTTGTTCGCCGAGGCCAGCAGCGAGGGGTCGGAGTAGGGCAGGAGGAAGCCGATGATGATGATTGCGCCGATATAGAAGAGCATGATGCGCCAGAACACGGTGCGGATGGCTCGCGGCATATCACGGCGCGGGTTGCTCGACTCCCCCGCGGTGACGCCGACGAGCTCCGTGCCCTGGAAGGAGAAGCCGGCGATCATGAACACGCTGATGATCGAGACCCAGCCGCCCACAAACGGTGCCTCGTCTCGCGTCCAATTGCTCATGCCTGGCGACTCGCCGCCGATGATGCCCACAATCATGAGCACGCCCAGAACGAGGAACGCGAGGACCGCGGTGACCTTGATGGCTGCAAACCAGAATTCGCCTTCACCGAAGGCCTTGGCCGAGAGGAAGTTGAGTCCGGTGAGCAGGGCGAGGAAGATCGCAGCCCAGACCCAGGAGGGGACATTGGGCATCCAGAAGGACATGATGACTCCGGCCGCAACGAGTTCCGCGGCGAGCGTGATCGCCCAGTTGAACCAGTAGTTCCAGCCCATGGCGAATCCGAACGAGGGGCTGACGTATTTCGAGCCGTAGGTGTGGAAGGAACCCGCCACGGGCAGATGGGTCGACATCTCTCCCAGGGACTGCATGACGAAGAGGACCATGATCCCGATCGCGGCGTAGGCCAGGAGTGCACCGCCGGGTCCTGCCTGTGAGATCGTGCCGCCGGAGCCGAGGAAGAGTCCGGTGCCGATGGCACCGCCGATTGCGATCATCTGCAGGTGCCGTGACTTCAGCCCCCGTGTGAGTTCGCGCTTCTCCCTCGCGAAGGTGGCTGCTTCTTTCATCGTGTCCCTTGACTGTCGTGCGACCGGTGTCCCGTTCGGACCCCGGCCATTTTTACCACATTCAGCTCTCGGGGCTGCGCACCTCGTCCGGCCTGGCCGGGTGCTTGAGGAGGTCGATGATCGGTGCCAACGCAGACTTGACGCTCACCAGCTTGACGATGAGCCCCCGTAGACCGGCGAGAGCCCCGGGCAGGTAGAACATGAGTCGAGCGAGTTGGCGAGAGGTGGACTGTGCCTGTTCGACCCTGGGTCGTTGGACGGCTTCGAAGCGGGCCAGCGCGGCGGGCAGTCGCGCCGGTGAGGTGGATTCGAGCGATGCCGCGAGCATCCGCGCCGATTCCATCGACATTCCGGCACCGATTCCGGCCGTGGGGAGGAATCCCGCCGCGGCATCTCCGAGGAGGACCGTGTTTCCGGTGGCCCACTGCGCGCTGCGAGAGTCTCGGAGCAACCAGAAATATGGGTCCTCTGCCTCAGCGACGGCGGTCAGGGCCGCGTCGATCCTGGGACTCAGCGTGGTGAGCTTGCTGCGGACCTCGGCGACGAAGCGCTTCGCGCCCAGAGGTTCCCGTGAGTCTAGAGCGCCAAGGAAGATTCCGGTTCTGCCCTTGACCGGGTAGGCACCGAGAAAGAAGCCCTCGCCCCAGAGTTCGTCGACCTGGTCGGTATCCGCATCTGCCGGAGCCCAGGCAACCCACCCGCCCCAAGCCGTGTCGACCGAGCTCTCGGATGAGCCTCCCGGAACGAGGCGTCTGCTGTGGGAACCCAGACCGTCTGCGATGATGACGAGGTCGAACTCCGCGCTGTGCAGATGATTGTCCTCGCTGTGGACGCCTGTGCGTACCTCCACCCGGGTCGGGCGAGGTACCGAGTCGGCTGCAGGCTCGGCTGCGAAGTCAGCTGCAGCAAGGGAGACCAGCGATGAGTCGAAGGAGACGGGACATGTGCCGGCCGAGAGGACAGCGATGAGTTCTCCCCTGGCAATTCCTCTGTATTCCCCATAGCGGGCCAGCAGACGTCCCAGACGGTCTTCGCGCAGCATTTCACCGGTATGAGCGTGGAATGCGTACCGATCGATTGCCACGCTGTTCTCTCGATAGTGCTCGCGGACACCGAGATCATCGAAGACCGGGTCGACCATGGGCATGAGTGCGAGCATGTATCCGGCATGATCGTCATCGGTCATCGTCTCTGAGTCGCGCGAACGCTCAATGAGCACCGGGTGTCTGCTTTGCCTGCGCAGCAGCTGGGTGACCGTGATCCCGGCGATTCCGGCGCCCACGACGAGAATGCGCACATCCTCGGCCACCGTGGCCTCATACTGCTCTTCGAAGGGCATTTCCGTGATCATCGCATCTCCTCGCGCCGCCATCTCCTCGACTGGTCACGATGTCCGCAGTCAGCATGCGAAGTGGACCGCCTGGTCCAATCACGGTAGCATTGTCTGGACCGGGTGGTCCAGGGATGGAGAGGAAAAGATCACGTCAGCTTCTGCCTTCGCACGCATGTCGAGCACCAAGCGGCAGGCGTTGATCCTCGCCGCCGCGAAGGAATTCGCCTCCAGCCCCTTCGAACAGGCCTCCCTCAACGGCATCATCTCCGGAGCTGGGATGAGCAAGAGCTCCTTCTACCACGTCATCGACTCCAAGGAATCCTTGTTGTCGCTGGTCGTCCATGAGCTTCGCGAGCAAGCGAGGAAAGATTGGACTCCCCCGGAACCGCCGGACTTCATCCCGGACTTCTGGGCGACTGCGGCACGCGTGTTCGATGATGTGCTGCGTGTCTGGCCGACGAGTCAAGCACTAGGACTGCTGTGGCGGATCGTGCATGCCAATCGTGCCGATCCCAGCGTCAGCAGTCTTGAGTACAGCTACAGGAAGTGGATCTCGTCGGTGCTGGGCATCGGGCGAGAGACTGGTGCGATCGATGCGGACTGCCCGGCGGACCTCCAGGCCCTGGCGGCCGCGACAATGCTGGCGGCCTTCGACGAATGGGCGCTGCACCAGACCGAGGCCAGCAGCCGGACCGGCGACGGCCTGGAGTCCGCCGCCGGTCAGCAGTTCCGTCTGCTCAAGCGCCTGCTCCAGGCGTGAGGCGCTTCCCTGCGATATCAGCGGGCAAGTCGGGAACCGTTGGCAGTCCCCTGGCGAGGTGGGGCCCGAGGTCGGAGACGGTTCGGGCACCCATCAGGCCCATGGCAGTTCGTATCTCTGCCCGGATGAGGTCGATGGCCTTCTCCACGCCGCGCTGCCCGCCGGCCATGAGGCCGTAGAGATAGGCCCGGCCGATGAGCACGAAGTCCGCTCCGGCGCACAGCGCGGCCACGACGTCGGTACCGGACATGATTCCGGAGTCGAGGATGAGCTCCATATCTTCTCCGACCGCCGCTCGCACCTCTGCCAGTGCAGTCAGGGAATCGGGTGCGCGATCGAGCTGGCGTCCTCCGTGGTTGGACACGACCAGACCGTCGGCGCCGATGGACCGGGCTCGGCTGGCATCGTCGGCGGTGAGGACTCCCTTGACGAAGAGTGAGCCCTTCCACTGCTCGCGGATCCATTTGAGGTCATCAAGGTCGAGGGTCGGATCGAACATGGTCCGCGTCATCTCGGCCAGGGACTGCGAGGTATTCGACAAGGAGGCATATTTCGGTGGTTCGGTGGTGAGGAAGTTGAACCACCAGCCGGGACGATAGGAGGCGTCGAGCATGGTCTTCAGGGTCAGCTTCGGCGGGATAGAGAGTCCATTGCGGTGATCGCGCAGACGCTGTCCGGTGATCGGGGTGTCGACGGTGACGAGAAGAGTCTCATACCCGCTGGCTTGGGCTCGTTGAAGCAGGTCGAGGCTGCGCTCGCGGTCCTTCCACAGGTAGAGCTGGAACCACCGCGTGGATCCCGGTGCTGCCTGCGCGACCTCTTCAATGGACCGTGTGCCCATCGTTGACAGGGAGAAGGGAATGCCGGCCTTCGTCGCCGCCCTGACTCCCCCTGTCTCACCTTCGGAATGCATCATCCGCGTGTAGCCGGTCGGGGCGATGCCGAATGGCAGCGCTGTGTGCTGCCCGGCGATCGTCGTCGATGTGTTCGGAGCGTCGACCCCGTGCAGAATCCGTGGGAGGAGTTCGACATCGGCGAAGACCTGACGATTCTTGCGCAGCGTGTACTCATCGAGTGCCCCGCCGTCGACGTAGTCGAAGGGAGCTGTGGGGGTCACCCGCTTCGCGATACGACGCAGGTCCCAGATATCAGCAGCGGAGTCGAGCCGCGCAGCCACTCGGTCGAGCCTGGGCAGACCGAACTGCAGGAGAGGGGCGAGTTCTTTCACGTCGGGCAGCTGCCGTTTCATCGTTCTCCTCGTATTCAGCACTGAATCTGATCGGGCTCGAGACGTCTGCGACCTCCAGCAGCTGCTGGCGTCCCTGAGCTGCGAGTCTAGCGAGGGGTCCATATTCACTGGAACGGGGATCAGTATGAGAGATATTTCCACTTGTGGAGATAGGTGGGAATATCTCGGTCCACTCAGGAGCGGTCGAGGCAATGCAGGACGGAAGCAACTCGACAACTGATCGTCTCCCCCGCGTGCAGCCCGAGCTTGTCGAAGATCGGGCTGTTGGCTTGAAGAACTCGTTCTCACGAGGCGTGAGCACGGGCAAGGTGACGACGTTCTGCTGCACTCAGTCGTGGAGGTCCCGCTCGATCCGGAATCGCATTTGCCATCACCGGTGTTGCGAAAGTCACGCGCGGGCTCTTGGCCAGGAGGAAGGCTCGAGCAGACGGCGGTCGGACGGCACACCGAGACACTGCAGATCGGACAGTGCCAACCGTTGACGTGGCATGATGAAAGAGATGTCTCAAGCATTCGTGTGGTATGTCAGCTACGGTTCGAACATGCATCGTGACAGGCTCGCCTGTTACCTGCAGGGCGGCCGTCCCCCAGGTGCATTCGTCACCTATCCCGGCGCGAGGAACACCGATCTGCCGTTGGCAGAGATGGGCATCGAACTTCCCGGATCCATCTACTTCGCTGGCAGCTCCACCGTGTGGGGCGGCGGAGGAATGGCCTTCTACGACCATCGTGTACCGGGCCCCACACCTGCAAAGGCATATCTCATCACTGCCGAACAATTCGCCGATGTCGCCGATCAGGAGATGAATCGGCCACCCTCATCTGCCAATCCGCTGGAGGCGCTGGCCTGCGAACTTCCCGTCGGTTCTGCCCATTCCGTCGGACCAGGCAAGTACGAGACTCTTCTGGTCCTCGACCGCAGAGATTCGATCCCGATGGTGACGTTCACGGCTCCGCACGGATCCGATGCAGTCACCCACACCGTCCCCGGTGAACCGTATCTGACAATGCTGCGCCTCGGCGCCGAGGAAGTCAGCTCTGTCGCAGCGATTCCCCAGCCCGCAGCTGCACAAGTGTGAGGTCGAGCAGGGGCGTCTCCACGCTGAGGTCAGCAGCCGTGCTCGCCAAATGACCGAGGATGTGCTCGGTTTCGCTGGGCAGTCCCGAAGTCACGTCACGGTAGAGCGATGAGGTGAATGAGGAGTCCTCGGCGGTGAGCATGGACAGTGTCATGTCCCTGGCCTTGGCCGACACCGGGTGTCCCCCGGCCACCGCAACGGCTTCGAGCTCGTCGACGATCCGGATGACCTGCGGCCGGCCCCCGGCTGCCATGATTGCGCCGACAGGGGCCCGGAACAGGCAGGTGACGACTCCGGCAGCGGCGATGAAGATCCATTTCTCCCACAGTGCGTTCGTGATTTCGTCGATGATCTGCAGTCTGCAGCCGGGGACATCAAGAGCCTGAGCAACGGGTTCTGGAACTGCTCCCCCGCCGAGTTCACCGATGGTCATGATCGCCATGTCTGTCATCTGGTGGACGACGTCGTCCTCGACCGTTCCCACGATCTTGACCAGACCGCCGAGCACCTGGCCGGGGAACTCCTCAACCAGCCGGTCGATCTGAGCCATGCCGTTGAGGAACGGAAGGATGCGTGTGCCTTCACCCACGGCGGGTCTGATGTCATCGATGATCGACTCCAACCCGTTGGCCTTGACCGCCACGATCACAAGATCGAAACGAGTGGAGCCTGGGCCCTCGGCAGTGGCCAACTCCGCCGCGGTGAGGACGGGAATGTGGTTCGTCCGGTCCTCTCCGGGAGACACGAATCGCAGGCCGTCGGCACGCATCGTCTCTGCTCGGGCAGGCCGGACGAGGAATGTCACATCTCGATCTGCTTCGAACAGGCGGGTTCCGAATGCCCCGCCGGTCGCGCCGGCTCCGGCGATGAGTATCTTCACTGCGTGCTCTCCCATGTCAGTTGGATTCCTTCGCTGTCACACTGTGCGCTCTCACAATGCCTCTTTGAGTTCCGTGGCCGCGGCCGCGGGATCATCTGCTGCGGTCACCGCACGGACGACGACGATGCGCTGCGCGCCCGTGGCCTTCACCTTCGCGAGGTGCTCGCCCGCGCAGATCCCGCCGATCGCGAACCAGGGCTTTCTCGCGGTGGCGGCGAGCGCACGCAGGGGGTCAGTGCCGATGGCTGGCCTGCCGGGTTTGGTCGGGGTCTCCCACACGGGGCCCAAGCAGAAATAGTCGACCTCGGGGTCTGCCTCGGCGGCGAGCGCCTGGTCGATGGAATGGGTCGAGCGGCCCAGGATCACATCCGGGCCGAGGACCGCGCGGGCCTGCGTGCTGGTGAGATCTCCCTGCCCGACGTGGAAGACATCGGCGCCGACGAGCAGCGCCACGTCCGCGCGATCATTGACGGAGAACAGTTTCGAATGACGGTGGGCTGCGTCCCTGAGCACTTCGAGTGCTTCGATCTCGGCGCGGGCTTCGAGGCCCTTGTCGCGCAGCTGCATGATGTCGACACCACCGGCGTAAGCGGCATCAAGGAACTCGGGAAGGTCACCCTGCGCGCTGCGGGAATCGGTGCAGACATAGAGCCTGGCATCGCGAAGTCGGGCGAGTCGGGAGGCTCTGTCTGAGTCTCGGACTGCGGCGTCCGTTGTCATATCTGCGACCATGCTCCTAGAGTAGAGGAGTTCGCGGGAGCCTCATAAAGAGGCTGAGAGGGCTGTGTGCCGACCGTTCAACCTGATGCGGATGATGCCGCCGGAGGGAGAAGCACGTGCACGTCATTGTTGTGGGAGCCGGAATCATCGGCTTGTCCACTGCCTGGAAGCTGCGTCGTCGCGGCGTCAGCGTCACCGTCGTCGATCCTAATCCCGCCATGGGTGCTTCCCATGCAGCAGCGGGAATGTTGGCCCCGGCCGCTGAGGTGGTGTGGGGGCAGTCTCCCCTGTATCCGCTCATGCGCGCTTCGGCAGACCTCTACCCTGACTTCGCCGCCGACCTGGCTGCTGCCTCGGGTCATGATCTGGGGTATTCGAGGGCCGAGACGTTCGTCTGTGCCGGTGACCGCGCCGACCTCGCCTCACTGCGTGAACTCGTCGATCTGCAGCGTTCCAGCGGTTTCGACGTCTCCCTCATCGCCGGGTCCCGAGCCCGGGATCTGGAACCGTCTCTGGCCCCCGGGGTGTGCGGAGCGGTGACGATCCCCGGAGATCATTCGATCGATCCCCGTCGGGTCACCGCCGCACTGCTAGCGGTGCTTCGTGACGATACCGTTCGGGCCCGCGTCAACACTCTGATCAATGCGGCGGGGCGGACCGTCGGCGTCGAGCTCGAGGATGGGACGAGGCTCACCGCTGATCAGGTCATCGTCGCCGCGGGCAGCTCCTGCAATGACATATCGGGGGTTCCGCGCCTGCCTCTGCGCCAGGTGTGGGGTGAGGTGATCAGGCTCCGGGTACCCGAGGCCCTGACGCCGCTGCTGACTCGCACGATCCGCGGTCTGGTCAATGCTCGGCCCGTCTATATTGTGCCCCGTCCCGACGGCGAACTCGTCCTCGGGGCCACGAGCCGTGAGGACGGTCGGTCAGGGACCAACGCAGGGGGCGTCCACCAGCTGCTCCGCGATGCCGAACGGCTTGTTCCGGCCATCCTCGACTGCGACATCACCGACATCACCACGCGCGCCAGGCCGGGCTCACCCGATGATGTGCCGATCATCGGACGCATCGATCCCGGCTGCGTGGTGTCCACCGGCTTCTTCCGGCACGGCATCCTCCTTGCCCCACTGGGTTCGGATCTCACCGCCGACCTTGCCACCGGAGGCGACACAGCATGGGCGCCATCGGGGTCCCTGGCCGCGGTGGGACCAGAACGCTTCGGCTCACAGAACCTACCGAGCAACGCACCGGCGACACAGCACACCGTTTTGATCCAGCAACCAGCAGGGAGCCATCCGTGACCGATACCATCACCATTACGCTCAACGGCGAGGCCCACGCACTCGCCGGTCCCACCACGGCCAGGGACCTCGTCTCCGGCATCGTCGACAAGGACATCGCTGCCGATGGCACCCCCGTCGACGGCAGCCGACTGGGCATCGCCGTCGCCGTTGACGGTGAGGTGATCAGGCGCGGACAGTGGTCGCACTTCACCCTCGCCCAGGGACACAGCGTCGACATCGTCACCGCAGTGCAGGGAGGCTGATATGAGCTGGAACGTCGACGAGGTGACCCTGAACTCACGGCTCGTCATGGGCACCGGTGGCGCACGTTCGCTGAGCATCCTCGAACAAGCCCTCGAAGCATCGGGCACCGAGCTTACGACCGTGGCACTGCGCCGCTACGACGGTCATGCCCAGGACTCGGTCTTCGCCCTGCTGCAGCGACTCGGTATCCGCATCCTGCCCAACACTGCCGGGTGCTACACGGCCAGGGATGCTGTGCTGACTGCTCAGTTGGCTCGGGAGGCGCTCGAGACGAACTGGGTGAAACTCGAGGTCATCGCCGATGAGGAGACGTTGCTGCCCGATCCGGTGGAGCTGTTCCGGGCGGCGGAGGAACTCGTCCTCGACGGTTTCACGGTCTTCGCCTATACGAACGACGATCCGGCCCTGGCCAAGAGGCTTGAGGATGCCGGGGTCGCGGTGGTCATGCCCGCAGGTGCTCCGATCGGCAGCGGGCTGGGCATCCTCAACCCTCACAACATCGACACGATCGTCACCCGCGCCCAGGTGCCTGTGATCCTTGATGCCGGCATCGGCACCGCCTCTGATGCGGCTTTGGCGATGGAGCTGGGCTGCACCGGTGTCCTTTTGGCCTCTGCGGTGACCCGGGCGCATGATGCCAGCTCCATGGCTCGGGCGATGTCCCTTGCCGTGGAGTCGGGTCACCTGGCCGCCCACGCCGGGCGCATCCCGAAACGACCGTTGGCCCTAGCCTCGTCGACCTTCGACGGGATGGTGACCCCGGCATGAATGCGGCGAACAATCCGGGTCCGCTGGTCGAACCGACCGATTCTCTGAGCCCGCGGGAGCTCGACCGCTACGCCAGGCATCTGAGCTTGCCGGGGATCGGAGTCGAGGGACAGCGCAGACTCCGGGCCGCCTCGGTGCTGGTCGTCGGTGCGGGAGGTTTGGGGGCACCGGTCCTGCACTATCTGGCCGCGGCCGGGATCGGCTCGATCACGATCATCGACGATGATGTGGTCGAAGCTTCGAACCTGCAGCGCCAGGTCCTTCACCGCGAGGCTGATATCGGGCGGGCCAAGGTCGATTCCGCCCGTGATGCCCTGCTGCGTCTCGATCCGCTGCTCGAGGTCCGTACCGTCGAGGAGCGGTTGAGTCCCGACAATGCGCTCGAGTTGTTTCGTGCCCATGATCTGGTCCTCGACGGTGCAGACAATTTCGCGACCCGGTACCTGTCCAATGATGCGGCCGAACTCACCGGCACCCCACTCATCTGGGGCACGATCTTTCGCTTCGCCGGTCAGGTGAGCACCTTCGTTCCCGGGCATGGGCCGCTGCTGCGCGACCTGTTTCCCGACATCCCCGAGGCCGACTCCGTACCCAACTGTGCCGACGGCGGTGTGCTCGGGGTGCTGTGCGGCACCATCGGTTCGGCGATGGCCACGGAGGCTGTGAAACTCATCTGCGGCATCGGCACACCGCTGATCGGTCGCCTTCTGCGCTATGACGCACTGGAGTCCGACTACTCCACGCTGAGGTTCTCACCCGACCCTGACCGCGAACCGGTCACCGACCTCGCCGAGGTGACGCTGGCCTGTGCCGCTGACCGTTTTGAACCAGACGATGACGGTGCAGATCGGGAGGACGAGATCAGTGTCGACGAGTATCTGGCTGATCCTTCCCCCAGCCTCCTCATCGATGTGCGTGCCGGATGGGAGCGGCAGCTGGCGGCTATACCCGGATCCGTCCACCTGCCGCTGTGCGTGCTGCAGGTTAAGGGGTGGAAGGCGCTAGAAACGGTGTCTGAACTGAACTCTGCCAACATCGTCATCCACTGCAAGTCGGGGGCTCGCTCCGCTCAGACCGTGCAGCTGCTGCGCGACGCGGCACCGGAGTCCGTGCGTCTGAGGTCCTTGACCGGCGGCATCGATGCCTGGTCGGCCTCAGGGCATGAGACGGTTGAGTCGTGCGACCAAACCGTGGTGCCCGGCGCTCATCACACGTGAGTGCATCCACGTTGCCACGGGACGCATCATGCGAATGGACATGCGCCGGGTGGTCACGCACCACACGGAGCTGATCGTGGTAATCGGGCCCGTCTGCTGCAGCGACCACACACCGGTCCCTCTCAGGTCGCCGGCGGCGGAGAACATCACGAAGTTCGGCGGGTCTGTGTCCTGAAGTTCGATGCCGAAACTCAACGTCACACCGATCGGGCTGTCGACCTGAATGTCGGCGCGGCTTCCGGGCACGATCTCGTCATCGGCGGGTACCGCGACTGGCAGGCCCGGCCACCACTGCGGCCACGACTCGATTTCGGAGAGCACGGACCATACGTCTGCCAGACGAGCATTGACCCTCCACCTGTTCTCGAAGTGGAAGGGTGCGGACTCGCCGGCGTGCGTTCGCACGTGCTGATGAGGCTGCTGCCCGTGTTCGTAGGTCATGGGTCTCCCGATGGTGCTGAGTCGGCGGGCGCTGATTCGTCCGGTCTGACTCGACGGTAGTGTGGACAGCGTGATTGAGGAAAATTTCATCAGCTCCCGGCGACCGTCGCCCTTAGGCGGACGAAAGCCGACGAAGGGCGACCTCGCTGAGTTCGCCAATGACAATCCCGACGCCATCGATGATGTCCTCCCCGAGCGCCCGGGTGAGCTGTCGATGCTCATCGTCGGAATCAACCCGGGCCTGTGGACGGCCGCGGTCAATGCGCCCTTCGCCCGACCGGGCAACCGCTTCTGGCCGTCTCTGCATCAGGCGGGTCTGACCGATCATCTTGTCGATGCCTCCTTGGGGCTCGCCGCCGAAGACGAGGCACAGCTGCTGGCACGCGGCATCGGCATCACCAACCTCGTCGGAAGAGCCACGGCGCGGGCTGATGAGCTGGACAAGCAGGAGCTGCGCGACGGTGCGGCCAGGCTTGTCCGCCGACTCGACGTCATCCGCCCTCGGGTGGTCGCGGTCGCTGGGATCACTTCGTTCCGGATCGGATACCTACAGCCCAAGGCTCACCTCGGCAAACAGGACACGTCTCTCATCGATGGCTGGCCCGAGGAGATCGCGCTTCATGTCGTGCCTCAGCCCAGCGGCCTCAATGCCCATTATCAGGTTCCGGACCTGGCCCGGATCTGGCGTGGGGTGTGGGAGAGCATCAAGGACTGACCATCTTCTCTCACACGATCGGGACCATTCGCTTCTCAGGCGTCGGAGCGAAATGCTCCCGGCAGCGTGCGACATAGGAATCAAGACCCCCGATATGGCTGGCATCGATGTCTGTGGCACGGGATTCCGAGCCCTCAGCCGTGAGGCCGGGCGTGCCCACACGTTGGTGGAAGACGGCATCCCTGCCGCAGATCGTGCACACCGCAGTCAGTTTGAGGACGTCCTCGGCTACGGCCATGAATGTCGGCATCGGCTCGAAGGGCTCGCCGTCAAACGTCACGCACAGCCCTTCGACGATGACGGTGGCACCACGTTCCACGAATTCGAATACGGTCGGCACCAGGTCAGGCCCGAAGAACTGGGCCTCATCGATGGCCACCAGATCATAATCCTCTGCGCGAGCCACCTCGCCGAGGGACCTGACGTCACCGACGGGCACGGCGGGAATGTTGATCCCGTCGTGAGAGGTGATCGCCGAGAGATCGGAACGGGTGTCGAGAGAGTGGCTGAGGACGAGGACGTTGACACCAGCGATCTTTGCTCGCCGGACTCGGCGCATGAGCTCCTCGGACTTGCCGGAGAACATGGGGCCGGCGATGACCTCGAGACGCCCCGACGGCCGTGGCGAAGCTACTGGGTGCATGGGCATGGCGCCAGCCTACGCCGCGACGTTGCGTCCTGACAGTGCCCGGGAGGCGGCAGTGGTCAGTCGTCGACGGTGACATTCTTCGATTCGACGTCGACGGAGACCTCGATCTCTTGGCCCTTGTCATCAAAATCAAACTGGTATTCGATACGACCATCGTCTGATTCCAGCTTCCACCCTTCGAGTCGACCCGAGGCCTTGTCCTGGGCGAGTGTGAGCGCCTCGTCGAAGGTCATCGGGTCGTTCAGGTCGATGGCCTTCTCCTTGTCGTCCGTGGAGTCCTTCTCCACGTCGACGACGTCACCGGTCTCGGCGTCGATCTCGACGTCGAAGTCAGTGGTGGTGTTGATGATCTTGACCTCGTACTGCCATGCCTTGTCGCGTTCGTCGAAGTCGAGTTCGATGCCGTGTACGGTGCCGTCCTTTCCTTCCTTCTTCGCGGTGGCAATGGCATCCTTAGGGGTCACCGATGGTGATTCCTTGCTCAGATCGGCGTCACTGGCCAACCCTGAGGAGCCGGATGTCGTCGAGTCCTGCGACTTCGCATCTTCAGCGCCGTCATCGCTGCTGGCATCGTCGTCGCCAGATTCGGCGTCGTCGCCTGATTCGCTCTGAGACTCGGCTGTCTCCGAGGCCTGGTCCTCGGCTCCCGAGGTCTGATCCTCGCCTGAGTCCTCACTTGAGCAGCCGGTGAGGGCGAAGGCGAGGATCATGGTCCCTGCAGCGGCCCGCGTGGCCCATCTCTGTGTCTTCATACTCTTCACCGTAGCAAGGGGGTACGCTTTCCGCCCCTTTCTCAGAGGGTTCTCATGCTGGTGAGAGCCCTCGTCAGTCGAGGCAGAACTCGTTTCCCTCGGGGTCGGCCATGACGATGAATCCAATCTCCATCGGCGGGTTGGGATCAACCCGCTCGAGTCGCTGTGCACCTAGGTCCTGCAAGCGGCGACATTCGTCTTCCAGCGCTTGCATCCGTTCGTGATTCTGCAGCCCGGGAGCCGCGCGCACATCGAGATGGACTCTGTTCTTGACGGCTTTGTCCTCAGGCACGATCTGGAAGAATATTCGGGGGCCGCGTCCTTGCGGATCCTCGATCGCAGCACGGAAGTCCTCCGGCTTCATATTCATGCCCAGACCCGAGATGAATTCGTGCCATGCGGCAAAAGGATCATCGCCGGCGTCCAGCCTGACGCCAGGTGGGCCAGGGATGACATATCCGAGCGTCTCTGCCCAGAAGGTGGCCAGCTTGATCGGGTCGTGGCAATCGAAGGTGATCTGAACTGCTCGGCTCATTGTGTCTCCTCATTGAGATAGTTCGATCAAGGATACCTGCTTTTCCAACAAGGGCCACTGCTCGTCCAACGCCCAGTTGACCAGGGAGCTGCAGAGGTCGGTTCACGGGTTCCCGCCGAGTACCAGCAGGTGGGTGTCACCGGCTATGACGAGAGAGACCACTGTTCGGTCAGCGGAAACAGGCTCGGTACGTCCTCGCGGACAATCTGAGCGAATCTCAGTGCCCCACCAAAGAGCTTCTCGATGGCATTCACCGCGTGCAGGACCCTGTCCCTGGACAGTGGGGGCAAGAGTTCGCCGTGCTTGAGATAGCCCTTCAACGATCCGGTTGCCGCCATTTTCAGACCGAGGCGTCCGGCTATCAACCAGGTGATGCATTCGGCTTCAAAGCGGGCCTGTCTTCCGTCGATGTCTGTCTCACCAGCGGCTATACCCAGTTTCGGGAAGGCTCCGCGATGGCCGGCAAAGACCAGCGCCAGCTCATCGAGCACGTGCCGCAACTTCACCGTGGGACTCTGCGTCTTCGGCAGGCCGGCGAGATCCAGGCCCTTTCGGTGAAGGACATCCATGACGAGACGGTGCCCGTCCCACGTTGGTGCACCAACTGCTTTGAATGGGTTGATCGCGGCATCGGGGACTGGAGGCCCGTGAGTGTCTTCGACATCATAGACGAAGCGCACCGGAGCGAAGGGGTGAAGCACGATCAGCGCCACCGCTTCGTCCTTGAGCAGCCTGCCGTACTTCTGCTGCCAAGCGTGCTCTGTTTCGACGAAGATTGCTCCGGCATTCTGCTGCGCGATGAGAGCCGCGTTGAACGCGGCAATCTGGGGAAATCGGCGGACGAAGCCGAGCAGCTCGTCCCATGGCATCACGGATCTGTGACTGCCGACTTCGGCGTACAGTGCATCAAACGAATTCAGGTTCTTATCCATGACCTCACGCTACGACGCGGCACTGACACGGCAGAGGCAAACGTCTGAGGATATGGTCAAGCAGCGCTGGTCGCACGTAACACCGAATCAGGGACGTGTCGCGGTCTCGCGCCAGCGGATCGGTCCCACGCGAATTCATCCCAGGAGGACGATATGACCGATGACGACCACATTCTGACGATCCGCATCGGCCATGACGAACTCGTCGTCCGTCAGCGGTATCAGGTGTTGAGCATCGTCAACGATGTTCTCATCGGCATCTGGTTCCTCATCGGCAGCTTCATGTTCTTCTCCGACAAATGGGTGTTCACGGGAACCTGCCTATTCGTCCTGGGCAGCGTCGAGATGCTCATCCGTCCCGTCATCCGCCTGATCAGACACGTGCACCTGCAGAAGATCCACGGACCTGAAACCCCGACTGCGGACTCCACGTACGACTTCTGAACTGACCGGCTGAAGTGACCTCGACTTGAGGGAGGGGCAGATTCGGTCCTCTCATCCCCCTCCTGCCCTCTCCCCGGTCTCCCGGTCCTCACGCAGCCGCCCCTCGTCCAGTTCCAGGATGTGATCCGCTGTCGTTGCGGCCCATCGCCGGTCGTGGGTGGTGGCCAGGATGGACCCGCCTCGGCGGAGGAAATCCCGGATGAAACTGTTCAGCCTGTTGATGGCCTTGCCGTCTCTGCCCAGAGTCGGCTCGTCGAGGAGGAGAATCCGCGGGCTCATGATGAGCGCCGAAGCCATCACCAGGTCCTTGCGCAGGTCGATGCTCAGATCATAGGGGTGGGTCTCACTCACCGTGTCCAGATGAGTCGTCTCCATGGCCGAGGTGACCGCCGCCTGTCGCCGGGCGCGGATCGTTGCCCGGTCGCGGCGTCTGTGTGAGGGCAGGGGCACGGCATGCAAAAGCTCATCGCGCACGGTCGCGGCTGAAAGCTGACTGCCCGGGTCCTGCCCCACCCAGCCAAGGTGCTGTGCTCGTTCATGCGCGCGAGCATCACCGAGGCTGACCCGGGTTCCGTTGCCATCAACGGTGATCATGCCCGATGTTCGGTCTCCAGCTCCGAGGAGACCGGCGAGGCTGCGCAGGAGGGTGGACTTCCCAGCACCGTTGGATCCCCTGATCGTGACGATCTCACCGGATGCGACGTCGAGATCGATGTGCTTGAGGACGGTGGCCCCAGCCCGGGCGACAGTCAGCCCGCGCACGGAGAGTGCGACAGTTGCCGGAGCAGTCGATCCAACTGGCTCAGAGGGGTCCTGCCCGCGTGGCTCATATGACTCATGTGGTTCACGTGGTCGAGTGTCCCAGATCCCGCATCGTTCAAGCTCGTGGGCTGCAAGACAGATGTCGGTCGTGATCAGCCGACCGGAATCCAAAACGCTCAGGTGGTCACAGGCTTCAGTCACCTCGTCGAACTGATGGGCGGTGATGAGAACCGCGCCTCCAGCGGAGCAGAAAGCCCGCAGCACCGTGCCGAGGCGCCGCCGAGCGTCGGGATCCAGGGACAGTGAGGGCTGGTCGAGGACCAGCAGCGACGGATTCACGGTCAGCAGCCCGGCCAGTGTGACCAGCTGCCGCTGACCACCCGAGAGAGTGTCGAGGCGTCGCCCCCACAGATCGCCGATGCCCAGTGAGCGCAGGACCTGCCGCGCACGCTCCTCGACCACCGAGACCTCATCACCATGCAGCCGCCCAGGCAGCTGGACCTCATCACCGACGAGGCTCGTCATTCCGCTCAGCTGCGCCTCGGGGTCATCGCCGAGCATCACCGCAGCCCCCTCGACGCGGATGCGCCCCACGCTGGTTCCACGGTCGCTCAACAATCCTGTGATCAGCCTACCCAGAGTGGACGTGCCCGAGCCCAGCGGTCCGAGGATCGCATGCATCTGTCCTGGGGCCAGGCGAAGGTCGATGCCGGTCAGTGCTGCCGAGGCGCCGCCGCGGTAGGTGAAGCCGGCTCCGAGGAGTTCGAGAGACATCATCTCAGACACCCCCGATCAGCTGGTCGGCAGTGGGCAGGGGCAGAACACCGGCCACGGAGCACACGACGAGGACGCAGGTGAGGATGGGAACACCTCGGCGCAACAATCGTTGGCCCGGCCCGTCGTGGTGATCCTGCAGTGACGTCGCCTGTGTTGCTTCTCCGAGGCCGCGTTGTTCGAGCACGTCATGACGCTGTTCGACCTCAATGAGGACGGAGGTGAACAGGCCGGTGACGATGCTCGGGAGCAGCCGTGTACGGACCGTCCAATTGCTGACGTCCCAACCACGACTGGCACGGGCCTCGATGATCTGCTGAGTACGGGTACGGATGAGCGGGATGAGGCCAATCGCAGAGGCGCAGACATAGGCCACCGACGAGGGCAGTCGCAGGGCCCGCAGCCCGTCGAAGAGGCGCGCCGAGTCGGCGCCGAGACCGAAGAATGCGCTCAGGGACACGAGCGCAGTGACCCGCAACCAGATCTGAACGGCGATCGCCAGACCTTCGACAGTGAGCTGGGCTGGACCGTATTCCCACAGAACGCTCACCTCAGCGCCAGGGTAGAACAGACCCTGCACGAGACACAGGACGATCAGCGTCGGCAGGCACAGCACACCGACGCCGATCGCCCAGGCGCGCAGTCTCACCGTGGGAGAAGCCACCGCGGCGACAAACGTGGCAGCGATGATGGCGGTGGGCACGACCGGAGACGGGATGCCGAATACGAGCAGCAGAGAGCATGCGAGAACGATGATCTCCGTGACTGGATGAAGTCGGTGCCTGGCCTGCTGTTCCCGGTCGAGAACAGTCGCGGTCATTCAGCCGACCCGCACCGGTGCGCGGGAACTGCGCGAAAGACTGTGGTCGGTGAACGGATACCGGTCGAGGATTCGCCGAGGCAGGGTGCGCACGACCGTATAGGCCAAAGCGAAGATCAGCGCCTTGTCGATGATGTCGGAGAACAGGCTCTGCGCCAAGGTCGCGTTGAGCATTTCGAGGCCCGCTGCCTGCAGGATGGCGACGACGCCGCCGGTGCCCGAGCCCAGACCGCCGCCGAAGACGTAGGCGGCAACGGGGGCGCCGAGCGCTCCGGCCGGAATTCCCGCGAGCGCCCCGGTGATGACGGCGAACCAGGGGGTGCGGAAGGCACCGAGCCGTGCGGCCCACCCTGCTGCGGCACCGATGAAGGCCGCCCCAGAACTGAAAGCGATGACGCTGGGGCTCAGGGTGACTCCCCAGATGAGGTTGGAGATGATGCCGGTGAATGCACCGGCTGCGGGGCCGGCGAGGACGCCGATCATCACGGTTCCGATCGAGTCGAGGTAGAGCGGGATGGGGGTGACGTTGCCGACGACCTGCCCGATGACGATGTTGGCGGCGATGGCGACAGGGATGAGGGCGAGAATGCTGCGCGGGATGAGCGGCAGTGTGCCGGCTGCCAGGAGAACTCCTCCGACCAGGTAGCCGAGGATGACCCACAGGGTCGTATGTCCCAGATCGGTGCCGAGGTTGGCCGGTTGCGTCAGGAGGACCGCGATATAGGTGCCGAGGATGACGAGTGTGCCGAGGAAGGTCAGTGTCAGCGGAAGTGTATGGCTTTTGTCATTCTTAATGCTCTGGTTTTGTGCGGGACCGACGGTGTGTGCCGGCCCCTGCCCAGACTGTTGGGATTTCATGGTCATGATGGGGGTCCTTTGCTCAGTGTCTCGCCGAGGTGGTCGAGGAAGGTCTGCGCATCGATCGTGGAAATGATCTCGGCGTTGACGCCCTTCCCCCACCGTCCCAGCCAATCGGCGACGGTTTCGCCACGTGTGAGTGTACCGGTGAGTTCGACGTCGACGGGCGCGCAGATCGTCGTCGCCCAGGGCAGTGTGCCTCGAGTTCCGTTCACAATGGGTGCGTCGCTGCCCGCCGAGGTGGGTGTGACTTCGTCGCTGCGTGCCCATTCGAGCGCGCAGGCGAGGACGAAAGGGTCATGGATGTGGGCGATGTAGCCCAGGCCATCCCATTCGTGGAATTCGAAGTAGAAGCGCAGGGCTTCGGCCATCTGGGCCAGCCAATGACTCCATGTCTCACCAACGGCGGACGGTTCCTCTTGTTCGTCGTGAGGTTCCAGTGCCCCGTCGAGGATCTCTCTCAACCGTGCAGGAGTCATCTCAAGAGCTTCGGTGGCTTCGATCGGGGCGATCACCGGCAGGGCCTGAGAAGTTTGAGCGTGATCGAAAGCGGAGATGACGTTCGCCGTCGCCTCGGGATCGAAGGTGACATTCCATTCGGTGGTCGGCCGAGTGTTCCCGCGATAGTTGAAGGCACCGCCCATGATGAAGAGTCGTCTCATCAGGCGGGGCAGTTCGGGCTCGATGGCAAGGGCCAGGGACAGGTTCGTCGTCGGTCCGATGACCACTCCGATGAGTTCACCGGGGTGAGACCGTGCCGCGTCGACCCAGGCCTGAGCGGCGCTGATGGCACTGACCGGTGTCGCCGACTGTGGAAGCTGAGCATATCCGGCCCCCGCGGGTCCGTGGGTGAGGTCGGCGTATTCGGGTTCGACATTGGGCGACATCGCGGATTGGCCGTCGGTGTCCTCCGAGGGCCAAGCAGAGGGGAACTCGCTTCCCGGGTGGACGGGGATATCCGTACGTCCGGCGAGTTCGAGCCAGCCCTGGGCATTGACGCTGACCTGCGCGGTGGACATGTTGCCGCCTGAAGCTGCGATGCCGATGATGTCGACGTCGTCTTGGCACAGCAGATATCCGAGGGCGATGGCGTCGTCGATTCCGGGATCACAGTCGAGAAACAGCGGCAGGCGTGGAGACATGTGCCCTATTCTGCCGGAGTCTCGCTTCCCTCTTCTCACCACCGACCCATTCGTACCCAGTTCGGGCACGGCTGCGTCGAGCCCCGACGCACGAACTGGCAGCACAGGTAGAAGACCTTCGCGGGCGGCTCGTTGATACCGAACTCCTCACGCAGGTCGACTGGCTCTGGAGATTCGAACCCTGTGCCGATGTCCGCACCGAACGCAGCACCGGTGATCCACGGGCGTGATGCGAATGTGTAGGCGTTGTTGAATACCTCGCAGTCACAGCAGCAGGCGCCCATGCTGCCCAAGCGTTCCATCAGCGCAGTGGCCCGAGGCGCTGTTCGGTCCCGAAATGTCAGGGCGAAGCGAGGTGTCCCGTCGCAGCCGAATTCGCCGAGCTGGCGGAAGACATAGCAGACCAAGCACTCTCCCTCCCGCGGAGTGAGGATGCGAGCTGAGGCTGCATCGACGATCGTTCTGACTTCTGACTCCATGGTGTCTTTGTCCATGCGGCAACGATTCCAGACGGCACTGACACGAAACACAATCAACGTCGTACCCTGACCGAAATCTGTCCTATTAGCGCTGATGAGGCCTTCGATCGTCTTCTGTGCGCTTAGAATCGAGCCCATGAGCATTCTTGTCGTCGGTGAGGCTCTCATCGACATCGTCTCCTCGGCCGGAGCACCGGATCGCTATGCCCCGGGCGGAGCTCCGGCGAACGTCGCACTGGGCCTTGGCCGCCTTGGTGCCGACGTTGAGCTGCTCACCGATGTCGGAGATGACTTTCACGGCGGGTACCTTCTGGCTCATCTTCGGGAGTCGGCTGTTCGGGTGCATGCGCGCCCGACTGGTTCGACCTCGACGGCTCGGGCACGGCTGTCGCCGGACGGCTCTGCCGAATACGATTTCTCATTGCGCTGGGCTCCGGATGCGTCGCTGGTCGAGAGCGCAGACTGGTCGGCAATCCATGTCGGTTCGATTGCAGCATTCCTCTCTCCCGGTGCCGCTGCCGTCGATTCGCTTCTCCAGCGCGGACGAGCCTCCTCCGCACTGCTGAGCTTCGACCCCAACATCCGGCCCACCATCATCGGCGACCAGGAGCAGGCGCTGGCTCGGTTCGAGTCCCTCGCCTCACGGGTTGATGTCATCAAACTCAGTGATGTCGACGCGGATTGGCTCTACCCCGGGCAGAGTTCCGATGCTCAGATGGATCAGATCCTTCGCCTCGGGGCCCAAGCGGTGGCATTGACCTGCGGATCGGAGGGCTCGATCCTCTCGACCGCCTCGGCGAGGGTGAGGGTTCCGGCAGGGGCCGTGAAGGTGAGGGACACCATCGGCGCCGGAGATTCCTTCATGACCTCCCTTGTGCACGATCTGCAGGGCACCCATCCACGACTCGAGGACATGAACGAGGACACGCTTGCGCACCTCGGTGAGAATGCCTCACGACGGGCTGCCATCACGGTGGGTCGCGCCGGTGCCGACCTCCCCTGGGCTAGTGAGGAAAACGCCTAGCTGCTCAAGGGCGATTCGGTGACCGTTACGGTGGCCGTCGATCATGCCGGTGCCGACGAACGACACGACCTGGTCGACGATCGAGACTCTCGTTCCCTCCGGGACCGCGGAGAAGGTCCAGGTGATCAGGGCCGTGGCCAGAAGGTCCTCGTCGCGCCACACGGTATCCGTATGAACGGCATACGACTGCTCTTCGACGCGGACATAGTCAATGGCGGCGCTGAACTGCAATTCGCCCGGGGTCCCACACCGGTATCGAGCACTGCCGCCCGTACGGAAATCGTCGTAGTCATAGTTGAGGCCTTCACCAGCGGGCACGCTCCACTGCTGTCTCACATCGGTGTCGGCGAATGCCGACCAGACTTCGCCGACGGGGCAGGCGATGTGCGTTGTCAGGTGCAGGGTCTCGGTCAGCGGATGCATATTCACTCACCGGCGAAGACGATGTGGTTGCCGTCCGGGTCGGTGATCCGCAGAATCCGCTGCCCACCGCCTGGCTCCGGGCCCCCATGTTCGAAGCCGACGGCGGTGAGCCGATCGGCAAGGGCGTCGAGAACTGATTCGTGGATGACGACGCTCGAGCATCCGGCGCGATCGGGATCGGCCCAGATCTGGACGCCGATTCCCGGCCCGAGGTGCCATTCGATCAGCCCCGCCATCGGTGCCGTGTCAGGTTCTCGACCGGACAGCCTCGTATACCAATCCTGTGCGCGGTTCGAATCCTTGACGGTGGCGTTGGCCACGACACCCGTGAACATGGTCGCTCCTATGAGATCGGCTGTGTCGAGCAGTTGTATTCTGCAATCGCTTATTCAAGACAACCACGGATCGTCCTTCGCGACAAGACCTTCCCCTCAAGCGTCTGCCTCGCCCCCGAGAGCCGCCTCATACTCAGCCTGCAGCCGTGCCGAGGCCCGCGGCTGAACCGCATCAGGGCGGGCAGCGCCGAGGTGGACCTCGCGCAGTTCGCTCATGAGGTCAGCGACGAGCTCGGGCGATTCGGCAAGGATGCGGGCTCGCACCGTGAGCTCGGGCGTGGTGGCGCGATGATTCATCCCCCAGGTGCCGAGTGCGACCATCACCGGAACGACCTGGATCCCCGCCTCGGTGAGGGAATAGGCCACCCGCTGCCCTCTGACGGCATCCGCACGGGTCAGCAGACCCTCGTCGACGAGTTTGCGCAGACGGTCGGCCAGCATGTTCGAGGCAATGCCCTCATCGTTGAGAGTCAGCAACTCACGGAAATACCGCCGGCCACCGAAGACGATATCTCGGAGCACAATCAGACTCCACGAGTCCCCCAGGACCTCGACGGCGGCATTGATCGCACAGCCCGAGCGCGGTTCGCTTCGCACATCATCCCCTTAACTGGTTGCATTCTACAATCACCGCATTCTACGCTGGAGACAATTCTCGCTGCCAATCACATCGGAGTGATCATGTTTCGTGCACGCGTGCACAGCCAATTCGTCTCACTCGACGGCTTCTCCGCTGGCGACTACGTCACTTTCGACAAGCCCATCGGAGACGCTCAGGCCTTCTTCGGCTGGTTCGACGGCCATGGCATAGAGGGCATCCATAGTGTCGATGCTCCGGTGACCCTCGATCGTGGACTGTTCGCGATGTGGGGACAGGGCATCGGTGCCGAGATCATGGGGCGCAAGAAATTCGGTCCGCAGGAAGGGCCGTGGCCTGATGACGGGTGGCGTGGCTGGTGGGGTGAGGAACCTCCGTTCAAAACCCCCTGCTTCGTCCTCACCCATCATCGGCGTGAACCCATGCGCTTCCCGAACGGGACTAGTTTCGAGTTCATTGACGTCACACCGGATCAGGCTCTGCAGCAGGCCAAAAAGGCAGCGAATGGCCTCGACGTGCGTATAGGCGGCGGACCATCGACGGTGCGGCAGTTCCTCGCCGCTGACCTTGTGGACTTCATGCATGTGGCGATCGTGCCGATCGTCCTGGGGCACGGAACCTCGCTGTGGGAGGGCGCCGACGGAGTCGAAGACCGGTTCAGCGTCGAAACGATCGGTTCCGCGAGTGGCCTGACCCATCAGCTGTGGAACAGAAAAGATCGGGCAGGTTCGCCCTGAACCCGCCCGATCTTTGCCTTTTGTCGTGCCGCCTGCGTGCAGGTGCACATCGAAACCGTCTATCAGCTAGAGACTGGTGTCACTTGACGGCATCGGCGATCGGAGTGTCACCGTCGTAGAAGTTCACGGTCTCTCCGACTGCGGCGTTCTTGGCGATGACGTGCGTCATCACGTCGGCGACGAGTTCACGTGAGGTGACCTTCGAGTCGCTTTCCGGCGTCTGTCCGTCAACTTCGCCACGATCATCGGCCCGAGTCAGGCTGCCATTCGACGGTTCGAGGGTGAGTCCGCCGGGACCGAGGATGGTGTAGTCGAGTGAGCTGGCACGCAGGTACTCATCGGCACCGTGCTTGGCTTCGACGTAGGGGTAGAACGAGCTGTCGGGATCCACACGATCAAGGTCGATTGCTGCGGTCGAGTAGGACACGATGACGTACCGATCGACTCCGGCTTGGGCGCTGGCGTCGATGGAGCGCTTGGCCGCCTCGAAGTCGACTGAACGCGTGCGCTCGGGGCTGCCACCTCCGGCACCTGCGGAGAAGACCACAGCCTTTGCACCGGTGAAGAGCTCGGCGAGCTTGTCGGTGTCGGCTGTTTCGATGTCGAGGACAACGGGGTTCGCACCTGCGGCCTCGACCTCGGCGGTCTGGTCCGGGTTGCGGATGACCGAATCCACCGAGTACCCAGCTTCCTTCAGTTTGGGTGTGGCCATGAGTGCGATCTTGCCGTGTCCGCCGAGAATGATTACGCGGTCTGCATCAGACATGTACTTCTCCTTCGTCGCTATCTTCTGGTGACGCTTACTCTCACGACAGCCAATATCGGCGCTCGATTATTCCCGTCGGCCGATGCCGACGGCATACAGGCGCTTGTACCCTAGTGCCATGGACGCGATGATGACTCCGCTCAGTGACAGCGCCGTCGAGACCCGCACAACAGACCGTCGGGTCGTACTGTGAGCTTCGACATCGTACCTGCGACCTCGGATCTCTGGCCGCGAGTGGGACATGTCTACGGGGCCCGTGAGAAGAACCCGGACTCATGCTGGTGTCAACGGTTCCGTCGACACGATGCTCCCGACAATCGGACGGCACTGCGTCGGGAGATCGAGCAGACAGAGGTGCCCGTCGGACTCCTGGCACTGGCCGATGGAGAGGTAGCCGGGTGGACGAGGGTTGTTCCCCGAGCTTCATTGCCCGGCATTGTCGAGAATCGTGCCCTGTCGAAGCTCCTCGATGACGCTGCCCTTGCGTGGTGGGTGTCGTGTTTCGTCGTCAGACGGGAGCATCGAGGCAAAGGGGTCGGGGTGGCGCTTCTGCGCGGTGGGGCCGAGTGGGCATTTCAGCATGGTGCATCTTCTATCGACGGTCATCCAGTCGACGTCGATGCCCTTCGCGGCTCCTCTGCTCCCTCCGCTGTCTTCACCGGCACCGTGTCAATGTTCCTTCGGGCCGGATTCAGTGAAATAGGCCGCACATATCCCAGTCGACCTGTGATGCGCTGACTGCGTTTCAGCGACTCGACCGTAGCGGAGCCAGACTCCTGACCGATGCTCACGGCGGTGGCAGTGATCGTCCCTGTCGGATTGCTCCGGCTGCAGTCTCCCCGTTCAGGCAGCTGAGTCGGCCCGGATGAGACGCATCGCGATCACGGAGCACAGTGCGAACACCACACCGCCCGCGGCCACGGGCAAAGCGATGTGAATGAGGGCGAGTCCTCCGCCGATCGCCGAACTTAGCGTGAGTCCGATCAGACCGATGATGCGTGAGCTGGCGTTGACCCGACCGCGCAGCTCATCCGGGACGAGACGTTGACGCAGCGAGGTGGCACAGATTCCCCAGACGACCGCATGGCAGATGTAGACGGCGAGCAGGATGGCGGCAAGGATCGGGTTCGTGGTGAGGGCCAGGGCAAGCAGTGAGGCGGCTCCGGTGGCCAGGCTGGCAACGATCGTCCAGCGATATCCGATGTGTCCGCGGATTCGCGCCGTGAGGCCGGAGCCGACGAGTCCACCCAGAGCAGATACGGCCAGAATCGCACCATATCCGACATCGCCGAGGTTGAGCTGCCGTTGGACGAAGAGCACGAGAATCGAGAACGGAAGCATGTAGCCCACACTCGCCAGTCCCCCGATGAGGGCGAGGCCCCGGACCGTCCGATTCTGCAGCAGCCAGCGTGAGCCCGTGACCACCTCGTGCCAGACGGAGGCTTGTCGTGGTTCGGAAACCAGGTCCGCCTTCCGTCTGCGCACAGGCAGGGCAAGGGCGATCGCTCCGGCCGCTGCCCAGAGCCCACCCATCGCGAAGATCGGCGCCGAGGCGGCGAAGGCGAAGAGCAACCCTCCCAGCGGAGGGCCGAGGAATTCATCCGCCACAAGCTGTGTCGCCGAGATGCGTCCGTTCGCCCGATCCAGCTCAGACGCGCGAACGAAGTCAGGCACCAGCGAGACGCCGGCGTTGTCAGCCACGCTCTCCAGAGTTCCGACCAGGGCGAAGACTGCATAGAGCAGGAGAAGACCACCGACGCCGAGGTGGATGCACAGTGCCAGCGCAAGAACGCCGGTGCCGCGCAGAATATTCGCCAGCGCCAGCAGTGTCCGCCGATCCGTCCGATCGACCCACACGCCGACGGGCGCGGTCACCAGCAGTCTGACCAGTCCATAGACGGTCGCGAGGCCGGCGACCAGCCGTGGATCCTCGGTCAGCGATGCCGCCAGCAGCGGCATCGAGACGAAGGCCAACCCGTCGGCAAGGTTCGAGGAGGCATTCGCCGTCCACAGAATCCTGAATGCGCGAGGGAGTGACATTCCCGCCATCCTATAGTGACGGGCGCCACGTGTAGAGGGCTGGGAGCTGCGGACTCGACAATGCTCTACGGTAGTGAGCATGCTCCGACGTCTCGCTGCCCGTGCCTTCTGGACCTTCAGCCGCTGGAAGCTTGTCACCCAGCCGGCACCGGATCGACCCACCGTACTCATCGGGGCTCCGCACACCTCCAATTGGGACTTCGTCGTCATGCTCGCGATCGCCTGGAGCCAACGTATCGAGGTGCACTGGTTGGGGAAGAAGAGCCTGTTCACCGGCTGGCGCGGTCCGATCATGCGTGGGCTCGGCGGCATTCCCGTCGACCGTGCAGATCCGAAACGTGTTGTCGCCGAGATGATCGACCGAGTCCATTCGGGTGACGTCTTCGGCCTCGTCGTCACCCCCGATGGAACCCGCAAGGGGCACACCCACTGGAAGTCGGGCTTCTACCGCATTGCCCAACAGACGGGAATGCCGGTGACCCTCGGCTTCGTCGATCGGACTACGTTGACCACCGGGCTCGGACCCACGATCGAGGTCACCGGCAATGTGACTGCGGACATGGATCGCATCCGCTCGTTCTACGCGGACAAGTCGGGCATCCGCCCCGAGAACCGCGTCGAACCACGCCTGCGCGAGGAACTCGAGACCGACTGAACGAGTACCGGATGGGAGTCTGCCCCGAGTAGACTGGGTGCCATGGACGACCTGCGCGTGCCGGCCGGACCGGGGATCCCCCATGGCCTCGTGATACCCGCCGGCGAGATGACGGAGCAGTTCTCTCGCTCGTCGGGTCCTGGTGGGCAACATGTGAACACCTCCGATTCTCGGGTGCAGCTGCGCTTCGACATCGGAACGACGACCGTGCTGACCGAGGCACAACGGGAGCAGGTCTTCCAACGGCTTTCTGCCAAGCTCTCCGGGGTGGTGCTGACCGTGAGCTCAGAAGAGCAGAGATCTCAGCTGCGCAACCGCAACGCCGCCAGGCAGCGACTGGCCGAACTTCTCCGAGAGGCTCTCGCCCCGCCCGTCGATCGCCGACCGACTCGACCGTCGAGGAACTCTCGTCGTCGGAGGGTCAGAGCCGAGCGTCGTCGCTCCGAGATCAAGCGCAATCGTCGACGACCGCAACTCGATTGACACCTCTGCCGACGCCAGCCTCGTCGCCGAATGACAACTCGGGTGCCGAAGAGCACAATGGGCCCTATGAACAGCATTGAGATTCTCACCGACATGGCCCAGCGACCTGTCGATGCGGCCAAACGACTCCCCCACCTCACCGCAACCCAACTCAACGCACATCCGGCCGACCACCCCAATTCCATCGCCTGGCTGTTGTGGCACAGCGGACGTGAGGTCGACGTTCAGCTGTCCGACCTCACCGGCGCGGCACAGCAGTGGCAGCAGTTCCGGCCGAGATTCGAGCTGGGAGACCTCGGTGACACTGTCGGCCTCGGTCATTCCCCGGAGCAGGCCAGCCAGATCAGGGTCACCGACCAGCAGCTGCTCGTCGCCTACCTGGAGGCCACCCTCACCGCGCTGAGTGAATATGTCGAGAGCCTCACGGACTCCGCCCTCGGCGAAGTCATCGATGACAGTTGGACTCCCCCGGTCACCCGCGGCGCGCGACTGGTCTCCATCGTCGATGACGCCGCAGTCCACGTCGGCCAGGCCGCCTACGCCGCAGGAGCCATCACTCATTCACACTGAATGCTGAGGAAGTTCAAACGAAACGCTGATGTTGGTACACTGACGGAAAGCAACGGCTGAACCTCAATCCGTCTGCGCAATGACGCAATGACGAAAGGCATACTTGATGAGTCCCGTCCTCCTGATGGTGATCGGTCTCGCGATCCTGGCACTCGGATACCTCGTGTATTCGAAGTACCTCGCGAAACGCGTGTATCGCCTCAATGACGAATTCCGCACCCCATCCCACGAACTCAAAGATGGGGTCGACTACGTCCCCACCAACAAATTCATCCTCTGGGGCCACCACTTCACCTCGGTCGCCGGAGCCGCACCCATCGTCGGTCCGGCCGTCGCGCTGATCTGGGGCTGGGTCCCCGCCTTCCTCTGGGTCACACTCGGCACGGTCTTCTTCGCCGGGATGCACGATTTCGGTGCACTGTGGGCCTCGGTGAGGAATAAGGGTCAATCGATCGGTGCCCTGTCGGGCCGCTACATCGGCAAACGCGGAGCCGGCCTGTTCCTGGTCGTGATCTTCATCCTTCTGCTCATGGTGATCGCGGCCTTCGCCGTCGTCATCACCGGCCTGCTCATCTCGACTCCGACTGCGGTCATTCCGACCTGGGGTGCGATCGGCGTTGCTCTGCTGGTCGGCCTGGCCGTCTATCGTCTGCGCATGCCACTGGTGTGGGTCACCATTGTGGGCGTCATCGCGCTCTACAGTCTCATCGCCCTCGGCAATGCTGTTCCCGTCGTCCTGCCGGAGACGTTCCTCGGCATGACCCCGACGGTCTTCTGGATCCTGACGCTGTTCGTCTACGGAGCCTTCGCGTCATTGCTTCCGGTGTGGGTGCTGCTGCAGCCACGCGACTACATCAACGGCGTTCAGCTGTTCATCGGCCTCATCCTGCTCTACGGAGCGGTGGTCGTCGGCATGTTCGTCACCGACGGTGCCCACAACATCGTGACACCGGCCATCAACATGAACGTTCCCGAGGGTACTCCCAGCATGGTGCCGCTCCTCTTCGTCACGATTGCCTGTGGCGCGATCTCCGGTTTCCACGGCATGGTCTCCTCGGGCACCAGTTCCAAACAGCTGGACAAAGAGACTGACTCCCGATTCGTCGGCTACTTCGGTGCCGTCGGCGAAGGCCTCCTGGCACTGGGCACGATCATTGCGATCTCCGCCGGGCTGCGCACGGTTGCCGAATGGAAAGAGCTCTACAGCGAATTCGGCCAAGCCGGCGTGCAGTCGTTTGTCCAGGGCGGTGGCATGCTCATGGAATCCGGACTGGGCCTGCCTGCGTCGCTGAGCACCACTTTGCTCGCCACGATGGCAGTGCTGTTCGCTGCGACTTCGCTCGATACCGGATTCCGACTCATGCGGTTCGTCGTCCAGGAGATGGGCGAACGCGTCAACCTCAAGATCGGCAAGTACACCGCAACCGGAGTCGTCGTCGTGCTCGGCATGGGTCTGACCTTCTCACAGGGGCTGGGAGGAGAAGGCGGTCTGCGCATCTGGCCGCTCTTCGGCACCACCAACCAGCTGATGGCATCACTGACGCTGATGATCCTCGCGGTGATGCTGATTCGGAAGCGGCGCAACCCGTGGCCGGCGCTCATCCCGCTGGCCATCGTGTTCGTCATGTCGTTCTGGGCAGCAATCGATCAGCTCTTCAGCTTCGCGGCCCCGGGAAGCGCTGACTGGCTGCTGTTCATCATCGACTGCATCATCATCATCAGCAGTGTGTTCGTCGCGATCGAAGGCATCAAGGCGATCATCCGGGCTCGTAAGGAACCGCCGGAGTCCGACGATGCCGATGAGCAGCTCGAAGCGGTACGCGAAGAGGTATGACGTTTGCCTGACACCAGCGGCATGGACGCGGCTCAGCCTTGGACGAGGGAACTCGCTCAGCGCTGGGCCGCGTTCCGTGACGGTTTGGACGAGTTCTACAAGGGGCCCTACCGTCAGATGTTCGCCCGGGAGAAGCAGAATGAGGATGATTTCTTCACCCTGATCGTTCTGGGCGAAGCACTCGGTGTGCCCGATCCCGCCGCGTACTACACGGCTGAGTTCCTCCCCAGCCTCTACCAGGACTTCCACGCATGGCATCGTCGCATGGGCATGCCCGACTCACCTTTGGACCACATCGCATGCTGCTGAAATCAATAGACGGCCTCCGAGTGGTCTTCGTCGGTGGTAAGGGCGGCGTCGGGAAGACGACGGTCGCCTCGTCCCTGGCCGTGGCTCACGCACTGCGCGGCAAACGAGTTCTCGTCGTCTCCACGGACCCTGCCCACAACCTCGGGCACCTCTGGGACCGTGAGGTCGGTGACGCACCCGTGCGACTGACCAGCTTCACCGAGAACGACACCTCCGGCGGATATGTCGATGGAATGGAGATCGATCCGAAAGCGACGCTTGAACGACACTTGGCCTCCGTCGAACGCACGATGAAGCGGATGCTTCCCGAACGCATGCGTCCCCATGCCGAACGCCACCTCGCTTTGGCGCGCGAGGCTCCCGGCAGCTTCGAATCTGCTGTCCTCGAACGTGTCGCCGACGCGGCGGCACTGGGCATGGAGGCCTACGATCTCGTTGTCTTCGATACCGCGCCGACGGGACATACGCTCAGGCTCCTCGCCCTCCCTGCGCAGCTGACGACGTGGACAGAGTCGCTGCTGAAGAACCGTGACCGCTCAGAACGCTATTCGGCGGCGATGCGCAGCATTGCAGGGACATCCGGTGATGATCCTTCGACCGAGGCGGATGCGCAGCTGCGTCGGACCCTGATTCAGCGCCGGGACCGTTTCGAGAATCTGCGCACGGTGGTCACCGACCGGGCACGGACCGGCTTCCTCATCGTATTCACCCCTGAGAGAATGCCCGTTGCCGAGACCCTGGAGCTGGCGAAGTCCCTCACGGACATCAAGATCCCACTGTCGGCGCTGGTGGCTAATCGGCGTTCGCCCGCGGATGCCGGTCAGCTGCTCAGGGACCGCCGCGACGCCGAAGACTCACAGGTGGAACGCGTGAAGCTGACGCTGCCCGACATTCCTCTGTCTGAGCTCCCGCTGATGCCAGGTGAGCTGGTGGGAAGCCAGGCGCTCGTGGACTTCGCCCACCTGCTGTCCTGAGCGCTCTCACCGCTTCGCATCGGGCCTGATTCGGCAGAAGGTCAGATCCCAGGCGGTTGCGCGTATAGTCGAAGAGGAGCTGACTGCAGTTCCACGACGATTGGAGGCCGGATGCCCGGCACCGCTCAACCGACCAGAACCTCGGCGAACATTGACGCGCCGAACAACGATCTGCTCAGCCTCGGCCTCCTCGCCGACTCCTCGATGGAGAACGAGAGGCGACTGCCGATCCATCCCCATCACCTCGACCGCATCGACCCCGAGGTCCGAGCCCGGATGATCGTCGAACGCGGCTACGGTGCCGACTTCCAACTGGAACCCGGCTATATCGAAGCGCGTGTCGGACGAGTCGCGGAACGCTCCGAGGTGATCGCCTCCGCTGAGGTGCTGCTCCTGCCCAAGCCCCAGTCCGACGATGTGGAGTCCATTCCCGAAGGCCGCATCCTGTGGGGATGGCCGCACTGTGTCCAAGATGCCGAGATGACACAGACCGCGATCGACCGCCGACTCACACTCATCGCGTTCGAGGCGATGAACCACTGGACACGTCAGGGAGACTTCAGTCTGCACGTGTTCCACAAGAACAACGAGCTCGCTGGCTACTGTTCTGTCCAGCACGCTCTGAGCCTCCGCGGTTCGACCGGTGACTACGGCCCACGACTCAGCGCGGTCGTCATCGGATTCGGTGCGACGGCACGTGGTGCCGTGACCGCACTCAAGGCACAGGGAATCTACGACATCCAAGTGCTGACCCAGCGAGGGGCCGCAGCCGTCGGATCGCCGATCCACAGCGCACACATCACCCAGCTCAACACCGACGAGGGTCCCACCCATCTGAGTACGGTGGTCACCGACGACGGCGACGTTCTGCTCCCGACCTTCCTCGCCTCACACGACATCGTGCTCAACTGCACGCTCCAGGACGTCTCCGCGCCGATGACCTACCTGCGCACAGAGGATCTCAGGGAATTCACCCCAGGCAGCCTGATCATCGACGTCTCGTGCGATGAGGGAATGGGCTTCGAATGGGCGAAACCCACCACATTCGACGACCCGATGTTCACCGTCGGCCAGGGAATCAGCTACTACGCCGTCGACCACAGTCCGTCGTACCTGTGGAATTCGGCCACGTGGGAGGTCAGCGAAGCACTCCTGCCCTACCTCCGCACAGTCCTGGAAGGACCGGATGCGTGGGCACAGATTCCCACCATCTCTCGGGCCATCGAAATCGAGGGCGGAGTGATCAAGAATCCGTACATCCTGAGTTTTCAGGACCGGAAGCCCGAGTACCCGCATCCCCGTGCTGCCGGGGAGGGCTGAGCCCGCACCACAACGGCGAACATTGCTTCGCCCCTCAGAGAGCGAGCATTGCCGTAGTGACCGCACCGCTCGCTCCCCCTGGCCCCAGTGTTCCCATCTCCTCGCGGAGCAGCAGATGCGCGCCGGTAATCGCTGCTGCGAGGGCTTCATCGTGACCGACAGGAAAGAACAGGTCCGCTCGGCCGCGGACGATCAGAGTCGGGATTCGCAGATTGCCCGAGCGCTCACGCCAGCGCGGTGAGCAGTCGAGTCGAGAGAAGATCATGCCCAACTGGTTCACCTCGTGGCGTTGCCTCTCCCGGGCGAGGGGCCACTCCCAGTTTCGTCCGGCGCCGGGCGAGCGAACAGGCTCGACAAGATGGCCTGATCGTGGTCGGGCAGGGGATCCTCATCGCGACCGAAACTCTCCACACCGAGCTCGACGCCGTTCACTCTCATCGAAGCCGTATGGCACGATAACACCAGGTGCTGGCTGAGGCTTCGCCGTCACAAGCTGCGTTCATCATCCGCGGTGCAGCCAATGTCACCCGGTCGCGAACCTCGTCGTGTCGATCGATCACCACGTGGCAGCCAAGCGCCCCGATGACGGAGGAAGGACGGCGAGCCAAGTTGACCAGGGCGACCGCAAGCCGCGACGTCGGTGACCGCGCACACAGAACCTGTAGAGTTCGTCGGCGTAGCCTGGCAACATGGCACAACACCGTTCCTCGTGGGACCCTTACACATCTGGTGCACGGTTCTATGACCTGTTTTCGGGTGAGGTCTTCTACCGGACCGGCCGCGTCGCTGGGATTGCAATGCTGGGTCTGCAGCCGGGCGAGGTTGTGCTCGACGTTGGCTGTGGCACCGGCCTGAACTTCGAACGCCTGAAAACGGCAGTGGGTCCAACAGGGCGAGTGATAGGACTCGACCGCAGCGAGCACATGCTGCGCGTCGCCCACGACCGCATCGACCGGAACAGGTGGACGAATGTGTCCCTGGTTCGCGCCGACGCGACCTGCTTCACCGCCGACCAGCTCCCTGCCGATCACATCAACGCAGTGCTGGCGACCTACGCACTCAGCGTCACAGGCGATCCTGACGCCGCCTGGCGGCGAATCAAAAGCGTTGCGAAACCCGGGGCTCGGGTGTGTGTGGTCGACATGCAGAAACCGACCGGGTGGGCTCAGGTGTTCACTCCGCTGGCACGACTTGCCTGCTCAATGGGCCGTTCTGATATCGAGGCCAAACCGTGGCAGCTCCTGCAGCGCGACGCGCGCCAGGTTCAGGTCCGCAGTCTTCGCGGCGGGCACATCCAGGCCGCCTGCGGAACGATGCCCTGACCCCAGCCCTGCTGCAGGCTGCTCGTCAACAGTGTTCGGGGCCGGCACAGCGGCATCTGCGAGACGCGAAAACTCCGCGTTCGATCCCATGGTGTGTTGTACAGGTGTGGTCCGCCCCCGCGTGTCCCAGCCGAGTCTTCAAGCAACCTTCAGCGGCGTGCCCTCGACGGCCTATTCCCCGCAGCACGCGCCGCCCCACTCTCTGTGCTTTTCGATCACCGCCCTTGATGTGCTGCTCACACCCAGGCAGTTTCCCGACATTTGGCGCCAGACGATCCGATCACGGAATCAACTTCGGACGGAATACGGCAATAACGACAGCCGTCGAATCGGAACTCCACCGCTGTCGGCAGTCGAATGACACCTCAGCGACCATCGTGTCCGTCCCGAGACGAGCAGGCCACGATCAGGCGCATGGTTATACCGATTGTGCCATCGCGCCGTGCACCCGCACCGCAGCCGGTTTGCGCGCGGCGCGGACGCCGTTGAGGATTACGACGACCTCGGCGACCTCGTGGACGAGAACGACACCGGCCAGACCGAGCACGCCGAACAAAGCGAGAGGGAACAGGACGACGATGATCGCCAGCGCCAGGGCGATGTTGGCCGTCATGATGCGCCTGCCTCGGCGGGCGTGAGCAATGGCGGCAGGGAGCAGTCGCAGGTCGTGGCCGGTGAAGGCGATGTCGGCCGACTCCACCGCGGCCGCGGAGCCCGTCGCTCCCATAGCAATGCCCACGGTCGCAGACGCCAGCGCGGGGGCATCGTTGATGCCATCGCCGACCATCGCAGTCGGGCGCTCCGCCGTCAAGCGCGTGATCGCGTCGGCTTTGTCGGTCGGGAGCTGTTCGGCGCGCACATCATCGATGCCGGCCTCGACAGCCAGCGCGCGGGCGGTGCGGGCGTCGTCTCCGGTGAGCATGACAGTGTTGATGTCTTGAGCGTGGAGCATCCGCACGGTTTCAGCGGCCTCGGGTCGGAGCTCGTCGCGCACGCCGATCAGGCCCACGGTTCCCCCGTCGGCTTCAACCACCACGACGGTCATGCCGGCCTCAGCCAGCTCATCAGCATCGGTACGCAGACCACCCGGATCAATCCACCTGGGGCTGCCGATCCTGATCACGCGCCCGTCGACACGGCCGAGAACTCCGCGCCCCGCGTCTTCACTCACATCACTCGCCACCTGGGCATTGGGCACGGAGGCGCTGATGGCGGAGGCCAACGGGTGCGTGCTGGCCGCTTCAACTGCGGCCGCCCATGTCAGCAAGGTCTCACGGGCGATTCCGCTGACGGTGCGGACCTCGGTCACCTGAGGATGGCCCTGCGTGAGGGTCCCGGTCTTGTCGAACGCGACTGTGCGAAGGGTGCCGAAGCGCTCGAAGGCGGCCCCTGACTTGATGACCACACCGAACTTGGACGCTGAGCCGATAGCGCTGATGACGGTGACGGGCACGGCGATCGCCATCGCGCACGGTGAGGCGGCGACCAGCACGACGAGCGCCCGCTCGACCCATGTCCAGGGGTCGCCGACGACAACCTCGAACAGCGCCACGAGTCCGGCGGCCACCAGCACAGCAGGGACGAGGGGCCGGGCAATACGGTCAGCCAGCCGGGCGCGCTCTCCCTTACGGGCGTGTGCCTGCTCGACCAGCTCGACGATCTGGGTCAGCGAGTTCTCACGCCCGTCAGCCGTAGCCTCGATAAGCAGTGAGCCTGAGCCGTTGACAGACCCTGCGGGCACTGGTTCGTCGGGCCCGACTTCGACGGGGATCGACTCCCCGGTGACAGCGGAGGCGTCGATACTGGACCGCCCCTCAACGACGACACCATCAGTCGCAAAACGCTCGCCTGCGCCGACCCTAAGGAGATCGAGCTTGCGCACATCTGCCACCGGAACGACCGTGTCGCCTCCCTCCTGGGAGATGCGAGCAGTCTCAGGGATCAGAGCCAGCAGCGCGCGAAGACCCTCCTTCGCGCGAGCCATCGCGCGATCTTCCAAAGCTTCTGCCAAGGAGAAGATAAACGCCAGTGCGGCAGCCTCGGGAACGTGGCTGAGCAGCACCGCGCCGACCGCGGCGATCGTCATCAGCAAACCGACACCGAGCCGTCCGTGGAGCAGTCCGCGCACCGCGCCGGGCGCGAACGTCCAGGCGCCGGCCAGCAGAGCAATCCATTGCGTCACCAGTGCAGAGATATCCAGGCCTGACCAGACCAGCACATACCCGACGAGGAGGAACACCCCCGAGATCGCCGAGGGCAACAGGGCAGCATCTTTCCACCACTGTGGGCGGGCTTCAGGCTCCTCGCCCGGTTCTGACGGGCCTCGTACTGGGTCAGGCCCACAGCACGCATCTCCCTCATCGCGCCTCACATCCGCAGCCTCCTCGCCGCCGCAGCAGGCATCTCCCGAGGAATTCGAGGCGCCCCCGTCAAGCATGCGCAGGAGCGTTCGACGGCTGCTCCTCTTCGGACGAATCGGCTCATCGACCCCGCAGCACTCGTCGCTCACTGCGATTCCCCCTCGCAGGCTGCGCGACAACCCGGCACCGTGCACTGCGGGTCCAGGCAAGGAACACTCTCATCGATTGCCAGCGTCACGTCGACCAGCGCGGTCAGCGCCGCAGCAATGTGGCGGTCGGCGATCTCATACCGGGTTTGGCGCCCCTCTTGCTCGGATACGACAATGCCACAGCCCCGCAGGCAGGACAGATGGTTAGACACGTTCGTACGCGTCAGCTCCAACTCGCGGGCGAGTTTCGCCGGGTATCCGGGCTCGTCGAGGAGGGCCAGAAGGATGCGAGAGCGAGTCGTGTCCGCCATGGCGCGGCCGAGCCGGTTCATGACTTCTACCCGCGAAGCAATAGTCAGCATACACTGACCATACAGCAATCGATGACCTATCCTCTACGCGCAGATGGTGGCCGGAGTGGCAAAGTTAGGGACTGATGCAGAGTTTGGTGATATTGCTCTGAGCGACAACCCCGAACCTACCAACGACCGGAATCGAGCCACCGCCGAGCGGGCAGAGCTCACGTGCGCCTCAGCGATATGCAGCGAGCAGCGAAACAATGATTGAGGATCACGCACTCGAAGGATCAGTGCACAGTCCCATCGCGATGGCAATGACCCATTCCACAACTCGTGCACGCGCCGCCCGGTTTACGACGAAAACGCCCCCAACCCGAGTTCGGGTCGGCCACCTGATTGGTCGCTCGCCCCACTCGCATCGTTCATTCACACGTTGATTCTGGACTCCACCGCGTTCCGGCATGGACCAACCTCTTTCGCTGCCCGCGTCAGTCAGCATCAGCGACCATCCACGACGCTGGGATGCCACCAGACGAAGCGACCGTCTGCCACGGAGCGAGAGCATCAGACAGATCAATTCCGACCCGTTCTAGAGCAGCAGGATCACGGAGGTCGACGATGTGGGATGCCTCTACATCGACCTCAAGGATCTCGAGCAACGGCGACCGCACGCCCTTGTGGGCGATCATCGCAGCGTTGACGCCCGCGACCGACGAGCTCAGGTACAGGGTCGGTTCGTCGGGCCTCGAGTATCGACCCGCCGAACGTGATCCCCCAAGCGCGAACTCACGGAACTCTGGATCAATCGCACGGTAGAAGACCCCGCGAATGGTGCGCATCATCATGCAGCTTTGCCGTTCATGCGACCTTTAGTGGCGTGATCGCGGCGAGCTTGCCGCACAGAGCGCGACGCTCGAGCCGCAGCTCGTAGTTCGACTGCAAGTTCATCCAGAGCTCCTCGGACGTCCCGAAGTACCGCGCCAGACGGATCGCGGTATCGGCCGTGATGCCCCGCTTGCCGTGCACGATCTCGTTGATCCGCCGCGGCGGCACGCCGATGGACACGGCGAGCTTGTTCTGCGTGATCCCGAATCCCTCGATGAAGTCTTCCATGAGGACCTCCCCCGGGTGTATCGGCTCGATCAAGTCGCTCTCAGTGGTAGTCGACGAGTTCGACATTGTCCGCACCTCCCTCTCTCCAGACGAAGCAGAGACGCCATTGCGCGTTGACCCGGATGCTGTGCTGCCCGCGGCGGCCGCCAGTCAGACGCTCCAGGCGGTTGCCCGGCGGGACCCGGAGGTCCTCGACATTCTTCGCCGCATGGATCAACTCGAGCTTCCGCAGGGCCGCCCGCTGCACCTTCCAGTCAACCCGTTTGACGTACTGCTCATGCCAGATGCGCTCGGCGTCCTTGCTGCCGAACGATCTGATCACGAGTCCAGTGTATAACGGACGCCGTCATTAACGCTATACGTTAAACCGAAACTCCACCGCGTTCCGTAACCAAATAACCTTTGAGCTCGCGAGCAGCAGCCTACGCTTGGCGAGTCCGCGCGAGTATCTGGTTGCTAGGAGGCAATAATGCAAGCATGTCCGTTTCGGAAGCGTGGGCACAGACCCGGCGCACGCTATTACTCGAGTTGGCGGCGCTGCCCGTCAAGGGTGATGCCATGCAGTGGCAACGGCGTCTGGCAGACGCGATCATTGACGCGGAACATCCCGACGCCGGGATCGACCGGGCAGAAGCGAAACTGCACCGGCATCTGCTGCGTGTGATCGCCGACGGTTTGGTGCACACACTGCTACCCGAGCACACCATCCGGTCACTGTCGCGTCATCCCGGCAAGCCGGCGTCGTTGTCAGCGCAGGGCGCCGACTTCGACTTCGTCTTCGCCCAGGCACACAAGCTTTGCGACCTCGGAGTAATCCCAAAAGGGGTATCCATCTTGATGCCGATGGACGGGGCCGGTCTGCCGGGTAGGGTCGGGTGACGTAAGGGCCCCCGCGCTGCGTCAACAGCCGGGGGCATGGACTACACCGTCAAGGGGTGTATGTCGTG
>NZ_FXZD01000010.1 GCF_900169145.1 Brevibacterium antiquum CNRZ 918 | reverse complement strand
CAATCCGTGCAGCAGTCCCTGAAAGGGCGCGCACGATTGGCTCGACTCCGAACTCGTCGCGGTTGTTGTCGATGAAATCGACGATTACTTGGATGGGCGGTCGAGCTCCGCCGCGAAGAAAGCCGACGCCCGGCGAAGTATCTCGTTTGCCCGTTTCGCTTCGGTCAACTCGGCGCGCAGTCGACGGTTTTCGGCCTCAAGGTCGACCGACTCCGTCGGCGTGGCTCTGCCGGAGTCCTTGTGCTTGCGCACCCAAACTCGCAGGGTCTCCTTGCTCAGGCCGAGTTCGTTCGCGACGCGGGTGATTGCCCCGCTCGCGGTCTCAGGATCGGCCTGGGCATGCATGACGAGCTCGACGGCACGAGCTTTGAGCTCATCGGTGTATTTCACTGGCATGAGAGAATCTCCTTCTTCCAATCTCCCTGCCTCTATTATCCCCGGAGCGATTCATCGCATCGTTCACAACACGATCTGGATCACGACCGGAGAGATGAACATGCGCGAACACATCAGTACAGCATCGCGGTGACCAATTGTCGGTGAGCGTCGGTATCCGGCTGGCGCTCATCGCCACGATCGGTGGCGCTGAAAGGCAATAACTGGTGGCGCCCAATCGCAATAATCAGTGGCGCTCACACCAGCGAATACTCAGTCGAGCGGCGGAAGAACTGGGGCTGGCTCAGTCGGTGGGGCGGACTAGGGTGTGTTGGATAACGTGATGCCGGAGTCGTTCTGGTCGACGTTGAAGACGGAGTTCTATGACCGTCGTGGATGGGCGAGCAGGCTCGCTGTTCGGCGCGAGGTCGGTCGGTGGATCGAAGAGGTGTATAACCGTCGGCGGTTACATTCGGCATTGGGTCAGGTGCCGCCGGTGGAGTTCGAGCAAGGACGATTGCTGACCGACCTGGTCAGTGAGGAGGAAGTGCCTACGCAGGTTGCGTGAGACAGATCACGTGTCTACAAGTTGCGGGGAACCTCACACACGGAACCATCCGTCCATATTGATTCCACTGAACCGGCTAGTCCTCTCTTTCAATTGGTTCAATTCGTTCAAATCAAGAGTTCCGCCACCTAAGCACGGAACTATGCCTAACCCAGATCGCGAAAGCGATCGCGCTCCTTTTTAGCTTGGCCATGGCCGTCCAAATTGTAGGGCCGTGCTTCGTGCTGTCCTCTATCGTCGACGAAGCCTTTGATGATTCTTTTTGGCATCCTGATGGCGGGAGTCCACAGGAACGCAGAGGACATGGAGTATTATGTCGCGAAGGTGGCCCGCTGGCTTTTACGGCCAGTTCTGCACTTCTGCGCCGGCCTCGTCAAGGAGTTGCAGCAGGGGTTTAATCTTGCGGTTTGCCGTACTGGGGCGAGTTGTTGTGAATACGAGCCTGTGGGCCGCGCGTGACAGTCCGACGAAGAATGTCGAGTTCCCTTCAAGGGGATCCATTCGGTAGGACCACCACTGATCATCATCGAGGCCGAGAATTACTACCGTATGGTACTCCAGGCCCTTGCTTCGGTGAATAGTCATGAGCGCGATAGAGTCTCTGGCTTCGATGGCTTCGGCGGCTTCAGGCCAGTCCACGGCATCATCTTTCACGCTCTTGATCCGGACGGCGAGGGCTTCCAGGAGGAGCTCAAGATTATCGCCGCTGTTCTGGCCGCGCACGAACCCCGCGAGCGCTTCAGTGCCGATAAGGCTGGAGATGTACTCCACGATGTCTGTGGCATCAGTAGTGGAGATTTCTTTTGTGCTCAGCCATGCGCTCAGTTCAATCGTCAGTGAGCTCAACTGGTCGGAGAGCCGCCGCTCGGCTCTTTCTGTGCCTTCACTACCGCGGACGCGTCGAAGAAGCGCCAGGGACTCCATCCAGGTTTCTGCATGTCCGGCGGGGTGGGCCGCGAGAGTGAGAAGCCCGACCAGGAAGCGGGTGACGTCGTGTTTGAGCAAGTCTTGTAGCTTGAGCTTCCCGAATAGCGCGTCATCATTACGGATGGAGAGACCACGCTTCTTGAATGCGTCTGTCAGCGTAGGCTCGAATTCGGCAACTTTCTGCCGTGCGATGAGCGCAAACTCTGCACTTGTGCGGTCTGACGATGCAATGTCGTCCGCGATCCACTGTGCGAGATGCTCGGCTTCCTTCACGCTGTTGGGGTAGGTCCAGATAACGAGCGGGACATGGTCGGGCTCGCCCTTGGCTCGGGACTCGGTCTGCACGGCCACTGGATCGATGCTCGTTGCGATTCGATGCTGCACAGCGACAAGGTCGGCTGAGGATCGAAAATTCCAGGTGAGCGCGAATTGTTTGGCCGCGAAGTCGGTCTCGAACCTACTGATGGCGTCTTCGAGCGCGCCAGCGAAGCGCATGATCCGTTGCTTGCTGTCTCCGACTGCTGTGGCGGCCACACCCGGGTGACCGAACACCGTGTTCAAGAATGTGATCTGCGCAGCAGTCGTGTCCTGGAACTCGTCCACGAACACGAACGGATAGGTTGCGCGCAACCCTCGCAGAATCGGCGGGCTAGACCGGACGAGGAGATCGGCCAAGCGATTGAGCATCGTGAAGTCGATCGCAGGCGAAGTCGAGGAACCGTAGTATTGCCACCACCAGCGCAAGACGACGAATTCATTGGTTGACGCAGTTGGTCCTGTTGGGTCGTCAGGTAGCGCAAGCGTGCCTACGATATCTGGGAGAAACCGTCGGGACTGGATCGCCATGATCTCTGATTGCATCCCCGGTGACTGAGTTCGACCGAGATCCTCGAGGAACGCACTTATCTCTGGTTCCTTAAAGAATTCGACATCATAGGTACGCTCGTTGAGGCGCCAAGCAGACGGCAGGGAATGCGCGAATCGATCGACGAGTCCTTTGGTGAAGGCGTCGAAGGTCATCGATTCGAAGCGATGAGCGGCCTCCGGGACGCGGGCAACGACGCGCTTAGCTAGGTTGACAGCTGATTCACGCTTGTAGGAGATCGCGAGAATCTTCTGCGGTGCCGGGCAGAGCCCCGTCTGCAAGAGGTACGTCGCGCGCTGAGCGAGGAATTCGGTCTTTCCTGCACCAGGGCCCGCGGTTACAGCGGTGCTTCCTCGGTAACGCAGTGCTTCCCACGCAGCGGGCTCGAGGTCGGGAACCCCGATCGGCTGCCACGTCGTCGCTGATCTCTGTCGGAAGTCCATGCCGCTATTTGGGAGTGATTTCGGACCGGACAAATTCAATTAACGCATTGAGTACCTCAGGGATACATTCCTTTATCTCTTCGTCGGTCATTCGGGTGAGCGCTGCGAGATGTGTCGCCGGTTTGGAGCGGTTGGTGAAGAGGTAGCGATACCACCGCAAGGAGTCCTGCCGGTCCTCCTTCGTTGCCTTGTCTTCTGGACTCCAGTACTTCCGTCCACGGGCAGTTCCCCCTGTTCCTAGGACCACGTTGGTAGCGTCAGTTGAGTCGGGCCCTCGTTGTCCGCCTTCGAGTGCCGTGTAGGCGCTCCAGTACCTCCGGAGCATGAGCATGTCGAGGTCAAGGGGTGCGGAGAAGAATACTCCGTAGCGACGAAGTGCGTCTCGCACGTTCTTGAGGGTTGCAAGGCTCTTGTCGTCAGTGACGTCATCGACGGTGTCGTGGTCGTCGACTTCGTCTAGGACGCGAATATCGTTGGCCTCGAGGTTGCTTATCGCTGTCCTGTATCGGCCGGACCCACCGTCTGATCGTCCAAAATCGAGGTCAAGCAATGTAGCATGCGGGATCTGCAGGTCGGTCAAAAGCCGCCAAAAGTGATTCGTATGACGTCCACCGAGAGGGACCATCGCCACAAACGACGGATCAAGTTCAATTCCGAGTGCGCGGGCCAACGCGGGGATGACGATGTGCTCGGAATCGCCTTCACCGAGGACCACGAACCGGGCGAAGTAGAGTTCGGGGTGCGCTCGTACGGCTTCGCGGACGTATGTCGCGGCTGCAATGTCGTGTTCGGGCAGGGTGATTGGGCGAACGTTGGATTCACCGGTGGCAGGGTGCTGCCGGAAGTGACGAACAGAACGCGGGTCGATGCGACCAAGGGCACTGGCGGAATGGCTTGAAAGCAGCGCTTGGACTTGCGGGGTCGCCGCCAGGTCATGCAGCTGGCGGATGATGCGGGAAAGGTAGTACGGCGAGAGACTGTTTTCTGGTTCCTCGATTGCCAGGATGGTCAATGCCGGGATATAGACTGCCTCGGGGTCAAACCCCGATGTAGGGTCGGTCGTGATTGTGCGTTCGAGGTCGAGGGTAGCGGTCGTGAGTGCCAAGTGAAGCAGCGACCGTTGCCCGTCGCTTAGGAGTCGTGCGGGGCGCGCAGGACTACTTGGGTCAGGTTCGAAGGTGAGCTCGGCGCCGCGGAGAAACTGGTCGATGTCAGGTTCGAGAGGCTGGAAACGGGGCTGCGAGTGGGTGCCAGCCCCTTGGAGTTGTTGCCAGCGTTTCCCGAAAGCGTCCTCGACGGTCTTCGTCGCGGCTTCCTGGTGAAACTGGCTGCTTACATCCGCTGCTACATTGCAGACTAAGTCTCGGAGGCCCTCTGACCATATCGCGGCCTTCCACAAACGACCACGGAGAAACCCGGATACCTGTCTTGCCCCGTCACGGGAGGCTGGAACGTAGACAAACTGGATCCGGGAGCGTTCAGCTGCAGGCAGTGTATGAACGCGGTCCTCAGAGTAGCTATCGTCTAGAGAAGAGACCCCGTAGAGGCACGTCTCGACGGATCCGTCGATCGTGCCGTCATCCGACCAGATCGCGTCGAGAACGATGCGGCATTTCATGTGTCCTTCTGCGTCGGTCACCATACGTCTGAAGAAGTCAGGAACGGCTGTGACATCGCGATCGACCTCGTCAAGTTCGGGGAAGGCAAGGACGACATCGATTGTCAGATGTCGAGTGCTTGGCTCGGATCCCGGCACTTCGGTGACGGGCACGTGAAAGTCATCGAGTCGGATTGTGCGCTCTTCGGAAGAAATACCGAACATGCGCTGCAAAGCTAAGAACGCAGCGGTTTTTCCGGTTCCGTTGGTGCCGATCAGAGCGGTAAGACCCGATTCCAGTGTCATCGGCACCGGGACGTCGCCAAAGCACCTGAAGTTTCGCAGACGTAGTGACTCAACGTGCACCTTATCCTCCTTAACTGTTGCCGAATGGGGAGTAACATTATTAAATCATGAGGCAAGACGACCGAACGCCGGCGATGACGCGGAACTTTTGATCGCTTCTGGGATAGCAGCTTCAAGATACGCAACGCATGAGAAGTATGACAGTGGCGCCCGGGTGGTTGCACGGCCGACGGGTCGCAAAAAGTCGGTGTTGAATTCATCTAGTATCGCAACGGGACTATGTGTGCTGCGAGAGTAGGTGAGACTCCATGCACAAGCACTGGGCAGGAGTCGAACAACTCGGCCAGGACCTCATCCAAGCACGGACCCTCAGCGGAGCCCGGGCTGTCGAGCTCTTCGACGGGACCGCGGCGACTCCAAACGTCTTGAAGAATGCAACTAGATGCTTCCCATGTGAGACCAAACCATTGAGACAGACGCGGAAGTCAGAGACTCGTCTCGTTTGAGTGGTGTCGACAAGACGGACCCTAGGATCTAAGCTCGACAGAGATCCCCGTGCCTGCATGCACACAGGCTGTGCCGGAAAACTAGCCGGTTTCTATCCCTGTCGATCCGTGAAACTATCGAGCACGGCCAAAACGCAACTCGAATGCGCAATCAGATCGGGCAGATCTACCAAGATGCTCGGGACATGTCGCCGCATTGCTGACATGACTCACTGAAAAGAGCTTCTTACGGGGAACCCACCTCTAACTCCGACATTGACACAGGAGCTGAAAACTCCACACCATCAACTCACGGTTGTGAACCGTTCGAAGAAGGCTTGCAGTTTATCCAGTGCTCGACTCTTCTCCGAGCTGTAGTCGCCAGCTTTACCGCCGGATCGACGGGTCGGAGGTAGGATTCGAGTGAGTTCCGTGCCTCCGTTGCGAATATCACCGGTTTCAAAAGAACGTTCTACGAACTCGCGAGTGGCGCCCCGAACTTCGACGGTTCAGCAGTCATCATCGGCCCTGACATCACGCCTGTGACGTCAGGGGCTCCGGTAGATGGACTGCCCAGGAGTGCTTATTTTGCATGCCGACGCTCATCGACGAGCTAACCCGGAGGCATCCGACCTGCTCAACGGTGGACTGCATGTGGTGACGATGCCGGTGCGGTTCACTCCCGGCTACGGCTCCCCTTTGGCCAAGGCACAGGGCCTGGGCCCGATGCTGATCATCGGCGCCCACAGTCGGCAGGACCTCAGCAATCTGGGTGTGCTCAGACTGCCACCGCTCGATGGGGACCAGGGGACCGCATGGTTCGTCACCGAGCAGAGAACTCAGGCGGTGCGGCTCTTCTCACCGCAACGCTCCGCTCTCCTCAGTAGCGGTCCGAGGTTCAGTGTGTCTGGGCAGGAGGTCCCGTGAGTGTTTCGTAGCGGTAGAGTTCGCTCGCCTGGCCCGCTTCCACGAGTCGGTCGGCCAGAGCCGAGACAACTGGCATGCCGCTCGTGACCTCAAGCACCACGTCGGCATCGACGGAGAGCCGGGCCAGGAGGAGTTCGGCATCGGCGATCGCTGCTGTGAACAGCTCGCTCGTGGTGTCGGCGGCCTCGTCACGGGTTTCGAACATCGACCCGATGATGAGTTCGGTGGGTGCTTCCTCGTCATCACCTGGGGCGGGCATCACATCTGTGATCTCGACGCCCGTCTGCTCGGCCTCCCGCGCGTAGGAGACGGCGAAGGCGCTCAGTCCGGCATCGGCGGCGGCACCGGCTTCACCGTTGAGCAGCGCGGCACCATGGGCGCCGGCGGCTTCGGAGAGAAACGCGTTGTTGACCTGACCGATCGTCAGCGGTCCCACCGCGTCGTCCTTGTTCACGGCCGTGTACCAGGCCAGGAACGCCTTCGTCAGCTTCACCGATCCGGTCGCCACGATCTCAAGGTCCTCGGCTCGTCCGCCACCGCTGGGTGGCAACGCACCGGCTGCGACCTTGATCACCCTGGTCGTCGTCAGCGGTGCGAACCCGAGCGCCTGCGCGAAGCCGGCGCCCGGGCTGCCGGCCTGCACACGTGTGCGCAGGTCAAGTCCTTCCAGGGTGGTTCCGACGGTCTCAGCACACACGGCTTCGAAGAGTTCCCGTCCCTGACCATGTCCTTGTTCCTCGCTCGCAACTTCGACGTGGACCCACGCCCGGTAGGGGTGGAGTGGGGACTGCGCGATCGCGGCGGCACCGACAGGAACCCCAGGGACCACCTCGGCGATGACGGATCGCAGCAGGGGCGAGTCCGAGGACGGATGGAAAAGTGACCTGGCCATGTGGGCGGCCGGCGTATCGGCGTCGGCGAACACCTCGTTCAACCGCAGGTCGTCACCATCGGTCAGGTCTCTGATCGGCATTGTGTGCGCTCCTTGAACGGGTCGAGAACTTGATAATCTTGGCGTCATGACTGACTTAAGCGATCCTACCGCCGCCGCCCGCGCCGCGGCCACGACCATCAACTCCAAAGCCGGCATCGAATCCCATGACATTGCTCTCGTCCTCGGCTCGGGCTGGGGTGGAGCAGCGGAGCTCCTCGGCGAGACGATCAGCGAAATCTCCGCCGCCGAGGTTCCCGGGTTCCATGCTCCCGCCGTCGAAGGCCATGGCGCCACCCTGCGCACGATCCGGATCGAGGCCAACGGCAAGCACGCCCTCGTCCTGGGATCTCGCACCCACTACTACGAGGGCAAGGGAGTGCGCGCCGTGGCCCACGGGGTCCGCACCGCCGCTGCCGCCGGATGTGAGAGCCTCGTGCTCACCAACGGCTGCGGAGGACTCAACCGCAATTGGGCCGCTGGCACCCCGGTCCTCATCTCCGACCACCTCAACCTCACCGGCACCTCCCCCATCGAGGGCGCGAACTTCGTTGACCTCACCGACCTCTATTCCCCCCGGATGCGGGCCATCGCCAAAGAGGTCGATCCGAGCCTCGACGAAGGCGTCTATGCCCAGTTCCGCGGACCTCACTATGAAACTCCAGCCGAGGTGCGCATGGCCGGGATCCTCGGCGCAGACCTCGTCGGAATGTCCACCTCTTTGGAGGCCATCGCCGCACGTCAGGCCGGTATGGAGCTGATGGGCATCTCCTTGGTGACGAACCTCGCCGCCGGCATCCAGGAGACCCCGCTTTCCCATGCCGAGGTCATCGAGGCCGGAGTCGCGGCAGCCCCGCGCATCTCCGGGCTGCTCGCCGACATCGTCGCCAAACTCTGACGAAGGCCTGCCACTCGGCAGTAGCCCGCGAGCACTCCCCTGGCCCGACAGCACTCCCCTGCACGACCAGCGTTCCTCTGACCTGAGCAGCATTATCTACCCCACGGGCGCTGCCCGTTCCGACCGCATTGGACAAGGACAGATATGACCGAAGTAGCCGATCGCTTCACCACCGGATTCGACGCCGACATCGTCGAGGCGTGGATCGCCGATGACCCCGATGAGCAGACCGCGACGACGCTGAGCAACATCCTCACCTCGGCGAAGGCCGGAGATGAGGCGGCGCTGGCCGACCTCGAGGATCGTTTCGCTGGCCCCCTGGCCTTCGGCACCGCGGGCCTGCGCGGAGAGATCGCGGCGGGACCCAACCGGATGAACCGTGCTGTCGTCATCCGCGCCGCGGCCGGGCTCTCCCGCTTCCTGTTGAACACGGTGGGTGAGGGTTTCACGGTCGTCATCGGCTGCGATGCCCGCTACAAGTCCTCAGACTTCGCAGCCGACACAGCCGCTGTCGTTACGGCCGCTGGCGGAACGGCCATCCAGCTGCCCGATCAGCTGCCGACCCCGCTGCTTGCGTTCGCGCTGTCACATCTGCAAGCCGATGCCGGAGTCATGGTCACCGCCAGCCACAACCCGCCCGCGGACAACGGATACAAGGTCTACCTCGGTCAGCGTCCGCTGCTCGCCATCGAATCCGACACCGGTGCTGCCGAGGCTGGTGCCGGTGCTCAGATCGTCAGCCCAGCCGATGCACTCATTGCCGAGCAGATCGGCGAGGTCGAGTCCGTGGCCTCCGTGCCTCGTGCCGAATCCGGCTGGGAGCATCTCGATGAGACGATCGTTGAAACCTACCTGGCTCGCATCGATGCCCTCGGTGTGCGCTCGAGTGCCGATCTGACCATCGTGCACACCTCCCTGCACGGTGTCGGAGCTTCCGTCGCCGAGGCTGCCCTGGCCCGCACCGGGTTCACGAATGTGCATCCGGTTCCCTCCCAGCAGGCACCGGATCCGGATTTCCCGACGGTGGCATTCCCCAATCCCGAAGAGGCTGGTGCCCTGGACGAGTCATACGCCCTGGCCAAAGAAGTCGGTGCGGAGTTGATCATCGCCAACGACCCGGACGCCGACAGGTTCTCCGCGGCCATCCCGGATGCCTCGCTGGCTGCCGGTTACCGGCAGCTGTCCGGTGACGAGGTGGGTCTCCTCCTCGGTGAGGATATCGCGACCCGTCTGGCCGAGGGCACCCATCACTCGAAGCGCGAAGACACCGCGTCACCGGTGTTCGCAAATTCGATCGTCTCCTCCCGGGGGCTGGTTGCCGCCGCTGCAAGCCACGGATTCACCGCGACCAACACACTCACGGGTTTCAAGTGGATCTCCCGTGTCCCCGACCTGATCTTCGGCTACGAGGAGGCTCTGGGCTACTGCGTCGATCCGAGCGCAGTTCGGGACAAGGACGGAATCTCCACTGCCGTGACCTTCGCAGCCCTGGCCTCACGGCTCAAGGAATCGGGTTCGAGCATCGATGCCGAACTCGACCGGATCCGCAACCGCGATGGATACTTCGCAACAGTTCCGCTGAGCTTCCGCCTCGACGACGTCACCCGCATCGCTACAGCCATGTCGAAGCTGCGGGAGAACCCGCCGGTGACGCTGGCCGGGTCTCCTGTCACCGAGGTTCACGATTTGTCGCAGGGCTATGAAGGTCTGCCTCCCACGGATGGCATTCTGCTGCTCTCCGAGGCGAACTCACGCGTGATCGTGCGCCCTTCGGGGACCGAGCCGAAGCTCAAGTGCTACCTCGAGGTCGTCGCCGATCCTGAGGGACTCGCCGCTGCTGCGGCCGCCGATCAACGGGCAGTGGCTGCCGCCGGGCTGAGGGTCTCGACCGCCTCGGCGAGTGCGGCCCTGAAGCCGGCACTCAATGAGCGCTTGAAGTCCATCAGCACCGAACTCAAGGCCTTCTTCGGGCTCTGAGATTCGGCGCCGGGAGCACAGGGGCAGTCCGAGAAGCGAGGCCGCCACCGATGGATGTTGAATGGCGTCCGGGAGGACAAGATGCCACAGTCGTCCTCACATCGCCGCTCGGTTAGCTCGGACCGAAACCAGCAAATAGGCCACTTGAATAGTAAGGTCGACGAACTTCTTGAATCACAAAAAAACGGCCATGGTGGCCTATAGCTCGAACGCGTTGGTCATAGACGAATTTTCTACACCGTATTCTCCCGGGATGCTCGTCGAGTGGGGAAGCATAACCAAACTCGTAACGGCGCATGCCGCCTCAATACTTGCCCGACCCGGCGGCCCTTTGCCACTCGATACGCCCGTGGAGTCGGTGCTCGGTTGGGGCCTGCCACAATCGATCACCGTTCGAAGACTGGTCAATCACACCTCCGGTCTGCCTCGGGTGCACACGGGGATGACGTCCGGATTACTGCGAGATCCGTATCGGAACGTCGACGAGCACGTGATACGTCAGTCTCTGGCTAGCACCCTCAAAGACTTCCCCTATGACTGCGCATATTCCAACCTTGGGTTTGCGATCCTAGGAGCCGTCATCGGTCGGATCACGGGTCGCCCGTGGTTCGATTTTGCCAAGGACGCCATCTTCGACGAGTACGGCATCACCACCGCGACGTTGAGTCCCAAAGTCGGAGACAGGGTCGTGTTGCAGAATTGGAGAAACAAGGTCAATCCACCGTGGGAGATTGGTGAAAGCGCGTATTCAAGTGCTGGTGGGGTGTGGTCTACTTTGGAAGATCTGGCGCGCTACGGTGAACGATTTCTCTCAGATGTAGGAGAGACCGGCGATTGGAATGGATGGAGCGGAACCGGGCGTCTTCGCTGGCACAACGGTCAAACGAAATATGCGGGGAGCTGCCTGGTTGTCGACCCCGAGCAGTCCATTTCACTGGCTGTTCACGTGCTCGAAAAACTTCCAAATGCCGCAGACAAACTGGCATTGTCGACTATCTCAAAATTTCTTCGCGAAGGACCTCCATCGGAGGAAGTAGGATGACATCACTTCCCCCTCCACTTGGTATTGACCGCGCGGGCATATCGATCGGGAATACTTCTGATTCGCACTTCGTCGTGAGCGAAAACCGTTTGATTCATCGAACCCCAGACCGTCCGGACTACGTGTATCGATGGCCGGATATTGAGTCTCTGGACCTCTATCTGCCTATTGGTCGCTGGTCACGACCGGCTCTCGCCGATATCCTCGTCGGTGCACTCCGTATGGTCCTAACGCTTAGCGCGTGGACCGGCGATGCACCAATTGGTTCACTGACGGTGCGCGCTATCGGCGAAACGTCTGTGCAACTCGACATCACTCCCCATTACGTCGTCGGATATGACTCACGGTCCGCCATAACGGCGGCGAACTTTCTTCGCGAGATACATTGCGACCCCGAGTTGCGAAGCATCTTGCGCGACCCCGAAGCTGTGTCGGCCACGCTCAGGCGGCTCTTCTAGCCAGCAAGGTCCTTAGGCCTTACGGCAGGAAACCAAACCCGCCCCCGCTGGGCTGTTGCAGCAAAGCGGTGAGGGGTATCTTGTTCGCTCCACGAACAGTTGCACCCTGCGCGGTTCGCCACGCCCATTGCCGACGCACTCGCACGGTGGTTTCCGGGACGCATACAGTCGAAGTCAGGGTGAGCTGGTTGCAACCAGCTCACCCTGACTTCGACTGCAGAGAACTAGGCTCAGTCGGAGAGCCCTCCGAGGATCCCAGCGGATCCCGACAGCCCGAGACGTGAGGCTCCCGCGGCGATCATCTCCTCCGCAGCTTCCACAGTGCGGATTCCGCCGGAGGCCTTGACGCCGAGGCGATCGCCCACGGTTTCACGCATCAGTGAGACAGCGTGTGCACTGGCTCCGCCCGCGGGGTGGAAACCGGTGGAGGTCTTGACGAAGCCTGCTCCAGCGGCCTCGGCACGACGGCAGGCTTCGACGATCTGTTCGTCGTTGAGCGCTGCCGACTCGATGATGACCTTGACCAGCGCGGTGCCACTTGCCTCGACGACTCCGCGGATGTCGGCCTCCACAGCGTCGAAGTCACCGGCAATGGCCTGACCGATGTTGATGACCATGTCGACCTCATCGGCTCCGTCGGCAACTGCCTGAGCAGCCTCGGCGGCTTTGATCTCGGGCTTGACCTGACCGCTGGGGAAGCCGACGACCGTGGCAATGAGAAGCTCGGCGGTATCGGCAATGGGAAGCATAGACGGCGAAACGCAGATCGCGAGCACGCCGAGGTCCTTAGCCTCCGTCACGAGAGCCTCAACAGAGGCCGGGGTAGCTTCGGGCTTGAGCAGTGTGTGGTCGATGAGTACGGCGACTTCGGCTCTGCTGGTCATGATTGTCCTCCAAGGTGGTTCGTGGTGCTTGCGTTCGTGGTGGGGTGATGCGCTGAGCGTGACCTGAGGCTCAGGTGATCTTCTCGAGCACGATCGAGTCGGAGACCGCGCTGAGGTCGCCACCGATCTCGACGGCATCATCGAGGGATTCGACGGCGCGGGCGAAGCGCTCGGGAGTGGCCGTGTGCAGTGTCATCAGCGGCTGGCCCGCGGTCACCGTGTCGCCGGGTTTGGCATGAAGTTCGATTCCGGCCACGTCCTGGACCGGGTCCTCCTTACGTGCACGTCCGGCGCCCAGTCGCCAGGAGGCAACGCCGACGGACAGCGCGTCGAGGCGGCTGAGCACGCCGGACGTCGGGGCCGTGACGACCTCGGTGTGCTCGGCGACGGGCAGCGCGGCGTCGGGGTCACCGTTCTGGGCCCGAATCATCTTCTTCCACACGTCCATGGCGCGGCCATCGCTGAGCGCAGCGCGCACATCAACGTCGGTCTTGCCGGCCAGACGCAGCATCTCCTCGGCCAGCGCGACAGTCAGCTCCACGACGTCGGAGGGACCGCCACCGGCCAGGACCTCCACGGATTCGCGAACCTCGAGGGCGTTGCCGACCGTCAGCCCCAGCGGGGTGGACATGTCGGTGAGCAGAGCGGAGGTCTTGACCCCGGCGGTCTTGCCCAGATCGACCATGGTCCGCGCCAGCTTCTGTGCCTTGGGCAGGTCCTTCATGAAGGCCCCGGACCCGACCTTGACGTCGAGGACGAGGCCCTGAGTGCCCTCGGCGATCTTCTTCGACATGATCGATGAGGCGATGAGCGGGATGCAGTCGACCGTCGAGGTGGTGTCGCGCAGTGCGTAGAGCTTCTTGTCCGCCGGTGCCAGACCGGATCCGGCGGCGCAGATGACCGCACCGATGTCCTCGAGCTGGTCGAGGATCGCCTCGTTGCTCAGGCCCGCCCGCCACCCGGGAATGGATTCGAGTTTGTCAAGCGTCCCCCCGGTGTGGCCCAGGCCGCGACCCGAGAGCTGCGGGACGGCGACGTCGAAGACTGCGACGAGTGGTGCCAGAGGTAGGGTGATCTTGTCCCCGACTCCCCCGGTCGAATGCTTGTCCGAGGTCGGCCGTGACAGGGACGAGAAGTCCATCCGTTCGCCCGAGGCGATCATCGCCTTCGTCCAGTCCGCGATCTCGCCTGATTCCATGTCGTTGATGAAGATGGCCATGGCCAGCGCTGCCATCTGCTCATCGGCGACGACACCGCGGGTGTAGGCATCGATGACCCAGTTGATCTGGTCACTGCTCAGGGTGCGGCCATCGCGTTTGCTTGCGATGACGTCGACGGCATCGAATGCCTCTACTCTCACGGTGTCAGTCCTTCGTTCTCGGGGAGGTGACCGATCTGGTGGTCACAGGTGATCGCCGAGGTGGCGCTGGGATCGCGGTGCCACCTCGGCGATATCGGGTTCAGTGTTTGGCTGGGCCGGCGCCCTGCGCATCGGAGCTCAGATGATCTGGTCCAAAGGCTTCGGGCAGCACAACCGACATGGGTACCTTGCCGCTGGGCATGTTGAGCATGAGGTCGTTGCCGCCGTGTTCGAACAGGAGTTGGCGGCAGCGTCCGCATGGGACCAGGGTCTGCCCCGCACCATCGACGCAGTCGAAGGCCACGAGCCGGCCGCCGCCGGACATGAACAGGTCGGAGACGAGTGAGCATTCGGCACACAACGTCACCCCGAACGAGGCATTCTCGATATTGGCGCCGCTGACGATTCGGCCGTCGTCGACGAGTGCGGCCGCGCCCACGGGATAGGACGAATACGGCACGTAGGCATAGTGCATCGCCCTCATCGCCTCATCGCGCAGAAACGACCAGGTGTCCTCGCTCAGGTCCTCGAGCGAAACGAGCATCGGCACGCCATCCCACACGTGTTCAGAGGCTTCGACATCTGCAGAAGTCATAGGGAATACCTCTCTCTTCAGGGTTGCACTATTTCACATACGGTACGCCTGCGGCCGCCGGTGGGCGGACCCGGCCGACGAAACCGGCGACGGCGAGGACCGTGACGATGTAGGGAAGCATGAGCAGCAGCTCGTTGGCCACCGGCGTTCCGATGGACTGCAGAGTGTTGCCCAAACTCTTGGAGAAGCCGAACAGCAGGGCAGCTAGCAGGGCGCCCTTCGGGTTCCACTTGCCCAGGATCATCGCCGCCAGTGCGATGTACCCCTGGCCGGCCGACATCTCCTTGCCGAACGCCAGACCCGATCCGACGGTGAAGAAGGCACCACCGAGGCCCGCGATGGCACCGGCCAAGAGGGTGTTGCGCACTCGGGTGAAGTTGACCTTGATGCCGACGGTGTCGGCGGCCTTCGGGTGTTCGCCCACTGCCCGCATCCGCAGGCCCCACTTCGACCGGAAGACGAAGACCTGAAGGACGATGACGACGACATACATGATGTAGACGAGGATGTTCTGGTCAAAGAGCACCCGTCCCAGGATGGGGATGTCCGAGAGCAGCGGAATCGGCAGATTCGGAAGCTTCTGCCTGGCGTTCCACAGCTCTGGGTTTGCGGTGAGCACAGTCGAGTAGAGGAAGCTCGTGACACCGACGACGAGGACGTTGAGAACCACGCCGATGATGATCTGGTTGACCCAGTACTTCACTGCGAAGAAGGTGAGCACCACAGCCACGAGCGCACCCGCGACAGGTGCGGCCAGGAGTCCCGCATATGGGTTCTTGGCCACAGAGGCGACGACCGCGGCGAGAAAGGCACCAGCCAGCAGCTGGCCCTCGATGGCGATGTTGATGATGCCGGAGCGTTCCCCGACGAGCCCGCACATGGCGCCGAAGATCAGCGGCACGGACAGTGCCAGGGCACCGGCCAGCAGCGTGGTCAGCGGGATCACTCCGCCGCTGCCGCCACCGGCCCAGGCGAGGAAGGAGACGACGAAGAGGATGCCGAAGACCATCGGGAACCATCCGGCAAGGGTGACCCGCTTCAGCGCGAAGTAGATCGAGGCTGCGGCCATGACCACAAGGATGAGCGAGAGGACCAGTCCGGCGACGGTGGAGGAGACCACGACGTCGGGAATGGCGAAGAGGTCTCCGCTGGTTGCGATCCGGAACGTCGTCTCTCCGTCACGGCCGATGAGGCCGAAGAAGATGAGCGAGACGAGGGCCAGGATCGTGTAGGTGATCGGGAACTTCCACGCGATCGGGGTCAGCGCCTTGGACTGTGCCGAGGTCTTCGCCGCCGGTGTCGCAGCAGTCGTGTTCTGAGCAGTCATGTCAGGCCTCCTTCCGCTTGAGCGCCGGTGTGGGCAACCGGAAGATCGACCTCACGAGTGGTGGGGCCGCGATGAGCAGGACGATGACGGACTGGACCACGAGGACGATGTCGATCGGGGTGCCGGTCTGCGATTGCATCAGGTAGCCGCCGGCCTTGAACGCACCGAACAGCAGACCCGCGAAGAACGTCCCCAAGGGTTTGGATCGTCCCAGCAGGGCAACGGTGATGGCGTCGAAGCCGATCGATCCGCTGATTCCGCCGGTGAGTTTGTATTCGGTGCCCAGCACTTGAGCTGCTCCGCCGAGTCCGGCGAGTGCTCCGGCGACGATCATGACGAGGATCGTCACCTTCGACACCGAGATGCCTGCGGTCCGGGCCGCGTGCGGGTTGGCACCGACTGCCTTGAACTCGAAGCCGATCGTCGAGCGTTCCAGCAGCCACCAGACGAAGATCGTTGCGAGGATGGCGATGATGAACCCGAAGTGCAGCCGGAACGGTGCCGGCAGCAGCAGGAACATCTGCGAAGAATCGTCGAGTGTGCGTGACTGTGGGTTCGCCGAGTTGGTGTGTGTGAACCAGCTCTGCTTGAGCAGGTAGCCCAGCAGGTAGCCCGCGATGGAGTTGAGCATGATCGTCACGATCACCTCGTTGGCTCCGGTCCGCGCCTTGAGGACACCGGCGATGCCGGCCCAGACTGCGCCGCCGATGATGCCGCCGATCGCGGCGATGAGCATATGCACGACAGGTGGCAGATGGAGGGCATATCCGAGGTAGCCGGCGATGGTCGCGCCGAGGATGACCTGCCCCTGGCCGCCGATGTTGAACAGGCCCGAACGGAAGGCCATGGCGATGCCCAGCCCGGTGAGGATGAGCGGGGTGGCGCTGACCATGGATTCCGTCAGGGGACGGATCGCACGCTCTGTGGTGCGGGCGTTCCAATCGAAGACAGCTCCGCGGAACAGCGCCGAATACGCGTCGCCGACTGTGGAGAACAGGGTCGAGAAGAAGGCGCCTGGGGCAGCGAAGAGGTTCTTCCCTGCCTCAATGACCTCGGAATTGGACACGGCGATGAGCACACCGCCGAGGATGAGTGCGACCACGATCGACAGCGCCGAAACCAACCACGACCCGGACAGGATCTCCTGGAGCAGGTTCTGTTGCTTGCCCTCTCCCGACTCAGCTGTCGATGGTGGAGCCGGCGATGGTGGTGCCGGGGACATGTCAGTTGTCATTTGGTCTCCTCCGCCGAGGTGGTGGCGCAGTTCTCGTCAGGTGCCGCGGTGGCGGCTGTGTCCGAGGCAGTGCTGTCGGATGTGGCCGCGAATGCCTCTTCGGCCGGCACTCCTGCCATCATCAGGCCCAGCGCTTCGCGCGAGGTGTCGGCACCGACGACGCCGACGATGCGACCCGAGTACATGACGGCGATCCGATCGGCGATCCCGTAGACCTCGTCGAGTTCCGTCGAGACGATGAGGCATGGCGTGCCGGCATCACGTTCGGCGATGACGCGCTTGTGGACGAATTCGATCGAACCGACGTCGAGGCCGCGGGTGGGCTGGCTGGCGATGAAGAGGCGCAGGTCACGGCCGAGCTCACGGGAGAGGACGACCTTCTGCTGGTTTCCGCCGGAGAGTGTCGCGATCGGGTCGACGACGCTGCCGAGGCGGATGTCGAACTCTTCGACCTTCTTCTTCGCCTCCTCGTTGATGACCGCGGACTTGAGGTTGAGGCCCTTCGCATACGGAGGACGATCGTAGACGTCGAGGATCATGTTCTCGCGGATCGTGAACTCGGCGATGATGCCGTCGGTGGACCGGTCCTCGGGGACGAAGCCGATGCCTGATCCCAGACGGTCCTTGACGGATTGTCCGACGAGGTTCTTCCCGTCGAGCGTGATCGTGCCCAGACGTGGTTGGCTCAGCCCGATGATGGTTTCAGCCAACTCCGTCTGCCCATTGCCTTGGACACCGGCGACGGCGAGGATCTCACCTCGGCGAACATCGAAGCTGACATCGTCGACGACGACGTTCTCGGCCTTGTCGACGACGGTGAGGCCCCGAACCTGGAAGGTGGCGTCGCCGGGGTCGGCCTCGTCCTTCTCCGTCGTCAGGGATACGGCACGGCCGACCATCTGGCTGGCCAGCTCCGCCTCGGTGGATTCCGGGGAGGCCTCGCCGACGATCTTGCCGCGGCGGATGACTGTGATGGAGTCCGCGATCGCTCGGACCTCACGCAGTTTGTGAGTGATGAACACGATCGAGGTGCCCTGCTCCTTGAGCTGGCGCATGATCGAGATGAGCTCGTCGGTCTCCTGCGGGGTGAGCACGGCGGTGGGCTCGTCGAGGATGAGGATCTTCGCATCGCGGGACAGTGCCTTGATGATCTCGACGCGCTGCTGAGCACCGACCGGCAGGTCCTCGATGCGAGCGTCGGGATCGATGTTGAAGTTGAAGCGGGAAGAGATCTCCCGGACCTTCTTCCGCGCCTCGGCGAGGTCGATGAGTCCCAGGGACTTCGTCGGCTCATAACCGAGTGCCACCGATTCGGCGACGGTGAACACGGGCACGAGCATGAAGTGCTGGTGGACCATGCCGATGCCGGCGGCCACGGCGTCGCCGGGACCGGCGAAGGTCACAGGCTTGTCGTCGAGGAGGATGTCTCCCCCGTCGGCGTCGTAGAGTCCGTAGAGGACGTTCATCATGGTGGATTTTCCGGCGCCGTTCTCACCCAACAGGGCGTGGATCTCGCCCGGCTCGATGGTGAGATCGATGTGGTCGTTGGCCACGAACGATCCGAACACCTTCGTCATCCCGCGAAGCTCGAGTTTCACTGCTTCCGGTACTCCTCATAAATTCGAAAACTGCAGGGCCGAAAGGACTCGGCCCTGCAGTTTAACCTATTCGCCTATTTGGGCGTGCTCTCGGAATCCACGGTCAGCGATCCGTCGATGATCTTCTTCTCGAGCTCTTCGACCTTCTTCTTCACGTCCTCGGGAACCTTGTCCTCGAAGTCGTGGTAAGGAGCAAGTCCGACGCCTTCGTTCTCGAGAGTGCCGACGTAGGGCTCGGAGGTGAACTTGTCTTCCTGGGCTTCGGCGACGGTGTCCTCGACGGCGTTGGGGATGTTCTTGACCACCGAGGTGAGGATGATGTCACCGTATTCTGTGGACTCGTATCCGTCGGAGTCGACCCAGATGAGCTTGACGTCCTTGGCGTCCTTCGCCGCAGCGGCTGCACCCAGTCCGACAGGACCGGCGACGGGCATGATGACGTCGGCGCCCTGCGAGATGAGCTGCTTGGTCAGTGCCTGTCCCTGGCCCTGGTTCTCGAAGTCACCGGAGAACGATCCGTCCTGCTTCTCCTTGTTCCAGCCGAGGAGCTTGACGTCCTTCTTATTCTCTTCGTTGAACTTCTTGACACCGTCGGCGAATCCGTCCATGAAGATGGTCACCGAGGGGATCTGGATGCCGCCGAAGGTGCCGACCTTGCCGGATTCGGACGATGCCGCTGCCACGTAGCCTGCCAGGTAGGCGGCTTCGGCGGTGTTGAAGACGACGGGTTTCGCGTTGTCGAGGGTGACCGGCTTGCCGTCAGCATCGGAGAAGGTGGAGTCGATGAGTGCGAAGTTGAGGTCCGTGTTGGCCTCAGCAGCCTCTTGGATCGCGTCCTCGAGCAGGAACCCGACACCGAATGTGAGGTTGCAGCCCTGCTGGATCATGTTGTCGACGTTGGGCTTGAAGTCTGCGTCGCCCTGCGACTCGGCCAGTGATTCCTCGATGCCGAGGTTGTCCACCGCCGCCTGCAGTCCCTCACGGCCCGACTGGTTGAACGATTGGTCGTCCCAGCCACCGGAGTCCGAGACCATGCAGCCGAGGAAATCTTCGGCCTTCGAATCGCCGCTGTCTCCTGAGCCACAGGCGGAGAGCACGAGGGCAGATGCGGCGGCAATCGACACCGCAGATACAAGCTTCTTCACTTTTACTCTTTTCTCAAGTTTCTCACGACCAACAATGGCGTCGATCGAGGCACGGAGTCCTCCGCCGAATTTGTGAAACCACTGGATGATCACTCATATTTCAATGAATTTCCCGTCAGTCTAATGCAACTCAGGCCCTAAACAGGGGCCGATAGCATCGGATTCCTCGACACCGATATGAAAACGCAACATAACTTCATGTTCACTCGACTCCGCCCCTGCCTTCGCCCCACCCCGGACACCGACTCTGGCTTCGGTCCCCGGACTACCCGCGGACTACCCGACGACTACCCGCGCATGCTGGTCCCAGACGGCTCGTGCTCTAGGCTAGAGGGCGTTATGGCACATCTTCTCGGGGCTGAAGCCCTGCACCTCGAATACCCCACCCGCATCGTCTTCGACTCCGTCACGCTCGGCGTCGACGCCGGGGACATGATCGGCATCGTCGGCCGCAACGGCGACGGCAAGTCGAGCCTGCTGGGCATGCTCGCCGGCACCATCGCACCCGATTCGGGGCGAGTGACCTACCGCGGCGGAATGCGTCTGGGCATGCTCAGCCAGCGCGACACCATGGACTCCGAAGCGACCGTCGGCTATTCCGTTGTCGGGGACATGGACGACCACGAATGGGCCCGCGACGCCGCAGCCCGCGACATCATCGCAGGCCTCATCGCCGACCTCGATTGGAATGCCACTATCGGCAGCCTCTCCGGCGGTCAGCGCCGACGTGTGGCTCTGGCGGCACTGCTCATCGAAGACTGGGACCTGCTCATCCTCGATGAGCCGACCAACCACCTCGACGTCGATGGCATCTCGTGGTTGGCCAAGCATGTCAAGAACCGATGGGCGAAGAACTCCGGAGCTCTGCTGCTGGTGACTCACGACCGATGGTTCCTCGATGAGGTCTGCAACAAGACGTGGGAGGTCCACGACCAGATCGTCGAACCCTTCGAGGGCGGATACGCCGCCTATGTCCTCCAACGTGTCGAACGTGACCGGATCGCATCCGCGACTGAGCAGAAGCGCCAGAACCTCATGCGCAAGGAACTGGCATGGCTGCGCCGAGGTGCCCCTGCCCGCACCTCGAAACCGAAGTTCCGAATCGAAGCAGCAAACCAGCTCATCGCCGATGTCCCGGAGGTGCGCAACCCGATCGAACTGAAGAAGATGGCGACCGCCCGTTTGGGCAAGGACGTCGTCGACCTCCTTGATGTGTCCCTGAGTTTCGGGAACCAGCAGATCCTCGACAACGTCACCTGGCGCATCGGTCCTGGCGAACGCACCGGAATCCTGGGGCCCAACGGTGCTGGCAAGTCGACCCTGCTCAGTCTCATCTCGGGTGAGCTCGAACCGGATGAGGGCAGAGTCAAGCGCGGGAAGACCGTGAAGGTCGGAGTCCTTGACCAGCAGTTCAAGGAACTGGACGCAATCGCCGGGCAGAAGGTGCGTGAAGTTCTGTCGGAATCGAAGACGAGCTTCACCATCGAGGGCAAGGACTACACCCCGGCACAGCTCCTGGAACGCCTCGGCTTCGCCAAGGAGCACCTCTCGGCCCGTGTCAAAGAGCTCTCCGGAGGACAGAAGCGCCGGCTGCAGCTGCTCCTGCTGCTCATGTCCGAACCCAATGTCATCATCCTCGATGAGCCGACCAATGACGTCGACTCCGATATGTTGGCGGCGATGGAAGACCTCCTCGACTCCTGGCCGGCTACTCTGATCGTCGTCTCTCACGATAGGTACCTGCTCGAACGAGTCACCGATCAGCAGTACGCGATCCTCGATCATGGCCTGCGGCACGTGCCAGGAGGCGTCGACGAATACCTTCAGCTGCGCGCCGACAGCGCCAAATCCGGTGGATCGAAGGGAACCGTCTCCGGCAGAGGAGCAGCGAGCTCTAATCCTGGCGGTGCGAGTGCGTCCGCCGGCACAGGGGCGGACACGCTCTCCGGGGCCGAGGCCAGGGCGGCGAAGAAAGAGGTTTCCTCGATCGAACGCCGCATGGACAAGCTGAGCAAGCGGATCGCGCGAGCCCACGATGAGATGGCCGACCATGACCAGACCGACTTCGAGGGACTCCAGAAACTCACCTCATCCCTGCAGGAGCTCAAGGACGAAATGACCGAGCTGGAAGAGCGCTGGCTCGAAGCCAACGAGACCCTCGACGCCTGATGGAGAACGGGGACGAGGGGTGATGGTCGACTCGGATCGGATGCGGGAGCTCCTGCATGCCGAAGACTCCGAGACCAGACGGCTCATCGCCGCCCTATCCTCGGACATCAAGGATCTCTCGGCCGCACGCGAGGGCGACAACAGCGACGATGAGCACGACCCTGAAGGGGCGACCCTCGCCTTCGAACGGTCTCAGGCAGACACTCTGCTGCGCCAGTCCGAGGAGCGTCTGAGCGCCATCGCGCAGGCGTTGCAGCGACTTGATGACGGCTGCTTCGGAATCTGCACCAATTGTGGGAACCCGATACCCGAGGTGCGACTGGAGGTTCGCCCCTACGCACCGACCTGCGTCGCCTGCGCACGCTGAAAGTACGACTGCTTCCAAGCTGAATGGCACCTGACCTCTGTCTTGGAGCGGTGTGAAATCTTTATGTTTCGCAGGCCCAGCACGCTATCGTGGCGTGGTGCCCACACGAGATCACAGACTGGACCGCGCCAAAGGCATCCTCATCTTCACCGTCGTCCTCGGCCACCTGCTGGCCAGGACCGGACCCTGGGATGACGACGTCCTCCGTGCGCCGATGTACCTCATCTATTCGTTCCACATGCCAGCCTTCGTCTTCCTGGCCGGGATCACGGCGAAGTCGACGAGGCTGCCCGAACGCGTCCTGACCTTCTTAGTCCTGCTGTTCACCGTGCTGCCCCTGTTGTGGGGGTGGATGTCGATCTTCGGCCTTGATCCCGACTACAGCTTCCTGACTCCGTTCTGGTACTCGTGGTTCCTGCTGTCCATGGCGTACTGGATCATCACCGTGCCGTTCATCGAACGATTCCCACGAACGATCCTCGTCACCTCGGTGGTGGTGGGCCTCTTCGGCGGAATTCTGCCGATCCTCGACATGGAGCTCTCGGCCTCGCGGTCCATGATCTTCTGGCCCTTCTTCGTCATCGGCAAGCTCTACGGCAAGCAGATCCTCGACTGGGCGGGCAGCCTGCGCATCTGGCAGAAGCTGTTCTTCACGGCCGCCGCACTGGGCGCGATCGGCTACTTCTACCTCGACAACGTCGATCACTATTGGTTCTACGGCAGTCTCAACTTCGCTCACTTCGATGTCAGCGTTCCCGAAGGCGTCGGCCTCCGACTCATCATCGACATCGGCTCTGTCCTGATGACTCTGATGCTGCTCATGTGGGTGGGCGACAAGGACACGTACATTGCCAAGATCGGCCGTCACAGCCTGGCAATCTATGTCATTCACGGGTTCGTCGTCCGCGGTCTCCAGCCACTCCTCGATGACAGTCAGGACGTGCTCAGCTCCCCGCTGATCTTCATCATCTGTCTCGCCCTGGCACTGCTCACCACATATGTGCTGTCCTGGGGTCCGTTCGAGAGAGCCCTGCGCTGGTATTCCTCGACCGTGACCCGACTGCTGCTCGCCCCGTTTGCGCCATTGCGTCCGAAGCCCGGCAGACACTCGGAGAAGACTTCTTCGTAGGCCCCTCCCCTAGCAATATGAGGCTCCGGAGTCGCTAGAAGACGACTCCGAGCGTCATATGACTCCATTATGTCGATGTGACGTCGGCAACTCTTCCAAAGATGGTTGTATGCGAAGAGTTCGGGCGTTGCGCCTGAGCGAGTTCAATCGCCCGTCCTCGACCTTCCATACGGAGAGCACCCATGACTCAGCCCAACCCCTTGACCGAACGCCTCGACGCCGGACCAGTGATCTGCGCCGAAGGATTCCTGTTCGAACTCGAAAAGCGCGGCTACCTGTCCGCAGGAGAGTTCGTGCCCGAGGTCGCACTCGAATTCCCCGATGCCCTGCGCTCACTGCACGTGGACTTCCAGCGCGCCGGCTCGGACATCGTCGAAGCCTTCACCTACAACGGTCACCGCGAGAAAATGCGGGTCATCGGCAAGGAGGATCTGCTCGAACCTCTCAACCGCTCCGCCCTGCAGATCGCCCGCAGCGTTGCCGACGCCAAACCCGGAAACTTCATGGCCGGAAACATCTCGAACTCGAACATCTGGGATCCCGAGAATCCGGAACGCCAGGCCGAGGTCCGTTCCATGTTCACCGAGATGGTGGGGTGGGCCGTGGACGAAGGCGCCGACCTCATCGTCGGCGAGACCTTCTACTTCGCCGGTGAGGCCATTGCTGCGGCCGAGATCGCCAAGGCCAGCGGCCTGCCCGTCGTCCTCACCCTCGCACCTATGGCCTTTCAGCAGATGGCCGACGGTGTGGGCATCGTGGAGACGGCGCAGAAGCTCGAACAGCTGGGCGTCGACGTCGTCGGCCTCAACTGCTTCCGCGGACCCGCCACGATGCTGCCGTGGCTGAAGGAGATCCGTGCGGCAGTGTCCTGTCACGTCGGTGCCCTGCCCATCCCCTACCGCACGACGGCCGATGAGCCCACCTTCTTCAACCTCTCCGATCTTCATGCCGCAGTCCACTCGCCGCATGGGCGCACCTTCCCCACGGCTCTCGATCCGCTGCAGACGAACCGCTACGAGATCGGCTCCTTCGCAAAGGAAGCCTACGACCTGGGCATCAACTACATCGGCGTGTGCTGCGGCGCGACTCCGATGCACATCCGTGAGGTCGCCGAGGCGGTCGGCCTGACCACCGATGCCAGCCGGTTCTCGGAAAACATGAAGAACCACTTCATGTACGGCGACAACGAACGCCTCGCCGACAACGTCGTCGCCCTCGGCTCCACCGCCTGAACGCAGTATCCGGCAGCACCGCCTGAACGCAGTATCCGGCACCACCGCCTGAGCGCAGTTTGCCTCTGCCCGAGTACAGGCTGCCTCCGCCCAAGTCGCGAACGCGTGGGCAACCAGCATCTTCTCCTCGACACCGCGCATCACTCGACACCGCGCACCAACGGGACCAAAAGGCCCCTGTGCAACGGGACCTTTTGGCGCTGAGTGTGTGCAGCGGAACTGCGGGTAGGAATAGTGCCTGCAGTGAGGAACAACCTCTTCCCCGCTGCGGCGACGAAGCTGCCCGGAGATCATCACACACCAAGAGCGCCAAAACCTCCCTGTGCAACGGGGTGTTCTGGCGCTCTTGGTGTGCGGAGTGAGTCACATGGCGTCGCGCTTACCTACGGTGGTGCTACCCGCGCCTTCGCGACGAAGCAAGCAGCATCAGCCCTGCGGCGTCACGCCGATCGAATCGAGTGCGGCCTCGAGACGGGAGATCGAACCGTCGATGTCGCCGAGCTTGTCGAGACCGAAGAGACCGATTCTGAAGGTCGAGAAGTCCTCCGGCTCGTCGCACTGCAGAGGAACTCCGGCAGCGATCTGAACTCCGGCTTCCTTGAAGCTCGCGCCGGTGGCCAGCTTCGGATTGTCCGTGTGGACGACGACCACGCTGGGCGAGGCGAATTCCGGAGCCGCGACAGAAGACAGTCCACGATCGGCGAAGACTGTGCGGACCCGGTCGCCGAGCTCGAACTGGGCGGCTGAGAGCTTGTCGAAGCCGCGCTCCTCGGTCTCGAGCATGAGCTTGGCGTTGTGCGCCAGCGAATCGGTCGGCATCGTCGCGTGATACGGCGCCCGGCCCTCTTCGTACTCGTCGGCGATGAACAGCCACTTCTTCAGATCCATGGCGAAGCTCGAGGAGGTGGACTCCTGAACCGCGGCACGCCCGGTTTCGCTGAGCATGACGTAGCCGGCGCAGGGTGAACCACTCCACCCCTTCTGTGGTGCGCTGATGAGGACGTCGACGCCCAGATCGGTCTGAGAGGCCCACACGGCACCCGAGGCGATGCAGTCGAGGACGAAGACTCCGCCGACGCTGTGAACCGCGTCGGCGACCTGGCGGATGTAATCATCGGGCAGGAGCATCCCGGACGCGGTTTCGACGTGGGGTGCGAACACGACGGCTGGTCGTTCGCGCTCGATGGCGGCGACCACCTCGGCGATGGGGGCCGGAGCCCAGGCCGACTGGTGCTCGTCGCTGAGCGGTGAGGCCTTGAGCACGGTCGTCTCACTGGCGATGGAGCCGGCGTCGAGGATCTGTGACCAGCGGAAGGAGAACAGTCCGTTGCGGACCACGAGGCACTTCTTGCCCGTCGCGAGCTGCCTGGCCACGGATTCCATGGCGTAGCTGCCGCCACCAGGGACGATGGCCACACTATGGGCGTCGTATGCCTCGCGCAGGACGCGATTGATGTCCTGCATCACGGAGACGAATCGCCCCGACATGTGGTTCAGCGATCGGTCGGTGAAGACCACCGAGTATTCGAGCAGGCCGTCTGGGTCAACATCTTCATGTGGCAAAGTCATGTCTCCCACATTGCCACGTTCACGAAGTTTGGGCCACTATCCGGGCAGCGAATCCCACCAGCTGGTTTGCCTGTGATCCGAGTTCACCGACATACAACTTTCGGGAACGGTCGATGGTTCAGAAGCGGTCGATGACCGATGGCTCACAGGTGGTCGATGACATGGGCGCCGGGGGCCGGGCCCGTGGTTCGCAGCGCTTCCTTGACTCCGCGCGTGGCCTGGAGCAGCACCGCAAGTTCAAGTGCGTGATGGGCGTCGCGGGCGAGGAAGCCGATCGTTGGACCCGAGCCGCTGAGCAGGGGCAGGAGCGCACCGGCGTCGCGCCCGGCCTCCATCACCTCGGCGAGCTCGGGCATCGCCGATATCGCGGCATCAGTCAGATCGTTGGCTGCCGCCGTCGCCAAGATGTCCGGATCGCCAGCGGCGAGCGCCGCGAGGACATCGGCGGGCACGACGGCCGGTTCGGGGTCGGGTGTGAGTTCGTCGAAACGTGAGTAGATCGCCGGCGTGGACAGCTGCCTCGCCGAGGTGGCCATGACCCAGTGGAATGATCCGCGGGTGAGGACGGGGGTGAGTTTCTCCCCGCGGCCATGGCCGATGGCCGTTCCCCCGTGGAGGAGGAAGGCGACATCGGCGCCGACGGCGACCGCGCAGTCATGGAGGATCGACTCGTCGACTCCCCCGATGAGGTGGGCCCCACCGCACAGTGCTGCGGCAGCGTCGGCCGATCCGCCGCCCATGCCGCCGGCGACGGGCACCTGTTTGTCGATGACGATGTCGAGGTCGCGCAGGACGTCGACATCCCGTTCGTCTTCGAGGGCGCTGATGAGGAGGTTGATGGCCTTCCGGGCGAAGTTCGACTCGTCCTGGGGCACCTCGGCGTCCGCATATCGGCCGCCGACGACGATCGAAGCGCTGCCGCCGGGGACGAGGGTCAGGGTCTCATTGAGGTTGAGCGCTTGGAACACCGTCGCGAGTTCGTGGTATCCGTCGTCGCCAGCTGTGCCCACGCCGAGGTGGACGTTGATTTTGCCCGGTGCCCGCACCTTCACCGGCGTCAGGGTCGTCGGGCTCGAGTGCAGCTGTGCGCTCATGACTGTGCGCTTTCCTGTGGGTTTTCGTGTGTGCCTTCGTCGTCCGGTGTGAGGGTGTTGCCCGAAGTCGCACCCGCGGCTGCACTCGTCGACGTCGCGCCGCGCTCCGATGCTGCGCCCGCTGCGGCGAGTCGTTCGAAGTCATCGACGCCGAGGGCTTCGCCGCGCGTTTTCGGGTCGATGCCTGCAGCGCGCAGGAGCTCTTCTGCCCGCTGGGGACCGCCGGCCCAGGTTGCCAGGGCCGCGCGCAGGGTCTTGCGACGTTGGGCGAAGGCTGCGTCGACGACGCTGAACAGGCGACGTCGCTGATCCGGGTCACGGTGGGTGCGGGGCACGTCGATGTGGACGAGTCCGGAGTCGATGTTCGGGGCCGGCCAGAACACGTTCTTGCCGATGCGTCCGGCCAGAGTGACGTCGCCATACCACTGAGCCTTGACGCTGGGCACACCATAGGTGCGCGATCCAGGGCCCGCGGCGAGGCGTTCGGCGACCTCGAGCTGGACCATGACGAGCACCGACGTGAGGCTCGGGAAGACCTCGAGGAAATGCAGGAGCACTGGGACCGCAACGTTGTAGGGCAGGTTCGCGACCAGCGCGTCGGGGGCCGTCGGCAATTCGGTGACCTTGAGCGCATCGGCGTTGACCAGCTCGAAGTTCGCGGCCTCGTCGGCAGCGACTGCAGTCTGCCCATACTTCTCAACCGTCGCCGGCAGGCGTGCGGCCAGGACATCGTCGATCTCAACGGCGGTGACATGGTGTCCGGCTTCCAGCAGACCCAACGTCAGCGATCCCAGGCCGGGACCGATCTCGACGACGCTGCTGTGATCGGCAAGCTTCGCGGACGCAACGATCGAGCGCACGGTATTGGGGTCGATGACGAAGTTCTGCCCCTTCTGCTTAGTCGGGCGCAGACCGATGTCGGCGGCGATTTCGCGAATGTCGCGTGCGGTCAATAACGTCACAGCCAACAACTTACAGCACTCGTTGACAGGCACAATCACCGAAGGCTCCTGTCGCCATTTCCTTGTACTCTGAACCATCGCAGTCACAGGACGGATGATCGCAGTCAGAGGACTGACGCCAGGACGATAGGGTGAACGTATGGATCCGCAGACACTCACCGAACTCCTCGACGTCTCCGTCCTCGACCGGCTCGACCGGATCGAGGACCTGCCTGCGGATGAGCTCGCCCGATCCTCGGCGCTGCGCAAGGAAGGCTATTCCGCCGAGGTGACCGCCGGCCTGCTCACACAGGCTCAGCTGCGCAAGGACGCTGTGAAGAAGCTCGGCCCGTTCGCCGAAGACATGCTGTTCACTCGCGATGGTCTGGCCCAAGCCACACGACTGCCGGTCGCCGCCCACCACGCCCGCCGCCTCCTCGGCGAGGGCAAGGACACCGGTGGCGACAAGGACACCGACAACAGTCCTGATGCGGCAGACCCCGCACCCACGATCGCCGATCTGGGCTGTGGGATCGGCGTCGATTCCTTCGCCTTCGCCGGGATGGGCGCCCAGGTCACCGCCGTCGACGCGGATGAGGTCACCGCGGCCATCGCCAGCTTCAACCTCCGCCACCTGACCAATGCCAGCGTCGACCATGCCCGCGCCGAAGACATCGACACGTCTGCATTCGACGCCCTGTGGTTCGACCCGGCCCGCCGCACGGTCGGGAAGGGCACCAAAGGCGGGTCCACCGCACGCATCTTCGACCCCGAAGACTTCTCCCCTTCCCTGTCATGGGTCATCGACAAGGCGATCGCGGCGAAGGCCGCGGGGGTCAAGCTCGGACCAGCGCTCGACCACAGCCTCATCCCCGATGAGGCCGAGGCGCAATGGGTCTCCCACCTGGGCGAAGTCGTCGAGGTCTGCCTCTACTTCGGTGCCGCCCGGCAGCGTCCCGGACGCAGTGCCCTCGTCATGGGCGACCGCACGCTCCTCGTCCACGAGGACGATCTGCCCGACGATGATGAGGACGGCGTCGGCGAAGTCGGCCACTACCTCCTGGAACCCGACGGGGCGATCGTGCGCGCCGGGCTCGTCACCGCCCTGTGCGGACCGCTGCAGGCTCGCCGCGTCCACCCGAAGATCGCCTATCTGACCACCGACGTCGAACCCACCGGGCCGGCCGCGGCCGGGGTCACCTCCTATCAGGTCACCGATGTGCTGCCCGCGAAGATCCCCAGCCTGCGCAAGGCCCTCGTCAGCCGTGGCATCGGTTCGGTCGTGATCAAAAAACGCGGAGCTGATATTGTTCCTGACCAGGTCAGGCGTCAGCTCAAACTGCCGGCAGGAGACAAAGCGACATTGGTATTCACCCGCCTGGGTGACCGTCATGTCGTCCTCCTGACCCAACCCTGCTGAACCGCCTCACCCTGCTCAACTGATCCACCGCTGCTCTACGCCCTTAGTCCCACCCCACCAGGAGAGTCCCCATGAACCGCTCCGACGTTCTCATCACCGCCGACGAACTCCTCGCTCGCCTCGCCGACGATGGATCCACGCCGAGGCTGCTCGACGTCCGCTGGACACTGCAGAAGCCCGACGGCCGCGACGACTTCACCGCCGGGCACATCCCCGGAGCCATCTACGTCGACCTGGACACGGAACTCGCCGCACACTCCGAGAACGACCCCACCGCGGGACGTCACCCGCTGCCATCTGCCGAAGCATTCCAGGACCAGGTCCGGGCCTGGGGCATCGACCAGCTCACCGAGGTCGTCGTCTATGACGACAATTCGGGCCAGGGAGCCGCCCGTGCATGGTGGCTGCTGCAGTGGGCGGGAATGAAGGCCCGGGTCCTCGACGGCGGCCTGAACGCATTTGTTGCGGCCGGAGGGGAATTGGCCACCGGAGTCGGCGCCCCCGTGCAGCCGAGCACCGTGACGATCTCCCCCGATTCGATGCCCGTCATCGACGCCGATGCTGCGTCGGCCTGGACGGGAGTCCTGCTCGATGCGCGGGCCGGCGAGCGTTTCCGTGGAGACAGCGAACCGCTCGACTCACAGGCCGGCCACATTCCCGGCGCCACGAACGCGCCCGCCAGCGAGAACACCGCCGATGGCAAGTTCCTTGACGAGGAATCTCTGCGCTCGCGCTTCTCGGCTCTCGGCGCTCTCGACCAGCCCGTCGGCGTCTACTGCGGTTCAGGCGTCAGCGCCTGCCACAATGCCCTGGCTCTGGCGAGCCTCGGTGTCGAGGCGAGCCTCTACCCGGCCAGCTGGTCGGGCTGGTCCTCCGATCCCGACCGCCCGGTCGCCACGGGGGCCTGAACCGACGGGGCTGACGTAGCTGCAGTCTCACCCGAGCCGCAGTCTCCAAACTCGTCCGCACCCGAACCATGTCCGCACCCGAACCGAGTCCGCACCCGAACCGTGCAACGGTTGGTATGGTCTCTTCGAACTCAGCGCTGAATTCGAAGAGACCATACCGACCGTTTGTCGTTCACGGTGCGGCACTGGTCGTTCACGGTGCGGCACTGCCTGACCAGCGGCCACCAATCGCCCTTGGGCGGCGGCAGCCAGATGTGGTCCGTGATCCGTCCGCACACGATTGCCATGTAAGCCGATTTGTTACATAAAACTCTCGAACACCGCCACAAGTGCGGCATTTCACCTCTGACATATACGCACCAGTGATCAAATGTTACAAAAATCTAGACAATGATCAGCACCCTGACCTGGACTTTTACAGAATCATCTCGGAAGGATGCTCGTTTATAACAAAAACGTGACATTGGGTCACTGATTGGTTACAGTTGTGAGGGTCGTACACGAAAGTGACGACTTCACAGCGAGAGCCGCACGCCACGCTCGATGTGAAATCTTCAAGGACCGAAAGTGGCGGTTGGGATTCTTCCAACAGGTGACGAGAGGAAAACGTGGCAATTAAGCAGCATGGCCGCCGGGCCGCAGAAGCCAAGGTCAAGACCCCACTGACCGAACTGACCGAAATCCTGAATGCCAACTCCGCCGTCTTCGGGCGTCGCGCAGCCGTTGTCGCTGCCAGCGGTGGTCTGCTCGCAGCAGCCGTTCTTCCGGCAGCAGGTCAGGGAGCCGACGACGACGTCGCAGTCTCCGCCGAGTCACAAGCTCAGACACAGGTCGAGTTCAAGAACCAGTCGGCGACCGTCACTGCTGGCGAAGGCTCATCTTCTCAGGACAAGGACAAGAAGGGGGACTCCTCCTTCGGTGTCGACGTCCAGAAGGTCACTGCTGAAGCCGCTCCTAAGCCTCAACCCAAGCCGAAGCCAGAACCCGTTGAGACTACCGAGGACGAGGCTGACGAACAGGCGGCTCCGAGCCCAGAGCCCGCCGAGGACAAGGCGGGCGATTCCGCCAACACCGATTCCTCCGATTCCGCCAACACCGGTTCCTCGGATTCCGGCGACAAGGACAAGTCAGACAAGTCGGACAAGAGCGAGAGCAAAGACTCCGGGTCTGACAATGCCGGTTCGATCGACGGCTCCAAGGCTCAGCAGGTCATCGGCTGGGCTGCCAAGGGCGTCGGCACCCCATACGTCTACGGTGGAACTTCACAGGGCGGCTGGGACTGCTCCGGTTACACCTCCTGGGTCTACAGCAAGGTCGGCGTCAACCTGCCTCGCAGCTCGGGAGCGCAGAAGGCATCCGGCACAGTCGTCTCCCAGTCGGAGGCCAAGCCCGGTGACCTCATCTGGCACCCCGGCCACGTCGGCATCTACGCCGGTGGCGGACAGATGTACGATGCCGGCTCCCCAGGTTCAGGCACCTCGAAGCGCAGCTACAGCTGGATGGGCAACGTCACCTTCATCCGCGTTCTCTGATCCAGTTCACACAGAAACTCCCCGCCTGACTCGACGGTCCTCGAGTCAGACGGGGAGTTTTTGTGTATCCGATTGCCTCAGCTGCAGTCCGGAGCCTTGTCGCTTCCCTCGTAGTCCACAGGCAGCTTGCCTGAGGCGTTGAGATCGCCCTTGAGCCATTTCGCCACGGCCTTCAACGCATTGGAGTTGCTGTCATAGGCCGTGACCGCCGACTTTGCCGAGGTATTGCGCATCGTCCACGGTGCAGCGGTGCCGACCGCCACCTCGGCGGGGGTGTCCGGGCTCAGGCTCACGCTCGTGCCACCGGAACCAACATCAAGTCCCGCAGCCTTCGCCGCCGCGGCCAGTGCGGTCTTCTCCTTCTCACCGCCACCGACGATGGAGATCGAGTCGGTGCCCTCAAATGCGCACTCGCCTTTGAGGACTGTCAGTGACTTCTCGGCCACCTCGGTCAGTACCTCCTGCGGATCCTTCGAACCGGCTGGCCCGGAGTCGCTCCCACCAGAATCCTCGGCTTCGGTGACCGCCTTCTGGGCCTCGGCCGTGGCCAGCTGCATCGCCACCACACGCTCGGCCTTCTTCTGCAGTTCGACTGTCTTCAGGTCACCATTCTTCATCGCTTTGACCACTGCCTGCTGTGCGGCTGCGGAATCCGGTGGCATGAGTGCGAGATCGGCGCCGGCAGACAGCGCTCTGACGGTTTCTCCCCCGCCCTGGCTCTGGTCCACAGCCTTCATATTGAGGGCATCGGTGATGATGACTCCGTCGAAGTCGAGCGTGTCCCGCAGAGACTGGTAGGCCTTTGTGTTCAGCGTCGCCGGCGTCGTCTTCGCATCCGGCAGGCCGATGTGCCCCATCATCACCATCGGGATGCCGGCCTTGACCGCGGACTTGAACGGCAGCAGGTCCGTGTCCTCGAGTTCCTCGATGCTCTTCTTCGACACCGGCAGGCCCTCGTGCGAGTCGACGTGAAGACGACCGTGGCCGGGGAAGTGCTTCGCGGAACTGGCGACACCGCCGAGGTGGTATCCGGTCGCGGCCTGGGCGACCACCTCGGCGACGGCCTTGTGATCGTCCCCGGCCGAACGCACGTTGATGGCCACGTCCTTCTCACCGGTCGTGACATCAGCGTCCGGGGCGAAATCGATGGTGAAGCCCAGGTCGGTGAGGTTCTGCCCCTGCACCTTGGTCGCGGTCTGCGTCAGTTCGGGGTCCTGGGCGGCCGAAAGCGCCATCAGTGGTGGAAACGGCAGCGCCCCGGTACTCAGCCGCGTCACCGGACCACCCTCCTGATCGACGCCGATCGACACGGGCTGGCCCTGGGAGCGGGCCCCACTGATTGCTTCTGTGACGCCCCTGACCTGGTCGGGAGTCGGCTTCTTGGGCAGATTGTCGGCCATGATGATGACCCCGCCGAGGTTATTGTCCTTCAGCAGATTCACCCCGGTCTGCGTATCGGCACCTGACCAGGTGCCGATGATGAGGGACCCAGCCAGCTCAGCGGTGGAGAACGAATCGACGATCTTCTTCGCCTCAGCGGCGAAGTCAGCAGGGCGGATATCCGCGGGATCGGCAGCCTCTTCGGGGTCGGCCCTCTGCGCCGATTGCGGTGCTCCGGCTCCCCCAGTCTTCTCCGGCTGCGGGTCGGAGGGTCCACCGGAGCAACCGGTCAGGGCGAGCACAGCGGTCGCAGCGATGATGCCAAGTCTGGGGCGCATATCACCATGCTAATCGCCGAAGATCAACCGGGGGCTAAGGCTGGCTGGGCGTGACTGCGCTGACTCAGAGTTCGGCGCTGCTTCAGAGCTTCTCGTGGGCGGCGAGTCGGCGGACGGTCTCCTTCGCACCTCGTTCGTGCAGGGAGGCAAGGGCTGCCAGGTAGTGCCCGGTGAAGCGGGGCTCGTCAACCAGGGTGCCGAAGAACTGCTCCTGCCGGACGAAGGCCAAGGCGTCCTCTGCTTGCGACCTCGCGACCTGCTGGAGTTCTTCGCCGAAGCGATCGACGATGGTGAACGCCGCCCCCTGCTCATCGCTGCCTTCGGCGTAGCGGGCCCAGGATGCGCAGATCGCGGCCGAGACCTCGACCGGTGCGCCCGAGGCAAGATTGTCACCGATGACGGGGACCAGCCATTTGGGGATGCGGTCGGAGGATTCGGCGCCGAGGCGGGCCAAGGTATCGCGGATCTCGGGATTGCTGAAGCGCTCGATGAGTGAGTCCTTGTACCCGTCGAGGTCGATGCCCGGCAACGGCTCAAGGCTGGGCGAACCCTCCTCGTCCATGTATCTGCGCAGGTAAGAGGCGATATCGGGGTTCTCCATCGCTTTGTGGGCATAGGTGTAGCCGGCGAGGAGGCCGAAGTAGGCCAGCCCCTGATGCCCGGAATTGAGCAGACGCAGCTTCATGTGCTCGTAAGGTCTGACGTCGTCAACGACCTGGACACCTGCCAGTTCGTATGGGGGCCTGCCCGAGGTGAACCTGTCCTCGAGTACCCATTGGAAGAAGGGTTCGGCGACCACGGGCCAGGCATCGAGCAACCCGGCGTCATCACGCAGGTCCTCCCGGTCCTCATCTGTGGTGGCCGGGGTGATGCGATCAACCATCGCGTTCGGGAAGGCCACATGAACGTCGATCCAGTCAGCGAGTTCAGGGTCGACGAGACGGGCAAAGGCGCCGAACATCTTCTTCGCCACCTGTCCGTTCTCCGAGATGTTGTCACACGACTGCACGGTGAACGGGGCCACACCTGCGTCTCGGCGGCGGCGCAGGGCTTCGATCACATATCCGAAGACCGTACCCGGCAGCTGCCCAGCGGCCAGTGCGGCCACATCGGCGACGATCATCGCATCGTCGGAGATGAACTCCCCGGTCACCGGGTTGACGTTGTATCCGCCCTCGGTGACGGTGAGCGAGACGATGCGGATCGCCGGCTCGCCGAGGAGGTCGATGAGTCCCTGCGGATCGTCGGGTCCGTAGCGGTAGTCGATGATCGACCCGATGACCCGTCGTTCGCGGGTGCCGTCGGAGTGTTTGAGCGTCAGCGAATAGAGGTGGTCCTGTCCGGCCAGCGCGTCTCGCATGCGCACATCGTGGGGCAGGACACCGGCTCCCACGATTCCCCAGTCCGCGGCACGTCCGGCGCTCATGAGGTCATCGATGACCATTGCCATATGGGCCCGGTGGAAGCCGCCGACTCCGAAGTGCACGATGCCCGGAGTCACTGCGCTCCGGTCGTAGTCGGGGACCGTGACTCCGCGTGCCGCAATCCGGTCAAGGTTCGATTCGTGCAGAGGCAGCATGTCACGGCCTTCGTGACCAGAGTCCGTGGGATGGAGGGCATCCGTGGGTTTCATCATCATCTCTTCCCTGATCGTTGATCGAACCGGTTGGGCATTCGGTTGAGCATCATTTGACTGCACCCATCGACAGGCCCTGGACGAGTTTGTCCTGGGCGGCGATGCCCGCCACGAGCACCGGCACCGAAATGATCAGCGAGGCCGCGCATACCTGGGACAGGAACAGTCCCTGGGAGGTGACGAAACTGGTGAGGAACACGGGAGCGGTCGATGCTGCCGTCGAGGTCAGGACATTGGCGAACAGCAGTTCGTTCCACGAGAAGATGAAGCAGATGAGTGCCGTGGCCGCGAGGCCCGGAGCGGTCAGCGGCAACAGGATCTGCATGAAGACACGGGGAAGCCGGGCACCGTCGAGCTCAGCGGCCTCGAGCACTTCCACCGGCACCTCGGCGAGGAACGATCGCATCATCCATACTGCGATGGGCATGTTCATCGCCGAATAGATGATGATGAGCAGGAGCCAGGTGTCGAGGATGCCGAATGCCTGCGCGACCAGGTAGACGGGCAGCAGCCCCGCGACCATCGGCAGCATCTTGGTCGAGAGCAGGAAGAACAGCACGTCGGACCAGCGTTGGATCCGGCGAATGGCCAGCGAGTACGCGGCCATGGTCGACAGAACCAACACGATGAGGGTGGAGACGATCGCCGCGACCGCAGAATTGATGAGGGAGGGCCAGGGGCTCGCACCGCTGCCTCCGCCGAAGAAGTTGGCATAGGAGTCCAGCGTCAGCGGCGCGAAGAAGCTGGGCGGGTTCGTCGAGGCATCGGTCTCGGCATGCAGGCTGGTCAACAGCATCCACAGCAGCGGGGACACGAAGAGGAGCCCCACGAGCCAGGCCAAGAGACCGAGCAGAATTTTGCCGATTCTGCGTTGCCCCGGACGTCGCGGCGCACTCGCCTTCTGCCGGGAACGATCGGCACCTGCCTGGCCGGTGTTGGCTGCGGGGTCGGTGGCTCCTGTCGCCGCCGTGATGTCTGAGGTGCTCATGAGTTCTCCTCCTTGAGCAGAGTGGACGCGGTTCGCAGTGCGAAGGTTGCAATGACAAGTGATGCGATGACGACGATGACGCCGACAGCAGAGGCAACGCCATAGTCCTGGGCCACGAAGAACTCCTGGTAGATGACATACGGCAGATTCGCGGTTCCGAGTCCGCCTGAGGTCATCGTGAAGACGGTGTCGAAGTTCTGCACGATGTAGATCGTGCCGAGCAGCGCCGCGAGTTCGATATAGCGGCGCAGGTGCGGCAACGTGATGAATCGGAACGTCTGACCCGGCCCGGCGCCGTCGACCAGGGCCGCCTCGTAGACGTCCATGGGACGCGACTGCAGACCTGCCAGCATGATGAGCATCATGAACGGGGTCCACTGCCAGACGAGCACGATGCCGATTCCCAACAGCGGGTATGTGCTCATCAGATCCGGCTGCGGGGCATTCTCACCTAAGACAGTGGTCAGCAGTCCGTTGACCAATCCGTAGGAAGGGTTGAAGATCGCATGCTTGAACAGCAGTGCCGCAGCCACGGGCACGATCAGGAACGGGGTGATCATCAGCGTGCGCACGAACCCGCGTCCGATGAACTTGCGGTCAAGGAGAAGTGCGATGGCCAAGCCCAGCACGGCCGACACCAGGACGACTGAGACGGTGAGCCCAACGGTGACGAACACTGCACGCAGCAGGTCCGCATCTGTGAAGACGGTGATGTAGTTCTGCAGGGTGCCGAAGCTGATGTCATCGGGATAGGCAGCGTTCCACTTCATGAACGAGATGACGATCGTGATCGCGAACGGAATCTGCGTGACGAGGATGACGAAGATCAGCGCCGGCAGCATCGGGGCTCGCCGAGACCACCGCTGTCGAGCATTCGAGGATGCGGGCTTAGGCGATGTGGGCGCGGGCACCGCCCGAGTTCGGCGATCTTGCGCAGGAGCTGACATGGACAACCTCCGGTGATGGGTGCAATGGGGCCGGATGCCTGGGCGGAGACGCGAACGCCTCCGCCCACGGCGCTTCTCTCACTTCTTGTACTTGTCTCCGACCTTCTGCGCTTCCTTCTGTCCCTTCTCCAAGGCCTTGTCCACCGTGGTGCGTCCGGCAATCGCCGAACTGACGTCCTCAGAGATGCCCGTCGCCAGGTCAGCGAATTCGGGGATGGTCACGAACTGCACGCCGAGAGTCGGGCGCGGCTGCACACCGGGATTCTCCGGATCGGCCGAGTTGATGGCGTCCTCGGTCTGCTTGTAGAACGGTTCTGCTGCCTTCTGGTAGTCCGGGTTCTCATAGGTCGAGGTGCGTTTGCCTGCGGGCACGTGCTGCCAGCCCAGTTCCTCGGCCACGGTTTCCTCATAGTCCTGCGAGGAGGCCCAGGCCACGAACTGCTTGGCGGCATCCTGGTTCTTGGCCGCATCCTGGATGCCCCAGGCCCAGGTGTAGAGCCACGAACTCGACTCGGTCTCCTTCACCGGAGCAGCAACGTAGCCGATCTTGCCTTTGACCGGTGAGTCATCGGCTTCGAGGGTTCCTGTTGCCGCCGTCGAGTCATACCACATTGCGACATTGCCCTGTTGCAGGTTGGTCAGGCACTCGGTGTACCCGGCCTGCGGTGCTCCCGATTCGCCGTGATCCTTGATGAGGTCGACATAGAAGTTCGTCGCCTCTTTGAACTCCTTGGAATCGACCTGAGCATCCCAATTCTCATCGAACCAGGTTCCGCCGAAGGTATTGACCACAGTGGTCAGGGGCGCGAACATCTCTCCCCAACCGGGCAGACCACGCAGGCAGATGCCCTTGGTTCCCTTCTCGGCACCGTCGACCTTCGCCGCCAGGTCGGCAACCTCGTCCCAAGTCGGATTCTCCGGCATCGTCACATCTGCCTTCTCGAAGATGTCCTTCCTGTACATCAGGAAGGATCCCTCCCCATAGAACGGCTCTCCGTAGATCTGGTCCTCATAGGTCATCGATTCGGCCATCGGCGCGAGGATGTCGTCCTGGTTGAATCCCTCGGCATCGACCACCCCTTCGTCCATCGGGGTCAGCCACCCGTTCTTGGCGTATGTCGGCACTTCGTAGTTCGACATCGAGGCCACGTCGTAGTTGCCGGCCTGAGCGGAGAACTCCTGACCGATCTTGGCGCGAACTTCGTTCTCCGGCAGCACTGTGTAGTTGACCTTGATGCCTGTGTCGTTGGTGAAGTGATCGGCGGTGAGCTTCTGCAGGTCCTGCATCTGCGGATTGTTGACCATGAGAACGTTGACTTCTTCGTTTCCTCCGCCGCTCGAACTGCCTCCGGCGCCACCACACCCAGCGAGTGTGAGTGCTCCGACCACTCCGATGGCCGCCGCTGTGACAGCTCGACCCGTGATCTTCTGCTTCATCGTAATTGCCTTCCCTCGTCATTGCGGGATTGCTGCCCGCCGTCGGGTGTGCTTGACGAAATACATATGAGCATCCGTGCTCACATGTGCAATACTGTGTCATAATCTGATCAGATGTGCAACAGATCACATATGAGCGGTAAGGTGGCTGCCGTGAGTGTGGTCGCCGTGAGTTCGGAAGGGAGAGCCATGAACACAGCACCCACCGCCAGACATCGCAGGTTCCTGGCCCAACTGGCCAGAGAGCACTATATTCAAGGCGGCTCGAAGGTGGAGCTGGGCAAAGCGCACGGACTCAGCCGATTCCAGATCGCCCGTCTGCTTCAGGAGGCCGTCGACAGCGGAGTCGTCACGATCTCCATCGAGGCCGATGCCGCCGAAGAAGACGACCAAGCCGAACGGCTCGCGGCGACACTCGGGCTGAGGTCGGCAGTCATCGTCGACCTCGAGCACGAGACCGATGCCGCCCAGCGAATGGGTCGTGCCGCACTCTCCTACGTCGATCATCGAGCCCGCCCGGGCATGCGCATCGGACTTGCCTGGTCGCGCACACTCGACGCAGCAGCAGAATTCGCCCCCGCGCTCCCCCGCTGCACAGTCGTCCAGCTGGCAGGGGCCCTTCAACTCGGCTCGCATCGACCCAGCTCCGGGATCTTCGCCCGGTTGGGACAGGATGCCGCCGTGACCATGGTTCGGCTGCCGGCACCTCTGCTGGTCACCGAGGCGGACACCACTGCGGATCTCAGCGCCCTGCCCGAGATCTCCAGTGCCCTCGCCGCCGCAGACGATCTCGATCTCGCGGTCGTCTCGGTCGCCGCGTGGGCGAAGGAGCAGTCCTCAGTCTGGGAGAAATGCAGCCCAGAACAGCGAGCCGCAGGGCTGGCCGACGGCGCGGTGGCCGAAGCCTCCGGGCGCCTCTTCGACTCCGCTGGAGCCGAGGTCGACACCATCGACGACCGCGTCATCGCCGTCACCCTCGAACAACTGCGAAACGCGGCGACCACCGTCGGTGTGGCACGCGGAGCACAGCGCGCCGAGGCTGTTCGCGCAGCCTGCGCCGCCGGATTCCTCGACGTCGCCATCGTCGACGATGCGCTGGCCCAAGAGATCCTCGACAGTCCGCGCCCCGAGGCACAGAACGTCGGGCAGACCGCCGGGCAGCCCGAGGAGTCCCGATGACTGCCGAGAGCACACTGGTCGCCGGCGTTGATTCCTCGACGCAGAGCTGCAAGGTCGTCATCGTCGACCCCGACACAGGCGAGATCCTGCGCCAAGGATCGGCGCCGCACCCTGCCGGAACGGAGGTCGACCCCGAAGCCTGGTGGTCGGCCCTGCAGCAGGCGATCTGCGACGCAGGAGGGTTCGCTGACGTCGCCGCCGTCAGCATCAGCGGACAGCAGCACGGACTCATCACTCTCGACAGACACGGACAGGTCATCCGCGATGCTCTGCTGTGGAACGATCTGCGCAGCGACGCAGCGGCACGGGCACTCATCGCGGAGATCGGGGCAGATGAGTTCGTCGACCGGGCCGGCATCGTTCCTGTTGCGTCCTTCACCGGGGCCAAGCTGCGGTGGCTGCGCGATCATGAGCCCGACAACGCCTCCCGAGTGGCAGCCGTGGCTCTGCCCCATGACTGGCTGACCTGGCGGCTCCTGGGCTACGGACCGACCAGCTCGGCCGCTCCCCGAGGACCCGACCTCGAGGCACTCGTCACTGATGCCTCCGACGCCAGCGGAACCGCGTATTTCTCAGCGGTCACCGGCAGCTACGACCTTGAACTCTTCCATGCGGCCTTCGGCTCCGCAGCACGCGAAGCGGCTGGACCCACAGCTCACACGAAACCGGCAACCGGCACGGCCAGTCCTGAACCGACAGCCATCCTTCTGCCGCGTGTCCTGGAGCCCCACGAGAGCGCTGGTCACACGCCCGAGGGCATCCTCGTCGGTCCCGGCGCCGGGGACAATGCGGCCGCTGCACTCGGGCTCGGAGCCGGCCCGGGCGACGTCGTCATCTCAATCGGCACCTCGGGGACGGTCTTCAGCCCGACCCGACTGGAGATCAACGATCCTTCCGGTATGGTCGCCGGATTCGCCTCGGCCGACGGTGGGCGGCTTCCGCTGGTGGCCACCCTCAACGCCGCCCGCGTCCTCGACTCCGCGGCAGTGCTGCTGCGAGCCAGCCATACCGACGTGGCTGCACTGGCGCTTGCCTCGGCACCGGGGGCGAACGGTCTCACGCTCGTCCCCTATTTCGAGGGCGAGCGCACCCCCAACCTGCCGGATGCGACAGCCCGCCTGGAAGGTATGACCTTGGCGAATTCGACCCCGGAGAACGTTGCTCGGGCCTTCGTCGAGGGCATGCTGTGCGGGTTGGCGGATGGACTCGATGCGGTGCCGCGGCAGGGTCTGACCGTCAAACGGCTGCTCCTTATCGGCGGGGCAGCCCGCAACCCCGCAGTCCGTGAGGTGGCCAGAGACATCTTCACCGTCCCCATCGACGTGCCCGAACAGGCCGAGTACGTGGCCATCGGAGCCGCCCGACAAGCGGCCTGGACACTGACCGGAACCTCGCCGAGGTGGCAGGTCGAGCTCGTCGCGACCCTGCACCCGAGACCATCGCAGGTACGTCAGCAGTACCGTTCGTTCGCCCACTCCGGAAACACCCCCGACAGCAGCGTCACCGACCGCACCAATCCCGCCCACGAGAACTCAGACAATGATCACCGCGGATCGTCGGGTGCCCACGCACCCGTGGAAGGTTGAGATTCACCATGGCAACAGTCACTTTCGATAAGGCAATGCGCCAGTACCCAGAGGCGCTGACTCCATCAGTCAACGAGATCAGCCTCGATATCGCCGATGGCGAGTTCCTCGTCCTGGTCGGCCCCTCTGGCTGCGGAAAGTCCACCACCCTGCGCATGCTCGCCGGCCTCGAACCCGTCGACGGCGGGCACATCAGAATCGGCGACGACGATGTAACCGGGGTCTCACCCCGCGAGCGAGACATCGCAATGGTGTTCCAGAACTATGCGCTCTACCCACATATGAGTGTCGGGGAGAATATGGCCTTCGCCCTCAAAATCGCCGGTGTGGCCAAGGCTGAACGCAGCGAACGTGTCCGTGAGGCCGCCCAGCTGCTCGACCTCGAGCCCTACCTGGATCGGAAGCCGAAGGCTCTCTCGGGTGGGCAACGGCAGCGCGTGGCCATGGGACGCGCCATCGTGCGCTCTCCACAGGTGTTCCTTATGGACGAACCGCTGTCCAACCTCGATGCCAAACTGCGGGTCCAGACACGTGCACAGATCGCCTCGCTCACGCGTCGCCTCGGCGTCACCACGGTCTACGTCACCCACGACCAGGTCGAGGCGATGACGATGGGTGATCGCGTCGCGGTGCTCGCTGACGGGCGCCTGCAGCAGGTGGACACTCCGCGGGCCCTCTACGACCGTCCCGCCAACCTCTTCGTCGCCGGCTTCATGGGTTCTCCGGCGATGAACCTCTTTGACCTGCCGCTCCAGGATGGGGCGCTGCGCATCGGTGAGTCCGAGATCCGGTTGAGTCACGCCCAGCGCTCGGAGCTCACGGATGATCGGGTGACGGCCGGCATCCGCCCGGAGGACTTCCGTCTGGAACCAACCGGTGGCCTGGAAGTCAGTGTGGATCTGGTCGAGGAGCTCGGTGCCGATGCCTATGTGCACGGTCGGGCGACGACGGGCACCGGCGACATGCCGATCGTCACCAGGGTCAGCGGGCGCACGCGCGTGGCCAGAGGTGACGTGGTCAGAGTCGTCCCGGAGTTCTCACGCCTGCACCTCTTCGATTCGCAATCCGGTGCGCGGCTGTCGGATGAGACCGACCACGCGGCCTGAATGTGACGCCCATTAGGCGGGCGGAGGCAAGAAAATCAGGTGCGGAATACTATGATCGATCCATGGTCGATTTCGCACGCTCACCCCGCTCCACGCTTGGAGTCGAATGGGAACTGGCTCTGTTGGACGGGGACAGCCTTGATCTGACTCCCGCCGCCGAGATCCTCCTCGCCGATGTCGCCGAACGTGCACCCGAATTCGAGAAGCAGATCGTGGGCGAAATGCTCACGAACACGATCGAGCTCGTCACCGGCGTCCACAAGCAGGTGTCCGGAATCGCTGAGGACCTGGCCACGTCCATGGGTGCCCTGCGCACGCTCACCGAGGACCGTGGAATCGAACTCATGTCTGCTGGGACGCATCCGTTCGCGCAGTGGCAGTCTCAGGAGGTCCGCGCCAAGGACCGCTACCTCGAGCTCGTCGATCGCACCCAGTGGTGGGGCCGGAACATGCTCATCTTCGGCGTCCACGTCCACGTGGGCATCGACTCCCGGGACAAGGTGCTGCCGATCGTCAACGCCCTCCTCGCCTATGTCCCCCACCTTCAAGCACTGAGCGCATCATCACCGTTCTGGGGCGGGACCGACACCGGCTATGCCTCAAACCGGGCGATGATGTTCCAGCAGCTGCCGACCGCTGGACTGCCCTTCCAGTTCGACGAGTGGTCGGACTACGAGAAGTACGTGGCCGACATGCTCACCACTGGCATCATCGACAACATCAATGAGATCCGCTGGGACATCCGGCCCGCCCCGAACTGGGGAACCGTCGAGGTCAGAGTCTGCGATGGGCTGCCCACGCTCGAGGAGATCACCGCGATCACAGCTCTCATCCAGTGCCTCGTCGACGACTTCTCCGCCCGTCTTGATGCCGGTGAGGCCCTGCCGACGATGCCGGATTGGTTCCACGACGAGAACAAGTGGCGTGCCGCACGCTACGGCATGGACGCCATCATCATCGAGAATGCCGAGGCCGATGAGCGTCTGGTCACCGAATGCCTGGCCGATGAGATCGCGCGCCTGGCCCCGGTGGCACAGCGTCTGGGCTGCACAGACGAGCTGAACTCCATCACCTCGATCATCGACCGCGGCGTGCCCTATCAGCGGCTGCAGAACGTGTTCAAGGACACCCAATCGCTGACCGAGGTGACTCGATCGCTGATCAGCGACCTGCGCACCTCATACACCTGAGGGTTCCACATACACCTGAGGGTTCCACCAGCCGCTGCCCCGCCCACATTCGCCGAAACACGGGTGCTGGCTCGACAATTGCAGGCGCACACCAGTGCCGCGGTACAACACCCGGAACTCGACGACGCTCCACACGGAGCCCAGGCGACGCTCCACACGGGGCCCAGCAGCTGGGCTGCAATGCTCACAGGTGGGGGCGGAGGAGCTCCAGTAGGACCGGCAGCGACGCGGCGACCCCGGAGTGCAGCTTGAGATCCGTGAGCTGTTCAATCGGCACCCAGGCGAGCTCGATGCTCTCCGGATCACTGATGACCGGGTCGAAATGATGCAGAGCCCGGGAGATGACCGTCGTGTACGACCAGTCGCCGAGATCGAGGACATGGGTCTCGAGGACTTCGATGCCCTCGGCCTCACGGTCGGGGACACCGGCTTCTTCCCAGGACTCGCGAACGGCCGCTTCGATAGCGGATTCGCCCAGGTCACGGGCACCACCGGGGAAACCCCAGGTCCCTCCTTCGACCGACCACAGGGCGCGGTGCTGCATGAGGATCCCCTGCGCAGGGTCAAGCAGCATCAATCCCGCTGCCCCATTGAGTCCCCAATGCTTCTGCCCGTCCGAGCCGAGAGTCCATCCGTCTCCTGATCGCCGAGGCGGCAGGTAGTCGGGCAGATCCTTCGAGTTCGGACCGTATGCGGTCTCATCGCGTGAGGCACCGCTTCGGTCGTGCGTGTAGGCGTTCTGGTCGCCTGCGTTCGGGTCAGACGAGGACATGATCGACATCCAATGAAGAGACTGCGGCAAATGACAGGTCGCTGGGTCCGATTCCACGGCGGACGAGTTCGGCACCGAGGGCTGCGACCATGGCTCCGTTGTCCGTGCACAAGCTCAAAGGCGGCACGCGCAGCCTCACCCCCGCCTCGGCGCATCTGGTTCCAAGAACCTCGCGCAGGTGGGAGTTCGCGGCGACTCCCCCGCCGAGGACGACGTGGTTGATTCCGGTGTCGGCCGCCGCCAGCAGAGTCTTGGTCACGAGGACGTCGACGACGGCGTCCTCGAACCCCGCTGCGATGTCGGCGACCCGCAGGTGGGTTCCCAGCGTCTCGGCCTTCGTGACCTCCCGCAGTGCGGCGGTCTTGAGTCCGGAGAACGAGAAGTTGAAGCGACGTTCGGGGTCGCGCAGGTCCTGCTTCTTGGCCAGTCCGCGGGGGAACTTCACGGCGGTGCGATCGCCGGGGATTCCGCTGCCGTCGAGCTGCCCGAGAGCGGCCTTGGAGATGTTCGGCCCGCCGGGGTAGTTGAGCCCCAGCAGCCGCGCGGTCTTATCGAAGGCTTCGCCGGCAGCATCATCGATCGTGGCGCCGATGAGTTCGATGTCATCGATTACGTCACCGATGCGCAGGATCTCGGTGTGCCCGCCGGAGACGAGGAGTGCGATGGTCGGCGTGGTCAGACCGTCGACGTCGGTGGCGATGAGGTCCACCGCCACATGTGCGGCGAGGTGGTTGACCCCGTAGAGCGGCAGGTTGAGTGCCGCGGCGAGGCCCTTGGCTGCACCGACTCCGACCATCAGCGCACCGCTGAGTCCCGGGCCTGCGGTCACGGAGATGGCATCGAGGTCACCCAGCGCGATGTCTGCCTGATCGCAGGCCGAGGCGATGGCCGGACCAATGGCCTGGACATGTGCGCGTGAGGCGACCTCGGGGACCACACCGCCGAAGCGAACGTGTTCATCCATCGAGGATGAGACCGTGTTGGTCAGCAGCGTCCGGCCCCGAACGATCCCGACTCCGGTTTCGTCACACGAGGATTCGATGCCCAGCACCAGCGGTTCGCTCATGCCTCGGCCGCCCCGTCCTCGCTGTCGTGTGTTTCGCTGTCCTCAAGTTCGAGGTCCGCGTAGAGCGCGAGCAGCTCTTCCTCACCGGCCTCGGCGACGTCGAGTCCCAGGACCCGAGCGAACAGGCGCAGGTGCGTGTCCCACATCGGTCCGAAGTCCGCGGCCTTGAGACGTGCACTCTCGACGTCGGCTGCGGATTGGGTGAAGATCAGAAGGGTCGCGTCCCCATCTGTGAGTTCGAGCGCGAGCAGCGCCATGCCCAGCACGCCGAAATCGTCGAGCTCGACGAGGACATGGTCCTCGACCTCGCAGCTCAGGATCTCACCGTGCAGCTTGGTCTCACCGAGGTCGAAGGTGATCGCAGGATTGGAATCCCCCTCAGCACTGTCCTCGCTGTCCGAGTCGTCGCTGTCCGAGCTGGCTGCCGCCTCGTCGACGGTGAAGGACGCGAACCAGGCTCTGGCGGTCTCACTGTCGACGAGCTTGGACCAGACGGTCGCAACGTCGAGGGCCAAGGGCAGTTCGATGACCAGGTCGGTGCCGTTCTCCCATTTCACAAGGCGTGGGCTGGTGCTCGTCATGCTTCCACCCATGCCTCGTTGAGGGCCGTGATCTCGTCATCGGCCAGCTGCAGTTCGGTTCCCGCGAGCAGTTCCGTCAGCTGCTCGGGCACCCGCGCCGAGGCGATGGTGGAGGGAATGAAATCGTGTGACAGCTGCCAGGCCAGGGTGGTTGCGGTCATGGTGGAGTTGTGCGCCGAAGCCACGTCGTCGAGGATTTCGAGAGCGCGAAGCGCCTCTTGGTTCTCGAGGAGGTCGGCCACGCGTTCACCGCGCACGCTGCCGGTGGCGTCTCCGCCGGTGTGCTTTCCCGTCAGGAATCCCGAGGCCAAGGAGTGGAAGGGAAGTTCAGCGATGCCGTTGGAGCGCAGGTAGGCCTGCTTCTGTGGGTCCACCGCGCTGCGGGCCACGAGATTGTACCGATCCTGGACGACGCGGTAGCACGCCAGCGAGTACTTCGCACTGATCTTCATTGCCGACTGCAGACGATTCAAGGTGAAGTTCGAAGCGCCGAGGTAGCTGACCTTCCCGGAGCGCACCAACGCGTCGAAGGTCTCCGCCACAGCCACCTGATCAACGTCCTCATCGTCGGCGTGGGCGTAATAGACGTCGACGTGGTCTGTGCCGAGACGACGCAGGGAGGCGTCGATGCAGTCGCGAATATTGGCTGGGTCAAGGCCCTTGTGCTTCGGGTGCATTCCCACCTTCGTGGCGATGACCATGTCATCGCGGTTGCCACGCGAGGCCATCCATTCGCCGATGATGGTCTCCGACTCACCGCCGGAGTTGCCGTCGACCCACACAGAATAGGCGTCCGCCGTGTCGATGAAGTTTCCACCCGCCTCGGCGTAGGCGTCGAGGACTGCGAAGCTCTGGTCCCGGTCCGCACCCCATCCGAAGGGATTGCCTCCCAGATGCAGGGGGTGGACCATCAGATTCGTGTCAGCCAATTGCACTCTTTCCATGACTCCAGCCTACCCTTTGGCAGCGGTCGACGAAGGAATGAGTCAGATGTTAGGGCAGGCTAGGCTAAGATGAAAACGAGTACTGTAGTCGTTCGGATCATCGAGACACTTCCGGATCATCGATCTCTCAATGGGGAAACTTCATGACTGAACCATTCTCAGCTCGGCTCAAGGCCAGCACAGCCACGATCCATGACGAGGTCGAGCACACCGATTTCATGGTCGATCTCATGGAGGGCAGGCTCGACTCACGCGCCTATGCGCTTCTGCTCAAGCAGTACGAGGTCATCTATGGCGTCCTCGAGCAGAGGTCCCGGGAGTTCGCCGAAGACACGATCTTCGCAGGGTTCTACGACGCGAATCTGTTCCGACATGAGCGCATCGTCTGGGACCTGCAGGAACTGACCAGCTCTGACCAGTTCAGGCTCAGCGATGTCGACTCGCCTCTGACCCGCAGTGCCGAATTCTACGCAGCCCACCTCGCTGGGATCGAGAGTCCGGAGCAGCTCATCGCCCATCACTACACGCGCTACCTCGGCGATCTGTCCGGCGGGCAGGCCATCGGAGCGCTCATGGCCAGGCACTACGCTCTGCCCACCAGCGCGCTGACGATGTGGGACTTCGCCGAACTCGGCAAGACGAAACCGTATAAGGATGCCTACCGTCTGCGACTCAACGACATCGCAGGCACCGGCGGGGACGAACAGACCGTCATCGATGAGACGATGACCGCGTTCAGGCTCAACGGGGAACTCCTCGCAGAGCTGACCGCCATGTCGCAGCGGTCTGCAGCCACCATCGCCTAGGCACCATTCGCGATTCGACTCTGCAACGAGCCGAATCACACTTGACCGGAGATGAGAAGCGGAGTTGTATGCAGAAGATGACTGGTCGCGAATGGTTCGACTCATCGGCGTCGGCACTGACAGCCCTGCTCCCGGCCACCCGAAACCAGCTGGACGCTCCCGGGCTCGGTGAGTGGGATGTGCGATCTCTGCTCGGGCACACGTGCCGCGCATTCACCACGGTGGAGAGGTATCTGAGCGCTGGCGCAGAATCGCCGACGAGGCAGCCCGACGTCGATTCGCCTGCGGACTACTACCGTGGCGCGTCTGCCATGCTGGCCGACGCCCATCAGGTTGAGCTGCGAGGGAAGGACGCCGGTCGAGAACTCGGAGATGATCCCGCCGCAGCCGCCGAGGCCATCGCCCAACGGGTATGCGATCTGGTTGCTCGCACACCTGCGCATGCGATCGTCCTCACTCCAGTCGGGGCGATGAGACTCGACGACTACCTGCCCTCGCGCGCTTTCGAACTCACCGTGCACGGCCTTGATCTCGCACTGGCCACTGGACAGCCGATTCCCGAGCGCCTGCAGCAGAACATCGGCAATGCCATCACCCTGTGCTCTCAGATCGCGACTGCGAAGCAAGCCGTGCAGCTTCTTCGTGGGATCACCGGCCGAGATCGGCTGCCCCCCAGACTTCACCGCCATCTGAAGCAGCGAGGACTCGGAGAATGTGAGCACTTCTTCGGCCGGGCGGCAGAGCCTGTGGCGCCTCAGAGCCTGTGGCGCCTCGGAGCCTGTGGTGCGCAGGGCGATCGACGCGGCCCGGCCAGCCCTAGGGGCGGAGCTGCATGAGGATCGCGTCGGCACCCGGGTAGTAATCCGGGCGTCTGCCCCATTCGGAGAATCCGATGGAATGGTAGAGGTCCAGTGCCGGTTCGTTGTGCTCGTCGACTTCGAGATGGACGACGTGAGCCCCCTGCTGCCGGGCCCAGCCTATCCCGCTCGTGAGCAGGGACCGGCCGATGCCATGGCCGCGGGCCGCCGCAGTCGTGGCGATCGTCATCACGTCGCCTTCGTCCCCACCGACAGACATGACGATCCATCCGGCCAGCTCCCCCGCCGAATCAGAAGAACGCTGACCCGCCGAGGCGGTTCTGGCCATGAGCATGACCGTTCCCGGCTGCGCCATGACCGCCCAGTAGTACTGCACGGTCCACGCGGTGGCCCCGAAGACCCGGGAGTCGTTGTCCGCGATTTCCGCGAGATCCCACCAGTGCACGTCGCTGATGACCACGTCGTCTTGCTCAGTCGCATCGCTCACTTCTGGTTGCCTTCACTCACTTCTGGCTGCCTTGACTCACTTCAAGTGACTCTCGCGCACCGGGGCCGACTTGGCATCGGGTTCGCGCAGATACTCCGGGACCGGTTCGCCCAGCTCCTCGCCTGCCGCGATCGAGCGAGCAGCGAAGAACGCGAGGAACTCTGCGCGCGGATCGACGAGCTCGGGATGCCCCGATGCTCCGATGACATCGTCGTAGAGGACGAAGCCGCGGCCGATCCGTGCGGTGATGTCGACACGATCGCAGCTCTGCCCGGCTTCGGCCCCCGGCACCTCGAGTCGATACCCCTGGTCGGCGAGCACGTCTGCGACCTCGGCAGGCTTGGCCACGAAAGGCCCGGACTTCAGAGAAGCGTCCGAAGCCTCGTAGACGCTGAAATACACTTCCTTGCGCCGAGCATCAGCGGCAATGAGCACGGGCCCTCCGCCACCCTCGGACCTGCGGCAGAACTCCTCGGCCAGCGCGGCCTGGGACAGGACTCCCCTGACCGGGATGCCACGAGCCTGAGAGACCGCGATGCCGGCCGCGATCCCGACCCGCAGACCGGTGAACGGCCCCGGACCGATTCCGGTGACGACAAGCTCGGGCTGCACCTCATGCGCCAGCACCCGTAACAGGGCGGGTCCGATGAATTCGACGTGTCTGCGCTGGTCATCGGTCTGTTCGACGGCCAGAACAGCACCGGATGCGGTGTCGACCAAGGCCACAGAGGCTGACTGTGAGGTGTCGATGCTGAGAATGATCATGTGTTGTCCCTTTCGTCCGCAGCCACGGCCGCGTCGACGTCACCTGCGGCGCCAGCGACGTTCGGCCCCACAGCCGCCTCGGTGCGAATCGAATCGCTCAGGCGCGGCCATCGCTCGTCCCATGTGGCGCCGTGCCCGTGCAGTTCGACAATCCGCCGTTCGTCCTCGATCGCGTCCTCGTCTTCGCCTGAGTCCTGGCCCTGGTTGTCTGCATCGGTCCCGGCCGAGGCATCCCTGTCGGGCTCCTCGCCGAGGCTGAACATCGGGGTGATCGTCAGACCCAGATAGTCCGAGCTGAGCTGCTCAGCCACACCCGCACCCCATTCGACGACGGTGATCGATTCCTCGAGCTCCGAGTCGAGGTCGAGGTCCCCGAGCTCCTCGGCATCGGAGAGCCGGTAGGCGTCGACATGGACCAGTGCAGGACCGTGACTGCGCGAAGGATGCTCACGTGCAATGACGAACGTCGGCGAGGTGATGCGCCCTGCCACGCCCAACGCGCGCCCCAGGGACTGGGTGAAGGTCGTCTTCCCGGCACCGAGGTTGCCGCTGAGGATGAGGAGATCACCGGCGCGCAAGTGCCCGGCGAGCACCTCGGCGAAGGCTCTCATCTGAGCCAATGACGACAGTTCGAACTTCATCACGACACCGTGCCCGCACCGTGCTGGGGTCCGCCGTCGCCGATCGTCCCGCCGGCTTCCACGCGCTCGACGCGCTCGCTGATGCGGGTGACGATCTCGTAGTTGATGGTGTCTGCCCAGTCGCCCCATTCAGCTGCGCTGGGTCCGTCGGGTCCGAGGAGGACGACTTCGTCACCGATGGCGACTTCGCCCGCACCGACCTCGACGATCATCTGGTCCATCGCGATCCGACCGACCACCGGATACCGTGTGCCGCGGATGCTGACCTCGGCCCGATTCGAGGCCGTCCGGGGAATCCCGTCGCCGTAGCCGCCCGGGACCAGGGCGAAACGCGTGTTCGCCGCCGCCGTGAACGTCAGCCCATAGGAAGCGCCATGACCTGCCGGAATGTCCTTGAGATTGACCACCTGGGAGACCAGCCTCAGCACCGGCGTCAGCCCCAGATCGGTGGAGTCCTGATCCTCGAGCGGGGAGAGCCCGTAGAGCGACAGGCCGACCCTCGCGCAGGTGCCGGGAAACGGTGAGAGAGTGAGTGCGGCCGGTGAGTTCGCGATATGGACGTCGAGTCGATCCGATTCGCCGAGGCGGCCCTCCGCGTCATCGAGAACCGCGTTCAGTTCCCGATGGGCTAAGTCGAAGATGTGCGTCTGCTGCGCAGTCTCGCCCCGTTCCGGTTCGTCCGCGACCGCATAGTGGCTCATGATTCCCACGATCTCGATGCACGGATCGGGTTCGTCGCCCAGGGTCCGCAGCTGGTCCAAGGCCAATGCCCAATCGGCCGGAGCGAGTCCGTTGCGGCCCAGCCCAGTGTCGGCCTTGAGGTGGAGGCGGGCCGTGGTGTGCGTGCGTTCGGCGGCCTGCCGGAGCCTGTCGATGCTGGCAACGGTGGATACGCCGAGTTCGATGTGGGCAGCGAGGGCAGCGTCGAGGTCGGTGGTGGGCCCGTACAGCCACGCAATGATCGTGACACCGCTGCCCAATATCTCACGCAGGTGCAGGGCCTCACCGATCGTAGCCACGCAGAAGTCGCGCCAGCCGGCGGCGAAGAGACCGCGGGCGACGATGTCGACGCCGTGCCCATAGGCATTGGCCTTGAGGACGCACTTGAGGCGGGCCGGTGCGAGTCGCTCGGCCAGCGCCGCGGCATTGGCCTGCAGCGCGGTCACGTCGATCTCGGCCTTCACCAGTGCCCCTGAGGAATCGGTTGATGTCACTGGATAAGAATACCGTGCGCCCTCGCTGCCGGCTTGAACAGGGATCGTGTCAGAGCGAACAGAGTCCTTTTCACTCATACGGGGACCGGGTCACTCGATGAGGTATCCGCCGTGGACGAGTTCACCGGTCACCTCGGCGACGGCATCGACCAGGGCCCCGGCGTTGACGGCCCGACGTCCGGCGGCATTGTGCACGAGCACGCCGAGGCCCACGGTGTGGGCCAGTTCCCGCTCGAGCAGCGGATGCTCTGCCGAAGAGTGTTGGTTCCTGGCGTGGGCGATCGCGACCATGGCACCGATGATCCCAGCGAGCACATCCCCGGAACCTGCCGTGGCCAGGCTGGCCGGTCCGACCTCGGGGAGCACGCAGAACCCGTCGGGGGCGGCGATGACGGTCTGGTGGCCTTTGAGCAGGACGATGCAGCCGCTCAGACGCGCGGCCATCTGTGCCCAGCCGATGGGCTCGGAGTTGATCCTGCTGGCGGTGATGATCTCGCCGAGGATTCGGCTGAGCAGCCGTGCCAGCTCGCCGGCGTGCGGTGTCAGGACGACGGGACGTTCGGCCAGCCACGTGCCCTTGACGGATTCGGCGCGACCGACCATGTCGAGGCCACCGGCGTCGAGGACCACGGGAACGTTCGTCTCGGACAGGGAGTCCACAGCGTCATGGACGTGTTCGGTTTCGGGGTCGCCGGGCCCCATGACGACGGCGTCCATGCGACCGGTGGCGGTGACCACCTCAGCGTGGAGGCCGATGACGAACTCGGCGACCAGTTGGGATCCCAGGTATCGGACCATGCCGACTCCGCAGTTGACCGCCGAGGTGGATGTGAGGACCCCTGCCCCGGGGTATTCCTCGGATCCGGCGAGGATCCCGACGATTCCGCGGGAGTATTTGTATTCTTCGGGCCCCGGGCGGGGGAAGTCGGCGTTGAGATCGCCGGTGTCGACCACCTCGGCGGTGGCCAGCTTCGCATCGAGCTCGAGCCCGATGTCGATGACGGTGACCGTTCCGGTGAAGGCCCTGACACGAGGATCGGTCAACTCGGTCTTGAGCCCGCCGAAGGTCACTGTGTGATCGGCGTGGATCCGGTCCGTCGAACCCTTTTCGTCCGGGGACAGGTCGGAGGGAACGTCGACGGCGATGACGGTCGCAGCGGCACGCTTGGAGCCGTGCGTGCCCGTGGCGCTGTTCCTGCCCCGTGTGCCGTTGACGCTGCTCGAGCGTTGCCAGTCGTTGAGGAGGGAGGCGATGTGGGTCGGAAGCCCGCGTCTGGCGCCGGTGCCGAGGATGCTGTCGAAGACGAGGTCGGAGCGAGTGAGCTCACGCAGAACTTCGGCACTGATGTCCGCATCTGTCTCGGGGAAGCCGATGACATCGGCCCCGGCTCGACGTGCGGCGTCCAGGCCCCCATCATGGGTGGCCTCGAAGAGTGTGACCACGGTGATATGGGCACCTCGCCGGCTAAGCGCGGCAGCGGCGAAGAGGCCGTCTCCGGCATTGTTGCCGGGCCCAGCGAGCACCGTGACGCGCGATCCTGACACCTGTCCACGAGATTCCTGCAGCACCTCGGCGGAGCACCGCGCCAGCGCTCGGGCCGCTCGTGACATGAGGTCGACGCCCACATCGAGCAGCGGACGTTCGGCCTCGCGGATGACCTGGCTGGGGTAGGCGAAGACTGACATCAGCGCCTCCTCATTCCTGGGCCAATCGGGCGAGCTTCCGACCGGCCAGATGGGCCAGGAACAGTGCCTGATCGGCCAGTCCCTCGTCGCTGTGGCGAGCTCGCGGCGAATGGTTGGCCTCGCGCTCCTCAACAGGCAGGTTGGGCAGGGCAGCCCCGAAGTGTCCGTAGGCGCCGGGAACCTGTTCGAGCACACGGGAGAAGTCCTCGGAACCGGGAATGGGGTTGGGTCGGGTCACGGCACGGTCGGCTCCGAAGAGGTTGGCGAAGGTGTCGAGGAAGAAGTCCGCCTCGGCGTCGTCGTTGATCGTCGGCGGCAGCACCCGTTCGTAGGCGATCTCGGCCTCGAGGCCGTGGGCGGACACCAGCTCGGCCACGAGCTGAGGCAGCTCCGCTTCGGCTCGGGCCGTGACGTCGTCGGAGAAGGTGCGGATGCTGACGACGAGCTCCGCGAAGTCGGGGATGACGTTCGGTGCGGTGCCGCCGTTGAATTGACCGACCGTGATGACGAGGGGGTCGAAGATGTCGAAGCGCCTGGTCACATATTCCTGGAGCTGCCCGACGAGCATGGCGCCGACTTGGATCGGGTCTCTGCCGGTCGCCGGGCGGGAGGCGTGGGTGCCCTTGCCGCGAACCGTGATGGACATCTTCGAGAAGGCGGCCATGTACGAGCCTCGGCGGCAGTAGGCGTAGCCGAGGTCCTGGTCTGCGGAGACGTGGATGCCGAAGGCGGCCTTCACACGGGTGCCGGCCGCGTCGAGGACGCCTTCGTCGATCATCTTTCCGGCCCCGTCACAGCCTTCCTCACCGGGCTGGAACATGAACACCACGTCACCGGGCAGGGAGTCCCTGTCGCGGTGGAGCAGTTTGAGGGCTCCCACCAGGCCGGTCGTATGCAGGTCGTGGCCGCAGGCGTGCATGCGGCCGGTCGTGGCTGCGAAGTCGAAGCCGGTCGCCTCCTGGATGGGCAGTCCGTCCATGTCACCGCGCAGCAGCACTGCGGGCACGACACCGGTCGAGTCGTTCTTCCGTGCCCCACCGCGCAGCACGATGACGAGCGAGGAGAGTCCGTTGCCCTTCGTCACCTCGATGTCGAGGCCTTCGATGGCGTCGAGGACGAGTTTCTGTGTGACGGGCAGGTCGAGTCCGACCTCGGCGTTCTCGTGCAGGGCTCGTCGCAGTGTGACCAGGCCGGGTGCGATGTCCGCGGCATCCTCGGCGGTGGGGAGGTGAATGTCGAGGGCAGTCGCCGTCTGCGCCGAGACAGTGTCGGTGGAGGCGGCATCGGCAGGGGCGGTGTCAGAAGGAGTGCTCATGGTCTGAGTCTATTGCCGACCGCGCCGAGGTGGTGTCGAAGTCCGGATCCGAGGTGGGATCATTAGTATGAGCTTCACCGGCAGATGGTCGCCCGCGACATTCCGAGATCACGAGCGACCTGAGCCGCCAGTTCGCCGCGCTCGACAGAACGTGTCGCATTGCGGACCTGACTGTCAGCGATCCGGCAAGGTCGACCTCCAAGATCTATTCCTGTCTCTCGGCATGTTGGCAGTCGGCGGATTGGTCGCGGGCGAATACGCGGGTATACCTGTCAGTTTCGCCAAGGCGGGGCTCCAACGTGTCTCATAGCTAACGGCGAGTACACCGAACCACCCATCATGTTGCAAAACATAGTTGTAAGAATCCGACGGCTGACTGACAAGTTCGAAAGGTCGGGGGAACACGCCCAGTGACATCGTGCCGGTTTGAGAGGACGACGAGACGTCTTATATCCGTAGGGTTGCGAGGCAATGTCGGAAACGGGAATGGCTGGAGCCGATAGTGAGCGCACAGTCGGCACCAAGCAGGAGGCCCATCCGGCTCACCGCGCTAGCAAGCCATGAGGCCGTATCCTGGACGCGTGCGACTTTACGACGAGAACACGAAGTTGGAACTACAAATCGCTGGTTACCAGTGGCTGACTCAAGAGACTGAAGACCAACCGGCAGACGCCGCCTCCTGGGATTCCAATTGGTTAGTTGTTGAAGGGTCTGTGCGAGCGAGCGATGGCACGCGATGGTCTTTCCAGGACCCGTCCCTGACCACCTGGGAGGTCGTCAGACTGTCAGATTGGCTTCAGCAGATCGCCGAGGTAGCCACAACGGCGACTGCCCCCGTCGAGGAGGCTTCAGCACCTGAAAGTCCTGACGTCGATGAACATGTACCCAAATGGCTGACGTTTACTGAGCCGAACCTGAGCTTTGCGGTCGGCAAGCAGTCAGAATCGCAAGTAGAGCTGCTGATTGGGCTAAGTCATGAGGCCGCTGTGCCTCCGTTTGACCCGCTATCGCCAAAGCGATCTCAGCTCGCCATTGTCACGAGCAAGCACCAGATCCAAGACGCAGCGGTTGCGTTACGGGATCAGCTGTCCACCTACCCCGTCCGCTGATGGATTCGCGAACGGTTCGGTTCAAGTTGCTTCCCGGCTTTGACGATTGGGACTGATGCGAAGTTTGCAGCATCTTGTGTGCCTCAGCGAAGCACGGCGGCGATCTATGAACGCTCAAGGCCGGCTCGGCCAGATTCCGGATGCGCTGTTTGCTGGAAGAGGCTGATGCAAAGTCATCCGCGACCAACTGACGAGACAGGTAACGTCCTCAGCGGTCCATCCTGGTCATCGCAAATCCTGCGGCTTGCTTTTGGACTCACTCTCTTGCGTATTCATCTCTCTCGTCGACGATGACCGCACACCCTTTGAGCTGTTCGGATAACTCCCGAATGAGACGAGATCCTTCATCTGAGAAATGATTCTTGGACAAGACGGAATCCCACTCGTCTTCTTCATGGAAATGCTCATGCCAGAAGCGCATGTAACTACGGAGGTCCGCCTGAAGTTGCGGCGATATCGAGAGATCAGACCCACGTACAGCATAGTCATACGCGTCCGACTCCCACAGGGGTTCCTTTCTACCCCAGTCAGGGAAGAACCTAATTTCTCTCATGACGGTCACCCTACTTCCCACAGGGACGGATGCGGGCCTGGCGACGCTATTGTGGCTTGGCCACGTACAGGTGTCTCATAACCTTTCTGCCTCAAAACCCATGGGTTTTGAAACGGTTTGACTACGAGATGATTCTGATGGCATCGAACCAGCTTGGCTGTCACTCAACTCTGTATCAGCCCTCCGCTCGAATTCGAGGACCGCTACTGCACTCATACCAGCTGGCCCGATGCGGCCGGCATACCGTGACCAGCTCTCCACCGAACTCAGGGCGATCCACATCGCCATCAAGCACTGCCACCAAGGGTGTCGTGGCCGCGAGGATTCCGGCCTGCACCGCTGCGCCGTAACCGGCAACAGCCTCGTACACCACTGTGGCGCCCAGGCCGCGGGCGACGCCGGCCGTACCATCGACCGAACCGTTGTCCACGACGATCACGCTCATGTCGCCGGGTATGGTGCTGAATACGCCGGGCAATGCCAACGCCTCGTCGCGGCACGGAATCACCACGGTGGGGCGTGAACCCCTGAGAGTGGACACAGCAATGTGTACTATCAGGCGGCAAGATCCATCATAGACGCCCAATCGCACTCAACGTCAAGCGGTGCTCGATAACGCAGACTCGAATGCCTGCGGCCCGTGTTGTACCGGACCAGCCACCGGAACACTTCTCGACGACACTGGGCCGCGCTCTCCCACCGTTTAGCTCCCTGCAACACCTCACGCTTCAGCGCCGCATTGACCGACTCCGCCAGGGCGTTATCAGCACTCGACCCGATTCGGCCCATCGACTGAACCACCCCCAACCGGGCACACGTCGCTTGGAACGACGAAGACGTATATTGACGCCCGTGGTCCGTGTGCATAATCGCACCCCGTAATGTTTGTCTGTTGTTTGATGCATTGTGTAACGCGTCTTCAACGAGACTGGTGCGCATATGGTCAGCGATCGACCAACCCACGATCCGTTTTGAGTAGAGATCGATGGCCGTGGCCAGATACAAGAACTTCCCCTCACTTCCGTAGGGCAAATAAGTAATGTCGCCAACATAAGTCGTCCCCAACTCGTCAGCAGTGAAGTCCCTCTTCACCAGGTCAGCGAAGACCTGGGCACCCGGGTCCTTGATCGTGGTGATATGCGGCTTGCGCAGATGGACACCGACGATGTTGTGCTGGCGCATCAGCCGAGCAACTCTCTTGTGATTGACCGGCCCGTCCACTGCTGGATCCTCGGCCAACTCGACGGTGATCCGCCGGTACCCGTACGTGTGGTTCCACTCCTCATAGTGGTCCCGGATCCGGTCGACCAACGCCTCATCAGCGGCCTGTGAAGCCGCGCGATCGGACATGGTCTCACGCCACTTGTAAAAGGACGAGCGTTGGATGCCCAGCACTGCACACATCCGCTTCACCTCGTAGGTGTGTCGGTGGTCGTCAACGAACTGGAAGCGGATCACCAGGTCGTCTCTGCCGCGAAATACTTCGTGGCCTTGCGCAGGATGGCTCGCTCTTCTTCCAAACGCTCCACATCAGTGCGCAGAGCCCGCTTGTCGGCCTTCAACGAATCATTCTCCACCCGTAGGCGAGCCACCTCTTCCTCCGGCGTCTCCGGGTGATCGGGCGCGCTCGTGGGTACCGCCCCGGCAGCCTTCCGAGCCTGGAACACCCACGTCTTGATTGCTCCGCGGGAGACGCCGAGGTCAGCCGCGACTTGGGTATAGGACATGTCTGGATGAGTCTCGTACAGCTCGACGGCGTCGGCTTTGAACTCATCCGAGTACTTCTTCTTCGGCATGGTTTCTACTCGCATTCTCCGGCCCATTATGGGCCAGTCTCAGCGTGTCCACCACTCAGGGTTCAGCCCCGTGCAGGGAAGTTGCTCACGTACCAGGCGGTTATCCATAGAGTGACACTATCAGTGTTAAAATGTGATCGTGCCCACCCAAGCATCCTTACTTTCCCGCCGGGCCTGGACAGCGGCGATGATCAGCACATTGATCGGCGCGGTAGTGGTCGCCGCCGCCATCATCTGGCCGCGTGCGACCGGAACCGATGTCTTCATCTACTGGCCTCCTCTGAAGGCAAGGTGGACACCCGACCTGGCGCCCACCTTGGTGTTGCCGGTACTCGTTGCACTGACCGGATTTCTGTGCTGGCGACGGATCAGCTCCGCACTGAACTGGAGCCCCTACCTGGTCGCAGTGTTCACCGGATCCTGGCTGTGGACAGCCGCACTGGCCCATGTCGGCGGCAAGGAAAGCATCAGCAAGGTGTTTGCCCGCCCCAGCGAATACTTCGTCGATGCCAAAGAAGTGTCCTCGATCCCTGCGTTCTTGTCCGGATTCATCGAACGAGTACCCCTGCGCGCGCCTGACCACTGGCCCATTCACATTGCCGGGCATCCACCGGGCGCAACGCTGTTCTTCATCCTGCTCGACCGGATCGGCATCGAGGACCCGTACACAGCTGGTGTCATCGTCATGACTCTCGGATGCACCGGGGTCGTCGCAGTCCTGCTGACCGTCAAGACCCTGGCGTCGGAGAAGTTCGCCCGCCGCGCAGCGCCCTGGCTGATAGCCGCATCCGCGGCGATCTGGATGGGCGTGTCCGCTGATGCGCTGTTCATGGCAGTAGCTGCCTGGGGGCTGGCGCTTCTGGCGCTGGCCTCGACAGCAGTCCGCCGTTCGCGCGTGATCGGCTTCGGTCTTCCGGCGGGGCTGTTACTCGGCCTGTGCGTCTATCTTTCCTATGGGCTGATGCTTCTGGGGATCCTCGCCATCGCCGTGATCTATCTCGGCGGCAGATGGTCGGCACTGCCCTGGGCACTCGGAGGTGCGCTGTCCGTCGCCGTGGCATTCACCCTGGCCGGATTCCGGTGGTGGGAGGGGTTCCCCGTCCTGGTCACCCGCTACTACGACGGGATCCAACACAAACGGCAATACGGCTACTGGGTGTGGGCGAACCTGGGGGCCTGGACATTTACCAGCGGACTGGCCGTATGGGCGGCCCTTCCCCGCAGCATCGCCGAAGCGTGGCGGGGGGCCGACAGAGGCCGGCGCGTGGTCGCTGTCCTGGGCTGCGCCGGGTTCGTCTCGATCCTCGTGGCGACACTGTCGGGCATGAGCAAGGCGGAGGTGGAACGAATCTGGCTGCCGTTCACAATCTGGATACTGGTGTTGCCATCGCTGTTGCCACTGCGGTGGCAACGGCCCCTGCTTGCCACTCAGATGGCATCGGCTATCGCGATCGAGGCTCTCCTGACAACGCAGTGGTGAGGGTTCTGAGCAGGTCAAACTCAAGATTCTGGCCACCTCGCTGTGCTCAATGCAGGCATTGTCCTACTCGATCGCAGCTACCTCAATCGTGGCGAGTGTATCGACAGCTGTGTTGTGCATCGACAGCAGAATCCGCGTGAACCAACGCCTTGGCATCAGGAGTGAGCTCCTCGAAGCAGGCGGGATCATCGACCAACGCGGAGTTGTCTACCCCCACCGCCCCTTCGTGGTGCCCGAACCTTCGAAGCCGTCTATCGCACTTACCGAGTCATTCTCCGCTTCTTTCCCGCAGTGGCCACTGTCTGGCAGTGCGTTCGACGAAGCCATACCGCACCCTTCATGGGGCGACCATGGGGGCGACCGGTCCACGGAGGTCGAGGTGAGTGAATGACTCCCCCACTGCGAACCTACCCGAAATGGTCCGCGGCCCATTCCACGTCGGGGCTCAGCGAAGGTCCTTCGCCTTCGACGATGACGAAGGTCATGGTGAGGTCCGCGTCATGGGTGATCGAGAGGTGGATGTTCGTTGCGCCGATGCGGTAGAAGTGCTCGAGCACCAGCCCCCGCAGACGGAATGAGGGGGCACCGGACCTGGCGGGGACCACCTCGGCGGACTGCCAGGGCAGCCATCCGGGGAAGCCGATCGCCTTCTTCAGTGCCTCCTTGGCGGAGAATCTCGCCGCCAAGGAGGCATCCGTGCGACGTTTGCCGTTACGTTTGAGCTGCTCGGCCGGAGTCAGCAGACGATCGAGGAGTTCGGGCAAGCGTTCTATGTGCTCGGCGAACCGAGGCACATCGGCGATGTCGGTTCCGATTCCCAGAATCGCCATGTCGCCGTCCTTACTCCACTGTCACGGACTTGGCCAGGTTGCGCGGCTGATCCACGTCGAGGCCCTTGGCCGTGGCCAGTTCCATGGCGAAGATCTGCAGCGGAACCGTGGTCAGCAGCGGTGCCATGAGCGTCGTCGTCTGGGGAACGTAGATGACCTCGGAAGCGAACTCGCGGACCTCTTCGTCACCCTCTTCGGCGATGACCACGGTATTCGCCCCGCGGGCCCGGACTTCCTGGATGTTCGAGATGACCTTGGCATGAAGGGAATCGCGGCCGCGCTTGGACGGCACGACGATGATGACGAGCTGACCGTCGTCGATGAGTGCGATCGGTCCGTGCTTGAGTTCACCGGCGGCGAAGCCCTCGGCGTGGATGTAGGCGAGCTCCTTGAGTTTGAGCGCACCCTCCATTGCCACCGGGTAGCCGACGTGGCGACCCAGGAACAGCACGGAGTCGACGTCCTGGTTGCGGCGGGCCAGTGCCTGGACCTGTTCCTTGTCATTGTCGAGGAGGCTCTGGACCTTCTCCGGGATGGTCTGGAGCTCGTCGAGGATGACTTCGATCTCGTCACGGAACTTGTTGCCGCGCAGCTGCGCCAGGTACAGGCCCAGCAGGTAGCAGGCCACGACCTGTGAGAGGAAGGCCTTGGTTGAGGCGACGGCGATCTCCGGGCCTGCGTGCGTGTACAGTGCGGCGTCGGATTCGCGGGGAATGGTCGATCCGAAGGTGTTGCAGATCGCGATGACCTTCGCGCCCTGCTGACGAGCGTGGCGCACAGCCATGGTCGTGTCCATGGTCTCGCCTGACTGGGAGATCGCGACGACGAGGGTCTTCTCGTTGACCACGGGATCGCGGTAGCGGAATTCGTGGGCGAGTTCGACCTCGACGGGCACGCGGCACCAATGTTCGATCGCATACTTGGCGACCTGGCCGGCGTAGGCTGCGGTGCCGCAGGCGATGACGATGATCTTGTCGATGGTCTTGAGCACGGTCTCGTCGATGTGCATCTCGTCGAGGGTGAGTTTGCCGTCGATGTCGAGGCGTCCCAGCAGTGTGTCCGCGATGGCCTGTGGTTGGTCGTGGATCTCCTTGTCCATGAACGAAGGGAATCCGCCCTTCTCAGCAGCGGCGGCGTCCCAGTCGACCTTATACTCAACGCCTTCGACCTCGTTGCCGTCGGTGTCCGTGATGACCACGGTCTCCGGGGTGATGGTCACGACCTGGTCCTGACCGATCTCCACGGCGGTGCGGGTGTAGTCGATGAAGGCGGCAACGTCGGAGCCGAGGAAGTTCTCTCCTTCGCCCAGTCCGATGACCAGGGGCGAGTTGCGGCGTGCGGCGACGACCTGACCGGGAGCATCGGCGTGAACGGCGAGAAGGGTGAAGGCACCTTCGAGCTGCGTGGCGGTCACGCGCATGGCCCTCGTCAGGTCACCGGTGTCCTGGTAGTTTTTGGCCAGCTGGGCGGCCGCAACCTCGGTGTCGGTCTCGGACTCGAATTCGACACCCTCGGCAACGAGGTTCTTCTTCAGCTGGGCGAAGTTCTCGATGATGCCGTTGTGGATCAGCGCCAGTTTTCCGCCGTCGGCCACATGCGGGTGGGCGTTGAGGTCGGTCGGTCCACCGTGGGTGGCCCACCTGGTGTGTCCGATGCCCGTCTGCGCCTTCGGGAGCGGGTTGACCTCGAGCTCATCGGTCAGCGCCGAGAGCTTGCCGGCCTTCTTCGCGGTCTCCAGAACACCAGCAGGAGTGACAAGGGCGACTCCCGCGGAGTCATAGCCCCGGTATTCGAGCCGTTTCAGGCCGCTGAGCACCACATCGAGCGCTGAGTGATCAGCATTGTCCACGTCTGCTTTGGATACATAACCAACGATTCCACACATGAGTGGAATTTTACGCAATCAAGTCAAATATCGTTGCATCGACCACCTCGGCGATCTCTCGTTGTCACCTCGACGATCCGAACAGGCATGACGCATGACACAATTGCTCCCATGTCTCACGTCGATCCCATCCTTGACCGCGCGCGGCGCCTGGCCGGCCTCAACATCGGACGCAAGCCCGAGGCCGAACCGACATCACCGTTCTGGGAGTTCGACCGTGACGTCTGGGGCACTCTGGCGCAGGCCACACCTCTGCCGCTGAAGCAGCGCGACATCGAACGTCTGCGCGGTCTGGGCGACCGGATCAACCTCGACGAGGTGGCTCAGGTTTACCTGCCTCTGTCCCGCCTGCTCAATCTCTATGTCTCTGCCCGCCGCAGCACGCATGAGATGACTCGTGAGTTCTTCTCCCCTCTGCACGAACTGGGTCTTGAACCGCAGGAGGCCAAGCGCACGCCCTTCGTCATCGGTGTGGCCGGCTCCGTCGCCGTCGGCAAGTCCACCACCGCGCGTGTTCTGCGCGAACTCCTAGCCAGATGGCCCGACACCCCCCGCGTCGAGCTCATCACCACCGATGGCTTCCTCTACTCCAACGCCGAGCTCCAGCGCAGACGCCTGGTCGGGCGCAAGGGATTCCCTGAGTCCTACGACCGGCGCAAACTGCTGCGGTTCATCTCCGCCGTGAAGTCCGGCTCCCCCGAGGTCCGTGCCCCCGTGTACTCGCACCACACCTACGACATCGTCCCCGGCGCCGAGGTGGTCGTCCGCTCCCCCGATGTCCTCATCGTCGAAGGCCTCAACGTCCTCCAGCCCGCCCGGCCCCGCAGCGACGGAACACTGGGCCTGTCGATCAGCGACTACTTCGATTTCTCCGTCTACGTCGATGCCCGTTCCCGGGACATCCGACAGTGGTACATCTCCCGGTTCCTCAAGCTCAAGCACGGTGCCTTCCAGGACACGGACTCCTACTTCCACCGTTATTCGAAGCTCGATGATGACGAGGCGATCACCCTGGCCACGGAGATCTGGGATTCGATCAACTTCCCCAACCTGCGCAAAAACGTCCAGCCCAGCCGCGGTCGTGCCGACCTCGTGCTGCACAAGTCGGACGACCACACGATCCGCAAGGTCCAGCTGCGCAAGCTCTGACCTCAGACGCTTGACCGTGTGCGCTCGGGCGCAGCGGTTCCTGGTCCCAGGCGTGACCGGGCCGTGAGGTCTCTCACGTGGGGCGTGGATCTGGACCGATGATGAAATAGATTCCGACCTGCGATAGTTGCACTGAGTGCACGGTTTGAATCCTGCGCGAACCATGCGTGGTGGTCTCGAACCGAAGGACAGCTGTGTCCGCTTGCGTCCGTTCGCCCCAGACGCAGGCGGAACGCCACAAAGAAATGAGGCCGATATGAGTCTGCAGTCAGCACACAGGGTGATGTACAGCTCCGTGTCGAGCAAGAAGACCCCGAAGACCTCGATCAAACCGGGCACCTACCGCCGCATCGCCTCGTTCGCGACCAGGCACAAGAAGAAGCTCATCGTCTTCCTCTCACTCTCCGTCGGCACAGCCGTCATCGGGGTCCTCAACCCGGTCCTCGCCGGCAGGGTCGTCAACGCGATCACCGGCGGCGGGCCTGTGGAGACCGTCGTCTGGCTGGCCGTGGCGATCGGAGGTCTGGCGATCGCGGACGCCGCGATCTCGATCTTCAACAGGTACCTCTCCTCGCAGATCGGCGAGGGGCTCATCTTCGATCTGCGCTCTGCGGTCTACGACCATGTGCAGAGAATGCCGATCGCTTTCTTCAATCGCACCCGCACGGGCGCTCTGGTCTCCCGTCTGAACACCGATGTCATCGGGGCCCAGCGTGCGTTTTCCAACACGCTCTCAGGCATCGTGTCGAACTTCGTCTCTCTGGTGCTGACCGTCGCCGTGATGGTGACCATCTCCTGGCAGGTCACGGTGCTCTCGATCCTGCTGCTGCCGCTGTTCATCATCCCCACCAGGCTGCTCAGTGGAAAGCTCGCCTCCCTGCAGTTCCAGGCAGCGGAGAACAGTGCTGACATGTCGACGCGGATGACGGAGAGGTTCTCCGCAGGAGGCGCGACCCTGGTCAAGCTCTTCGGCAACCCGAAAACCGAGTCCGAGGAGTTCTCCGATCGTGCCGCCCAAGTCCGGGACATCGGCATCAAGGTTGCCATGCTGCAGTCGACGTTCGTGTCCTCGCTGACCCTGGTCTCGGCCCTGGCCCTGGCCCTTGTCTACGGCATCGGCGGCGCCCAGGCCGTCCTCGGCCACCTCAACGCCGGCCAGGTCGTCACACTCGCACTGCTGCTGACCAGGCTCTACACTCCCCTGACCATGCTCGCCAATGCGCGTCTGGACATCATGAGCGCCGTCGTCAGCTTCCAGCGCGTCTTCGAGATCCTCGACCTTGTGCCCCTGATCAAGGAACCTGCGACACCGAAGGCCCTGCCGAAGGGCGGGCTGGACGTGACATTCTCGAACGTCGACTTCGCCTATCCCAGTGCGGATCAGGTCAGCCTCGCCAGCCTCGAGGACGTCTCCGTGCTCGACGCCCGTGGCGGGGAGGAGGTCCTGCACTCACTCGACTTCACAATCCCTGCCGGTCAGACTGTCGCTCTGGTCGGTTCCTCCGGCGCGGGCAAGTCCACGATCGCCTCGTTGCTGCCCCGCCTCTACGACGTGACCTCAGGGTCGATCACTATCGGTGGAGTGGACGTGCGCGAGCTGTCCTACAAGTCTCTGCGCAAGTCGGTCGGAGTGGTGACTCAGGACGGCCATGTCTTCCACGAGTCGATCCGCTCCAACCTCACCCTGGTCAAACCTGAAGCCACCGATGCGCAGCTGCACCAGGCTATCGATCGGGCCCAGCTCCACAACGTCATCGCGGCTCTGCCCGACGGTTTGGACACGGTCATCGGTGAGCGCGGCTACCGGCTCTCCGGTGGTGAACGCCAGCGGTTGACCATCGCGCGCATGCTCCTGGCCGCCCCGGAGGTCGTCGTCCTCGATGAGGCGACTTCGGCCCTGGATTCGACGAACGAGGCAGCCGTACAGCAGGCGCTGGCCCAGGCGATGAGTGGACGCACCGCGTTGGTCATCGCCCACCGGCTCTCCACGATCCGGCAGGCCGATACGATCCTCGTCGTCGAGGCCGGTCGCATTGTCGAGTCGGGTTCGCACGAGGAGCTGCTGGCTCACAGCGGACGCTACGCGGAACTCTACGAAACACAGTTCGCCGCGAGCTGAGCTGGGCAGACGCCGCGAGCTGAGCTGGGCGACATCAGAGGCCGCAGCGCTCGATGCGACTGCGGCCTCTGCCGCATACCGAATCGACGGGTGAGTGACCCGTGCTGAAGTCAGTTCGCGGCGATAGCTAACTCTGCGCAAAGCGGTTCTGTCCGGGCCTCGGACAACGCCCTCGATCAACGCCCCTCGGTCAACGCCCTCGGACAACGCCCTCGGTCAACGCCCTCGATCAACGCCAAGCTTGAATATGTCGTCGCCCGTGTCGACATATTCGGACCCAGCGTTGATCGAGTGTCATCGCCCTACCGAGACCTGGCGCCCGAAGGTATTCCTACGGGCCCACAGTGCCTCATCGACATCTCTTCGTCCTCTGTTCGACAGCAGCTCTGATGCGAATGAACAGCTCGGCGGAGAAGATCTGCGACCAAGTCAGACGAAAGACCACGTACCCGAGATTGCGAAGGCGATACTCTCGACGCCTCTCGAGCTCGAATTCCGACTTCGGCTCTGAATTCTTCAGATAGTACTTTCCTGCACCGTCGAACTCGGCAATGACTCCGGCCTGCTCGTTCGTGAAGTCCGTCCTCGCGACGAAGTCGCCGCGCTCATCGCGGATCACAACCTGCGGTTCGAATCCGGGTACCGAGTACTCGACGAAGCGCACAGCGGTGATCGACTCTGCGACCGATTCTCGGCGCGGGTCGATATTCTCGAGCACCGAGGCGATCCGCGCCTGATGCGTTCTCGGCGGGCGGCTGACACAATAGCTTTCGATCTCATTCGCTGAAACGCGTGATTGGCGAACGGCCGCATCGATCACAGCAACGGCGAATGCCAGTGGGAAGTCACGGGCGACGTCGAACAGTGTACGCAAGACCGAGGTGGTGCGAATACCGTTGACAATCACCAAATCGTCGTCGCTGATCTCTCTCTTTCGGATCAGGATAGAGGTTCGCCTCACACCGAATTTCGGATGTACCGACTCCACACACGGGGCTTCGTTCTGGGCGAAGTACGGAACAGGCAGTCCATGAATGATCAGAGCACTTCGATGCGAGAATACGGCGCCCGGCGGCAGGTCACCGACATATGATCTCACCATGATGCGCAGATCCTCACCGCGCTTGAGCATTCCCTTCGACTCCTGTGGCAGGCTGGTGCTCGCAGCTTCTGCGATCGTCGCCACAAAATGGTGGGCAGGCTCGGCGCAGGCACGGGCCACAACGTAGATACCGCGGCGAACTCGTCGCAGACAGCATCGTTCGGCAAGAGTGATCTGGTAAACAGACAACCCGGCGTTCCTGAGCTCCAAAGCAGATATGCACGCGAACATGAGGCAAGCATCGTCGAACGGTGATGTCGAGACAACGTTCTGAATTCCGGCTGTGGATGAACCGTGACTCGAGCGCACAGACCGTGCAAGGTCCCGTCGCACCACCGCTCGCTCACACCATTGATGTCGGAACTATCTCTCAGCAAGGCCCCCGTCGACGGCCACCACGCAGAGTGAACCCGACTCCGCCGATCAAACTGGATGTAGAAGCTCGACGCGCTGACGATACATTCGGGACTGTGCATTCGGGAGTATGCATTCGGGACCCGATCAACGTGGCGTACGGAAAAGTCGTCTCCGGCGACGATAAAATCAGACTAGCCGTGGATCGAGCGAACATAGCAGCGAACGAAGCTGGGAGGCGACAGAGGCCGCAGCGCTCGATGCGACTGCGGCCTCTGCCTCGGGTAGGGATGCGCTTACCGGATCAGGAAGCTCACAGTCCCAGGTGTTCCTTGACATTGGCAGCCAGACGCTCGGCCTGGGCCTGGGCAATGTCTTCGGTCTCCGCCTCGACCATGACACGGATCAGCGCCTCGGTGCCCGAGGCCCGCAGCAGGACGCGACCCGAGCCTTCGAGCTCAGCCTCGACAGCGTTCACCTCGGCCGCAACCTTGGGGTGGTCGACACTGTATTTGTCAACATCCTTGACGTTGACGAGCGCCTGGGGCAGCTGAGGAATCTCGGCAGCCAGGTCAGCCAACGTACGCTTCGAATCCGCCATGCGCTTCATCAGGTGCAGGGCCGTCTGCACGCCGTCGCCGGTCGAACCATGGTCGAGCATGAGCACATGCCCGGACTGCTCGCCACCGAGGACGTAGCCGTCTGCCAGCATGCGCTCGAGGACGTACCGGTCACCCACAGCGGTCTGGACCGTATTGATTGAGTACTTGTCCATGGCGTGGCGCAGGCCGATGTTCGACATCACGGTCGTGACGAGCGTGTTGCCAGTGAGCTCGCCGAGCTCCTTGAGGCCGATCGCCAGGATGCCCATGAGTTGGTCACCGTTGATGACACGACCCAGGGAGTCCACAGCCAGGCAGCGGTCGGCGTCGCCGTCGAAGGCCACACCCAGATCGGACTGGGTTTCGACGACGAGACGCTGGAGTGGTTCGAGGTGTGTGGAACCGACACCGTCGTTGATGTTGAAGCCATCGGGCTCAGCGGCGGAAACGATGACTTCGGCACCGGCCTGGCGCAGGGCGGCAGGTCCGACGATGGACGCGGCTCCGTGAGCGCAGTCGACGACGACCTTGAGACCGGACAGGGGGCGTGCACCCTCAGCATCGAGGGACCGCACGAGCTTCTCCGTATATTCGTCGGCAGCGGCGGGATAACGGGAAATGCGACCCACCTCGGCGCCGGTGGGACGCTCCCAGTCCTCGTCGAGGACCGCAAGGATCGAATCCTCGACGGAGTCATCGAGCTTCGTCCCGCCCGCCGCGAAGAATTTGATGCCGTTGTCCGGCATCGGATTGTGGGAGGCGGAGATGACGACCCCGAAGGCGGCACCCGTGTCCGCAACGACGCTGGCGATGCCAGGGGTGGGCAGCATTCCCGCATCGAGCACGTCGACTCCTGCGGAGGCGATGCCCGCGGAGATCGCGGCGGAGAGGAACTCGCCGGAGATTCGAGTATCGCGGCCGACAACGGCGAAGGGACGCTTGCCTTCCGGCCAACCGCGGGTGAGAACCCGCGAACCTGCAACGGAGAGTTGGAGCGCCAGCCGTGCGGAGATGTCGCGATTGGCGAGTCCACGGACACCGTCGGTGCCGAAGAGTCGTGACATGGAAAGTCCTTTCCTCAATTTCTCGTCGATTTTAGCCCATAGCGCCGCCGAGGCGGTGGTGGGCAGACCGTACGACGCCCGAAATTGGTTTGAGATGTGTCGCCCATGTCGGTGCGAGACGACACCGCCTGTGTCGAGGCGAGAGAGGGGGTGAAAAGCAGGTGAATGCACGAAATGCGGCCCCGAATCCGGTTCGGGGCCGCACTGCGGTGTTCATCGAGCTGAACTGTCGGGGACTGCGCTTCAGCGGCAGACCAGGCGCAGTCCTGACAGCAGAATCAGCGCTTCGAGAACTGAGGTGCCTTACGGGCCTTCTTGAGACCGGCCTTCTTGCGCTCGGGGACGCGTGCGTCGCGGCGCAGGTAGCCTGCCTTCTTCAGCTCAGCACGGTTCGACTCTTCGTCGATCTGGTTGAGCGAACGGGCAATGCCCAGACGAACGGCTCCGGCCTGGCCGGAAGGTCCGCCACCGGAGATGCGCACGACGACGTCGAAGCGCCCTTCGAGGTCCAGGAGACGGAAGGGCTCGTTGACGAGCTGCTGGTGCAGCTTGTTCGGGAAGTACTCTTCGAGAGTGCGTCCGTTGATGGTCCACTCACCGGATCCGGGGATCAGGCGGACGCGAGCAATTGCCTGCTTGCGGCGGCCGACTCCACTGCCGGGAGCGGTCAGGGACTGACCACGTCCGCCGGCGGTCTGTTCGCCCAGGCCTGCGGAGTCGGGGGTCTCCGACGTGTATTCGGTTGCGGTTGGTTCTTCGACAGCGTCTGTCGCAGTGGTGGTTTCTTCAGCCACGGTTCTCCTCGGTATGTCTAGAGCTCAGGCGCGCTTACTGCGCGACCTGGCTGAGTTCGTACGGCTGCGGATTCTGAGCGGCGTGTGGGTGCTCTCCACCCTGGTACACCTTCAGCTTCTGCATCTGGGCACGTCCGAGACGAGTCTTCGGAACCATACCGCCGACAGCCTTTTCGACTGCGCGCTCGGGATTGGTGGCGAGAAGCTCGGCGTAGTTGACGCTCTTCAGACCACCCGGGTAACCCGAGTGGTGGTAAGCGCGCTTCTGATCGAGCTTCGCACCGGTCAATGCGACTTTGTCTGCATTGATGATGATGACGAAGTCACCGGTGTCGATATGAGGAGCAAAGGTGGTCTTGTGCTTGCCGCGCAACAGGCGTGCAACCTGGGCAGCAAGACGACCGAGCACCTGGTCAGTGGCGTCAATGACGTGCCACTGGCGCTCAATATCGCCGGGCTTGGGTGTGAACGTACGCAAAAGTAGCCTTCTTTTCGTATCTCTTGGTGTAGTGCTGATGATTCATCGGGTCGTGAGTCTGATGAGTCAAGGCACTCGTTGTCTTGAATCGGGTCTGCCCATCGAAATCGTCCCCTCACCTACGGGCCTGCAACGCATGAGGCTATGTAAGGGAGCACGACGGACACACACAACGACAATCAAATATACATGCAAGCTCGCTCGCGGAGCAAACGCTCAGGCCAGTGCCAGAGCGGGCGGAAAGCCGAGCCGATACTATTGACCTGTGCCGCCTACATCCTTCCTGCCCACGCGCCTTCCCGCATACAGACTCCTGGTGCTGGGATTAGTCCTCGGGCTTCTGGTGCTCGCGCTCGGCCCGGCACAGTCACCGGCCACCGCGGCAGACGAGTCAGCGGCCACCGGATCATCCTCAAGCTCTCCTGCCAGCACCACAGCATCGGCGGCGACCACGCTATCGGCGAACACCGGACCGTCGAGTGAGGATTCCGGAGCCTCGCGCGACCCCGCCGGCAAGACAATCGTCTACGGCATACCCGGTCTGACCATCAATGATATCGATCGCGTGCGCACACCCAACCTCTATGCACTCTTCTCCGAGGGCTCGGCTGCCAACCTGAATGTGCGCACCATCGCCTCGGCCACCTGCCCCGGCTCGGGCTGGCTGTCCATGGGTGCCGGTGCACGGGCACAGGCGGGACCGCCCGCTGATCCAGAGCAGGAAGACAACAAGGCTACCTGCCCACCGTTGAGTGCACCTTCGACCGCCAACGATGCTGTGGCGAAGACGCTCGACGGCGTGGATGACGCCACGAAGTCGGGTGTCGGCACAGACGCATCGAGTGACGAAGATCTCGCCCAGAGCTCCGCAGATGGCACGACGACCGCGACGATCGACGACTTCGAGTCCATCAAGGAACCGAACATCGACTCCGGATACTCGGTGGACTACGGGATGCTCGCCCGCCTCATCCGCGAGCAGGGGAAGGCGGCCCCATCTGAGACTGGCCCGGCGGCAGATGAAGCACAGCTGAAGCCCTGCGTCGCCGCAGAGGGTCCCGGCGCGGCCTATGCTGCGGCTGACGAGAACGGCATCGTAGCCAACTACACCGACGACGCGGCCGCCACGGACTGCCGGCTCAATCTCGTCGACCTGGGATCGATCGGCTCCTCGGCCTGGCTCTACGATCCGATCCCCGACTACTCCTACACCGTCCCTGACTTCTTCGACCGTGAGGAACGCGTTGCCGAGGCCGACAAACGTTTGGGCACCAAACTGGCAGAAGCACGTGATTCCGCGACGCCGGGAAGTGGAGAGCCCACGATCATTGTGGCCGGCCTCGGCGACAGCTCGGGTCTGCCGCAGCTGCGCGCGTTCATCGCTTCCGGTCCCGGCTACGAACCAGGCAGCCTGTCCTCGGCAAGCACCCGCACCCCCGGTCTCCTGCAGCTCACGGACATCGCTCCGGGAATCCTCGGCCAGTTCGGCATCTCCTCCCCCAGCGGCATCTCCTTCGACAGCACACCGAGCGATGATGAGCCACAGAAGCGCATCGACGACCTCGTCTCGGAATCGCAGAAGGCGAACTCGATCTACCAGCATCTGTCGACGTTCTCCCTGCTTCTCGATACCACCTTCTATCTCCTGTTCATCTTGTGCGGCCTCCTCCTGAGCCGGTGCTTCCTCGGTCGCCGAGGCGGTGCGACGATCGCCCCGACCGTGCACAGGTTCCTCGGCTGGGTCTCCTTGGCCGTGGCGACTCTGCCGATGAGCGCGTTCCTGGCCGGGCTGTTCCCGTGGGCCAGACTGCCGCATCCCGGGTTCGGTCTCAGTGTTTCGGTCGCAGTCTCGGCCGCGCTCCTCTTCGGTGCCTCTCTGCTTCCACCGTGGGGGCGAACCTGGCGCGGTCGTGTGGCAGCACTCTCGCTGTTGAGCTTCCTCATCCTCTCCGCAGACCTCATCACCGGTTCGCATCTGCAGGGCAATTCACTGCTGGGCTATAACCCGATCGTCGGCGGCCGTTACTACGGTCTGGGCAATCAGGGTGCGGCAATCTTCATCGTCAGCCTCTTCAACTTCCTGGGTCTTGCGATCTCCTGGCTGCGGGCGAATGGGCATCGTCGGATGGTCTTCATCCTTCCCCTCACCCTCGGGCTGTTTGCGGTGCTCGTGTCCGGAAATCCGTCCTGGGGAGCGAAGTTCGGGGGCACGATCGCCACCTTGGCCGGTCTTCTCGTGCTGCTGGCACTCGTCAGTCGTATCCGCCTCTCCGTCTTCCGCCTCGCACTCATCGGCCTCGCCTCCTTGGCTGTGCTCTTGGGCATCGCGTTCCTCGACTGGCTGCGTGAGCCGGGAGCGCGATCGCACTTCGGGAACTTCTTCGACCAGATCGTCACCGGTGAAGCCCTGCAGGTGGTCGGTCGGAAGCTCGGCGCCAATCTCCACATCATGCAGATCAACCCGGCGCTGGCGATCGTCACTCCCCTCGCGATCATCGCCATCCTGTTCTTCCTCCGCTACCTGCTCCACTTCCCCAACATGACTGTCACGAGTCGCACCGGTCGTCTGACGAACACATGGCGGGGACGCCTGCCGCAGGTGTTCGCGGACCAGGACATCCACTTCGGATTCCTCGCCGCGGCCACAGGCATGGCGGTGGGGTTGGTCATCACCGACTCCGGCATCGCCGTGCCCTCGACTGGTGCCATGGTGCTGCTGCCCTATCTGCTGGCGCTGAGCGCCGAACATGCCGATGAGAAGGTCACCGGCCGTTGGCCACGCCGGAGCAGCCAACGGACCATCCTCATGACGGCCGAGACCTCTGCCGCGAAGCCCCCTGCTGCAGACTCCTCTGAAAGTCCGCCTGAGGCCAGGAAGGATCGGACATGAGGGCGAAGATGTTCCCGCTGCGGGTGCTGCTGGGCGTCTTCGTCATCGCTCTGCTCATCCTCGGGCTCCCGCCGGCGTCCCAGGCGGGCACGACCGCGGACACCGCAGGCTCGGCCGCGACGACGGACACCACCAAATCAGCGGCGGAGAATGCGCCGATCTTCATTGGGGTCTCCGGCTTCAGCTTCGAAGACCTCGATCCGCGCACCACCCCGAACCTGTGGAAGATGATGAAGTCCGCACAGATCGGCACCATCACTCCTCGCAGCGTGCGAGCCAGCAGCTGCCCGGTCGACGGCTGGTTGGCCGTGGGGTCGGGACGTCGCGCCGCCGACGAGCCCCGCGAAGAATGCCGTCAGCCGGCCCCGCCGCTGGATGGCTGGGTTGCGGACTGGGATGTCTACAGCCAAGTGGCGCGTGGGGACAACTACGACGCCCTATTGGGCGGACTCTCCGAGTCGGTGCCGACGATCAAGGCCTTCGGCCCCGGTGCAGCCATTGCCGCAGCCGCTCCCAACGGACATGTGAAAGGCTGGTCTCCAGTCGGCGATGATCTCGCGGACAAGGCCACACAGGCCTCGGAAGACGGCGAACTGTCGCTGATCGACCTCGGCAACACCACCTCGGACGGATACTCCCTCAAGAGCCTCGACCGGCGGGTCGGCACGATCCTCCACGCCAACGGATGGAGCGATGGCGACGCCTCGCAGGGGCTGTCTCAAGGGAACTCGCCGGTGATCTTCTCCTCTATCGCTGACGGAGACAACGACGGTTCCTCGATGCAGGCGACGATGGCACTCGAACCCGGTAGCGCTGCGGGACTGCTGACGTCCTCGTCGACACGGCAGCCAGGTCTGGTGCAGGTCCCCGACATCGCACCGACGCTCGTCGAACTCAGCGGCGGCGAGCCCATGGCGAATGTGGCCGGTGCTCCGATGACCTACGACAACGCCGGCGGAAGTTGGGAGTCTCGCTTCCAGGCGGTTCTCGACCGTCAGGTGGCGGTGAAGACCCAGAACGAACTGTCCACCTGGTTCTTCCCCATCATCGCCTCACTCATGGTCGGCCTGCTGGTCCTGGCCTGGCTCCTGCGCAAGAATCATCGCGCCCTCATCCAAACCGGTGCCTACCGGCTGGGCATAGTCTTCGCCGCAATGCCGGTCTCGACCTATCTGGTCAACACCGTGCCGTGGGAGAGAGCGACCAACCCGGATATTGCGATGCTGGGAGCCTTGGCCGGCTGGTCACTGATCCTCGGCGTCATCGCCCTGCTGGGCCCGTGGCGCGGGTACAAGTTCGGACCGGTGCTCTTCGTCTGCGTCGTCACGGTCCTCGTCCTCGCCTACGACGTGATCACCGGTTCTGCGCTCCAGATGTCGACACTGCTGGGAGAGCCGCTGCTCATCGCATCAAGGTTCTACGGCATCGGCAACTCCGCACTCGCGCTCTACTGCTGCGCCCTGCTGCTGGCCGTGGCCGGGTTCGCGTCGCTGACGACACGACCGATCGTGCGCATCCTCATCGTCACCGTGCCCATCCTCGTGTCCAGCGTCATCCTGGCCGCACCGGGGCTGGGCACGAAGTTCGGGTCCGTACCGACGCTGATCATCGGCGTCGCCTACCTCGTGCTCGCGGCCGCAGGGATCAGATTCTCGCTCAAACGCATGGGTCTGACGGTGGGAATCGCGGGCTTCGTCATGCTGGCGGTCCTGTTCATCGACTGGCTGCGTCCCGCCGATCAGCGCACCCACTTCGGCCGCTTCTTCGACTCCATCATCAGCGGTGAGGCCCTGAGTGTTCTGACCCGCAAGATCGGCATGAATATCGACATCCTGACCCAGTCGTGGATGACGCTGGTCCTGCCCCTCATCATCATCGGGGTGTTCTGGCTGGCACTGGCACCCCAGCGTTTCTCACTGCCGGGAATGACCGACGCCTACAATCGGATCTCACTGCTGCGGGCGGGCATGATCAGCCTGGCCATCCTGCTGGGCGTCGGCACAATCATCAACGACTCGGGAATCGTCGTCCCCGCCGTGGGCATCCTCTTCCTCGTCCCCGTCCTCGTCCACCTCGAAACCTTCCAGACGAAGCAGACAGAAGACAGCGGCGGTCAGACGAAACTGTCTGGTCCCGTCTGACCGCCGCCTGCTCGACGTCACTTCGTGACGCGTCTCAGCCGGTGCTGATCCTCTGCCTCACACAGTGGTCTTGCGCCGGCGCACCACGGTCACGGCCATACTGCCTGCGACGATGAGCGCAAGTGCCGCAGCCACCAGGTTCATGGCTTCGAAGCCGGTGCGAGGCAGGTCCCCGCCGTCCTTCGAACCATCGGCGTCGGCTCCACTGCCATCCGCATTCGCCGAGGTGGCCCCGGAGGCATTCGCGTTCGCGCCGTTGGCGTTCGCATCCGATCCCGACGCGTCTGCGGATCCGTCATCACCATCGGCACCGCCGTTGGCGTTGGCATCCGATCCGGCGCCGTCGGACGTGCCATCGGCACCGCCGTCATCACCAGCCGCCGCATTCGCCTCATCGCCGACCTGTGCCGTGGCCTCGAACTCGTGACTGACCGGCAGCGGGTTGTCATCCCACCATTGCCCGTCGCCGGCCTTCATGCCCACCTCCACGGTGACCTCTCCGGAGGCATCCTCGGGTGCGGTGACGTTGATGGAGACGTCACTGGCACCGGCTGGGATCGAATCCAAGGTGATTGTCTTCGCAGCCTTCTGGGCTCCCGTCGATCCGGAATCAGCGGCGCTGACGGTGTAGCCCTCGGGCAGGTCAACACTCACGTCGACAGGTCCCGGAACCTCTTCCTCGGCGGTGGTGTTGAGGACGAAGCTCTTGCTCTCACCGGGCTCGATGCCCTCGTCGGGGGCGGCGAGATCGACCGTGAGGTCACCGTTGTCGATGACGTCCTTGGTCAGGTCGGCCTGACGTTCGTCGTCATCTGGTGAGACCTTCTCGTTGCCTTCCGTGCGCTTCTCGAAGTAGTCGACCCAGGTCTCGAAGTCCGTGAGCCCGGAGAGTTCGAAGTCACCCTTGGCGAAGGAGAAGAAGTTGTCTCCCCCGGAGGCGAGGAAGCTCAGCGTCGCGACCCTGTATTCCTTGTTCGGGTCGAGCTTCTTGCCATCGACCTCGACCGACTCCACATGCTCACCCTCAGCGGCGTCGGAGTCGTAGACGACTTCGAGCTCGTCGGAGATGCCGAGGTGGAGGAACGGGCGCGAGGCATCTGCTGGCTGCCACTGCTCCTCGAACAGGCCGATGACGTCGGAGCCCTGCATCGTCACGACCCCATGGTCATTGGCGAAGGGCAGGACCGCGCTGAGCTCAGCGGCCGTGACTTCACACTTGCCTTCGGTGTTGTAGATGTCGTCACATGTCAGGTCCGTGCGCAATCCGCCCGGGTTCGTGATGCCGAAATCGGCGTCGTCGAGCTGTGTGCCCTCGACTCCGTCCTTGAGGGCGTCAGCGACGAGGTTGCCCAGAGTGCTCTCCGCACCGCGGTCCTCCTCGCCGCCCTTCGTGGCGCGGGTGATGTCTTCGCTGATCTCACCTGCGACGACAGAGCCCGGGACCTTCGCCTTTTCGTCGGCGTCAGCGATGATCTGGGTGACTTCGTCGACGACAGGCGAATCGTAGCTCTTATCCTCCGTCGCAATGAGATCGGAGTCCGCGGTGGTCCAGTTTCCGTTCTCATCGGCTTCGAGTTGGACCTGGCCGACGTATTTTCCGTAGTTGCCGGCCTGGACGACGGGGCGGGTCCGGTCGGGTTCACCGGGTACAGGGGCCTCGAACGAGGACGGCAGGTGGGTGTGGCCGGTGAAGAGCACATCGACGGAAGCATCTGATTCTGTCACGAGCTTCTTGAACTCAGCGTTCGAGGCCTGGGCATCGCCGAGGCTTTCCGTGTTCGAAGCGCCGAGGTGGGCCTCGACAACCGTCATATCCGGCTGCTCGTCTTCGGGCAGAGCCTCGATCTCGCCGGCAACACGGTTGACGGCGTCAGTGGGGTCACCGAAATCGAGATCAGCGATGCCGGTGGGTGAGACCAGCGACTTGGTGTCCTTGGTGACGACGCCGATGACAGCGATCTTCACGCCACCTACATCGATCGTCGTGTAGTCCTCGAGCCCGTCGACGACGTCGGTGGTGCCCTTGTCGTAGACGTTGGCGGCGGCGTAGGGGAAGTCCGCTTCGGAAGAGACTCTGCCGGTGAGGTCGTCGATGCCCTGGTCGAACTCGTGGTTGCCCACGGTCGAAGCCTGGAGGCCGATTGCGTTGAGGACGTCAAGAGTCGGGGTGTCCTGCTGAGAGGAGGAGACGTAGGTGGAGGCTCCGATGTTATCGCCGGCGGAGAGGAACCCGGTTCCGGCGGTGCCCTCCTGAGCCGCATACTTCGCGCGCTCTTCCTCGACGACCGAGGCGACCTGTGTGCCAGCCTCGGCGATGCGTCCGTGGAAGTCGGTGATGTTGAGCAGCTGGACCTGTGTGCCCTCGGCTGCAGCCTGAGCCGAAGTATCCGAATCCTCGGTGTCGTCGCCTCCGACAGAGGACGAGTCTGCGCCGGATGAGTCCCTTGGGGATGAGTTGCTTTGCGGTGGTTCGGGGTTGCTGCTCTCGGCGGGTGCTTCCTTGACGGAATCACCTCCGAGCGATGCGGCAACGGCAGGGGCGATGCCAGGCAGAGTCAGCATCGACACTGCCGCTCCTGTTGCCAGCATCTTCGTCATCAATTTCGACATGTATGTGATTTCCTTTGGTCATTTCATCCACTGCACAACCACTGTGCCTCGCGAGGATCAAGCAGACTCATCCTGCAGTGCCGAAGAGAACGGGAAGTTACCTACATGTGAATGTACACAGGATTCTCACATCTGGATAGAGGTTTTCTCACAAACAGACGACAAGGTGCCCAGTCAACGGTGATCAATGTCCGAGGACGACAGCTAGTCCTGAGTGCGCCGAGCCATCGTCTGGGCTGCCCGGGAGGCATAGAACTCGGCCTCGGGATATCCCACCCCGGTGAGGACGAGCCCGTGTGCGGGCGTGACGAACATTGGGACTTCGGGGTCGATGCCGGCGTCCGCCTCGGCGAGGAGTTCCGCCGGGCGAGTCACCGGCCAGGTGCCGGATCCGACCTTGATCAGCCCGCCCACCAGGGCACGAACCATGTGGTGGCAGAAGGCATCGGCACGCAGATCGATCCTGATCACGGCGTCCTGGTCCCGGGTGATCTCGAGCTCGTAGAGGGTGCGGATCGTTGTCGCACCTGCCCGTGGTTTGCAGAAGGGAAGGAAATCGTGAAGGCCCTGGGCCTCGCGTGCGGCTTCGGCCATGGCCTCGGCGTCGAGTTCACCTTTGTGCCGCAGTGTCACGGGAGTCAGCAGCGGGTCGATGAAGGACCGACGGTCGGCGAGTCTGTACTGGTAGGTCCGCCACAGTGCGGAGAACCGGGCATCGAAGTCCTCTGGGACCTCGGATACGGCGTGGATGATGATGTCATCGGTGTCATCGACCGTGAGGACTCCGCGCAGACGCGAGAGCAGTGCCGCCTCGGCGGATCGGGAGGACTTGCCGATGAGCTTTTCGATGCCGGCCGTGGGCAGGTCGATGTGGACTGTCTGTCGTCTCGCATGGACTCCCGCATCGGTCCGCCCGGCAACGACGGTGGCCACCTCGTCGCCGGTGATCCGGGACAGTCCAGCCTCGAGCGATGCCTGCACGGTCCGCAGGCCAGGCTGCTTCGCCCAACCGTGGAAGTCGGTGCCGCGATAGCCGAGGTCGATGCGGAAGCGCGTCATGATCCGGCCGGTCCTGATTGGTCCTGGGCTCCAGACTGCTGCTGCGGCTGCGCCTCGGTGAAAGTCTGCTGCGGCTGCGCCTCGGTGAAGGGCTCGCGGGCCTTGAACACATTCTGAAACAGCCGTGACACGACTCGTTCTCGCTGCCGGTGGTAGAGATCGACGTTCGTGTTGTAGATGCGGGCCCCGGACAGGATGCGATCGGTCAGCACGTTCAGCTGACCGTGCAGAAGCGAGATCGTGGTGTCGAGCTCTTCACTGGGACTCGCCTGCATCGCCAGGGAAGAATCGGTGGCAATGGCCCTGTCGCCGATCTGGCTGGGAATCTGTGCCGCATCGTCGACGGCACGAGTCAGCGCACTCTCCGCAGCAGCACCGCGAGGGCCGAACGGTGCACGCTCGGCCGAGGCGAGCGCGAGTTCGACAGAGCTGAGATCTTGCGTGGTGACCTGCTGCAGGGTCCCGATGTAGGCGGGCACGAGCGCGTGCCGACCGCGGAGTTCGACGAGCAGCTGACGTTTGGCCTCATCGCAGAGTGAACGAGCCATCGACAGCTGGTTGAACCGCAAAAGAGTCAGGACCAGTGCGAGGACGACGAGGGCGAGCACACATGCTCCGACAATGAACCAGACCATTCTCGCCTCTCCCCACTCACTCGCATTGCCGACACTTCAGTTTACGCGGGGTTCAGACTCGCCGCGAACTAGCCACCGGCTCGTGACACATGCGTCATCCCCTCGTCGCTGATGGGCCAGCCACTCGTCGCTGATGGGCCAGCCACTCGTCGCTGGCAGCACCACAGTGCGGTGACAGTTGGGATTGTGCGCGGCGATTTCAGCATTTCGTCGCCGGACGGTCGTCTCGATGTCGCCCGTCCGTCACCCTGAGGGCGTGAACTGAGTTGTGTGAGAGTAGCGATCATTGCAGAGTCCTTCCTCCCCAACATGAATGGGGTCACCCACTCACTCCTCCGCGTCCTGGACCATCTGGCCGACCGCGGAGACGAGGTCCTCATCATCGCACCAGGCACACGCCGCGACGGCCCCAAGGAGGTCGCCGGAGCCCGCATCATCCGTGTTCCTTCGATCGCCCTGCCGAAGTATCGCCGGGTCCGTGTGGCTCCCGGCGGTGTCAGCCGCATCAAACGGCTGTTGGAGACATTCGACCCCGATGTCGTCCATCTGGCCAGCCCCTTCGTGCTCGGCTGGCGCGGGGTCCTGGCTGCCCAGAGCCTCGACCTGCCCACAGTGGCGATCTATCAGACCGAGGTTCCCGCCTACGCCGCTCGGTACGGCATGCACGGCATCGAGGCCATGCTGTGGTCGCACGTGCGCAACATCCATCAGCACGCCTCCCTGACTCTGGCCCCATCGTCGTACACCCTCGAGCAGCTGTCCGGGCTCGGAGTCGCCGAGGTGGATCTGTGGGCACGTGGGGTCGACTCCTCCCGCTTCGACCCCAGTCACCGATCAGAGGCCTGGCGCCGGTCGGTGGCACCAGGCGGTGAGAAGATCATCGGCTACGTCGGTCGGCTCGCCGCCGAGAAGCAGGTCGAGGATCTGGCCGTGCTGGATGATGTGCCCGGCTCGAAGCTCGTCATCGTCGGCGACGGTCCGTGGCGGGCCCGGCTCGAACGGAGCCTGCCGAATGCGCATTTCGCCGGTTTCTTGGGCGGCGAGGCCCTGGCTCAGGCAGTGGCGAGCTTCGATGTCATGGTCGCCCCCGGCGAGCTCGAGACCTTCTGCCAGACGATCCAGGAGGCAATGGCCTCTGAGGTGCCCGTCATCGCACCCGCGCGCGGCGGCCCGCTTGATCTCGTCGACTCCTCCCATACCGGGTGGCTCTACGCACCGAAGGATCTGGCGGCGATGCGCGGACATGTCACCGACCTCCTCGGCGATGAGGCGAAGCGTCGCGCGTTCGGTGTCGCCGGACGCCAGCAGGTGCACAGCCGCAGCTGGAAGAGCGTGTGCTCACAGCTCATCGGCCACTATTCGCGGGCGATCGAGAACCCGCACCCGCAGGTACTGGGCCGCGGCTTCACCGTCCAGACAGGCTGAGCCTGCGCCCCACGCTGAGCCGAGCGCAGGTCAGAACGTCGAGCGCCGAGCGCCGCGCCCAAAGCAGAGAGTAGGGAGTCGCCTCTCAATGCTCCGGTGTGCTCTCAACGCTCCGGGGTGGTCTCGATGCCCGGGGGTGCTCAGTCCACGATTCCGCGGGCGTCGAGTGCCCGGCCTGTGTCCTGGGCGTATTTGACCGAGCGGAGGATCGCGGGGACGACCCTGGCCTTGATGCTCGAGTCGAGGCCGCGAGCTCGGGCAGCACGGTCGGCCTCCCCCAGCAGGCCGGAGATGTGGGAGATGGCACGAACCATGAGACTTGCGGTCAGGGCGATCGTGTCGGGACTGGCGCCGAGTAGGCGCAGTGGTGAGACGATGAGGGTGAAGGTGTCGAGCAGCTGTGCCACGGTTGTGGTCAGTGTCAGCAGCATCGCGGCCTGCACACAGGCGAACACGGTGCCGCCGACGGTGAGGCCGGCTCGCAGCGATCCGAAGAAGTACTGCATGGCCACGACGATGAGGATCAGCACCGCCGCATAGATCCAGGTCCTAAGGAAGTGATGCAGTCTCAGTCTGGCGGTGAAGCCGAGGACGACAAGAGCGGCGAACATCGACCAGTTGATGACCGGGTCCCGGAAGATCAGTGCCACGACTCCGATCAGGGCGATGACAGCAAGCTTCACCTCTGGTGCTGTTCTATGCAGCCAACCGGGATTGTGCGCAACCTTCCCGAACAGCTGCGGGCGAGGTCGGATACCCGCGCGGGATCGGCGGCTCATCGGACGACGCTCATGACGAGTCGCTCATGATCAGCTCACGGTACATCCGAGTCGCCTCCGCAGGGGCCGAGTCGTGGACGACACGTCCGGAATCGACGACGAGGGCACGGTCGGCCAGCCCGGCGAAGTCGAGGTCATGGGTCGAGAAGATCACGCGCACGCCTCGGCTGACGACAAGGTCTGCCAGGAGTTTCCGCAGCTTCTCCTTGTTGCGCAGGTCCAAAAGTGTGGTCGGTTCGTCGAGGACGAGGATCTGCGGGTCAACAGCCAGCACTGCGGCCAGAGCCACGAGCTGGCGCTGACCGCCGGAAAGCTCATAGACGCTGCGATCGGCAAGGTCAGCGATGCCCAGTTCCTCGAGCACGGCCAGTGCGGCAGCGCCGCGCTGCGCCTTCGGAACACGTTTGCGCAGGGAAAGTTCGATGTCTTCGAGGGGAGTCGGCATCACCAGCTGCGCTGCCGGATCGGTGAAGACGAAGCCCACACGCGAGCGGACCTGCTTCGCCTGCTCAACCGGGTCGAGGCCGTCGATGAGCACCCGGCCGGAATTGGCTGTGACCAGTCCGTTGAAGAGCTGCAGCAGCGTGGACTTCCCTGATCCGTTGGCGCCGATGATCGCAATCATCGGCTCGTCCAAAGTGACGTTGACGTCGGTGAGGATCGGGCGGTAGACATCGCCAGTCGGAGTGTCATCGAGGACCCCGATTGAGACCTCGGCGAACGAGATCTCCGGTGCCCCCTCCCCCGCGGAATCAGGAGCGAACCTGCCTCCGACGATCACCGTGCGCCAATACCTTCGGAGTCGGCACCCGCAGTCGCCGCGTTCGGCACCGGCGTCGAGACACCTCGGCGGCGGAGGACATCGGGGAATGCCCGGTGGATGAGGAGTGCGACGGAGACGGCGAGGACGTTCTTGATGATGTCCCCGGGCCAGTACGCGAGGTCGGCGACCGCAGCCACCCCCAGGGGCAGGTCGGCATTGATCGACATCCCGAGGATCCCGAGCGGGTGGTTGAGCAGCAGGCTCGAGCCCAGCCCGCCGACGAACAGGGCGATCCACAGCTTCGAGCCACGGAAGCGGCGAATGGCCCAGCGGGCGACGAATCCGACGGCCAGGGCGTAGAGCGTGAACGAGGTGATGTAGCCGGCGCTGGGTCCGGCGAGTATGCCGATGCCGCCGCTCATGCCGGAGAAGATCGGCAGGCCCAACAGCCCCAGGACGACGTAGAGCAGGACGGCGGCCCCTCCGCGCCACGGACCCAACACCAAACCGCACAGCGCAACGGCGAAGGTCTGCAGCGTGATCGGCACACCGGCCGGGCCCACAGGGATCGGCGGCATCATCGCGAACGCCGCCAGCAGAGCGGCGAAGACCGCGATCAGGGCGATATCTCCGGCTCTGCCGGCTGAATTCGGCCGGGAGGCCGTCGCCGAGGTGGGACTGGCGGTGTGCGCATGTGACATGAGTTCTCCGATGGCTAGATGGACCCGAGACTCACTCGGGCATCCCCAACCCTAACTGAACACTGTTCAGGAGTTGTAGTCGGTCAACAGAATCATTCCCATTCGATGGTGCCCGGAGGCTTGGAGGTGACGTCGAGGACGACCCTGTTGATGTCGTCGACCTCGTTCGTGATGCGGTTCGAGATGACCGAGAGGACGTCGTAGGGAACCCGTGTCCAATCGGCGGTCATCGCGTCTTCGCTGGAGACCGGGCGCAGCACGACCGGATGGCCGTAGGTGCGCCCGTCGCCCTGGACACCCACGGAGCGAACGTCGGCCAGGAGGACGACCGGGCACTGCCAGATCTCTGAATCGAGGCCTGCCTTGGTCAGCTCTTCGCGGGCGATGGCATCGGCTCGGCGCAGGATCGACAGGCGGTCTTCCGTGACTTCGCCGATGATGCGGATTCCCAGCCCGGGGCCGGGGAACGGCTGGCGGGAGACGATGGCATCGGGGACTCCGAGCTCACGACCGATGGCGCGGACCTCGTCCTTGAACAGGGCGCGCAGGGGTTCGATGAGTTCGAAGGTGATGTCATCGGGAAGCCCACCCACATTGTGGTGGCTCTTGATGTTCGCGGTGCCCGAACCGCCGCCGGATTCGACCACGTCGGGGTAGAGAGTGCCCTGGACGAGGAATCCGATCTCTTCGCCTTCACCCTTGGCCTCAAGGACGAGGTCGGCTGCGGCCTTCTCGAAGGTGCGGATGAACTCGCGGCCGATGATCTTGCGCTTGGTCTCCGGATCGGTGACGCCGGCGAGTTCGGACAGGAACTGCTCACGCGCGTCGATGGTGACCAGACGGACACCGATGGAGTTCACGTAGTCGTTCTCAACCTGTTCGCGTTCGTTCTCACGCAGGAGACCGTGGTCGACGAAGACGCAGGTGAGCTGGTCACCGATGGCCTTGTGGACCAGTGCCGCAGCCACGGAGGAGTCGACTCCGCCGGACAGGGCGCAGATGACCTTCTTCGATCCGGCACGCTGCTGGATCAGTTCGATCTGCTCGTCGATGACCGAGGCGTTGGTCCAGTCGGCCGTGAGACCGGCGACCTTGAAGAGGAAGTTCTCGAGGATCTGCTGCCCATGCTCGGAGTGAAGGACCTCGGGGTGCCACTGCACACCGGCGAACTTGCGTGCCGCACACTCGAAGGCGGCGACCGGGGTGTCCGGGGTCGATGCGAGCACGTCGAAGTCAGCGGGCGCCTCGGCGACGGAGTCTCCGTGGGACATCCACACCTTGTAGCTGTTCGGGGTCTTCGCCAGCAGCGAACCGGTGCTGGCGACCGTGACCGGGGTCGAGCCGTACTCGCGCTTATCGGTTTCGGCGACTCGCCCGCCGAGTGTGGTCGACATGAGCTGGAAGCCGTAGCAGATGCCCATGGTGGGCACGCCGAGGTCGAAGACAGCAGTGTCGAATCCGGGGGCGCCCTCATCGTTGACGCTCGAGGGTCCGCCCGAGAGCACGATGGCGACCGGATTCTTGGCCGCGAACTCTGCGGCCGGTGCGTCATGGGCGATGATCTCGGAATACAGTCCCGCCTCGCGGATCCGTCGGGCGATGAGCTGCGCGTACTGCGCACCGAAATCGACCACGAGGACAGGAGGCACCTGTGTGCTCTGGGTTTGCGTCATGACCCAATTCTAAACACCGGGCACCCAGTGCCCAACTACTGGTCTCAGCTCTTGGGAGCGACCACCACGGCCGCTGCCAGCTCCGCTTCGACCTGGCGGTGGATTCTACGTTCGAGGATGAACGACATCACAGGAACCACGCCTGCCAGGGCCAACACGATGTAGCGGCCCAGCGTCCAGCGCATCTGCTGGTTGAGCCAGAAACAGCCGATGAGGTAGACGACGTAGCACCAGCCGTGGCAGATCGCGATCGCGGCCGCCAGGTTGAAGCCGCCGAAGTTCAGTGCCGTCGACGAATCAGCCGCGAGGAGATACTTGTAGACCATCTCGACGGTGAGGATGAGGAGCATCGTTCCGGTGATGATGGCCATCACACGATAGAACTTGCACGCATTGCGCGCCGAGGTGAAGCGCTTGACGCTCCACACATCGCTGTCGTCGAAGTCGGGGCGGGAATCCTGGGACTCGGGTTCTTCGCTCACGCTCAGTTTCCTCCGGTCGGGGTGGTGTTGGTCGAATTGGCAGTGGCGTCAGTCGAGTCGGCGCTGCCACCCGCAGCGCGTCTGCCGCGGCGGGTGCGAGGCTTCTTCGCCCCATGCTTGTGGGTGGGAAGCCCGGTCAGTCCCGACATCACCTCGGGATCGATCGAGGACTGCCCTGCGGACTTGACGACAACATACTCGACTCGGTTAGTCAGATCCTGAGTATCAGGATCGCCGCCGAGCCGGCGCCGGACGAAGTCATCGCGTAGAAGCTGCCACCACATATACAGGGCCATGACGGCGAAGATCAGCCATTCGATCGCGTAGCCCGCGGACTGCAGATCGAATCCGCCCTCGTCCCGCGTCATCGTCGGCGGCACGAAGGACAGGCCATCCGTCGCGATGGAAGCGGCGTCGCCGGTGGCCTCTTCGGGGATGAGGAAGCCCGAATAGGTCAGCAGGTCGGGGAACAGGTTGATCAGCTGTGCCGTCGAGACGCTGCGCACCTGCCCATCGGGCAGTGAGTTGCCGGGCATCGGGCCCTCGATGGGGCCGATCTGTGCCTTCATCTCGACTGGGCCCTCTGCCGCACGGGATTCCATGGCGGTTTCCTCATCGGTGGTGAAGCCGCGCAGAACCGGAATCGCGATGGTCTTGTCAGCGGCGGTGGCACCGGCCGAGTCGTCGAGGCGGGCGTCATCGGGTGCGAACATCGTCACGACCCAGTAGCCTTTGTCCCCAGCAAGGACGCGCCCGGGGACGACGACCTGATCGTCTGGGAGCCAGTGTCCGGACAGGCTCACACGCTGGTCGGCGAGGATGCCCGGCATCGGGGCCTGGGCTTCCATAACGTCATTGAACGGTTCGATCTGCCCGACATCGGCCGATTCGACAGCATCGTTCTTGTGCTGAGCGCGGTCGACCTGCCATGCCGAGAGTCCGACGAAGCAGGTGACCATGATCAGCACGAAAAGCAGAGCCCCCAACCATTTGGGGGTCAGCGCCAGGCGGAACAGATCACACCACCGATCCAGGCTGATAGGGCGAGACGGTGACATCTACGCGCTGGAATTCCTTCAGATCGACATAGCCTGTGGTCGCGAGTGCACGACGCAGGGCACCGGCGAGATTGAGTTCGCCGATGGCTGTGCGTCCGGGTCCGAACAGAACCTGCTCGAGGCTGCCCACTGTTCCCAGCTCCACGCGGTGTCCGCGGGGAAGTTCAGGGTGGTGGGCCTCGGCGCCCCAGTGCATGCCGCGGCCGGGGGCCTCGGTCGACCGGGCCAGCGCGGTACCGAGCATGACGGCGTCGGCTCCGACGCCGAAGGCTTTGACGATCTCACCACTGGTGCCCAGTCCGCCATCGGCGATGACATGGACATAGCGACCGCCGGATTCGTCCATGTAGTCACGCCGGGCGGCGTGGACGTCGGCGATGGCGGTGGCCATCGGAGCGTGGAGGCCCAGGGTCTTAAGTGTTGTCGCCGCCGCTCCCCCGCCGAAGCCGACGAGAACACCGGCGGCACCGGTGCGCATGAGATGCAGGGCCGCGGTGTAGGTAGCGGCACCGCCGACGATGACGGGAACGTCGAGTTCGTAGATGAACTGCTTGAGGTTGAGCGGTTCCGTCTGCGATGACACGTGCTCGGCGGAGACAGTGGTGCCGCGGATGACGAAGATGTCGACACCTGCGTCGATGACGGTCTTATAGAACTGCTGGGTCCGCTGCGGTGTCAGGGCACCGGCGACGGTGACTCCTGCTTCGCGGATCTGTTCGAGTCGGGCCGTGATGAGTTCGGCCTGGATGGGTGCGGAGTAGAGCTCCTGCATCCGTGAGGTCGCCATCTCAGCTGGCAGCTGCGAGATTTCGGCCAGCAGCGGAGTGGGGTCCTCGTATCGGGTCCAAAGTCCCTCGAGGTCGAGGACGCCGAGGCCTCCATGCTTGCCCAAGGCGATCACGGTCTCCGGGGACATGGCGGAGTCCATGGGGGCTCCGATGAATGGGAGGTCGAACTTGTAGGCGTCGATCTGCCAGTCCAGGGATACATCTTCGGGATCTCTGGTGCGCCGAGCAGGGATGACGGCGATATCGTCGAGTGAATAGCCGCGACGACCGCGCTTGCCTTTGCCGATTTCGATTTCAGAACTCACCCGAACAGCCTATCCCACCGCCCTGACGCCGGGGACTCAGCCCACTATGAGGAACGGAGAGTCTCCCTGGGCAGAACAGGTTCTCAGCCGGGTTGTCAGCCGACGTCCCCGCCGGACCTCAACCAGACCTCAGCCGGGTTGTCAGCCGGACCCCGGCCGGACCTCAACCGGACCTCAGCCGGCCAGGTAGTCGGCCACAACCGCCTCGGCGGCGGCGACGAAGGAGCGCACGTGCGGCAGGTGCGCTTCGCGCTCGCGCACATGCATGACGACGCGGCGCACGGGCGTGGGGTCGGTGAGGCCGACCGCGGTCAGACCCGGGCGCAGCTGGGCAGAGGACAGGCGCGGCAGGACGGTGATGGCCAGGTTCGAGGCGACGAGAGCGAGGGCGGCGAACTCATCTTCCGAGGCGGCGAAGGTCCGGGGTTCGAAACCGGCAGCGGCGCACGCGAGGTCGACGACCTTGCTGGTCGGTCCCGCCCACAGGTCGTAGTCGACCCACCGCTGGTCTTCGAGGTCTTTGAACGGAAGAGACTCGAGCGAGGCGAATTCGTGCCTGTCTGAGAGCACGACTCGGTAGTCGTCGTCGAAGAGGACTGTGCGCGTCATGCCGGGCAGATGAACCTCGTCGTCCTGGGGAACTTCGCTGCGGATCTCGATCGTGCAGTGGCTGCGGCGGACCTTGGCCGGTTCATTGAGTTGGATGTCGAAGCGCATGTCCGGGTGTTCGAGGGCGACCGATTCGATGATTCCCGGCAGCAGTCCGGCGTTGAAGGAGGTGAACGCTGCAATGCGCATGCGGGGCCGGCTCACGGTGCGAAAACTCTCCACGAGGGTGTCGAGCCTGCTCAGGCCGGTGAAGACATCGGCAGATTCCTCGGCCAGGCGTTTGCCCAGATCCGTGATCTCGATGCCGCGTCCTGACCTGCGGTAAAGGGGGACGCCGACGGTCTTCTGCAGGGTGGTGATGTGCTGGCTGACCGTGGCCGGCGTGTAGTTGAGACTTCTGGCTGCGTCGACGACGGAGCCGGTGGCTACTACGGCCCGCCAGATGCGCAGTCGGTTGAGATCCCACATACTCTCAGACTATCCGATGACCATTCGGTGGCACCGAATGGTAGTTAGCAAATGATTGCTTTTCTCAATATGTTTAATCGGGGTCGGGTGCGGCAGACTTGAGACAGAGCTCGTCGCGACCGTGTCATATCGATCCGTGCGCATTCCCTCGAGCCGTCATCGTGCAGCGTCGCATTTGCCACTGAGACCAGGCCAACCGCCTGGTCTCCGTCCTTGAAGGAGCACCATGACCGGAGCCGAGCTCATCACCATCGCCGGGGCTGCGACCGCACTTGCCGTCACCCCTGGCCCCGAGACGATCCTCACGGTTCGCCTCTCGGCCCTGCGCCGCAAGGCCGGGTTGATCTATTCGCTCGGATCCGCCACCGGCATGACGATCTGGATGATCGCGGCCCTGACCGGAATCTCCGCCCTGCTCACCACGTTCCCCTCGGCGCTGATCGTTCTCAAGGTCGTCGGCGGACTCTACCTGTGCCTGCTCGGCGGCCTGGCTGCTCGGCAGGCCCTGCGGATCCGCTCCGAACTGCGCGGGACGCCTCCGCGCGGACCAGTGAGTGAGATCGTGGAAGCTACCGATGATCTCACCCAGCTGGAGAGCGCTGAGCCTGAAGGCACTGATTTCGACACCGCCGAGGTGGGTCCTGGCTCCGCTGCTGACGCGAGCACCGGATCCGGTGCGAAGAAATCATGGGGACAGCTGCGCTCCGTCATCTCGTACCGTCGGGGCCTGATCTCTTCGCTGAGCAACCCGAAGGCGGGACTCTTCTTCCTCGCCGTCATGCCGACCCTGGTGCCGTCATCTGCCGGGGGCGTCGACTACCTGCTGCTGATCTCGGTCGTGATCGGTTTGATGCTGGCCTACCAGATCCTCCTTGCCTTCATGGCCGGAATGGCCGCGGCCGCTCTGCAGAGAAGAAGCACCGACTTCTACATCGAAGCCGTCTCCGCCGCGGTCCTCGTGATCATGGGCATCGCTGTCATCGCCATCCCGATGTAGCCCCGCCGCAGGGCAGGCAAGTAGCGGGCAAGGTGCAGACAGATAAAGGTGCGGGCCGGGGATAACACCCCGACCCGCACCTTTTTCATATCATCCAGCGTGAGCTGAACCTGTCATATCACTCAGCTGGCAGGCGGTACTGGACCGCCGCCTTCGGGACCACCGAGCGGACCGGTATCTTCGGGACCGCCGAGTGGACCGTCTCCCCCGGCACCGGCGCCGCCGCGGCCGACAGTTCCAGCCGAACCATGTCCTGCGGTTCCGGCTCCGCCGTGTCCGGTGCTGCCGACTCCGCCGGTTCCGATTCCGCTGTTTCCGATCCCGGTGCTTCCGGGGCCGGTGGCGCTGGCGTTGCTGCCAGCGCTGCCTGCACCGCTGGCACTGCCGGCACTGCTGGCATGATGGTCAGCTCCACCGGCGTTATCGACAGCGGCTTCGACATCGACCTTGTTCAGCATCTTGGCTGCCGCATCGCGACCACCCAGGCCGAAGGCCAGTGCGGCAGCGGCGGCGCCGCCGATGACCACAGCACCGAAGGCAAGGTTTATGATCGAATCGGCAAGACCCATGTAACGCAGACCCATCGCAATGAAGAGCGCGATGGCCGAGTAACGCAGGACCTTGCTGGCGGCGGAGTTCGTGATGAACTTCCCGATCAGTGCTGCGATGAGGAACCCTGCGGCGATGATTGCGGCCCCGAAGAGAACACTGCCGCCGAGGTCGAGGATCTCGTTGAGGATGTTCGTGATTTCGGGGAACCCGAGCAGACGAGTCGCCATGATTGCGAAGAAGATCATGATCGCAACCTGCACGATCTTGGTGATCACGCTTGAGGCGCTGGTGCTTTCGGGAACGATACCGATCGAATCGACGGCACGATCCGTACCGACTCCACGCAGAACCTCCTCGAGCAGGTTGCCGAGGAACTTGGCGATGACCACGCCGATAGCCAGCAGAATTCCTGCCGCGATGATGAGCGGAATGGCGTTGAGGAAGATCTCCAGCATCTGCTGTGCCGGCTGCGAGATCGCCGCGATGCCCAGCACCTGCAGCGCCGAGATCGAGACAACGATGATGATGATTCCGAATACGAGGTTGCCGACAAGAGATGAGATCTTGGCGTTCGCTTCGGCGTTGGGGTTGCCTGCGCCTGGGTGACCCTGCTGACCGGGCTGACCCTGATACCCCTGCTGTGGCTGGCCGTAGGCGGCCTGCTGCGTGTTCATGTTGTTCTGTTGCGGCGCGGTGCCGGTGGCAGTCTCAGCGACACCAGTGGCTCGGTCACCGAATGAACGGAACTTCGACGTCAGCTTGGTCAGGTCCACGGCGTTGAGTGCCGTCTGGACCAGCTGCTTGGCGATCTTGGCGAAGACGAAGCCGATGAAGAAGATGAAGCCTGCACCGATGATATTGGGCAGGAAGCCGAAGATTCCGTCGAGCAGTCCCTGCAGGGGGCTGAGGACTTGGTCGAGGTTGAACAGCTGAAGCACGGCGATGAGACCGAGCAGCCAGATGATCAGCCCGCCGATCTGACCGATCGACTTTCCGATCTGGCGACCGTCGCTTCCGTCACGCTGCAGTGCCGGTATCTTCGTCACCAATTTCCCGATCGCCCATTTGACGATTGAAGCAAGTATCCATGTGACTATGAGTATAAGAATCGCCAGTCCCACTTTCGTGAGAACTGACCATATATCTGCGCTTTGCATTTCCGTCATCTCCGTCGGCTACGGCGAACTAGCAGTCCAATTTTCGCGGTTGCTGATTTGGAGTCTATTTACAACGGACACTCAGAACAAGGGGCCGCAGCGGGTTCACGACGGTTGATGGAACAATCGGCACTGTCTCCAGAATCCCGTCCACAGGCGTATTTCAGTAACTTAACAATTTCTATATATTCAGGTCACGGTTACGTATCGAATGGTGGCTGGAGATCAATTTCCCAATTCCTTGCGACAAATACCGACAGAGTTTTCCAACAGGTGAATCATTTGGAAATTCGTGCCTGACAGTCGATTCCAGTGAAACGAAACAGTCGACTTCGCCGACCAGGAACGCCCGCTTCCGCTCACGCAGACCGATGAAATTCGAGCGACACATTATCGATGAGGTGAGTTCCTCCCACGGTCGCCGAGATGAGCAACAGTGCCTGTCCTTCAAAGTCCTGTGCACACGGCTGAAAGGTCGTCGCGTCAACGAGGCCGAGATAGCCGAGGTCGAGATCTCCTCGCTCGGCAGCCACATGAAGCACCGCTTGCGCCGCCGCCTCGACGCCAGCCGGTGATCCATCAGAAGCTGCCTGGGCAGCGGCGTCCAAGGCCTGAGGAATGGCCAAGGCGGCCGCTCGATCTGCGGGGGCCAAGTATTCGTTGCGGCTCGACATGGCCAAACCATCTTCGTCGCGGACCACGGGCAGGCCGATCAGATCGATGTCGAAGTTGAGGTCATCGATCAGGCGCTTGACCAGGCAGAACTGCTGGATGTCCTTGAGCCCGAAGACCGCCGAGTCCGGTGACGCCAGGGTGAAGAGCTTAGCCACCACCGTCAGGACCCCGTCGAAATGCCCGGGCCGCACCGCACCTTCATACACCGTGCCCATCCGCCCGGAGGAGACGGTGACCTCGGGGGCAGCGGGGTACATCTCCCCCAGCGCCGGAGCAAACACGAAGTCCACTCCTGCGGCCTCACAGACGTCTAAGTCAGCCTGGAAAGGACGCGGGTATTTGAAGAAGTCTTCGTCCGTTCCGAACTGCAGTGGGTTGACGAAGATGCTGGTCACGACCGCGTCCCCGGAGGCCGCGGCCCGGTCCATCAGTGCCCGATGCCCCGAGTGCAGAGCCCCCATCGTCGGTACCAGAGACACGGTGCCCGACTGTCGTTTGCGCCAGGCACGCAGCGCCTGAATTCCACCGACCTCCATCAGTCGAAGCTCCGTTCGGGTTCAGGGAATTCGCCGCTCTTGACCTCGTCGACGTAGCGTCCGACGGCGTCGAAGAGCACCGAGTGCAGGTCGGCATATCGCTTGACGAATCTGGGTGCTTTCCCCGTTCGCAGGCCTGCCATGTCCTGCCATACGAGCACCTGGGCATCGCAGTCGGCACCGGCGCCGATCCCCACGGTCGGAATCGCCAATTCTGCACTCACCCGTCCAGCCAGGCCGGCTGGAACCATCTCCATGACCACGGAGAATGCTCCCGCCTCGGCGACCGCTCGGGCATCGGCCAACAGTGCATTGCCGGCATCCCCACGCCCTTGGACCTTGTACCCGCCGAGGTTGTGCTCGGCCTGCGGCGTGAAGCCGATGTGGGCCATCACCGGTATGCCGGCGGTGGTGATCGCCTTGATGCGGGTGGCCACGGCCGCTCCCCCTTCGAGCTTGACCGCGTGGACACCGGCCTCTTTCATGAAGCGCACGGCAGTCGCGACTGCCTGCTCATCGGAGATCTCGTAGCTGCCGAAGGGCAGATCCGCCACGATGAGGGCCCGCGAGGTAGCGCTCGAGACGGCGCGAGCCAGTGGAATGAGCTCATCAACGGTGACAGGCAGCGTGGTCTCGTGACCGTAGACATTATTCGCCGCGGAGTCACCGACCAGCAGAACCTCGACCCCAGCCTGCTCGAACAGGGCCGCCGTGTACTGGTCATAGCTGGTCAGCATCGCCCAGCGACGACCTTCTGACTTGGCTTTGATGAGATCGAGAGTCCGCACCCGCCGAGGTGGAAGCGAGACCGCACCGGCAGTGCCCGCGCTGGTCGAATCCGTACCGGCAGAACCTGCACCGGAAGCGGTCTGGCTGGCACCGCCCCCGTAGGGCGGGGTCGACTCGTCGTCATCAGCCGCAGATTTCTCGGGCTGTGCGGGTGTCGGTTCATGGGGCAGGGGCATGGGCATCCTCTTCGGTCGGCCTTCGTCTGGGTGGCGGCGCATCGTCAGCGGCGCATGAGCACAAGTCGGCGGCAGACGGTGGTGCCGGTCGAATCGCGCGAGTTCACGTTCGGGTCGACTCGGATTGCGAGCCAGTTTCCAGACTAGATCATCGCCCCGGTTCACCGCACGGTGGTGTTTTACATTACGAGCGATGATCATTAAGCTCAAATCTGCGCAAACCTTTTTCGGGGGCGATCTGCTCTGTTCTCAGGGCGCACCGCCCCACTCTGTGAAGGACGATGATGACCACAACAGCTTCGATTGAGCTCACCCTCAAGGACATCTCCGCGACCGGCTCGGGCGACGAAATGTGTTCGACCGACCTCATCGATGCCCCGTGGGATGTCGACGTCAAGCCCGGTTATGGGCCGGGGGCCTCGATGGACGATCCGATCCCCTCGGTAGCCCCTCGCCAGGGTGAGATTCCACGGGAGTACAGGGACGCCTCGGCGGCAGAGCTGGACGAGCGGATCATCCGCGCCAAAGCCGAACTCGGCGAGCGGGTCGTCATCCTCGGTCACCACTACCAGCGGGTCGAGGTCGTCGAACATGCCGACTACATCGGCGACTCATTCATGCTCGCCAAGGCCGCGCAGAACCACCCGGAGGCCGAGGCGATCATCTTCTGCGGCGTCCATTTCATGGCCGAGACTGCGGATCTGCTCTCGACATCTGAGCAGTCGGTGATCCTGCCCAACCTCGCCGCGGGCTGTTCGATGGCCGACATGGCCGACATCGACCAGGTCGAGGACTGCTGGGAGCAGCTGAGCGACCTGTTGGGCACCGAGCCCAACGCCGATGGCAAGGTGCCCGTCATCCCGGTCACCTATATGAATTCCTCGGCCGCGATCAAGGGGTTCTGCGGTCGGAACGGCGGGATCGTGTGCACCTCATCCAACGCCGAGGTGGTCCTCGAGTGGGCATTCGAGCGCGGCCAGCGGGTACTCTTCTTCCCCGATCAGCATCTGGGCCGCAACACCGCCCTGGGCATGGGCATCGACCTCGAGGCCATGCCGCTGTGGAACCCGGCTCGCCCGCTGGGCAACAACTCCCCCGACACCATCGAGGATTCGAAGGTCATCCTGTGGCAAGGATTCTGCTCGGTGCATAAACGCTTCACCCCCGCACAGATCGAAAAGGCACGCATCGATCATCCCGATGTCCGCGTCATCGTCCACCCCGAGTGCCCGCAGGAGACCGTGGCCGCGGCCGACGAATCCGGTTCCACCGCCTACATCACGAAGGCCATCGCCGAGGCGGCCGAACCCACCACGTTCGCGATCGGCACCGAGATCAACCTCGTCCAAAGGTTGGCCGCCGAACATCCCGAGCACACGATCTTCTGCCTCGATCCGGTGGTGTGCCCGTGTTCGACGATGTATCGCATCCACCCCGGCTACATCGCCTGGGTCCTCGAAGCCCTGCTCGAGGGCCAAGTGATCAACCAGATCACGGTCGACGCCGAGGTGGCCGATTCGGCTCGGGTGTCCCTGGAGCGGATGCTCGCTGCGAAACCTCGGATCTGAGGGGCGCATGAGTCGCGTACTCATCATCGGGTCCGGAATCGCGGGCCTGACCACGGCTCTGCGGCTGGCGGGCAGGCACGAGGTCACCGTGGTGACGAAGGGCCGCCTCGGCGAGTCGAACACTGCTCTGGCACAGGGAGGAATCGCCGGAGTGATCAGTACCGATGACACCGTCGAATCGCATATCGCTGACAGTGTGGGCGCTGGTGCCGGACTCAGCGATGCCACAGCGGTGCGCGTCCTGTGTAGCGAGGGGCCAGAGAGGATCCTCGAGCTCGCGGCTGCCGGCGTCGCCTTCGACCGCGACGAGAACGGTGATTGGGCGCGCGGCTTGGAAGGAGCGCATTCGATTCCGCGTATTCTCCACGCCGGCGGTGATGCCACCGGAAAGGCGATCGTCGACGCTCTGTCGAAGGCACTTCGCGCCGCCGTCGCTACTGGCACCGTGCGCCTGCTCGAACACACGATGCTTCTCGACCTGGTCACTTCTCCTACAGAGCCTGATGCAGGGTGTGGTCTCAGCAGCGAAGTTACAGATGCGGTGAGCAGACGCGAAGTCACCGGTGTGCACGTACTTCGGCACGGTGCACATGAGCATCTCAGCGCCGATGCCGTCGTGTTGGCCACCGGTGGGGCAGGTCAGCTCTATGCGCATACGACGAACCCCGCAGCTGCCACCGGAGATGGTCTGGCGGCCGCAATCCGTGCCGGCGCTGCCGTATCCGACATGGAGTTCTACCAGTTCCATCCCACCTCGCTGGCCGGGTCCGGATTCCTCATCTCCGAAGCAGTCCGTGGTGCCGGCGCTCCCCTCCTTGACGCTCACGGCCATCGGTTCATGCCAGAGGTCGATCGCCGAGGTGAGCTGGCGCCCCGTGATGTCGTGGCCCTGGCGATCCACCGAAGAATGGCTGCCCAAGCTGGTCGCCCCTGCTACGTGGATGCCCGATCTGTGCCCGAGGTCATGACCCGTTTTCCCAGCATCGCTCGCGGTCTGGCCGCGCACGGCTTCGATCTGGCCACCGATCTCATTCCGGTCACCCCGGCAGCCCATTACTTCATGGGTGGCATCAGAACTGACTTGGACGGACGCACCAGCATCGCTCGCCTCTTCGCAGTCGGCGAGGTCGCCTGCACCGGTGTCCATGGAGCCAACCGTCTCGCGTCGAATTCCCTGCTCGAAGGAGCTGTCTTCGGCACACGGGCAGCGGCAGCCATCGACGTTGGCCCAGGCTTCGAGACAGGGCTCACCTCCGCGCAGTTGTCGGAGGCGAGCCTCACGCGTGAGGCTCGCCTCGGGACAGATTCTTGTGCAGCGAGCACAGTCTCTCGTGAAGATCTCCAGGCTCTGGCTTGGGCTCATCTTGGCGTCGAACGAAACGATCACGGGTTGCGGGCACTGCTCGACCACCTCGGCGAGGGTGAACGTGCCACTCCACGTACCTTGGGCGAATACGCACCACAGCAACTGGTCGAACGTGTCGAGACCGCCAACCTTGTGCTCATTGCCCGGTCTATCGCTTCTCATGCCCTCGCGCGGAGGGAAAGTCGCGGGGCCCATACACGCTCGGACTTTCCCGCCCCCTCTCCGATACTCTTCGGATCCACCACTGCCCTGCTTCAGGAGGCTGTTTCATGCTGACGACCGCGACGGTTGAGTCCGCACTTCGCTTCGCCCTCGATGAAGATGCCCCGTGGGGCGACATCACGGGAGACACGTTTGTGCCGGCTAGCGCCTCGGCGAAGGCGGTACTCAGGGCGCGAGAGGCTGGCGTCTTTGCTGGTGGTGAGGTTTTTGCACGAGCATTCTCGCTCGTCGACGCCGGTGTCGAGGTAGATGTCAGTGTTGCCGACGGTGCAGTCTTCTCTCCCGGTGACACGTTGGCGAGGGTGTCGGGCCCGGCGCGTGCCGTGTTGCGGGCGGAGCGGATCGCGCTGAACTTCTGCCAGCGGATGAGTGGCATCGCGACTCAGACCAGAGCCTTCGTCGAGGCCGCTACGTCGAACTCCGCCGGTCACAGTGTGCGCATTGTCGATACCCGCAAGACGACCCCTGGGCTGCGTGCTTTCGAGAAGCATGCGGTGCGCTGCGGAGGTGGGCATAATCACCGGTTCGGGCTCTCCGACGCGGTCATGGTCAAGGACAATCACCTCGCCGTTTTAGCAGGTGAGGGAGCCGAGGTGGCGGAAGCGATCCGCGCGGCCCGTGCCCGGCTTCCCCATACGACGACGATTGAGGTCGAGGTCGATCGGCTCGAACAGATCGCACCTGTTCTCGACTGTGGCGCCGACATCATCATGCTCGACAACTTCTCCCTGGCCGATCTGCGGGCCGGAGTCGAACTCATTGCGGGTCGTGCAGTCGTTGAGGCCAGCGGCAACGTCACCCTCGACACCGTTGCAGACATCGCCGCCACCGGAGTCGACGTCATCTCATCCGGAGCACTGACCCATAGTATGCGCGCGATCGATTTGGGGCTCGACCTGGACCTTTCGGACAGTATCGATCGGGGCTTCGAAGCCGACGCGGTGCCGAATATCGGTGCAGGGTCGAACATCGGCGTGGGGTCCACCACTGGTGCAGGGTCGAACACCGGCGTGGGGTCGAACATCGGTGCAGGGTCGAACTGAGATGCCATTCGATCAGCAGCTGGACACGGGAGCACCGCTCTACCTCGACACCGCCTCGGCGGCTCCCGTGCGCAAGGAGGCTCTCGAAGCGGCATGGCCGTATCTGACCGGAGCCTTCGGTAACCCGTCGAGCCATCACGAGGTCGGCCGCACCTCGGCCGAGGCGCTGAAGGATGCCCGTCGCCGGGTCGCGAAGGTGCTGAGAATGCGCAGCACCGACATCATCTTCACCAGCGGCGGCACCGAGTCCGACAACCTTGCGATCGTCGGGATCGCTCTCGGGGCGGTCGCTCTTGAGGCGGGTGCCCTTGAGGCGGGGGCACTTGGCGACTCTGGCTCTGGTGACAGAAGGAAGGGTCGACCACCTCGCCGACATATCGTGACGTCTGCCCTTGAACATGAGGCGGTGCTCGCCTCGGCGGATTTCTTGGTTCGTCGGCACGGGTTCGAGATCACGGAGGTGCCCGTCGAGTCCGATGGAGTGATCACCACAAGCGCCCTTCGTTCGGCCCTGCGCAAGGACACACTGCTGGTCAGCCTGGGGTACGCCAACAATGAGATCGGTACCGTTGCCGACATTGCGGCCTTGGCTGACGTCGCACACGATGCCGGTGCGTACTTCCACACCGATGCGGTGCAGGCGGCGGGTTGGCTGCCGCTGAGCGGGCTCGGCGTGGACGCCATGAGCCTGGCCGGGCACAAGGTCGGTGCGCCGAAGGGAATCGGCGTCGCCGCAATCCGGGCGCGGATCCCTCTCGAACCGCTTATCCACGGTGGCGGTCAGGAGTCCGGGCGCCGGTCGGGGACGGAAAATGTGGCCTTGGCTGTGGCCTTTGCTGCCGCTTTGGAACTCGCCGAGGCGGAGCGGGCAGAGGCTGCCGAACGCGTCCAGACCATTCGTGACGATTTCATCGCCGAGGTGCTGGATTCCGTTCCGGGTGCATTCCTCACCGGCAGCGAGTCGGTGCGCACTCCCAATCACGCCTCGTTCTGCTTCGCAGGCACTAGCGGCGAGGCCGTGCTGCTCGAACTCGAACGTCTCGGCATCACTGCCTCGAGTGGTTCAGCCTGCGCCGTCGGCTCGGATGAGCCATCGCATGTGCTCACTGCTTTGGGCATCGACGATGATGTCGCGAAGACGAGTGTGCGTTTCACGTTCTCAGCAAATGTCACTGCCGAGCAGGGTCGGCGGGCAGCTCGCTCGGTATCGGCTGCGGTGTCGAATTTGGCTCTCAGCTACACCTGATCCGTCATGCCCGCGCCTGGCCTCTTGTCACTGATCCAGTGCTGCACCGGCGCTAACCTGGATGGCATCGTTACCAAGCGAAGAGTGGGCCAATGATCTATGGAGGTGCAGCCGAATTGAGGATGGGCTGCCGTTCTAAGAATGGGCCAACGACACATGAGTGCGCTGCCGGTCTAAGGACGATCTATTCGTCGAAGAGTGTGTCGATGACTTCTTGAGCCACGAATCTCGCATGCAATATCGGCCGCCTAGCCGGATCAATCGATGCAGGAGGCACCCACGCCGGACGCCCATCCTTAAGCATCACCGTCTCCCACTCCGATCTATCCAACAAGTGGTGGTGGGCCGAACAATTCAACATCATATTGTTGATATCGGTCCTGCCCTCTTGTGCCCATTCCACAATATGGTGGGCATCGCACCACCCCGGCGGTGCATCACAGCCAGGGAACGTACACCCTTGATCACGAGCAGTGAGAACCGCGATCTGCTTCGCGTTCGCGAACCGATTCTCCGTGACCACTTGCATCGTCTTCGCCTTCTCCGAAATCAGTTCGAAGAACACCGCCCCGTTCAGACCGTTGCGAACGAGTTCACTGATCGGGACCGGATTCTCAGTACCCGTGGCACCAGCCCCGGTACCCTTCGCAAGATCTTCAGCCTTCGCTGTCACGACCAGAGCGTATTGCGAGCCTTGACCAGTCCGCGTCATGTCAATGCGCCCGATCAAAGTCGCGAAGCGTTCGTAGATCCACTCCTGAGCACTCAACCTCTGCCCCGTCATATCAACGAGAGTTCCATCTTCAAGAACACCAGACTCGGTGTCGGCGTGATCGTCAGTACCGGCAGAGTCCTCCCCACCGTTGACGCTTGTGGCACTCTCGTCGGTCTTGCCGATCTTCGTTCTCTGCGTCAGCAGCCCGTTGAGCACACCACCCGTGACAGGGTCCAGGAGACCAGCGATCTCCCAATCACCGTTATCACGAGCATGCATGCTCACCTTGTACATGGTCCGATCCGTGGCATCGACGGGCTCTTGCCCGTCAGGATCAATATGAGCCAGGATGCGAGCGAAGATGGCACGCAGGTCATGGACCCTAACACTGGGTGCCTTCTCGACGAGTGTCGTTTCGGCGTAGTCACAATTGGCTTGACTGACCCAGGTGGGCAGCGACTTCAAGCAGTCTTTGATGAGACTGGCCTGGTCAGCGGAGAGGCGGCCTTCGTTGAAGGCATCGGCCACGATGGGATAGACCGGTGCTTGTGGCTGACCCGTCAGGGTCACCCGTCCGCCGAGGTTCTTGGCCATTTCGGTGCGACGGTTGGCTTCGCGGCTGGTGATGTTCAACCGGTCTTGGATGAGGGCCTTCGTGGTTTTGGCACCATAGTCGGTGGGTGTTCCGACTCGTTCACACACGGCTAGGGCCAGAGTCGATAGTGCCTCGTTGACGCGGCCTAGGGCTTCGAGTCCATCGATGAGTCTGATCGCATCATCGGGACCCATCCGCCGGTCAAAGGTCCGCAACCCATCCTTGAGGCCACTGAGCGCGGTGAGGCTGTTGGTGACTTCGGGTGCGAAGCGAGACAGATCTGTCCACTCTTCATTCGACAACAAAGGATGAGGACTAGGACTACTGGAGTCGGAAGTAGTGGGATTTGAGCCACTCGAATCATCGACAGTCGGAGCCGTACAGGCCGCGGCACCATTGCCATCAGCAACCTCCGCACCATCAGCGTCCGACCCGTCCTGATCGTTGGGCTCACCTGTCTGACCCTGATCATCCGACTCTTTCGGGTCGTCTGGGTCGCCTGTGGGGACGGCGGGGAGGGATTCGAACTTCTTCGCCAGGGGGTGGCCGGTGAGGTCGAGGTTGGAGTCTTTGAGTTGGTCGAACAAGGACGGTGGCCCATCCGACGACGCATCTTCATCCGATGACGACGCCTCTTCACTAGAAGCCGCAGTCTCAGTCTCAGCCGCATCAGAAGTGGTGTCAGAAGCCGCGTCTTTTCCCGCCGTGGCATCACCAGTGCCGGGGCGTGGGTCACGCTCTTCCGGGTTGTGTGGTGTGCGGTCGGGGGTGAGAGTCATGGTGTTGAAGTCCATTCGCCAACATCGTTGTTGCTCTTCCTTCAATTATACTCCGAGTTCACTGTTTTTGACCCTTGAGTTTCTATTTTTGTTCGTTCATTCTTTTATTGTTGTACCTATTGATGGGCGAAAAACGCAGCAAACTTGTAACGGTCCAGGTCAGCGAGTAGAACGACAATCGGCCCCTGAGCACAGAACCATCACCAGAAGCTCTGTCTCTTACATCCGCTGAGCAGAAGAAGAGCCACGGCGCCACCGGATTCAGCCACCCCCAATTGACGATTTCGCCAGCAGCGCCGGCGACGAATTCCGATCTCGGTTCCCTGCAATGGGCGATCGTTTCGCGGGCAGAAATGTCTCAGGAATAGGGGCGGTCTGCAGTCCACTTGTTGGGAGGTGGCCCTATCTTTCTTCTTGTTTTGGAGAGAAGATGGAACCAAGCATTCGAGTCGGGTGTGAGGGGGCCGTCATGGATCTGCTTATTCTGTTTATCATCGGTGTGTGTTTCACAACGATCGTGTTCTTCGTCGGACGATTTGCCTGCCCGCGACATGACCGCGTGCCCCTGATGGAAGTCGACCATGTCCTCCTGTGGACCACATTGCGTCGCGGATGGCACGCGATGGGATCACTCGGTCCAAGAGCAGGGCTCGCCGACGATCCACCTGGGACCCATTGAGCCTGAGGCCACACCGGGCCTAAACCTGCACCGGCCGGAGTCCTAAGACCGCCCGGAGCCCTAAGCCTGCCTGTAGTCCCGGACTGAACGGGCAGATAGAGTGACAGGGTGCCTTCCTCGACAGACCCGAGCATCAGTCATCGTCCGCCCCGTCGGCCAGGACTCGCAGCGCTGATCTTCGCAGTGCTGTCGATTCTGGTGCTCATCGGCTTTGCAGTGTGGGCCTGGTTCAACGCACCTGACCAGGTCCCGAGCCATTTCGGCGCAAACGGTCAGCCCGATGGTTGGTCGTCAAAGAGCGAAGTCATGGCATGGCTCGTTCCGCTGGGAGTGGGCATCCCAGCACTGCTCTCGATCCGCCAAATATACGAGAAACTGCCGCTCGGACTCGTCAATATTCCCCACAAGGAGTATTGGCTGCAACGAGGTGAACGCGACTATCTCTTCGACTGTCTGATGGAGTTCATGCGAATCACCGCTGGTGCCTGTGCTCTGCTGTTTACAGTGTCGCTGGCGCAGACACTCGACGTCGGAATGGGCAGATCGTGGCCGGAAGCCCTTCTGATTCTTCCAACTGGTGTGTTCCTAGTGATCACCGCCATCGCGATGTGGAATCTCCTTCGCCAACTCAAACCCGAAACCTGAACAGTCCCCAGCACCGTCCCCTGTCCCCCATCACCAGAACCTGCACAGTCCCCATCACCGGAACCATCACTGGCACTGGCACCGGCACAGGCACCGGCACCGGCACCGGCACCGGCACCGGCAAACGATACTCAGCTCTTCGGAACGAAAACTCCCGCATCCCAGTCCTGCATCGCATGCGCCGAGGCCCAGAAGTGGAGTTCGTACACGCATGCCTGCTCGAACGTGGCACGCATCTGTGCGGCCACCTCGGCGGGGGCGTTGGTGAGTTCCTGTTCGAGCAGCTGCACAGCCTGCCGGGTCGACTCATCGAATTCGGGTGAATCGTAGGTCTGGACCCAGGTGCGGTACGGGTGATCAGCACTCATCTGACCGGCCCGTTCGACGAGGACCTTGCCCATGTGCGCATAGACCCAGAAGCACGGCAGGACTCCGGCCACGCCTTCACCATAGGAGCGGCTGGCTGCCGTGGCGACGAGGAAGGACACATAGCCCAAGGTGGTGGGTGAGGCCTTGAAACCGGCCCCGCTGCTGACGAGCTCGTCGTGGGCTGCGGCCAGGCGAGGATCGGCGAGCAGCTCACCATGCATCTCCTCTTCCACACTGATGGCCTCGGCTGCCGAACTGGCCCAGAACCGTGCTTCATTCCGGTCGTTGGCACCGGCGGCGAGGAAGGACATCGCCTTCGCGTAGCCGTTGAGGTAGATCCCATCCTGGACGATGTAGTTCGCAAAGGCATTCACGTCCAAGCTGCCCGCGGCGAGCTGGCCGAGGAATGGCAGGTTCTCGATCTGCTCGACGATGGGGCGCACTCGGTCCCACAGCTGAGTGGTCTGAGGGCCTGCAGAAAAGTCTGTCGTCATTGATGTCTCCCATTTTCAAGGGACCTCGGCGGTCCCGAAGCGTCATTGTGCGGCACCCGGATGGCATGCTGAACCGGGTGTGTGATTGGTTGTTTTAGCGGCGGACGATGTCGACCTGGTGGTCGACGGGACCGTGGGCACCCTTCGGATCCAGGCTGACCTGCCAGTTGGCGGCGGACTTCAGTGCCCGGGCCAGATAGTTCAGGGCACTGTCCACGGCTTCGTGAAGAAGGTCCGAGCTCACCTCGTCAACTGCACGTTCACGCTTGAGCACGGCCACCTCGGCGGTGATCGCGGCCGACAATGTGCACCCCGTGCCATGGGTATTCGGCGTCTCCACTCGTGGGTGGGTGAACTCGGTGACGGCACCTTCGGCGGTGACGAGAACGTCCGCGACGTCACCCTCGATCGCGTGCCCGCCCTTGAGCAGCACCGCACGAGGACCGCGGTCGACAAGCTGTCTGGCCTGGTCCAACATCTCCTGCGGATTCTGGGCCACGGGCTCATCGTCACCGATCAGCAGCGCCGCCTCGGGCAGGTTAGGGGTGATGAGGTCCGAGACCGGGAGCAGGTGATCGCGGACTGCGGCCACGGCATCGACCTCGAGGAGGCGGTGCCCGGAAGTTGCGACCATCACCGGGTCCACGGTGTAGTAGCCCAGCTGTCCCTGGGCTGCACGTGCGACCACGAGTTCCACAAGTGAGCGTGAGCCGAGCATCCCTGATTTCGTGGCGTCGACGGGCATGTCGTTCAAGACGCTGTCGAGCTGGTCCGAGACGAACGCATCGTCGATTCCGTACACCTGGGACACACCGTGAGTGTTCTGCGCGACGAGTGCGGTGATTGCGGTGGTGCCCAGCACCCCGCGGGCCGTGAAGGTCTTGAGGTCGGCGTGGATGCCGGCTCCCCCGCTGGGGTCGGTGCCGGCGATGGACAGTGCGATAGGCGGACGAGTGGTCACTGAGCTGCCTCCGCACGTCCGTCAGCCAATGTCACCTGTCCGTCAGCCAAAGTCGCCTGTCCGTCAGCCAATGTCACCTGTCCGTCACCGAACGCCGCGAGCAGCTGTTTCGCCGCGGCACGCGGGTCATCGGCGCGGCAGATGGCAGAGACCACGCAGATCCCGATCAGCCCCCGCCCCCGCAGTTCAGCGGCACGAGAAGTGCTGATCCCGCCGATGGCAACAGCAGGTAATCCTGCCTCGCCCACAAGCTCGCCGAGGCGGTCGGGCCCGATTCCGTCGGGTGCGTCGGTCTTCGTCGTGGTGTCGTAGACGGGCCCGATTCCGACGAGGTCGACGACTCCCGATTCCCGGGCTGCGGAGAACTCGGCACCGTTGGCCGCAGAGAGCCCGATGAGGGGTTCTGGGCCGACGAGATCGCGCACCTGCTCGACAGGTGTGTCCGTCTGCCCGACGTGGATGTCGACGAGCGAGCCCTCGGCGAGGAGCCGTTGGGCGACGGCGACTCGATCGTTGAGGACGACGGGCACCCGGCGCTTCTCTCCGCACGCAGTACCATCGGCCGTTGCACTGTCGGCAGTTGCACCGTCGACGGCGGCGATGACCTCGCGGGTCAGGGTGTAGAAGGCGTCATCGTCGATGTCCTTGTCCCGGACCTGGACGATCCCGACTCCCCCGGCGACTGCCTCGCGAACAGTGTCGGCGACACTGCGTCCAGCTTCCCGGCACTGGGTCGAGTCGGTGACGAGGTAGAGCCGAGTGTCGATGCCTGCCAGACGGGAGTTGGCTTCGCAACTCGCTTCGCTCATGACTGTGGTCCTTCGATCGTGTCGGCCTCGATCTGCGCGCCCGCCAGCTGCTTCGCGTCGAGTGTGTACAGCGCGTCGAGGAAGTTCACCGAGTAGCTGCCGGGCCCCTTTGCACCAGTTGCGGAGGCCTCACCGGCAACCTTGAAGTGCGCATGGGCCGCGACGACAGCATTGAACCTCGCCGAGGAAGTCGTTGCGCCGACGAGATACGCGGCGGTGACTGCACCGAGAGAGCACCCGGTTCCGATGACCAGCGGCATATAGGAGTGTCCCCCATCAAGGCGGGCGACATGATCGACCCCGTCGATATGAGCGAGGATCGCGTCTCTGGGACCCGAGACTGCAACGATGGCACCGGTTGTCCTTGCCAGGGTTGCTGCCGCGGGAAGCACTGCGTCGACCTCGTCAGTGGATTCGACGCCTCGTCCGCCCAGGCCGACTCCCGCGAGTGCCGCGATCTCGGAGGCATTGCCGCGAATCGCGGTGGGTCCCGAGCCGGCAGCACGGTGGATTCGCGTGGTCCGGAAGTCGACGGCGCCGATGCTCACCGGGTCGAGGACCCACGGCTTGGAGTCTTCGTTGGCTGCATCGATTGCGGCGTCGGCCGCGAGGAACTGCTGGTTCGTGGCCGTGCCGAAGTTGACCAGCAGTCCGCTGGCGATGTGCGTGAACTGTGCGGCGTCGGCGTCGTGGTCGAGCATCGCAGGGGAAGCACCGATGGCCAGGAGCACGTTGGCACTGAATTGCTGCACGACCGTGTTGGTGATGCATTGGATGAGTGGATTGCTCGCACGCAGTCGTGCATTGGCAGAACGCAGGTCGAAGTCAACCATGACGATCCCTTCGCTAGTATGGCCCAGATCAGGTTCGATGGGTGTTCTCTCAGCCGCGCTTCATGTTCACGAGGCACCCCATGTCAATGCCCACGACTGTATCAGCACCACCGAGGCGGGGCGAGCTGGATTGCTCGCCGCGCCTCCCTGCAGCTGGCCCTGCCCAAGGAAAAGCTCATTGAGCGCGCCCTGTCAAGCTGTTTGGAGTCACTCACGCTGCTAGCGTGTCTATCTCTCGATGGTTGATCCCGACGACCTCGGCTGGTGCCGGGGTCGTCGGTGGTTTCGCGAACCGTTCCGGATGCTGCG